>NZ_OY781099.1:2426606-3033258 GCF_963676325.1 uncultured Bacteroides sp.
TTAGAGAATGGCTGTATCCCTCCGCCACGGAACGTCAGATAAAAATGTTTTCCTATTAGTGATTCATATATCACTTCTGCTTTTATTTCATTTTTGCTGAAATAGCAAACCTTAGACATTGCATCTTCTTTGGAATGTATATAAAATTCGTCGCCGTCCAAGGACATTCCAAAAGATAATCTGTCTTTTTTTGTAAAATAATGCCTCAAATAAGCATATTTAGGCATTGTAATATCTAACAACCATTCAGAATTGAATTTATGCCAATATGAAAAAATAGGAATTACCGGAACTAAACTTGCACCAATCATACCTGCAAGTCCTAAATTTATCACTGTTGTAGGAGTATGTTTTAATACCATCATCGCAGTTACAGATCCTTTTATCCTTTCAACTCCTTTGTCAGAACCATCCAAAGCAAAAGTAGATATGCCTATTATTGTCTTGTTTAACAGTTTAGTGCGATAAGACCCACTTACTGAAACATCCCAATAATGATATTCATCATTCCTATTTGCAGGCATTGCAGGACTTTGTCCTAAAGGGAGCTCTATATCTTCCAAATTGAAATGATAATAATTATAGTGTGCATTCCCGAAAAGTCTCCACTGCTTTGCATTTAAAATAGAAAAAGCAGAAGACACCTTTACCTTTGAGAAATTACTCACAGTTCCTTTTTCCAAGGTCTGATCATTCTGCTTCAGTTTGTAATCTGCATTTGTATTTTGTTCAAACTGTACATCAAGCGTACGGCTGGCCGAAAAATTTGTGGTTATATACTTGTCGGTCCGGTTACGTAAAGAATCGGTCTGTTCCTGTGCCAGAATATGATATGGAAGTAATAAACATAGTCCTCCGGTAAAAAATAGTTTTCTCATTTTTTCTAATATATTTAAAATACCTGGTTTTATGAATCCTTTAATTATTAATCATTTAGTTGATATTTAGAATTCAAAATTACGTCGTAAGTATGTTTATATTCTTAAAAAAAAGACCGAAAGGGTTATTTGAAATACCGAAATGAAAGAAAAAGAGACTGAAGAATTTCCTTGATATAGATTAAAAGAAAGCAGCCCCGGAAATGGATATCTATTTCCGGGGCTGCTTTAAATGAGGTTGAAAGACTATTTATTTAGTGTACCACTCCTTAAAGCCAGGAACGCGGGCACGACTTACAATGATCTTTTCGGGCGTAGACACATACAAATTCACAGATAATTTACCGCCGAACCAAATAGAAATATCTTTAATTGCTTTATGAGCTATTATGTATTGACGGTTTACCCTGAAAAACAACGATGGGTCGAGTTGCCTTGAAAGCTCATCCAGTGAATAATCCATCGTAAATGTTTGTCCATCGAAAGTAGTAATCTTAGCAATCTTAAATTCTGAATAAAGAAAAGCAATTCTATCTACAGCCAACGGCTGTAACTTATCTTTATACGGTATCAGGAAGTGGGATTTATAGATATCTTTCGTCTGTTGCAGCGTTGCAAGTATATTGGCAACCATATCAGCATTATCGTTTTTAGACGTAAAGTTCCTGAATTTTCCGATAGCCCGTTCCAGATCTTTTTTATTAATCGGCTTCAACAAATAATCAATACTGTTCAACTCAAAGGATTTTAACGCATATTCATCGTAAGCGGTTGTGAAAATAATAGGGCAAGTAATGTTTGTCTTATCAAAAATAGAAAAGGAAGAGCCATCACCCAAATGAATATCCATAAAGACAAAGTCGGGTGCAGAATTTTGCGAAAACCACTCTATACTTTCTTCCACACTTTGCAGAACTGCCACAACTTGAATCTCTTTATCCACTTCGCGAATTAAGCGTTCCAAAGCTTGTGCAGCAATAAATTCATCTTCAACTATAACGGTTTTCATAATCACATTCTTTTAGTTGTTTCCAATTCTTTCACCAAAGGTATTTCTACACAGAAAACTCCTGAAGTGTTTGTAATGATAATCTCTTTGTGAAAAAAAAGTTGGTATCGTTCACTCAAATTTGCCAAACCGATTTTCCCGTTATCACCATCCACATCACTTTTAAGACGGATTACATTTCTCACTCTGATACTATCATGGTCAGTTATATCTACAGTAATGACCAATGGATACTTGTTGCTGATAACATTATGCTTGACTGCATTTTCAATAAGTAGCTGCAGGCTGAATGGCATTATGTAGTATGCGTTATATTTTTCATTGCAGTTAATTTCTACCTGTAAATTATCACTATAACGTATTTTCATCAAATAAATATATGACTTGATAAAATCCAATTCCTTTTCTAGTTGTAAAACAGTATTGTGCTGCATGGTATAGCGAAACATGAATGATAATTTCTCTACATATTCATGAGCTTTATCATCATCGAAACCAATTAAACCATTCAAGGTATTTAATGAATTAAACAGGAAATGCGGGTTCACCTGATTTTTCAATGCCTCGTAACGATTACGTATGTTCTCCGTTATTAATGCCTGCTCATTAAGAATATTTTGCAGACGCTGATCCCACACAAAATGCAGCATTGTCAACAATACAACAATGGCAGTTGCCGTTAAACTTATACTCAGAATTATCGTAGTTAGAAATTTTAATGAAATATTACTGCCGGTGGGTAAAGCCTTAACCCAAGCCCATGAAAGAACTATGCTCAATATAGATGCAATCAATAATGAGCCGATTACAAGCACTAAAACTTTATTTTTTAATTTCCATCCATTTTGTATTATTCTGAAATTAAATAAAAATAGCACGTAGAATATAATGAAATTTTCAATAAAAGTAATAGTCATACTCGGATTGCTAGTTATATCGCTACCATTGTATATTCTGGCCAGAAGTATAATTGCATTTAAAAACACACTTAAGCCTAGTGCCGCAAATAAGGCGTTTTTATTGCTTAATGGACGAATTTGTTTCTTTCTCATAAACTTATATGCTAATTTGATAAAAATTTACTGATAGCTAATCGTATTATATTATATCCTTTAATCATATAATATTGATTTATAACTCAAAGATAAGTGATGTTACAATATCCACACCGAAAAAAGATATCGAAATTCTATTTTTGAGTACTGAAATGATTATATTAAATAACGAAATATTAAATGGGTTGACTTTCCAGAATTTTATTTCTATATTCTATAGGAGTAATCCCTGTGTGCTTCTTGAAAAATTTACTAAAAGAAGATTGCTCTCCAAAATGAAGCTCTTCCGAAATCTGCTGAATGTTGGTACCAGGTTTACGTAGTAATATCTTTGCTTCTGAAATCAAAGCATCACTAATCCATTTCATAGCAGATTTACCACTGAAAGCGTTCAAAACACGTGAAAGGTGACCAGGTGTAATGCACAATTCTTTTGCATAAAACGAAACTTCATGCTGCTCTTTACAATGCCCCAAAATCAACATTATAAAATTCTGAATAATATTATCTTTGGAATCTTCTTTGTATGCATCATTCTCGTTTTTGTATCTTGTCTTATAAGTGATATTCGCAATTTCCAGAATAAAGTTACTTACTTCATTTTTAATCAGTTCTTTTTGGCAGATATGATCGCTTGCTTTTATGCCTCTCTTTATGTGTCCTATAATATCTGTGATGAGTTGCATATTATCATTTTCAAGCATAAGTAAAGGGCTAGTACGACTAGATGTTGTCAATTTCTTGATGATTTGTATTTCTTCAACAATAGACATTATAAATTTCTCAGAGAAAATAAGGCCATATCCTTCAAAATTCTTCCCCATATGAATATCATCCAATATGTGAAGCTTACTCAGCGATAACATCATTCCTTTTGTCAACCGATAGTTTTTGTAATCAACAGTGAAAGAAATATCGCCATATTTACAAAGAATGAAAGTCACAGCATCTATCCGAATAGACGGCATACTCGCATCAAGAGGCTGTTGTTCATCAGTATTCTTGATTGTATAAACAATCACATCATCACCAAATGCTTCGGCTGAAGCATCCTTCGTATTTAATATATTCTCGAAACTTACATTTAACGCATCCATACAGAAAATATTATGTTATGCAAATGTATGTCTTTTTAATGAACTTATCTATATGAAAGATAAGGGAATCACATAGATACATATAACAGAATAAAGTATCGCCAGACTCTTACAAAATATAACCTGAGCTGACTAAATCATTGAGCAATGGTTGTAATTAATTGGTGAATGGCTAATATTTATTCTCCAATAATTTAAAAAAAAAATATTGAGTCGAGTAGGCTTGAGCTGAAATGCTCAGGCCTACTCGACTCAATTCAAGAAAAACATTATTATTCTGAAACCATAGCCTTATTCAGCTCTTCAATAAACTTGTAATTCACAATCACTTCACTAACATCTTTTCGCTTTGAGTAGGCCACCGGCTTTGCATATCCTATACGCATAAGTATCATAGGATATTCGTGATTGATTGGGAATTCAGAACGCATTTCTGATTGCAGATTCAGAATCTCACAAGGCTGATTTATGTAAGCATTAGCAATTCCGGCTTTTGTTGTTTCAAGCAGAAAATGTTCCAGACAACGACCTGTATTAATCCATCCCTGAATACTATTTTCCTTAGAGGTTATCAGCACAAGATGTGAAGACGAATTAATTTTTGCCATATCTGCATTATTCTGTTTCTTGCTGTTGAGGAATGAATTCATTATCGGTTTGGAAATAAACGATGGCATATTGGGTGCACCAAAAGTAGCATAGCTCAGTCCGTCGTTTGCTTTTTCTGATTGTCTTTTGTTAAAGCGAATCCATGACTTCAGTTCCGTGGTGAAAAGAGTATCGCCCATTTGCAGAATATTTCCCTCTTTTACATACTCTTTCAAAGAATCAAAAGGTGCGGTATTCTTTTTCCAGGAATAAATGGATGCTTCACCTGTGCCACACTTTTCAATAATGCTTTTTAAAGTGGCATCAGCTACTTCTTTTCCATTATATTTTGAACGATTCGTTTGTCTTTTTGCTATTTCCTCAAATAGTGTTTCATCCTCAAGAGTCTGCTCTTTTACCAGCTCAACAGTAATTGTTCCTTCATTGCTTAAAGAAACAGCAGGCAGATACTTCATGTGGCGGGCTGCTACGCAAAGATTTTCCGTTGCACATCCAAGACTGATAAACAGCTCCCGGTGATTGCTGTCCACTACCGGCAAAGCTCTGTCAAAGTTAGGGTATATAATAATTCTGCTACTTTCTATCTTAAATTTCCAGGGTTGAGTATTGTGCCCTGAAGGTGCTTTGATTGCTTGTTCTACCAGAAATATAAAATCCTTATTTTGAGCATACATATTATTCATACCAATCACTCCTAAAATTATTATTATAAAAATCCTTTTCATTGCTTTAAGTTGTTTATCCATAAATCTATAATTGTATCGATCCCTTTTGCTAACTGCTCCCAGCCAGCATCACTTTGTATGGATATGCCATTGTACACCGGACACAACTCTTCAAGCATTGCCAGATAACTTATAGATGCAGATAATACACTTGCCAGAGCAGCCACCTCATCCTGTGGAACAGCAGCCAGTTTACTCATGACCTCCACCAGTCGGGATCCATTTTTCTCTCTCTGCTCGCGAAGGCCTACAGTAACCGGGTTATCAGTTGAGAGTTCCCATCTGCACAATCTTCTTAGTGCCACATCTTTACGCAACTGGTAAATCTGCTGCCTAAACATCTCTTTTAGAAAATCACCCAGATTATTAATCTCAGGAATAGCATCAGTAGGAATATTTATCCAGTAATCATATTTAAGTATGTACTGCATAATAAGCTCGTCAATAGAACCAAAGTAACGGTATATCAACATTTTTGAAATATTAGCCCGTTGTGCAACCGCATTTATGCCTACCTTTTCAAATCCGCATTCAGTGATTATCTCCCCTACCGCATCCAGAATCTTCTTTTCCGTCAGATCTCTGTTTTTAACCAGTGTATCAGTTTTATCCATAAAAAATATTAGTTGTTACTTATCGGTAACAAAAGTATGTTACTAATTGGTAACAACAAAATATTATCGCAACTTATTAAGGAATTTTATCTGTTTTATCATTAATAAACAATTAAATATTATTTGTAAGTTCCCTCCAGAATCCGGTCGATCGCTTAGTTTTCAGATTCATATTTACTTTTTTAATACAAAATTAGTCACAGGAATAGGATAAAAATCACAAGATGTCACCAGTTCTAACCACATTTATTCTATAGATAAAGATTTTTTATACCTTTTGAGCTCATGAATATCTCGCAAATACTCTAAATTTGAGCAAAATTTGAAAAATGAAAGAAAGAAAAAATAATAATTCCGGTTTATTTGCTCTACTAAAGCCTTATGCAAAGATGAATAGCTGGATGCTCTTATTCGCTCTGCTAAGCAATGTTATCAATTTAGCGCTACCCAAGATTATATCATACACAATTGATAGTTTGTCAAAAGGAAACATAAATTTCAAACTGATTGCAGCGGCTTTTCTTGGAGCAGCATTACTTATCAGTATATTTACCTTGCTGCAAAATGTTGTTCAGACATACACTTCAGAGAAGGTAGCAAAAGATACCCGCCGGAAGTTATCGGACAAGATTCTGAGACAGAGCTATGCATACATACAGCAGGCCAATCCATCGAAGTTACTCACCAACCTGACTTCGGACATAGATTCCATCAAGCAGTTTGTTGCTCAGGCTGTGGTATCCATTGTATCCTCCGTGTTCATTATTATCGGCGTTATTGTACTGTTATTCAGCATCAACTGGCAACTGACTCTGGCTATTCTGGTCATCATTCCTGCCATATCGGGTTCATTCTATTTCACTATGCGCAAGGCAAAGCCGAAGTTTAAGAAGAGCAGGGAGGCCATTGACAAACTGAATCTGGTTATCAATGAAAGTATTCTGGGGTCAATGCTTATACGCATAATGAATGCACAGCAAAAGGAATATAATAAGTTTATCAGCACCAACGGCGAAGCCAGAAATATAGGACTCTCAATTGTAGCTTTATTCTCTACCCTTATTCCTATTATTTCATTCATTGCAGATGCTTCCATACTTATAACGGTACTGCTGGGAGGACATTTTGTAATAAGCAGCAGCATGACTTTGGGTGATTTTGCTGCGTTCAACAGTTATCTGTCCATTCTCTTCTTCCCTATTATGGTGATAGGATTTATGAGTAATATTATTTCTCAGGCCAGCGTGTCATACAAAAGAGTAAAAGAAGTGCTCGAAGTTCCCGAAACTATTGAAGAAGGTAAGATTACAAATGATATAATCGGAAACATTGAAGTAGACGATATTTCGGTGATATATAACGGGAAACCTGCTTTGAAGGATATTTCTTTTTCTGTAGAAGCAGGCAGTCGCACCGCTGTTATTGGTCCAACCGCTGCAGGAAAAAGCCAGTTACTCTATGCACTAACCGGATTGATTACCCCGAACTACGGAACAATTAGTTTTGAAGGGAATGTAGTCAGCCAATACAATGCAGAGACATTTCACAGTCAGGTAGGGTTTGTTTTTCAGGACAGTATTATTTTCAATATGAGTATTCGTGAAAACATTGCTTTCAGCAATCAGGTTACAGAAGAATCATTGGAAAAAGCTATTGATACAGCCGAACTGAGAGACTTCATCAATGCACTTCCAAACAAGCTTGATACAATGGCAAGTGAACGGGGAACGAGTCTTTCCGGCGGACAGAAACAGCGAATTATGCTGGCACGTGCATTGGCTCTTAACCCAAAAGTGTTGCTTTTAGATGATTTCACTGCCAGAGTAGATAATAAGACCGAGAAGAAAATATTAAAAAATATCGAGCGCAATTATCCTGGAATTACGCTTATATCTGTCACACAAAAGATTTCGTCTATTAAAGATTTCGACCAGATCATTCTTATTATGGAAAGTGAGATGATTGCCAAAGGAACACATCAGGAACTTATAACTAACTGTCCTGAATATATTCAGATATACAATTCGCAGAAAAGTACCAGCTATTATGAACTATAAATTATCAAATACAGAAGAGCAGAAAAGCATCACCCAATTTAACTACAAAAAGTTCTGGGAGTTGCTGAAAGATGAGAAAAGAAGTCTCATCATCTGCACCATTAATATTCTCATTAACGCCGTGCTTAATATGATTGCCCCTTTTCTGATAGGTATTGCAGTAAATGAATATATGCAGACCAAACAGTTTAACGGGGTTCTTACCATTTCATGTTACTTGCTGTTGATCTATCTCGGAGTACTTGCCACCGGAGCTATTCAGGGCAAAGTGATGGGTGGTGTGGGGCAAAGAATGCTCTTTAAAATCCGTAACCGTCTTTTCTGGAAGTTGCAGGAGCTGCCTGTCGACTTCTTCTACCAGAATAAATCGGGCGACTTGATTTCAAGGATAAACAACGATACCGACAAACTAAATCAGTTCTTCTCGCAATCGCTTATTCAGTTTATGAATAGTGTTTTCTTCATCGCAGGTGCTGCGGTAGCATTGCTATGCATCAACTTTAAACTGGGAGCTACGGCTCTGGTACCTGCCATTGTCCTTTGGGGATTTACCAAAGCTTCTTCCAGATGGGTAAAAAAGAAGAATGAAATAAGCATGAGAACCATGGGCGATTTAAGTGCTGAGGTGCAGGAGAACCTTACAAACTTCAAGGTGATTACGGCATTCAACAGACGTGATTACTTTAAAAAGAAATTCGATGAAAGCAATGAAAAAAATTATCAGGCTTCAGTAAAAGCCGGACTAGCCAATACTTTGTTCCTGCCTATCTACGGCTTTTGTTCCAACATCGGACAATTTATAGTGCTTGCCTTTGGTATTTATCTTATCATGCAAGGACAATTTACAGTCGGTTTCCTAATCAGTTTCCTTACTTATATAAATTACTTCTATGATCCATTGAGACGTATTGCCGCATTATGGACAAACTTCCAGATTGCACTGGCTGCATGGGATCGTATTTCACATATTTTTTCGATGGAGAGTAATCTGCCAATCATGGAATGCAAAAAGAGTGAATCTGATGCTTCGCTTTTATCTTTCAAAGACGTAACATTCAGCTATCCGAATGGAAATGAAGTACTGAAACACATTAGTTTCAATCTGGAATCGGGTAAAACATACGCATTTGTAGGTCCTACCGGTGGAGGAAAAACAACTACAGCTTCATTGATAGCCCGACTTTACGACCCAACCAAAGGAACTATATTCTTTGAAGGAAAAGACATTCGTTGTTATCACTCCGAAGAGAGAGCCAGAAACATCGGATTTATTCTGCAAGACCCATTTCTTTTCTCCGGAACAGTGCTCGATAATATAATCTATGGCAATGAAGAGTTCAACCAGCTATCAGAAAACGAATCTATTCAAAAGATAGAAGATGCCGGACTGCATGAGTTAATAGATAAGTTTGATGATGGACTAAAAACCACCATTAACCTGAACAGTGAAGATATAAGTCTGGGACAAAAGCAGCTTATTGCCTTTATGCGGGCTGTACTTCGCAAACCGAAACTGCTGATACTTGATGAAGCCACAGCCAATATTGATACAGTAAGCGAGCAATTGCTTGAAGAGATTCTGCAAAGATTACCTAATAGTACAACGAAAGTTATCATTGCTCACCGTCTGAACACAATAGCAAATGCCGACGAGATTTATTTTGTAAACTCAGGAACTGTAGTCAAAGCCGGTTCACCACAGGATGCTGTTAATCTGTTGCTTCACGGAAAAAGAGAAAGCTAGAACAATACTATATGGAACCAAGAATAGAACTTTTAGCAGAGAAAAAACTGGTGGGTAAAAGGCTAAATATGACTTTATCAAACGATCGGACATTTGAATTGTGGCACAGTTTTATGCCTCACAGAAAAGAGATAAAAAACACTATTAGCGCTGATTTATTTTGCTTACAGGTATACAATAAGAATCTTGATTTTAAAGATTTCAATTCACAGACTGAGTTCGAAAAGTGGGCAGCTATAGAAGTTACCAACTTTAATGACATTCCGGATAATATGGAAACTTATACCCTGAATGGCGGTCTTTATGCCGTTTTTATTCATAAAGGAGCTCCTAGTTCTTTTCCCAAAACGTTTCAATTCATATTCAATGAATGGTTACCTAAATCAGACTATGAACTTGATAACAGAGAACATTTTGATTTGATGGGCGAGAAATACAAGAACAATGATCCTGAATCGGAAGAAGAAATCTGGGTACCTATCAGATAAATGTAACATCAAAATTAAGAGTGTATTATAATAATAGTCTCAAAAATAAAAAAGGCTCTTGCATAGGTTAAAATCCAACGCAAGAGCCTTTCTTATAATTTATTTACCGGCATTCTCAATATAATTGCATAGCAACTTTTTAGCTACACTGGCCGATGATTCTTTTGAAGTCAGATTCCCGCAAATATCCAGTGTGGAAAAGACAACCTTACCTTTACCACAAGGAATAACACCTACAGCCGTTCCCAGTTTAAGCGGATAACAATGATATGCTCCGGCAACCAGCTCCTCACCTTCCACTTCAAGGCCATAACTTTCGGAACCATTCTTCACCACTGCCTGATATGGCCAATTCATACTATCATTGGTTGGCAGACCGCTGAATAATGGATGCTGTTTTACGAAATGAACACCTCCAAGCCAGGCTGTGCCCACCTGAAACTTACCGGAATAGGTTACTTTGGTATTTTTAGTAATCAGGTCCATCCATGTATCTGCATTATCAACCAGAATAAGCGTTGTTCCTTCTTTTGCCACCCGGTCTATTAGCTTTTGCGGATCAGCAGCATTCGTTTCCGGTGCCGACCATTGCAAACGGCATAAGCCAGCTATATTTTTAACCTGAACAAGATCAATACTCAGATTAAATGGTTTTCCTTTTGTGAAATTTACCAACACCTTATCACGTCCGCCACTGTTTTTCGTTATATCTATAATAGTAGCACCATTTATTGTTAGTTGGCTAGCCCCACTTGTCTGCAATTCAAGGTAATACGCACCACTCACGGCAGGAATAATTTGTGTTTCCCAGCGGGCATTATACCTTTCCGTACTTGTTACAGAAGGATCAGGGGTAGCCCCCATTGCTACATTGAAATTAATATCCCGGTCTGTCCGCTGTGATATCTTGTCCTGAAATTTATTGTCTCTGTAAAATGATACAGTTACACCCTGTTTTCCATCAACAGTAAGAAGCTGATCTGTTGGTACAACACTTAGGTTACCTCCCATTGGTGGTCGGGATACTACAATCCAGTCAAGATGTTTGGCATTATCAGAGTAGTCCGTTACTGAAAGTTTTTTATCATTATTCAGAAAGTTCTTCAGAACACCGTTGTGTTCCCATACAGCTCCGTTACCACCAAGCTTAGTTGAACGCCAGTCAACCGCCAGAAACTGATCGCTTCCTGAAGCTTTATTATTACCAGCATTATCAGAAAGAACTATATCTATGCGATGCATTCCAGCGATTGCAGAAGTTGGAATCTCAATACCCTCAGCTATAAGTTGTCCGTAAACATCGCCTCCGGCAATTGTTGTTTCAACTTCCTTACTAAAAATAGCTTTACCTTCAGGGTCTTTCACGGAAATTGAAAGTTTGTGAGCTCCTTTAAGATTCTTCTCGTTGATGATATAAAAATCAGTAACCACTTTATCATTCAGTTCAACTATCTGCTTACGTACTTTCACGGCAACATAAAGCGGCTGGTTGTACCGTGCAATAAGCGCAGTATCGCCTTTCAAGTTCCGGAAACAATCCACAACCCCTGAATGGTTCTCAATAGTCTGCGCTTCCCATCCATTAATGGCATAACCATCCGTATAGTTATCCAGGCGAATAGTCTCAATCTTACGTCCCTGATGTTCGATGGAAATATTTCCCATTGCCACGGTAAATGCATCAACAGTTGGAAATGCGGGATGAAGATTTTTTCGGGTAAGGAAATTATCAAAAGTCTTGTACCAATCCAAATACATAGCACCATCCCAACCCATATTAGGTGAAGCCTCAAGTGCGCTCTTTATCTTCTCCAATCGTGGAGGAGTAGATATAGCTCCCTCTTCTCCCCAGAAAACAATGTCCTTTTTATTTGCCGTATAGTTGTAATAATCAGTAGGACTCTTATAAAAGCTTTGGTTCCACGCCTGAGGACCACCTGCATGATGGAAATCATACCAACCTTTCCAGTAAACCGTTGTATCATTAGGGCGAAGATGAATACGTGCCTGTTCATTTTCTTCCGCTCTGCACCATGCAGAAGTGCGGGTAATGGTACGTGTCGGGTCCAGTTTATGAGCTTCCAGCATATCACTGATATTCAGTTTCAATATATCCTCACTTACCGGTCCGGCTTCATTGATCATGTTAAACATTACCAGACTTGGGTGACTACGATCACGCTTCACCATCCGCATCACTTTCTCGTGCATCAGGGTATGCCCAAACGGATTATCGGGATTCTGCCCACTGCGGTAGTTACCCGGTTCCTCATAATAAAGCAATCCCAGTTCGTCCGCTTTCTCCAGCACAACAGGAGCACCAATACATCTGTGGAAATTCAGCATATTCAGTCCCATTGCCTTAGCAATACGTATCTGTTTCTCGGCCAATTCTTCTGTTGGATAAATGCCATTTATAGGCCAGAATCCCCAGCTGATGGCAGTACGCAGTACAATCCGCTTTCCATTGAGACGAAACATAGCATCCGAACCTTGTCCCACTGGTTCAAACCAACGGAACCCGAATACTTTATTATCCTCATCTATGGCATTCTTTCCATCAGTTATAGAAACCTTGCAAACATACAGATTTGGATTCTCTGTATCCCATAACTTTGCATCAGATGCAGATATCTTAGCAGAGACAAGATTCTCTCCCGGTTTCAATTTCACATTCTTTATTTCCTGACGTGCAATTTCAGTATCGGGATTTTTCTTATCAACTACCCGGACTATAATATTCCGGACAACTGCTTTTGCAGTGCTGTTTACAACAGTTATTTTCGGATTAACCTCCGTAATAGCAGGAGTATTCTGAACATAAATATCGTCCACATAAACCGGAGCACACGAAACCAATTTCACACGTCCGGTAATTCCACCAAAAGCATGACTTCCCGGCACTTTATATTTTCCCCAGTTAACTACATCGCCATCCCTCCAATCATAATTTCCACCCGGATCAGTAACACGCAATGCCAATTGCACTGTCTCTCCGGGTTTAGCATAATTAGTAATATCAACCTCGAAAGGAGTATTTCCTGTTAAATCATAACCAGCAAGTTTCTGGTTAATGTAAACCTCCGAACGATAACGTGCCGCTTCAAAACGGAGCAACAATTTACTACCCTTAGCAACATTAGGAATGGCGACAGTACGAAACCACCAGCTCACCCCCTGAATATCCCCTTCCGGTCCCGGTTTAACCTGTAGATATTCTTCCACCGTACCAGGAACACTTACCTCTTTGGCTCCTTGAAGTGAGTTCCATCCACCAGTTGGTAAAGCAGCCGGTATTGATTTAATATTTTCTGAAGGAAGAAATAATTGATCATTTTTCCACGAAGCATTCTTGTCATACCAAAGTTTCCAACCCTTTCCCGACAAGTCCGTTTCAATTCTGTTTTGAGAATGTAACAGGAAGACTGGTGCACAACACAACAGTAATAATAGTTTCAGCGATTTTTGCATAGTATTATTGCATATATATTTATAGTTTTAGATTAAAATCTATGCAATATTAGTCTTTTTAAAACATTTTGATGTGTACTTTTTATTGTAAAAAGGGGATTATTTGTGTAAGCCTTGTATTAAATGTATAAGATAGAGGAGATTCTGGAATAAATCGAATTGTTAGTAACCTGTTACTTCTCCCAAAAAGAAGAAAAACAGTAACAATAGGAATAAATCCTGCATATTTGTAATCGTAATGACCATTACGGTAATGGCCATTACGATTACTAACATAATGCTTTCATATAAAACAAAAGATTTATGAGGTTCTATAATCGTAAAAAAGAGTTAGCTACAACTACTTAGAATTCGAAAAAACTCATTATCGTCTTCTGATTTAATACTCGCCCTCCGTCTTTTTCGTAAAGGCGGTCGCTTAAAGGATAAGATTTTCAAGTAAATGTTAAAAGCACGAACAAATAACCCTCGCAGAACAAAAGATGCAAAAAAACGTCTGTTTGTGGCTATGAAAAGCTTTAATCATTATTTTCTAATTCCTCAATCGATTTCTTTATAAATTCAACCTTATCTTTTTTTACCTCTATCAACATTGTTTTTATATCTTCCGGAATAGGAAAATATTTTTCAGACCACAAATCAATTTCAATCAGTATGGGAAGTAGGTCAATCCCCCTTGGGGTTAACTTATATAATCCTTTTGCTTTGCTTTCCGGATCTTCTGATTTTTCAATAATCTTGTTTTCTTCCAACGTCTGCAATCTAGTGGCTAAAATATTGGTAGCTATTCCTTCCGATGATTTTAAAAAATCGCTATATCTGCACTTTTTGGCAAACATCAAATCTCTGATAATCAGCAGTGACCACTTATCTCCCCAAATATCTAGAGAACAACTAATAGGACAATCTGATCTTTTTTTAATCTTTTTCATAAAAACATTCTTAATTACTTGCTATTTGCAAGTTCTTCATTATCTTTGCACTTGCAATTTGCAAGCAAAGGTACTAAATTATATCTATAACCACAAGAAAGGGAAGAAAAAATGAACAAGGTATTTGAACCAATTAATTTGGCAGGAATAATATTTCCAAACAGAATTATCAGATCGGCAACCTATGAAGGAATGAGTGATGAGAGAGGTAACCCTACACCACAATTGCTTAAAAAGTACGAAGCATTAGCAAAAGGAGGTGTAGGTGGAATTATAACCGGCTTTATTGGAGTAAATAAGCAAGGAAAGAGTACAGGCTATAATATGTCTATGATAAATGAAGCCGAACATATTGATGCTTACAAGTGTTTAACGACAAAAATGCATGAGTTGGGAACTCCTATTATAGCACAACTTAATCATTGTGGTGGTCAGACAAAAGAGAAAGCGACTGGTATGCCGGTTATTGCACCTTCAAAAATAGCAGACTATAAGGCTAAAGAAATGACTAAAGCTGATATCTTAGAAGTAATAGAAGCGTTTGTTCAGGGAATAAAGAATGCAAAAGAGGCAGGTTTTGATGGTGTGCAAATTCATGTAGCACATGGATATTTACTTTCAGAATTTGTATCGCCCAGAATGAACAAAAGAACAGATGAATGGGGAGGAAATACTGAAAATAGATTTAGAATTATTAAAACAATAGTTGAAAAAGCCAGAAAGGAAGTGGGCAATTATCCAATGATTGTAAAAATGAATGGTTATGAAACATTGAAAAATGGACTTACAATTGAAGAATCTGTAAAGATAGCCAAACTATTAGAGCAGGCAGGATGCGATGGAATTGAAGTTTCTAATGGAACGGTAAAAGCCGGACTGGCAACAATGCGAGGACAGGTACCATGGGAACTTATGGTGGCACAAAATAAAAAGTTGAATAAAATGCCCAAATTTGTAAAAGGAATTATCGGTGCTGTTGCAGAAAATACATTTCCTCAACCCCAACCCAAAAACCTATATAATTTGGATGCTGCAATGTCAATCAAGAATGCAGTAAATATTCCGGTGATTGTTGTAGGCGGTATTACGAACTTAGAGGAAATAGAAGACATTATTGATAATGACAAATGTGATATGGTTTCCATGTCAAGGCCATTTATACTCGAATCGGATTTAGTTAATAAGTTCAAAGCCGGGAAGCAGACACACGCAAAGTGTATTCAATGTAATTTCTGCATTATCGGCTCGGAAAGTGGACCTCTCAGGTGTTATTATGGAAAAGTTCCGGCAAGCCTGTCTTAGCACTTACCGGATAATTATTTTTTAAATCTTCATCTAAAATAGAAAAAAATGGAATTAAAAGGAAAAACAGTGCTAATTACAGGTGGCACAGCTGGTATAGGACTGGAAGCAACAAAGCAATTTCTAGCAAACGGTGCAAAAGTTATAATAACTGGAAGGAATCAGGACAAACTGGATGCTGCAAAAAAAATGTATCCTGCTGTTGTAGCAATAAAGAGTGATGCAGCAAATGAAAGTGATGCACAATCATTGTTTAATAAAATAAAGGAATTGGGAGGAATTGATATTCTCTATAATAACGCCGGTGTGGTGAGTCCTCCGCTAAATCTAGGTGTTGCAAATAATAAACATATTGAAGGTGCTACATACGAAATAAATGTCAATTACCTCGGTGTTATCCGATTGAATAATCTTTTTATGGAGATGCTGAAGGCTAGAAAAGAAGGGGCAATCATCAATACTACTTCTATTTTGAGTTTAGTTCCTTCGGTGATTGAACCTACCTATTCGGCCTCCAAAGTAGCATTGCATTTTTATACTGAAACACTCAGAAAACATTTACAGATTTTAAAGAGTAACGTAAAAGTATTTGAATTACTACCTCCTGTAGTTGCCACCGAGATGACTGCTGATAGAGAAAACAAGAAAATAAGCCCGGAGAATTTGGTAAAAGAATTAATTTTGGGACTAAAGAAAGATAAATATATCATTCGGGTAGGCGATTCAAAATTACTTTATTTCATCAACCGACTTTCCCCAAAAATTGCTTTTGGCTTAGTCAATCAAAATAGAACTAAAATTTAATCTCACATGAAAGCATTTATAATTAATCAGTACAGCAAACAAAGTGGTTTAGAATTAGCCACGGTGCCAGAACCAATAGTAGAAAAAAATGATGTATTGGTTCAGGTATATGCCGCAGGTGTTAATCTGTTGGATTCAAAAATAAAATCAGGAGAGTTCAAACTTATTTTACCTTACAAGACTCCGTTTATAATTGGACACGATGTGGCAGGAGTTGTAGTTAAGATCGGCGATGAAGTACAAAATTTCAAAGTCGGCGATGAAGTCTATGCACGGCCATCTGACTATAGAATTGGAACTTTCGCCGAATTCATTTCGATAAACGAAAAAGATGTGGCAATTAAACCACAAAAACTTTCAATGGAAGAAGCCGCTTCGATACCTTTGGTAGGCTTAACTGCCTGGCAAGCATTAATCGAAAAAGCAAATATTCAGAAAGGTCAGAAAGTTTTTATTCAAGCAGGCTCAGGTGGTGTTGGTACATTTGCCATTCAACTGGCAAAATATTTGGGTGCTACCGTGGCCACCACAACCAGTGCTGCCAATTTTGATTTGGTAAAGAGCCTTGGTGCTGATATTGTTATTGATTATAAAAAAGATGATTTTGAAACAATACTTAAAAATTACGATGTTGTTTTGAATAGTCAGGATACAAAGACCTTGGAAAAGTCACTAAAAATATTAAAACCTGGAGGAAAAATTATATCCATTTCCGGACCACCCGATCCTGATTTTGCCAAAGGAATCGGATTAAGTTGGATAATGAAATTGATTCTGTCACTTTTGAGCTATAAAGTTCGAAATAAGGCAAAGCAGCATCGCGTCAGCTATTCTTTTCTTTTCATGAGAGCAAACGGAAATCAATTAAGCCAGATTACTTCACTTATTGATTCCGGAATTATACGTCCGGTTATGGACAAAGTATTTCCATTCGAAGCTACGAATGAGGCTTTGGCTTATGTGGAAACAGGACGAGCAAAGGGAAAGGTAGTCGTCAAGCTAAAATAATCTTATCAAAACAGCATAAGATAAATAATCAGTACCTATTTTGTTAATAAAATAATTAAGACACAATGAATAAAGAAATATTATTTGAATCCTTTGATTTAAAAGGATTACAGTTGAGAAATCGGATTGTTATGGCTCCTATGACCCGTAGCCGTTCAGATAACCCTGGTAATGTAGCAACCGAATTAACAGCTCTATATTATAAGCAACGGAGTTCAGCAGGTTTAATCATCACAGAAGGAACTTATGTTAGCCGTGATGCTGTTGGAGCTATTAATGTACCAGCCATTTATACGGACGAACAAGTTGAAGGCTGGAAATTGGTCACCAATGCAGTTCATCAGCAAGGTGGAAAAATTTTCGCCCAGTTATGGCACGTCGGTAGATTGTCTCACCCCGACTTACTTAACGGAGAACTCCCATTGGCACCTTCTGCTCTAAACCCAATGGCTCAGGTATTCACCCTTGAAGGTTTTAAAGATACAGTGAAAGCTCGCAAGATGACGTTAGAAGATATTCAAAAGACGATAAGCGACTTTAAGAACGCTGCCATAAATGCAATGAAAGCCGGATTCGATGGAGTCGAATTGCATGCAGCCAATGGTTATCTGTTGCACCAGTTTTTTAACCTATATTCAAATACACGTCAGGATCAGTACGGCGGTTCAATAGAAAACCGAGCCCGTATATTATTCGACATACTAGATGAGCTGCAAACCATAATGGATATTAAGCAGGTTGGGGTACGGTTAAATCCTTCACTACATGGTATACAAGGAATGATGTTAGATGAAGAAAGTATTGCTGTACATAACTATATTGTTGATAAATTGAATGACTACGACCTGGCTTATTTGCATTTGACAGAGCCTTTCACCGATATCTCCGGGAATCCTTTGGCCATTCAAGAGGTTGCTAAACATTTCCGCCCATATATAAAGGCACGCTGATCATTAACCGTGGGTTTAACAAGGAAACAGCCAATCAGGTGCTGAATGACGGTGACGCCGATCTGGTAGCTTTTGGTGCTCCTTATATAGCCAATCCGGACTTGGTGGAACGTTTTAAAGTTGATGCTCCGCTCAATCAACCGGATTCATCTACTTTCTACACTCCGGGTGAAAAAGGATATACCGATTATCCAAGCTTGCCCGACAAGTCTGTTTCAATCCTATAATGCATCTATTTATTACCTCTATTATTTATGTTATTATATAAAAATAAATCCTGTATATTTTGTAATCGTAATGACCATTACGGTAATAGCCATTACGATTACTAACAGAAATCCATTAATTCACATCAATAATCACTCTCCTATAAGACACAAGATTGAAGGCACCATCATCATGCACTTCGCAAACGAAATGGATCGATTTTCCCGCAGCATCCTGAGGAACAGCAATATTGATTGAAGAGGATTTATTATTGCTGATTGCTATATTAGATTTATAACTGCCTGCTTCTGGCTGCTGCCACCAAAGAAATGAAAGATTATCACCCTCTAAGTCTGTTGACTTTGAAGCATTAAGGTGGATGGTCTTACCCGCCTTCACTTTTATATGAATTGGTGTAATACCCTTCATAGCATTGATAATGACATGCGGATTGGTGTTTCCTTTGCCTTCATGTGCCCACTGCATACGAGCTGCGAAATCGTTCAGTTCATCAGGATAGAAACGACGCTTATAGTTCTCGGTGATTGTCTTTTGTGGCTCTTGCCAACTGTTCCATGCATAAGTGATGGAGTCGGGACTAATGCCATAAGCATGACAACCACCCCACCCTGCCTGAGTTGGATCTTCAGGATCGGAAAGTCCGTTAGGCATTACATAGAGGAACGATGGTGTATCACCTTCCACTCCCCATTTATAATGAGGATAAATGCCGCCCATAGCACCATGACCTTGGATGTACTGCTGATGCTTGTCCCAATACTTCTTTCCGAGGTCGCACTGCAGTTGCCATGTTCCTTCATCCCAAATGAACTTTAGGTCATTCTTGAATTCACGGCGCATCCACATGTGGGAACTGTAGGCGCGGTTCATGCGCATATCATATTTCATGTCCTGATCGGTAATTGTGTAAATACGGAACTTATGGAGGAATGCTTTCAGTTGTTCTGGTGTGCGTGTCTGCTGTACTCGCCATATTGCTTGTGCAAGAGTGTTGCCACCTCCCCAAGTAGCAATCCATATTGGTCGGTCATCATCTTCATCAGCAAGTTTTATGAGAAAGTCGCTTCCCGGAGAATCATTGTCCTTGCCAATAACCTTGATGCCTGCACGATGACTTCCTGACATGATGCGACTGCGAATATACTCAACACTTGACCAATAGCCTAGCTGCTGTTTGCCATTCTCCTTATCGAGAGAAAGGAATGATGATTGCGATGAGCGCGCCTTCAAATTTTGAACATCCTTTGCATAAGCATCAGCCACTTGCGTGAGATTCTGCGCCCACTCTTCTGGATAAGGGTCACAATTCCAGCCAATGGTGGTCATGATAGCCTCAATCTCGAAGCGATCAGCATAAGCCAAGAGTCTTACCGCAGACTCCATATCATCAGGCTCAACATTACAATCTCCTATGTCGTTAAGAACCACAAGGCGTGGTTTCAAATTTCCTTTCCATTGCCTGGCTTGCTGTGCCATAAGAGGCAAAAACAAAAAGGAAAGCATTGATAATACGATTCGTTTCTTCATAATACAGTTTTAATTCTCTACAATGTAGTTGGGTTAAGTGCGGCAAAGATAAAACAATTGCATGATTATGAGATTGAATATAAGGGTTTTTCTATGGAAGATATGTAAGGAATAAAAATCCGTTGGATAATCTCCATTTTTTATGTAAACATTGCAATTATAGATATTATTCCAATAGTAAAAAAAAGAATAGTTATCCCGTAAAGCCCATCCAAAAGAGGAGGATGAGGTTCAACTATGGGTTCTCTGTTAAATTTCCGAATAAAAAATAGTCTCACTGGCTTCTGTATGATTAAATATAGAACAGGAAAATAAAATCCATAGTAGAGAAACGTATTCTCGTCTGATAAATACTCTCTAATAAAATGACCGTAAGCCAAATGTAAAAGTGCAATAATGATGCTATAACTATAGTACTTGTCTATTCTAAGCATTTTATAATCCCAATCAAACCAAAGAGCTACAAAGAAAACAAGTAAATAAGTTGTAATTGAACTAATATCATTATTTGGATATATAAATAGAGAAGAACTATTAATAGCAGCTATAATAATTACTAATGCAAGAATAATTCTAAACCTATTCCTCACACTTTTCTTCGATTTTTCATTTTTAATTTCAGCAATCTCCTGTTTAGTTAATGTTATTCTTTCTGGTTTCTGAAGTAATTTTGTGTCAATATCTGGAATGCTAAATGTTTTGGATTCATAAACTCTTGACACCTTACCGTTAAAATCTATTTTATAAGTTTCATTATCTTCTGTTGTCACAAACACATTATCGTATTCTTTATCGTTGTCAGACACATAAACCAGAATCTTTTTATTCAATAGTTTTTGGGGATATATTTTTCCGTCACGTACTGTTGCATAGCCCTCAATACTAATATTATATTCAATTCCTTCCGGATAGCGTAGGTAATTTATCAGATAATTAAATTTCTCATTACTTAGTCTTTTGTCGACAACAATAAAATATTCTTCCTGTCCGAGTATGTATAGTTCTAACTTTATGTTACTCACTAAATCTTTTGAATAAAGCGCAATCCACTGTTGCAGTGCTTTTTTAATGTCGTTGCATAAACCACCTTTTATTATTATAAAATTGTCAATATTCACTTCGTCTTCATTCTATTTATAAAATACCACCAAACAACCAAGACTAGCCGGTGTTATGCCTGCCTATTTATTTCCTTCTAATCTTCCAAATTTCTCTTAAGCTTTGAATATGTTGCTTAGCATTGATTCTGGCTTCACTCTTTGAATATCCGTTAGATCTATAACTTTTAGCCACTTTTTTTTGAATCATTTCATTCCATATGGCTTTCATATTCATATCTGGCACTTCTACTAATATTGTATCCTCAGTTACTTGAGAAACTTTTTCTCCCATTTTTCCAGCTCTCAAATAAAGACCTTTCGACTGAATAATGCCATCAATAAATATGTAATTCTGTTCAATATTAATTCTAATTCCAAATTCAATATTCATTGGTTTAGAAAAAGTCATTTTGAATATTAAATCTTCTCTTTTAAAGAAATCCTGTGTCCAATTCATTACTACATCACCAGCATTTATGGAATCATGAGCTTTAAACAAGTCAATAATATCTTGATTACCTTCAACATCAAGAACTAATGCAGGTATCAATCGACCTTCTCCAATATTCTCATGAGATATCATTCCCTTTTCTACAATGGAAAAGGTTCTTATTTTTATTCTTTCTATTTTAATCATTCAACATCTTTAATTAGAACTGACTCTATGGAAGATTTCTTGCCATTTAAATCTGTAAGTTTCAAATCATATTTTTCTATTCTATGGGTTTTATCAATCAAACTCGGCTGTTCAAAAATCAACCATTTTGTCGAGGTAGTATTTGCTTCAATCGCTATATCTTCTGGAAATACTGTTAAACTTTTTGCTTTAAGGAAATTTTGTAATTCAGGCTTATGTTCAATTGTTATTCTATTTACACTGTCGTCTGCCCTAAGATATTCTATTTCTAAATCTGCTTTCAAAGTATTTCTAAATTTAGATTTATTTCTTATTGTCAAGTGAAATAAAAGTAGCCGTTTTACATTTTCTCCATTTGTTGGAATAAATCCAAAACCCTCATTATAATATAAATTAAAATTTGATTGATTTTCATTATATTGTCTTTTAGATAGCCTAAGTGCGCCTCTTGCAGTTATATAACTCATAAAGGCAATTAATGCGGATACAATCGCTGCTATCGCAGCGATTATCGCGATTTTGGAATCAGTACTTAAATTATCTATTTTGAGCATATTTCTTTTTTATACAAGTGAGACATAATATCTATATAGCCACCATAAATACACAGTAAACATGTCAATTTAGGTGGCTTACCATATATTCTTATACGGTTATTTTTAAAAGTTACAAACTTAAACATAATTTTCACAAATTATCAATAATACTGACTATTTTTTATAAACATGTTTCTGTTATTTGTTTGCATATTGCAGTAAATTTTAAACTATAATATCTCAGTAGCTCTTGAATTTAACGAAAATCAGTATCGTCTTTCAATTAATAAATGGCATACGAATGTCGCAACCAAGCCCTAAAAAATCGTTTTTTTTCAAAATTGATCTAGCAATCTAGCACTACCCACATAACCATCTATAAATAAACAAAATATCACCGCTAGATCAATTGAATTTGATCTAGCGGTGATCTAGCGATCTAGCACTTTAGTCGCTTATTTAATCTCTACTACCTGGTACACTATTCCCCGGTGTGCAAGGCGATTGCCGAATTTATTCTTCAGTGTTCGTCCAAAAACCTTAGCGGCGTTGCTCGTATATTTAAATCCGGGATCGCGTTGCTGTATTCGTTTCAGTATCTCACCACAAGTCAGTTCCTCGGCTGGTTCATCGCCTACTGGGGAACGGAAATAGATATCGGCAACTTCCTCTTCGGGCATCACTTGCTGAAAGCGGCGATTGCTTTTGGTGATGTACGCCTCTTCTTCGTGAGTAAACCAGTAACGTTCTTCGTTGCGAAGGGCCTCAACGGCTTGGGCGTAGAGTTGTTTGTAGTCAATGGGCGATTTATAATCAATCACTCCCAATATAGCAATGCAGATATAACGACGACTTCCGGTTGGGTCGTTCAGTAAATCGAAGTTATTGCTTGTGGCTATAAATGTGGCATACCTGCGCATCTGCTGGGTGACACTGGCGTGGGGCAAACGGGCCTGAACAACTGCTTTTTGGAGAATATGCTTCACAAATCCTTGATAAGAGGGACTAATGGAGTCGAACTCGTCCATATTAATCAGCGCAAAGCGGGTTAATGCCAGCTGAACATCACTGCGTTTGCTGAAGTCGATGCTGTCTGTGTAGTATTCACGTAGCTCCGGTGGCAGAAGGTTCATGCAATAAGTGGACTTTCCAGAACCCTGATCGCCCACTAGCAGCGGCAATGTGCTGTTTGCATGGTTGCGGTCAAGTTGTTGCCAATGGGCTACCATTGAGAGAAACCAGATGTAAAACAGGTCTCTCCATTGCGGATTGTCGCACGGCACCCTATCCGCCAGTTCACGAATACGGTCTTTCCCGTCCCATTTTCCTACGTTGAGAAGATAATCTTCAACAGGATCAAAAGAGGGCACGCGGTTTGATTCCACATAACGCTTGATGTCAACATCCCATGACGAAAGTCCTTCTGCCAATGCATCGAGACAAATCGTGTTGAGCGCTTGTTTATTGACAGGACGAAAATCGAAATAGAAAGATTTCAGTTCCCTGTATTCCACCAACCCTTTCAACATGTTTCTTCTGAGCTGGTAGCGTCGTTTCATAAACTCTTCCATCTGTGCCACCAGTGTCATGGAAGACGGGATACAAGGTTTATCACCAAATTTATTTGAGAGGGAATAGATATTGCGGAAGTTTGTACGCACTTCAAGCTCGTACTTATTCAGGTCATTATACATCAATGTCCACTTTACTGCATCTTCTTCCGGAATGCCCGAACGATAGCAGTTTTCCGCCAGTTTAATAAGAAACGGAAGCACCTCGCCACTCTCCCAGTCTACTTTGCCCACCGTGTCGATTGCATTCCACATGGACGTATTGAACAAGGTAGAGATGGCATGATTCCGTTCGTATCCCGGCAACAAGCGTTGCAACGGATCACTAATCGCCTGGCGTTCTTCCTCAAAAGTGGGCTCGACAGGCATACGTACCGGCTGTTCTATACGAATAGGTGCGGCATCCGGATTATGGTACAACGAAGGATCAAAACTCATGCAGCATCCATGTTCCAGCAAAGGTTCTTTAAGCTCTATTTCGCGTTTCAGCTGAGGCTGATACCATTTCACCGCTTCACGATAAGCCTGTGCGTGAAACATTTCAGCGTGTTTGCGGTTCTGAGGTAATGAACTGTCGGGCAATGTGAAAGGAACTACTATCTTCACACTTCTGTCGCTGGAGCCAATAAAGGCCAGTAGAGTTTGCGGCAGACGGGATGCAATTTCGCGTATCTGCGCCGCTTCATTATTATTAGCCAGATTATTTACCTCAATGGTTACACAACCATTATATGACGACATAATCTGCTGACTTCCATCCTTACGGAAGGCTCCTCCAAAGACCAGTCGGGGAAGTTTCTTCACCTCCGGAAAATTCTGACCGGGCGTTGCATACTGAAGTACTTGTCTCAGGTTAGATACCGGTCGGCTGCCGATTTCGGTTCTCATTGCTTCTACAGCAGTTTCTAGTTCAAGGGTACGTTGTGTTTGTGTTTTACCGTCGTTACGGTACTGTGTTATCTTCATAATTTCAGTTAAGGTAATTATTTACTTTTTTGTAGCTTCTCTGTAAGTGCGCTGAAACTTTATCAAAGGAAGTGCACTGCGCATTTCTTTGTCGGCCTTGAAACAAACACGCTGTGCCGTTACTTTTGACGGTGTGCATTCATCGGGTGTTTCAAAGCCTTCACTTCCTGCTGATATGGAAAACAGACCGATATTTTTCAGATGAACCGTGTTTCCTTTCATCAGATAGGTCTGCATCACATCTCCCAATGCAATAACAGCCGCATGCACATCCGATTCATGAAGTGAACAACGCCCGCTGATATCCTTTGCCAGCTCATCCACCCCTATCTGTCCGGAACTAACCGGAACACCGTGGTAACGCACCTTTTCTTCTCCCCCGCTCTTATCTACTTTTTGACGAACAACATATAAAGCCATACTTATTTGTTTATTTTATTTATAACCAGTTTATTTCTCGTACACCCGGGTGTAGCCGCCCCTTACACCCGGATCTAAAAACAGACTCCACCCGGGTGTACAGGCGATATACACCCGGATGGAGACTCATTTTTATTTCTACAAATATAACAAATAATTATGTAAAATCCAAATATTCAGAAGGGTATCTACGAGCTAAAAAGGACTTATTTTGTAACAAAAGAAGATTGCAAAAGTAACTATAATAGCAGGTGCTAGATCGCTAGATCAGTGCTAGATCAAACTTGATTGATCTAGCGGCGCTATACTACTTATTTATAACAAGTTAAGTAGTAAGTGCTAGATCGCTAGATCAATTTTGCATTTTTATTTTTTATGAGAAAGAGGAGTTTTTATATGCATTTGCTCTTTATTAGATATAAGAGAATTTATTCTCCCATATCTTTCAAATGCAACTCCAATGCTTTGACAGAGATATAAATCTCATATATAGATATAGTGAGCGAGATAATCAGCAGTACCAGTGCCAGACCGAAAATGTAGACTGACACAAGGTGTAATTCTATATACATAAAGAACATACTAATCACGCAAAGCAGCAAACTCCCGATACCAGTTTCCTGCATGGCACGCGTCAGGTAAAGTCTCTTCCTCAGGTTAGCAATCTGTGCAGCTTTTACCGAGGAGGGATTTGCTACATATTGCTCTTTTAAAGTACGCACCAGTTGGGCATACGATAAAAATCGGTTAGTATACGCCAGCATTATCAACGATATAGCCGAGAACAGTAAAGCCGGAGTGGTTAAATCTATTTCCATAATTATTCTGTTATTAAGTTACGCGAGTTCGATATAACAACACTCAATAAAACAAAGAAAGTCGCATTTATAACTTGAATTTAAGAGAGAGTAAAAATAGTAAAAAAACGAAATCAATTTATCAGTTCTTGAATCTTTTTATCTAATTCATCAAAAGGTGCATATCCTTGCTCTAACTGAGTAAAGACTCCGTCTTTTTCAAATAATAAAGTGGGATATGCCTGAGCATACTCAGCAGCTTTCAGAAAAGAGTCTTGCGTTGCCCTCTTTATTTGTTCTGAATTAAATAACTGAGAGAAGAGCTTCACATCAATATTTAGCTGCTCGCAGATTGAATAATATGTTTCTTCCAGATTCAGGTCTTTGCCATGACAATATCTGGATTGCTGTACTTTCACGGCAAACGGTATAACAAGTCCGGGCTTAATCTCTTTCACCGCTATAATTGCCCTTGACGGAATTTCACTATCCAGTATCACATCATTGTTTTTAACAAAATCAAAATAGGCCTCTCCAAACTTGACTCCCGTTTTTTGTTCAATGGCAAGATCATGTTTCAGAAAATAGTCTGCCATAGATTGAATTTGCTTTTTCTTATTACTGCCAGTCCACATACCTGCAGGGAATACCTCAAAAACAATTTTGCTGCTATATTTATCAAATAACTTTAATGTATTATCCGAATTTCCAAAGCACCATCCACAGAGTGGATCCATTACATAAATTAGTTTCATTACTTTTATTTCATTACATTATTTACAGTTTGACTATCGACAAACTGTTCAAAACTAACGATTTTTCCATTTTTCAATCTCCAAAGATGAGTTACCCTTGCTTCGAAGTATTTGCCGGTTACATTATATGTTCCGCTGTATGTGCCGTATGCCACCACTTTATCTTCGTCTGCAACATAACCTTCCGGAGTAAATTTATACTCTGTCCATTCTGTTGCCAGTCTATGAAAAACATTTTTGGTAATAGCATCTAGACCAATATAAGTACCGCCGTACGGAAATCCGGCAGCTTCTGTCCATGAAGCATCCAACGCTAAATATTGAGCAAGGTTTTTTCCATTTTCCTCGGACGTTTTTCCTTCGTATGTACTTTTAACTATTTCTAAATTTGTCATCGTTATATATTTTAAGTACAGTCTGGCTATAAAATTTATTACCAGACTGTTTATACTTACTCAATGCTTACCATTTCATTTCCCCTGTGTTTACTTTTGCACCAATCTGCAAGGCAGTATCAAAGGATAAATCCGGATATTTTTCCTTTAATGCTTTAATTAAAGCTTCAGATGTTTTATTCACCTTCAAAGCTTCTTCATAAAACAAAATATAATCTTTTGTATGCTTCACTGAAGCTATATCTAATGCAACACCTTCTTTTGCATGAGCCGGAATAACAATTTCGGGTTGTAGTGACGATATTTTATCTAATATATCAACCCATTTACTACGAGCTTCGCTGGTTTGTGCATCCGCCATCCATAAATGAAAATTATTTCCAAACACATTAATTCCACCTATCACAGCTTTTATAGAAGGAACCCATAAAAAAGTTCTGCCCGGAAATTCCTGCAATCCAATAATATCAAACTTTTGTCCTTCCACTTCAATAAAATCACCTTGTAAGATTTGTGGCAAAACAACATTCGAAGTAATTGCTTTACCTAATCTTCCTCCCCAAACATCCAATTTTTTCTGAGCAGTTGCTTTGATATTTTCTACTGTTGCAGGCGTTGCATAAACAGTTACTTCAGGAAAATATTTTTTAAATACTTCTAGTCCAAAATAGAAATCAGGATCGCTGTGACTTACGTATATTAAAGTCAAGTTCTTACCTGATTTTTTTATTTCCTGAGCTACTATTTCCGCTTCTGCCAAAGTAAATTGCGCATCAACTAGAATAGCCTCTTTTTGCCCATAAATAATAACTGATGCTACACCAAAACTATTTTCAGATGCATTGAATACTTCTAATGTCAATCCGTCTGTTGCGATTCTTTTAAAATTTCCCGACATTGTTTCCATCTTGATCTTTTTTTAAGACATTATATACTGAATTCATTTATACTTATCAACCATAATAAAGGAAACAATTTTTATTTGTTTTTCTTTATTATATATAGTTAAACAAACACAAAATCAGCAAACTATTTATCATGTTTGTTGATTTTGTATTTACGTTTGTTTCGCAAAGTAACTAATAATAGTTTATATTTGTAACTGGTTACTTTTTAGTAACTTAGAAAATAATAGTAACCCAATAGTAACCATTGTGGCAAAATCAAGTAAAAAAAATAACTGTCCCGTCACAGCAACGATTGCATTGATAGGTGGAAAGTGGAAAACCATCATTCTGTATTCTCTCTCGTCGGGGACTAAACGTTTTGGCGAAATAGCTGTTCGCATACCTGAAATCTCCAGAAAGGTGCTTACCGAACAGTTGAAAGAATTGGAAAACGATGGGTTGATTCTACGAGAGCAGTACAAGGAAATTCCTCCGCGTGTGGAATACTCATTAAGTAACCTCGGGAAAAGCCTCTCTCCTGTGTTTCGTGAATTAGAAATCTGGGGAACTGAGAATGTATTGGTAAAGCAATAGCTTAAAGAAGCTATTAAAGCCTGAGTAATTAAATGGAATAAACCCAGGAGCGAATTCCGTTCCTGAGATTCCAATTATATTATATAAAGATCAGTTGCACAACAATATAAATTGGCAACAAGACTATCAGTGAGAATTTGAACATATAAGCAAAGAATCCAGGCATCTTTATACCACTTTCTTCTGCAATAGACTTAACCATGAAGTTTGGTCCGTTACCAATATAAGTCATTGACCCGAAGAACACAGAGCCTACACAAATAGCTCTTAGCAGAATTTCTGGCACTCCGGCAATTAAGGAACCTGACGAGACTGAAGGTAGTCCGCCTGCAACCAAACCGCGTGCTAAATCATAAAACGCCACCGCAGTAGGTGTATTATCTAAAAATGAGCTCAGAAAGCCAGATGCATATAAAAATTGTCGTGGTTCAGTTATTCCAAAATGAGCAGCATTACCAGCCAGCCAGATTAATGCCGGTGCCATAGTCACAAATATCCCTAGAAAAAGACAGGCAACTTCTGTAATAGGAGTCCACGAAAAATTATTCTTTTTGCGAACGCCGGATTTAGTATAATACAAAGACATTGCAGCAAGCGCCATCAATACAATTTCACGAAGAAACTCAATCCATACTGGAGCATTATTCTGCCCCATCAAAGGAATATTTCCCTTATTGATAAAAGCAACAGCAAAGACAACACCTGCCAGAAACAAAAAGTTAATATTACCGGTTACACGAATAGGTTCCTGATGAATAGAATCTTCCGCCAAATCTGTCCACTCTTCTTTTTTATAATAATACTTGTCTACAAAGTAGTAAATGGACAATAGCAAAACGCCAGTAAATGCCCATTCAGGGAACAAAGTAAAGAACCAGGAAAATTCAGCTCCACGCAGGTAAAGCATAAATAGCGGCGGATCTCCGAGTGCTGTTAAAAGCCCTCCACAGTTGGCTATTGCTGCAATGAAAAATAATATAGTATGAGTAGTGTGCTTACGTTCCTGATTGGTAGCTATTACCGGACGAATAAGAAGCATAGCTGCCCCGGTGGTTCCCATAACAGCGGCCAGCATATAACCAAGCCCCAGAAACAAAGTATTATTTCGTGGTGTGGCTTTGATGTCGCCCGAAACATGAATACCTCCAGTGATAATAAATAATGAGCCCAGCAAAATAATAAAAGGAACATAATCATGAACCACTGTGTTAACCAGATTTGCAGAAAGTCCGTTTGCCAGCATGTAAATAACTACAGGAGAACTAAGAACAAGAGAGACCAGCAACTTATTTTTATTTTTATCCCACCATTTTCCGGCAATAAGCGGACCAACAGCAATGGCTAAAAGCATTATTACAAAAGGAACTGAAACCCACAAAGGTATATTGAAAGTATATTCCATCTTTAATGATGATTAGTTTGAGACTGCAAAGGTACTGCTTTTTTCAATAAAATGTGTAACGAACAGCCCATTTAGCACATCCTTGACAGTATCTTTATCGCTTGGAAGAGTTTATTTTCTTAAGTACATTTCTGATGCAGTTTTTTACTCCGGTAGAGAAATATTCCATTTCAGCATTTTCCAGATAGAGGCTAATCTCACTGAGAAGTTCTGGCTCTTTCAAGGCTATTTTATAAGCTAGTTTCACACTGAGAGCCTGAATGGCTATTGCTTCATCCGGTGAAAGCATCTTTTCCAGACAGAAATTATAAAGTTCAACAGGGAATTCAGAAGGTACCGGAAGATTATACAGAATGGAAAGGAACAAACGCTTAGTTCCGCTATGTTTCGTGGAAAAAGTAAGTTGGGTTATCTCCTCATATTTAGGAATAAACCATTCCGGATTAGACTCGCTAAGCTTTTCGCAAGCCCATGCTGCCCGCCAGGAAATCTTTGTATCCTGACTTTTAATTAAACTATATAGTTGTCCAAAATCTTCCGGAGAGTTTTGCACGGATACAACAATTGCATCTACAAAATTCCGGGAGAGTTTGGACGACAATCTTTCCTCAAAGTTTGCTATTCTTTCCATACCAACTCATAATAAACAAGTTATTTCAGATTCCTGTCATCTTCAACTCTAAATCTATCATCAATGAATTTCGAAATAACAAAATTCATTGATTTATTAATCTACATTATTAGCATTTTATTATCAAGAGCTTAAATACTTATCTTTTTGTTGTCTGAATTCATCCTCTGTCAAAATGCCTTTTTGCTTCAGTTCAAATAACATTTCAAGTTTATCTGCAATACATTCATCTTTTCTCAAATCATCTTTATCATCTCCCATAAACCATGAAGCAATAAACCCTGTAAATGTGCCAAATAAACCAACGCCGGAAACCATTAAACATGCAGCAATCATTCTACCTTCGATTGTAACAGGATATTTATCTCCATATCCAACTGTAGTTACTGTAGTAAAAGCCCACCAAATAGCATCATCAGCCGTTTTTATATTTGCAGAAGAATCTTTTTCTACTTGCAAAATAGAAATAGAGCCAAAAATAATAGTTAAAGCTGCTATAAAAGCTACAGAAGCAAAAGTTCCTTGCATTCTTGATTTAAATAAATGTGCGGTAATATAACGAATGGATCTAAAAGCTCTTAAAACTCTTAAGACTCTTATCAATCGGATTAATCTTCCGTAACGGAAAATTCGAAAAGTAGGGATGCTTGAAATTAAATCAATCCATCCGTATTTCATAAATTTCAATTTAGACGGAGCCTTATAAAAACGATATAAAAATTCAAAGATAAAAATGACACATATTCCATTATCAATATTTTCTAAAAGCAGAGACATTTCTTTTGGTAATTTAAAGAAAGAATCTATTAATAAGGCTATCAATACGTAAATTGATAATACAAGTATTATTAAATCAAGAAAACTAACTGAAGGATATTTTTTACTAGCTTCCATAACTAATCTTTAAATAATTAATAAATACGATTCATAGCATCATCCCATTTAGGAGTGTTATTTATGAAGCAAAATTTTCTCACTAATTAAAACAGCGCTACGAACGTATTCTGAACAATGCGTTCTAAAAAGACTCAGTTCACAAACTTTTGCATATCCTTCAGGAGTACTCATATCAATGCCATCAAGTAAATCTTTACAGCAAATTGATCCGTGCTTTTTCCTGAATTCTGTTATAAAATGAGTAGTTAAATCATAAGTGTATGATTTTTGATCTGTATTGCCATTCTCATCCATACCATATTTCAGACCAATAGCCATCAATGCTCCTGTTACAGCACCACACATTTCCTGTCGATAAGCAACTCCTGAGCCAAAAGGTGTTGCTATTCTGAAACAAGAACTTTTACTAATATTTAGTTCTTCAGAAAAGACTGATAGAACAGACTGTGCACAATTATACTTTTTACTAAAGATTTCTACGGCTTCTGTTGATTTATCCATTTCCATAATTCAAATCTTTATGTAAAAGTAGTAAACATTTATATTCAAAATCAAAATTGAAGTATAATAATAACACTTAATAAGCATTATAAAAAAGAAATCAGGAAGAAAGTTTCATATTCTCCCTGATTTCATTAACCGACACAAGTATAATCTGAATGTTTAAAAATCAATTAGCAATATTATAACTTAACCAAATTCAGTAAATAAACATCGTTTTCACGAAGATCCATTTCTTTTGTAAACGTAATGCCAGCCTTCACTTTTACAATTTCTTTTGAGACTGGTGAACCATCATTGAGTTTCTTTATCTGCTCAACCTGTTGTCTTGTAAGCTGGTTAGGCTTGCCCATATCAAGATAAGTTGTATAAGTATCGTTGGTGCGGTATCCTACTTTATACAGTTCGAGTACATAATCGCCTTCGGGAACATTGGATACAGCTACTTTCACCTTTCCTTTTGACTTTGCAGGCAGATCGCGTACATAATACACCTGATTATTTACTGAATCTCCGGGATGAGTATTGGTAAAGTCCCATAAAAGTATCTGCATATTACCTTTGGCATCTTTGCATACCCATGAACAGGAGTCTTTATTAACGAGTTCCGTATTACCTAGTTTATTGATAAATTTAAAAGAGTAGAAAGCAGGTTTATTTATGCCTTGGGTGTTCAGCAATCCGAATCCGCCATGGAAAGGAGTGAAACGCGGACCAGCTTCTTCAAAGATATCAGTAAAAACCCAATATGACATTGAAGTGGCTGCTGTACCTACTTTCTTAAGTCTATCGAGTATATAGGCTGCCTGATGATAGCTGTCGTGCATAGGATCGGCCGGTGTATAAGAAGAGCTCCATTCTGTATAGTGTAATTCCAGTCCGGGCATGGCAGATTGTGATATCTGCTTACGGGAATTAAGAACATCACCGCTGACCGACATAGGATCTTTACTAAGAACAGTTCCGGAATTCCCAAATTCATCTAAAAAGCCTTGCTTTACTCCATAGGCATGAGTACTGATAAAGTCGAGCGGAAGACCGTTCTCTTTACAGAAACTAATCATCTCAGGCACCCATGCGGCACCGGCAGTAGCCGGACCACCAACCTTATATTCATTATTTACCGACTTTATCGCATTTACGCTGTAAGTATATAATTTGAAATATTCAGCTTGTGTTCCGGCCCAGAAACCATCCAGGTTTGGCTCATTCCACACTTCAAAATACCAGCTCTTAACTTCGTCTGTTCCGTAACGCTGAGTAAAATGAAGAGTAAGATTGCGCATCAGATCTCCCCACTTATTATAATCCTTAGGAGGAGTAACGTTGCCTCTCCACCAGAAAATAGTTTTAGAGCCACTAGCCAAAGCAGATGGCATAAAGCCTAATTCCACAAAAGGTTTTATACCTATACTCAATAAATAATCATATAAAGCATCAATATACTGGAAATTATATTCAGGGTTTCCATTTCTATCTTCTTTGTAAACAGCCATATCGTCAGAAAGCAGCCCATGCATACGGATGTATTTAAAATCGCACGACTTCTTTACATAAGCAAGCTGCTGCTGCCAGTCGGCACGCAATCCTTCATTGGCACGACCTGCTCCAATACATTCCAGGGGCATTCTGTTGAATGAACCTTTTTCTTTCGTAAAATCAACTATTAATTCTCTGGCATCCGACTTTTTGGACACCTTATTTTTAGGAGGAAGCTGTGAGTAAGAATTCTGGAGAGCTACAAGGAAGATTGCCAGCAACAAGAACTTTAAATTACTCTTTTGTTTTTTAACTTTGTGAAGTTTCTCACATAATGAATTTTGTTCTGTGAAATGTAAGTTAGACATAAGATTTGTGTGTTTTGTTTATTTCAGAATGCAAATATATATAAAATCTGACCAATGCGGGTACTAAAATGTTACTAATAAGTAGCCGAAATGTATTTTAAAGAGTAAAAAAAGCCGCTGCCTTCATGATGATTATACCATACAGAGTGCAGCGGCCTGAAAAATATTATTTAATAAATATGCTTTCCTACTGCAACTTTCAGTTTCAGAATACAAACAAGTTGGTCTAACTTCGATTTAAGCAATTGAAGACGGCTTTCAGAAACAGATGTTTCTGAATCGAGCAAATCAAGATTGGTTATAGCACCACTCTTATAACTTACTTTTGCCAGATCAAAGGCTTGCATGGCATGAGCCAGCTGAATATCGAACTGTTCAACCTTCTTCTTAGCAGCAATAATCTGCGACTGAGCCTCAACCACCTCATTGGTAATCATTCTTTTGGCAATCTCTGTTTCATATTCAGAACTTATAAGATTTGATTTTGAGATCTGAAGATTGTTCTTTGTTCTTTTGGCATCGAAAAGAGGAACTTTCACCCCTACTCCTACTACAAAATTACCTTTCAACTGATTCAGGTCAGGAGAATATCCGTTTTTAAATCCGGCAGTACCAAAAGCATTGATAACAGGATTGTTAACTGACTTTATAACTGTATAGTTAAGATGTTCAAGCTCTGTTTTCTCCTTTGCCAGTTTTATCTCTTCTCTGTGCTCAATGGCATAGTTTACAGATGACTCTTCTGCTGAAAGAGTTTCAGTAGACAGTGAAGAAGTTACTCTGTGCTGAGTTTCTTCCGGAAGTCCTAATAAGGTATTAAGAACGGTTTGCTGGGTACGGTAAGAAGCTTCAAGATCATATTTCTGACTTTCAATAGAGGAAATCTTTACCTGTGTGGTAAGTATTTCATATTTTGTGGCAGAACCTGTTTCGCTCTTCTTCTGAACTGTTTTTAAATGATTCTGTAAGTTACGCAGCTCCTCATTTTTTATATCAATGGCATTCTGAATGTAAACCAACGTGTAATAGTTGTTGGTTACAAGCATTGAAAGATTCTGCTTAATCTGGTCAATTGAGATTTTATTTATCTCTCTCTTTTTGCTTTCTACATCAACAGATTTGGAAGTCTTTCCAAAATCATAGATGGTTTGGTTTACATTGATTCCTGCATTATAGTTATCGTACGGATTTAACTGGAACGTTCCGAATTCAGGAAAAGTAACCTTGGTTACCGGACCTACACGAGAATACGTAGCATTAAAATCGACCGTTGGCAGATAAGCCGATTTAGCTAGTTCAATTTTGGCTTTAGCACCATTGAGCACTTCTTCTGCCTCCTTCACTGAAGGATGGCTCTGGATCACTCTTGCCATCACATCCTGAAATGACAAGGAATCCGGTTGCTGTTGCTGGGCAGATGCAGAAAAAGTACATCCTGCAGCAAGCCCCAACACAAATGTTATTTTATATATTTGATTAATCATAATCTGATTCTATTATACATTGTTATTCTTTCTGCGTAATAAAAACACAGGAGCACTTCCCAGAATAGTAATAACGGCCACCAGTAAAAAGTCGTCGTCAACGCCCTGGATATATGCCTGCTTAGCTATGTTTGACACCAGCAATGTTTGCCCTTGCTGAGCGGCGACTGCAGGAGTACTTCCCACTGTTTGTTGTGCATAGTTCTGAAGTCCGTTCTTAACCTGCACATAAGCAGGAGAATATGGCTGGATAGCTTCACTATATAACTCGTTGTGATAGGTGACTCTGGTAGTGAGCACTGTTGTAAGTATTGCCACTCCAAGACTACCCCCGATCTGGCGGATTGTATTTGTCACACCTGATGCCTGAGCCATTTTCTCACGCGGAATCTGTGACAAAGACAGAGTGCTAAGCGGGGTAAAAATAATCCCTAAAGCAAATCCGCGGATATACAGTCCTAGCATTATATATGACCGTTCTGTGAGAAAAGAGAACGAAGAGTTTAAATAAAAACTGAATGCAAGCATCGCTACTCCGAGTATTATCATCCATTTTGGATTTATTTTATTTCCCAGAAATCCGGATATAGGCGACATTGTTCCCTGAATGATACCCACCGGAAGAAATACTGCTCCGGCCTGCAGGGCTGTATATCCTAATGAGTTCTGAAGATAGAGAGGCAATAAAAAAGTACTTCCAAACATCCCGATACTGAACATCAGCATAATAAGCGAACAGATACCAAAGTTTCGGCCGGCAAGCAGTCGCAAATCAAGCAAAGGCTCATCAACAGTAAACTCTGTTGTGACGAATACCACCATGGCTATCAAAGAAATGGCAAAGCAAACCAACAGATAAGGAGCTCCCCATCCGTCAGAATTGGTTGCGGCATTACCTTGAGAAAGAGCATAAAGAAGTAAGGGCAGAAATATCACTGCAGAAATGAATCCAACAAGGTCAAACTTGCGTACCTTTTTACTTTTATATTCACTCTGTATAATCAGTGTTGCAGCCATTCCTATAACACCAATAGGTACATTCACATCAAAAATCAGCTGCCAGCTGAAATTATCGACAAGATATCCCCCGATAAGTGGTCCGAATGATACTGATGCAGCAGCGGCAATAGCCCAGAATCCCAAAGCCAGTCCACGTTGCTTGGGCGGGAACTCTCTTGAAATAATAGCCATACCTAAAGGCTGTATTGCTCCGGCACCAAATCCTTGAATTACACGGGAAATAATAAGCATATCTTCATTACCCGACATTCCACAAAGCAAAGACCCAAAGGTAAATAGCACCAGACCGATAAAATACATGCGCTTGTATCCGAACTTATCAGCCATCCAGCCTGATGTTGGCAACATTACAGCCATAGCAAGCATATAAGCCGTGGATACCCATTCTATTTTATCAATTCCCACTCCAAAGGAAGTCATGATCTTGGGTAAAGCTACATTTACGATTGTTGAATCGAGCACAGCCATGAATGTTCCAATCATGATATTACCTAACAACCACCACTTGTACTCTTTGTGCTGGGGATGAAATGCTGAGTCCCGGTTTCTTACTTTCCGACGAAACCGGTGAGCAAGCGTTACTTCTTTCATTATTTACCCTTAATAATTTTTACTACAACAGACATTCCTGCCAAAAGTTGGAATTTGCTTAAGGAAGTATTATCTTCTGTTCCGTCAATGGATATCTTTAGAGGAACTCTCTGAGTAACCTTGGTAAAGTTTCCCGATGCATTATTGGGTGGAATAAGTGAGAACTGAGATGCTGTATTTGAACTAAGCTGAATGATTCTTCCTGTAAATTTCACATCCGGATAAGCATCAATCTCTAACTTTGCTTTCTGGTTCAGATGTAATCCGGCCATTTTTGTTTCTTCAAGATAAACTGTAACCCAGAGTTTCTTTGAATTTGTTACCGTTAGAATGTTCTGTCCAGGTTGTGAAACATCACCATCAAGCAACCATTTTTTTGCTACAATTCCATTAATAGGTGCATATAAGTGAGTATTATTCAACTGTGTTGAGATAACTCCAATTTGTGCTTTTGTTGTTCCGATAGCAGCTTTTGAAGATCCAATCTGTGCTCGTGAAACAGATAGCTGAGTTTTTGCAGCATCAAGCTGTGCTTTTGCTGTTTCCCACGCTTTCTTTGAATGATCAAATTGTTCTTTTGTAATCACATCGCCCTTATACTGTTCTTTTGCACGGGCAAAATCTTCCTGAGTTTTAGACAAACCAACCTGAAAAACCTTAATATTCTCCTGGTCATAGTTTAATTTTGCCTCAGATTGTAGCTGTGCGGCCTCAGATTGAGCAAGACTAGCTATAGCCTGCATTTTCTGAGCATGAAGTTCAGTACTGTCAAGCTCAGCAAGCAAATCACCCTTTTTAACTGTATCTCCTTCTTCAAAGTAAATGTGGTTGATACGCCCTAGAATTTTTGAACTAATCGCATAATTATCTGAATCAATATGCGCATCATCTGTTGAAACATATTTGGTATACTCACTATACCAATACCAACCACCAACTAAAACAATTGCAGTCACTACAATCAATGGGATATACATTTTTATCCCTTTTTTCTTTTTCTCTTTCTTCATACCTCTTTAATTAAATGAATCTCTTAGCAGCTTATACTATTCAGAGATTGATTTATAAATACAAAAACTAATTATACCTTTATATCCTTATTTTCTTAATGATTTCACAAACATTTCTACAAACAAATTAATCATCCTAAGCAATCTGTCGTATTCATGAGCTTCCAGATAGAATATGTCTTTATTCCTAAGTGCTGACATGGATAGTCCTTTCATTGCATCAAGAAGTAATTCTGTATGTTCATCTACATTACAAGCTTCAAACTGCCCGTTTGCTATACCTACATTCAGAATATTAGTTATCATATCCTCTTCCTGAGTTCGGAATTCGGCCCATAAGCCATGCATCAAAGAATGTAACTCATGAGCATAATCATGTCGTAGCCTGCTTAAGTTTAGTAACTTTCCCCAGTATGATACCCTGATATTCACATACTCTCTGATCATTTCAGATGCATCAGTAAGTGTAGCCATTTTTTCACGAACCAACTCAACAAAGAAATCATGTTCTTTCTTAGTCACAGCGATATACAAATGTTCTTTATCCGGGAAATAGTAATATAAAGATCCTTTGCACATGTTAAGATCTGAAGCTATTTCATTCATTGTCGTTTTTTCAAAACCATATTGTCCAAAGCGCTTTTGAGCAACTGTTACAATTTGTTCTGTCTTACTCTGACTCTCTCCTAAACGTTTACTAACTACCATTATTCTTATTCTATTTTTGGAATTTAGTCTATTTGACTTTTTTGTTCGAATGGTCAAATTTAGCGAGTTTTTAAATTCACTTGAATATTTTTTCTAAAAAAAACTTATGAAGACAATTATTAACAAAGGGTTGTAAACTCACAAATAGGGCTATTTTATTGGGAGAGTAAGCTCTATATCAAAAAAGGGTATATGAAAAACTCCGGTTGTTATTGTTAAACAAATTAACAATAACAACCGGAGTAAATATAAAAAATGAATTCTGACGAGTAACGGTCAATTAAAAAATCAAATCACAATTTCTCTCAACATCATCAATTGTAGCACCAAGATTCTTATAAAAACCAATAGCCGACTCATTCCAGCTGGAAACCTGCCAACGCAATTTATGGCAATTTTCTTTCTTAGCAAAATCAATAACCGCATTAATCAAAGAACGGCCAACTCCCTTTCCACGGTATTCCTCTTTAACATACAAATCATCCATATAGAGTGATTTGCCAAACCAGGTATAATATGCAAAGAAGTGGACTACATATCCAACTATTTCTTTTGATTCTATTTCGGCAACAAAGCAATTAATATATTCTTTCTCTTCTTTCATTTGCTCTAATGAGTTTGCTAACTTATCAGAGCAATTTTCAAAGGCTGCAAAATCCCTGATCATTGAAAAGATTACAGGGTAGTCGTGTTCGTTTGCTTTTCTAATTTTTATTTCCATTAGCAACAAAGATCTTTTTTAATTAAACTATATACCTCAATATTTGTAAATTGGTTATCAACCAATAATTCTCCATCACGTTCAACACCTTCAAACTTAAATCCTAGTTTTCGCGGAATATTTCTGCTTGGAGCATTTCCAACAGCACATTTTATCTGAATACGATTTATATCAAGTTCATCAAAAGCAAAATGAAGCAAAACTTTTACCGATTCAGTAATTATGCCTTTCTTCTGATAGCTTTCAGAAAGCCAATAACCGATTTCTGTTTTCTTATTCAATTTGTCTGTATCCTTAAAACCTATTAATCTGGCAAAAGCACCATCGTAATGAATAACAAAGACATATTCCTTATTTTCCTCCGGATCCGACAACAAAGATAAGACTCTTTTTTATTTATTCATTTTAAGATATTAAAAACATTACAACATATCCTTGAATAATTAAAGCTTCATGATATATACAGCAAGCACTGTTTTAATAATCAGGACCTGAATATAATTCGTCAATGTAATCTGATTTAAACATTCAAAACTCTATTTTCTGCCTTAATCCTTACAGTCAACACAATTGCATTAAATACGGAAAAAATAATCGCAGTAAAATACAAATGAAATATTAAAGGTATCACAGCTATTTCAATAATCACAATCATATAATTCGGATGTTTAAAATACCTGTACAACCCTTTTTTTATTAATGGATAATTGGGGATGCGATAAATTTTTGTGTTCCAGAATTTCCCCAATAATAAAATTATCCAAGCTTTAAATACAAGAAGTAAGAAATATAAAACGAGCAAAAAAAAGTTGTATGAAACAGTCCGTTTCATTGAATATTCAACTATCAACGAAACGATAAAAAAAACATGAAGCGCTACTATTAACGGATAATGTTTTTGTCCATATTCAATTGCACCATTTTGCAACAACCATTTTTCATTCCTTTTGGATAGAATTAATTCTCCTATTCGCAACAGAATGAGAAATAATATAAAAAGTGTAAAAACCATATTATTTTTTACTCATTTGAAGTAAAACCATCTCACACGAAAAGCCTGGCCCCATTGATGACATCAATCCGTAACCGTTCTCAAAACCTTGAGTCAGGAATCTATCTAACACATATAAAACCGTGGGACTGGACATATTACCATTCTCATTCATCACCTCTCTTGTGTTTTTAAGAAAATCCCCCTTCACCGATAGAGCTTCTTCATAAGCTGTTATTACTTTTTTACCACCTGGGTGGAAAATAAAATTCTTTATATCTGAAATTTTCAAATGGTTTTTATCTAAGAAAGAGGTAACATCGTTATTTACATTTTTTGCAATAATAGATGGAATATCTGGTGAAAACAAAACTTTAAATCCCGCATCCACAAATTCCCATCCCATTACATCCAGTGAATCGTAATGCAATTTGCTTTGCGTAGCCAGAAATGTAATTTCGTTTTTAGTCTTGTTTACATGATTATCTCCGGTAATCAAACAGGCTGCTATCCCATCAGAAAACAAACTTGAACCAATAAAATTACTTATACTGAAATCATTGCGTAAAAAAGTCAAGGAACACAACTCCACAGCTACTAATAGAACCACGGCATCCGGATTTGCTTTAGCCAGAATGCAAGCTTTTGAATAACCTGCAACTCCTCCTCCACAACCTAAACCAAAAATAGCCATACGGTTAATATTTTGGTTCAATCTCATTTTGTTAATGATAAGTGCATCTAAACTCGGTGTTGAAAGTCCTGTAGTTGAAATAAAAATAATATCTGTAACATCATTCTTATTAATTTGTGCCAAAGAAATACAATTTTCAATAGCTTTAACTGAATATTCCAGAGATATCCTTATATATTCTGCATTCTGTTCCTGAAAAGAATGCAGATCGGAATAGTAGCCAAGTGGTTTACAAAAATTTCTTGTTACTATTTCAGTATGATCAAACGCAGTCAGCATACTTTCAACTTGCGGAAAGGAAGGTGCAAAAAAATCTTTTGCATATTTCTTCACTTCCTTTTGATCCGTTCTGAAAGGAAAATCGATTTTTGAGATTGCAGCTAATGAAGGCATATTTTTATAATTTACAAATACTATATCTAACTTTTATCCATTCAGGTATTTACACTGAAGTAAAACTCTTGTGTAAATACCTGAATATATAAATAATAAATCAACTTGCAGATTTTTCTACTTGATTAACAAGATAATTTTCCAGACCCATTTGTTCAATCTGAGCAAGTTGCACTTCTGCCCAATCAGCGTGATCTTCTTCCATCTTGAGTATTTTTGTAAGTAACTCTAGAGAACCTTGATCATCAACTTCACGGGATAGTTTTATTGCATTGTTATAATCACGTATGGCAGTAAGTTCATACCCATAATCATTGCTGATCATTTCTGCTGGTGTCTTGCCTATCTTCATTGGATTAAGTTTTGATACCGTAGGAGCACCATCCAAAAAAATAATTCGTTCAATAAGCCATTCGGCATGACGCATTTCGTCAATAGATTGTTTTCTGATCGCTACATGAAGCTTACCGTATCCCCAACTTTCACAAAGTTCAGTATGAACCATATACTGGTTTATGGCAGTAAGTTCATCAGCCAGAAGCGAATTCAGTGCTGCGATTAATTTTTCATTTCCTTTCATAATTGTAAATTCAGATTAATGATTATACTAATTTATTTAAAATATTATTCATCTTTTATAGAATTGTATTATATAAAAGATGAATAAACATATTGATCTGCCTGCTTTGTGAATAGCTGATAGAATATAGTAAGAACAAAAATGAACAAATAATTGTTCTTATAACCTTTAATGTAAACTGCAACCAATTATATCATTCCCTAATAAATTAAAGGATGCCTTCTAAACACAATGTTTAGAAGGCATCCTTTAATTTATTATTTTACTAGTAAGACTTACAACGTTTAATAAAACTATTGCTATGCGATGCATTAATTCATTCCTGATTTTTTAATCCATTCCATAATATTTGCAGGAGGGCGTTCATTTAAAAGTTCTTTTTTCATAAAATCCATATATGGCGCAACATGTTTGAAAAACATGTGATAACCTTTGCATAAATAATTCAGGCCCGGCTCACCAATAGCAGAAAAATCAAAACGGTTTTTGGGACATTCACCATTACAAGCAAACAGGAACTCGCATTCTTTACATTGTGTGGGTAAAGTTTTAGATTTAGCTTCGCCAAATTTGGCTTGCTTCTCGCTATACATCATCTCAACCAGAGTATTGGTATATAAATTACCTAATTTATACTCCGGAAAGACAAAATGGTCACAAGAATATACGTCACCATTATATTCCATAATGCCGGCATGACCACATTTTTTTGCCATGCTGCATACTCCGGGTTGTTCGCCAATCCAGTTGGCCAAAGTAGAATCAAAAAGCTGAATATAGTAATTTCCTACATCCTCACGCACCCATTCATCAAAGATAGCACAAAGAAAATTGCCCCATTGTTCAGGGGAAACACTAAATTCGGCCAGTTCTGCTTTCTCTTGCTGAACAGGAGACGATAAAGACAAACCATCAGCACGATTAGAAAGTCTTTCAACAATAGGGGTAAACTGAATATAATGACAATCTATTTCTTTGAAGAAGTGGTAAAAATTCAAAGGATAATCAGCATTGAAATCATTCACTACAGCCATTGCATTGTACTCAACACCGTGTTTCTTTAATAATTCAATGCCCTTCATTACTTTAGCGAATGATGGTTGGCCTTGCTTGTTCTTTCTATATTCATCGTGAAACTCCTGAGGTCCATCAATAGAGATGCCAACTAGAAAATTATTCTCTTTGAAAAACTTACACCACTCATCTGTCAGCAATGTACCATTTGTCTGGATACAATTATCTATAGCTCTTCCCTGAGCGTATTTTGTTTGCAATTCAATGGCTTTCTTATAGAAACTTATCGACCTCATCAATGGTTCACCGCCATGCCAGGTAAATAGCACTTGCGGCATTGTCTGCGACTGAATATATTCTTCAATAAATTTCTCCAGAAGTTCTTCGCTCATTACAGGATTCTTAGATTCCTGATACAACCCGGACTTTTCCAGATAATAACAATAATCGCAGGATAGATTACACACCGATCCTACAGACTTCAACATCACATAAAGAGGCCTTGCAAAAGGCATTATAGACTTATTACTCATACAAATAATCTCATTACTACTTCTTCAAATTCTTAGGCCACTATTCTTGTTTAGTGAAACCTAACCATTTAATGCTGCAATATTACAAAATAAGCAGGATATAAAACTACTTTCATTAAATAATCACTTTCCCTTAGCCACAAACAAAAAGAATTGCATCTTTGTTTTAAGGTTGTTCGCAGTTGATTGATAACAGACTATTGATAAAACTAATTATGGAACACCTCAATTACGGAGCTGTGGGCAATTGCCGTACAGCAGCATTGATTTCAAGAAAAGGAAGTATTGACTGGCTTTGTTTTCCAGACTTTGATTCTCCTTCCGTCTTTGCTAAAATCTTAGATAAAGACAAAGGAGGATGCTTAAGCTTTATTGTAGGTGATCAATATAAAATTACTCAGAAATATATTGAGCATACAAACATTTTATCTACTACCTTTGAATCTGAAGAAGGAGAATTTGAAGTCATTGATTTTATGCCTCGTTACAAAACAGGTGAATCAAACGGACATTACATGCCACCCGAAATTTATAGATTAATACGGCATAAGTATGGAAAACCACGTTTCAAAGTAAATTATACCCCTATTCTTGATTATGCCCGCGGAGAAGTGTTACACAAAGGCGGACCGCTATATGTAAAGTCATTCTCAAAAATCAATGAAAAAGATACCATCTATTTATATTCCAGTCTGGATTTTGACAGAATTATAAATCAGGAAGATTTTGAGATTCAACAGGATCAGTATATTATGGTTTCATATAATCAGAAGCTGGTAAAGATTGATCAGGATAGGGTTGAAATGGAATATGAGCGAACAAAGGTATACTGGCTAAACTGGACAAATCGTTCAAAAAAGTACACTCTGTTTAATGAATATATAGAGCGTAGCACACTGGTACTAAAGCTAATGTCTTATCATCGGACGGGAGCTGTACTGGCTGCCCTGACTACCAGTATTCCGGAATCAGTGGGAGGTGTTCGGAATTGGGATTATCGTTTTTGCTGGCTCAGGGATGCTTCAATGTCTATTGAAACACTTATAAAAGCCGGGCACAGGGGAACAGCTCAACGCTTTATATCTTTTATTCTCAATATTATCAAAACAAAGTATGATACTTTTCAGGTAATGTATGGTATACGAGGAGAACGGGTTTTGACTGAAGAAGAATTACCTCACCTGAGCGGATATAAAAATTCGCGTCCAGTACGAATAGGTAACGATGCTTACCACCAGAAGCAAAATGACTCATTCGGTTATCTGATGGATGTTATTTATCAGTATTACCGTTATTTTCCGGGTTCACTGGACGAAGTAGAAAGTATGTTTGTTGTAGTGAAGAATATTGCCAGAAATGTGATTGAGGATTGGAGAAAACCAGACAAAGGAATTTGGGAAATACGGGGAGACGAGAAGCATTTTGTGTTTTCAAAAATAATGTGCTGGGTAGCTTTGGATAGAGCTGAAAAGATAGCAAAGCTGCTCAACGACGAAATATATGCCACAAGATGGAAGTTAGAGGCTGATGCTATTAAGGATGATGTACTTGCAAACGGATGGAAAGAAGAAATTCAGAGTTTCTCGCAAACCTATTGCAATACAGATTTGGACGCGTCATTGCTATTAATGGAGACTTACGGATTTATTAGTGCGGAAAGCAATAAGTACAAAAAAACAGTGGAAGCTATTTATCAGGCTTTGCATTATAAAGGTTTAATGTATAGGTATAACAATAAAGACGATTTTGGTAAGCCTAGTTCGGCATTCACCATCTGTACATTCTGGATGATCCGCGCTTTATATGTTACAGGAAAAGAAAGAGAGGCATTGGAAATGTTCATTGGACTGATCAGCTATTCTAATCACCTGGGATTATTTAGTGAAGATCTCGATTTCGAGACTAAGAGTCAGTTAGGGAACTTTCCTCAGGCTTATTCTCACCTGGCATTGATAAACACCGCACTCCTTTTTGGCGATGAAGTTAATCTGTCGAAATTTATACGACCATAGTGTTTATTTGCTGATAAGCAGCTTTAAAAAGGGAAGTGCCTCCGATTGAGAAAGCAAACTAAAACGTGCCACTTCGGAGATATTCCCTATTTTTATAGTAAAAGCATCGTTTGGCAACTCACGGAATGTATCTTCATCCGTGATATCATCACCCATAGCCAGAATAAAGTCGAACTTATCATTCTGCAATATTCTGCGAGCCTCGGAACCTTTAGTGTAAAGGGGGGATTTAATTTCTACAATCTTATCTCCACGCATAATCTGAAGATTTTGTCGCGCACAGGGACCTATCAGCGCATTAATCAATTGTTGCTCACGTAAAGAGGCCAGCCAGGCATCTACATTACGGTAATGCCACACCAGCGCAGTCTCTTTTTCTTCCAATTTGGAATGAGGTGTTTTATCAATAAACGATTGAAGAATGGAGATAATTTCCTCATCCCATTGATCTGGCTGAACATTCTCATGCCACATTCCCTCTTCTTTATAAAAAGCTCCATGTTCAGCAGCAAGATCAATTGGCAAACGACTAAACCACCTGTCTAATGTCTGATGATCTCTTCCGCTACTGATTACCACTTTATTCTTTTTGTTAGCACAAAGCTGTTTCAGTATTTCCATTAATTCCGGGGTAGGAAATGCATCCTCCGGATTACTCTTGAAAGCACAAAGCGTACCATCATAATCCAGAATTAACAACCTTTTACCAGCATCCCTATACTTGATCTGTATTTGCTTAAAAACATTCCCTTTAATTCTTTTTCTGTATAGTGCTTCATTCAACGATTTAATTTTCTTTACCTGATTCACAAAGTCAGTAGCCCATTTATCTACAGTCTGTTTGGAAATATCCTCCTGCATTAAACGCAGTTTTCTTAATTGTTCATCAACAGGCATCTCAAGAGCCTTTAGAATGGCATGTTCAATCTCCCCAACATCGTTGGGATTCACAATTATTGCTTCTCCTAACTCTATTGCAGCTCCGGCCATTTCACTAAGAATCAAAACACCCGGAGTATCTCTCTTGACAGCAAGGTATTCTTTTGCCACCAGATTCATTCCATCCCTGAGCGGAGTAACCAAAGCTATATCTGCAATGTGGTACATGGCAACAAGTTCCTCGAAATCAAAGCTACGATAAAAGTAATAAACCGGAGTCCAGTTAATGGTAGAATACTTTCCATTAATAGCACCTATAGATTCGTCTATTTTTATTTTCAGACTAGCATACCTGCCAACCGTACCTCGTGACGGAACAATTATCATGGCCAGTGATACCCTCTCTTTATATTCCGGATGTCTTTCCAGAAAAAGGGCAAATCCTCTCAGCCGATGAAGTATTCCTTTACTATAATCGAGCCTGTCAACCGAAAGGATTAGCTTATGAGTTCCATAATTCTTTTTTAGAATATCAGCTTTCTGCTGCACATCAGGATTAAGGATAGCATCATGATACAAGGAATAATTAATTCCCATTGGAAAGGCATCTACACAGGCTATGCGGTTTTCAAGTAAAACCTGATCAAGCTTAAAGCGGAGATCAAGCACTCGCTCGGCTGTACTTACAAAATGTCTCATATAATCGTGGGTATGAAAGCCTATCAGGTCAGCCCCTAATAATCCATTCAGAAGATCGGCCCTCTCCGGAAGTACCCGGAAAAGTTCATAAGACGGGAAAGGAATATGATGAAAATAGCCAATGCTAACGTCTTTAGTAGAAGTTCTAAGCAGCTGGGGAAGAAGCATCAGGTGATAGTCCTGCACCCAAACAATATCACCCGGTTGCACGAGTGGAAGTGCGACCTGACAAAAGAGCTCATTTACCTGCTTATACGATTCTCTGAATTTATTATCATACTCTATGAAAGCATAAAAATAGTGGCAAAGAGGCCAAAGCGTACTATTACTATATCCCTCATAAAAGTTTTGAATTTGTTTAGGAGACAGGAATACGGGATGAAAATTGTACGGTTGAAGATAATTGGTTATCATTTCCTTTTCATCTTCAGACTCGGTGTACAGCCCAGGCCAGCCTATCCAATGTTTTTCCACCTCCATAGAAAGCGAGCCCAGACCGGTAGCAAGTCCACCTTCACTACGACTAAATTCAAAATCATTTGAATCCGTCCTGTTCGCTTTCAAAGGGAGTCTGTTTGAAATGATAAAAAGCCTCATAATCAATACATGTATGCAGTTTCTTGAATAGGTCTATATTTCAAAGAACACAAGCATATATTTTTTGTTTATCAATTTAAGAAAAATAAGGCTCTTATATAAGATACAAGAATATAACGAAACCTTTTCAAATGGATGGTGAATAACATTTGTTTTGATATATATCAAACATCTATTATGATATACATCTAAATGGTGCTATGATATATATCAAAGCATACGTTTGATATATATCAAAAACAAAGAATAACAAGTAATAATTAAAAAGATTACTTTAACGCATAAACTGTAGAGTTACTATTATACATGCGCTGACTGGTTTGATAAAGAGAGTTTCCCATATAAAACAGGAAAGATATTGCAAGAACTGCCATCAATACTCCTATTTTAACGAAGCGATCACTTTGTACCGGTATGTCTTTTTTCATTTTATATTCTTATTTATGGGTTATTTTTCTGAGCATAAAGATATTCAATCTGCATTTCAACTCTTTTACAATAAAATGAAAACTGATATACAATTCTATTTCAACGGAGTTTCTTGATCCATTGAGGGATAATGCACACTCCAACAACGAGATAAAGGTAATAGGTGATTATTCGCCAAAGAAAAGCCACAATGATAGCAACTCCTGAAACGGTAAAGAATTCGGAATAATATTCCTTAAACATAAATTCGCCTAATCCACTCCCTCCTGGCGTGGGGCTAACAGCCATAAGAATCCACAGTATAAGCTGACGGCCAAAGACAACAAGATGATTTCCTTGCGAAGTAAAAGCCAATAGCAGAGCATTTACTACCAGATACCGGCAGCACCAGGAAAATGTTGTGGCAACGAATGATTTAATCCAAAAAGAAAATGGTTTCCGGCTAAATTCAGAGGAACAGCTTTCTAAGCTTGCAGAAAACCGGGTCACGGTCTTTCTCCTGGAACGTAACATTTTAAGACTAAAAAGACTGAACAATAATTTCTTTACCCATTCCGGACGTTTAAACAATGCTGTAAAAAGAATAAATGTCCAAAGGGCTATTATTCCGTTAGCAGCAAAGAACAATATCTGCACTCCGGTGGAAAGAGCAGTTGAGCTACCAAATAAATCCTGAAGAGGAATTATAAAGAAAAGCAAGACACAGGCCAGTATGAAAAAAAGTTCATCAAGAAAAAGACAGGAAATCATTATTGCTGCACTTCTGCCTGCATTAAGTCCCTCTTTGTTCAGAAAAAGGACTACCAGACTACTGCCTCCTACCGCCATTGGAGTTACAGCAGAAGTAAATTCACATAGGATATTCACGTTAAAGACTTGCAACCAGGAAAGATCTTTATCAGCCATCAGCCGATAACGCCACATTAGTCCCAAATCACGCCCCAGCATTAAAAGAAAAGCCAGAGCAATATAAAAAATCATCCGTCCGCTGAATGTTATTGAGGAGATAACGGACATATTTATTTCTTTATGAAACAGCCAACCAACGACTGACAGTCCGATTGCAACCGGAATAAGTATGTACCCTGTTTTAAATACTTTTAAATTGCTTCCCATAGAAATGTATTCTGTTTTCCGGAGGATCTTCTTATCAAACAGGTGTATCTATCATATACCTCATCTATAACTTCTTCCCAAGATCGGGCAATACTTTCAGCTGCTTTGCAGCCTGCCATTTGCATTAAAAGAGGAGAAGAAGTCAGTTCACGAATCTTTTGCGAATAGTTAAATATTGAATGACTGCTTAAAAAGCCATTTACAGAGTCTGTTACTATTTCGGCCGAAGTGGAACCGGCAATCAGCAATGAAGGAGTATGCAAAGCCGCGGCTTCCCGAACCACCAATGGAGCGTTGTCATATAATGAAGGAAACAAAAATAGGTCTGCCGCCGCATAATAACTCTTTAATATCTCTCTGTCGGTAACTGTTCCTTTAAAAAACACTTTCGAGGAAAGATTTAGTTTTTCCGACAATTGTTTTAATTCTTCCGCAGCGTAACCGGAACCAATAAAGAACATTTTAAACGGAAGATCCCTGATCTGTGATAATGATTCCAAAAGAAATACCAGATTCTTTTCCAGTATATGTTGGCCTACGAAGAGAAACATAAATTCCTTATTGCTTACGCCAAGTTTGTTTCTGGTCAGTTCCCGCAAAGAATAAACAGATGTGTTGTAAGAAAAGTCATTCCCATTGTCTACAACTTCAACTTTTCCTTTGTATCCGTACTCACGAAGCGTTTCTTCCACTGAGGCCTGAGGAATCCACACCTCATCAGCTGATTCATAAAAACTAATCACATTTTTTATAAGATAATCTACTATCCTCTTATTAGGGATAGCTCGTTCAAAATCGGCTTTGTATTTGGAATGAAAAGTGGCTACTATGGGAATATTCTGTGCTTTAGCTATCCGCATGGCCAATGCACCGGATGAGAAAGGACAGTGTGCATGGACTAAATCGAACGATAAACCGTTTATCTTCTCGTGAAAAGGCCAGTCTATCCTCGGGAAACCCAGTCGGTAGGGCTTTCGCATAGGAATAGGGATGGAAGAATAACGATAAATGGGGTATTCTTCTTCATCTTTTACATTAGGAGACTTGGGGGTTACTACACAAACATTCCCGGCTTTCCTATTCAGCCAGTAAGCATAGTTCTGTGTAGTCAGGGAAACTCCATCCATTATAGGAGGAAAACAATCATTAAAAAGGCCTATCATTGCCAATCGGTATTATTTTTGTTAATCGATTTGCAAAGTAAGCCTTATGATATTACAAACTTTTATAGATAAAGTTACAAAGCTGTGTTATCAGATTTTCATTCCGCTAAACATGCTGAAAAGAATAATACATAGTACAATAAAAGTGATCACAACATACATTCTGTCCTTTTCCATTGCAAAAGAAAAGAGAGAACAGAAAACACGCATTATCGGAGTCATAATAAGTACAACAACTCCCAACTGCATAATAGAATGGGCATCCAGAGACAATACTCCATTAATAATTCCCGAAAGATGAGTATACATAGGAGCTTCATTGTGGAATTTGCTATAATCGGGCATTATTTCTGTACCATGAACAAACAGATAGATCACCCCTCCTATCAAGGCGATTATGCTTGCAGTGACCACTCCTGTGCGAAGTAATGTTCCAATAATTCTCTGAAGATCACGGTCTCCCAATATCCTGTTTGAAAAATCCTTTATCATCATCTTAGAATTTATGATTAAAACCGTTATACATCATGTTAAGCGCAACTATGGTTATTGCTATGCTAAATATAATCCTCAGAACTTTCACATTCATTCGCTGAAGAAGCTTTGCACCTGTTGTAGCCCCGGCAAGTACGCCTATGATAACCGGAAAAGCAATTCCGGGATCAATATATCCTCTTTGCAAATAAACCACTGCACTGGCAGCAGCAGTAACCCCAATCATAAAATTACTGGTAGTGGTACTCACTTTAAACGGTACACGCATAACTGAATCCATTGCCAATACTTTTAGTGCTCCGGATCCGATACCCAGCAAACCGGAAAGGACTCCGGCAAGCGACATAAGTGAAAAACCTCCCACTACGTTTGTCAGTTCATATTCAACCTGTCCGTCTTTTGTAGGGTAAGAGCCATTCAACTTTAGCTTCTCTGCAGTCATACTTCCTTTAACTACGGAGTGATCATATTTCTTTCTTAAGGTCATGGCAGCTGAAAAGATTAACACCATGCCAAAGATCACAGCTATTACATTTGTAGGCATGTAAATCGCTATAGCCGCGCCAAACACCGCACCCACAGTGGTTGCAATTTCAAGAAACATACCCAGCCGCATATTTGTTATTCCCTCTTTCACATAAGCACTAGCCGACCCGGAAGAGGTGGCAATAGAAGCAACAAGAGCAGCACCAATGGCATAACGGATATCTATATTAAAACATAGAGTAAGTAATGGAATAACCACAACTCCCCCACCCAATCCGGTCAGCGAACCTGCTAATCCGGCTAGAAAGGCTCCCAACAGGAGAATCAATGTAAATGCTAGTATTGACATAATATAAATCCTGAATTATCTTTTATTAAGACGCAAAGTTAATTCTTTTCCTAAAGAGGTTTTGCTAATATCCATTATAATTTCCTAATTTTGCAACTAAAATAAAAAGAACATACTTAATGCAAGGAATTAAAAACCTCACAGAAGGCGCAATATTTAAGCAGCTTTTTAATCTGGCAATGCCTATAATGGCTACTTCTTTCATACAAATGGCCTATAGTCTTATTAATATGGCCTGGGTAGGAAGAATAGGTAGTGAAGCTGTAGCTGCCATTGGGACTGTGGGTATACTATCCTGGATGTCGGCCTCCATCTCTTTACTGAATAAAGTAGGTTCAGAAGTCAGCGTTGGTCAGGCTATCGGAGCAAAAGATGAAGCTGCAGCTAAAAAATTTGCAGCACATAATATAACTATCGCCCTTATTATTTCACTTTGTTGGGGAACTTTGCTATTTATATTCGCCCACCCTATTATCGGTATTTATGAACTAAATAGTGAAATATCTGCCAACGCAATAGTTTATTTACGAATTATATCTGCAGCAATGCCTTTTATCTTTCTTTCCACGGCCTTTACGGGTATCTACAATGCGGCAGGAAGAAGTAAAATTCCGTTTTATATCACAGGTAGCGGTCTAATAATTAACATGATTCTGGACCCTGTTTTTATTTTTGTTTTCAAATGGGGAACAACAGGTGCAGCTATAGCGACCTGGGTATCACAAGCAATTGTTTTAGGTTTGTTTATCTATCAGATAAAAGGGAAAAAAGATATACTAGGTGGATTTAGCCTTTTTACGAAATTGCAGAAAAGCTATACAAAACGTATCTTGAAACTAGGGCTTCCGGCCGCTACACTCAATACACTCTTTGCATTCGTTAATATGTACCTTTGCAGACTAGCTTCGGAGCAAGGAGGACATATTGGATTAATGACACTGACTATGGGTGGACAGATTGAAGCAATTACATGGAACACCTCTCAGGGATTTTCCAGTGCACTCGGAGCATTCATTTCACAGAATTATGCTGCCGGGAGACACGACAGAGTGCTGAGATCTTATAAAGCCACGTTATGGATGACTACCATCTTCGGTTCTTTCTGTACTTTACTATTTATACTCTTCGGACAAGAAATATTCTCGGTATTTGTTCCTGAATTGCCTGCAATACTGGCCGGAGGAATTTATTTACGCATTTCGGGATATTCACAACTCTTCATGATGTTGGAAATTACAACACAAGGGTTGTTCTATGGAACCGGGCGAACATTGCCACCGGCAATTATAAGTATTATCTGCAACTATTTACGTATCCCGATAGCTATCATATTAACAGGCATGGGTATGGGAGTTGTAGGTATTTGGTGGGCAATCAGCGGCACCAGCATAGCCAAAGGTTTTTTTGCTTCAATTTGGTTTGCTTTAATAAAGAAAAAAATATTAAAAGCTTTATAAATATATAATTAAAATTCAGTTTTGTATAAAAAAGTTTCAGAGCTATATCTTGTATCTTTGATAAACAATTAAATATCAAATCTGCTACAAGATTATGTGCTCTTTTTAGAGCGTAAATTCTATTAAAAAGGAGTCGTTTAAAAAAAATAAATCCTTACCTTTGCATAAAGTTTATTATAACTAAGCATTTTAATTTAAAACAATTAATTTATCAATTATGAAAAAAGTTAAATTTTTATCGGTTCTACTAAGCTTCTCTCTTGTATTTGGGGGATGTGGAATGTCAAATACCGCTAAAGGTGGTCTAATCGGTGGAGGTTCAGGCGCAGCTTTAGGTGCTATCATTGGTCAGATTGCAGGAAAAGGTAAAGGTGCAGTTATTGGTGCTGCGATAGGAACAGCTGTTGGAGCTGGTGCCGGTGTTATTATTGGTAGAAAGATGGACAAAGCTGCTGAAAAAGCAAGAGCTATTGAAGATGCAAAAGTTCAGACTATCACTGACGCAAATGGTCTTGCTGCTGTGAAAGTTACTTTTGACGGAGGTATATTATTTGCCACTAATTCAAGCAAATTAAATTCTACTTCTAAAACTTCATTAACAAAATTGGCTAAAGTCCTTTCTGAAGATCAAACAATGGATATTGCAGTATACGGACACACTGATAATACAGGAGCACTTGCTTATAACCAAAAACTTTCAGGTGACCGTGCCAGTTCAGTTGCTACTTTCTTAAGAAACAATGGAGTTGCATCAAATCAATTTAAGTATGTTGCCGGTAAGGATTTTCAGGAACCTATTGCAAGCAACGAAACTGTTGAAGGAAGAGCACAGAATCGTCGCGTTGAAGTATACATGTATGCAAGCGAACAAATGATTAAAGACGCAAGTAAATAACAATTTATTTAACACAATAAAAAATCGTGTAAGTTGTAATAGCATACTTACACGATTTCTTTTTATAAATTCCTCTCAAATATCTGACCTATGGTAAGAAAGAAAATATTTCACATTATAAGAAATCTTATTATCGTATTCTTTGGATCATCTATATTAATGACTTTAATCTACCGCTTTGTACCTGTATACATAACTCCTTTAATGGTTATCCGATGTGGGCAACAGGTTATGAGCGGTGAAGATCTGACATTAAAACATACATGGGTTCCTTTTGAAAAAATATCAAAATATCTCCCAATGGCAGTTATCGCTTCAGAAGATAACAAATTTGCCACACATAACGGGTTCGATTTTCAAGCAATTCAACAGGCTGTAGAAGATAAAGAGGAAGGAAAAAAGCAAAGAGGCGCAAGTACTATCAGCCAACAAACGGCAAAAAATGTATTCTTATGGCCGGAATCATCGTGGGTAAGAAAAGGCTTTGAGGTTTATTTCACTGTTTTAATTGAAACTTTATGGTCTAAAGAACGTATCATGGAAGTTTATCTGAATTCCATTGAAATGGGAAGAGGTATTTATGGAGCCGAAGCTACTGCAAGAAATAAGTTTCACACAACAGCAAAGGAACTTAGCAGAGGACAATGTGCTTTGATTGCAGCTACATTACCAAATCCCATCAAATTTGACTCGGCTAATCCTTCAAGATATATTCTCAGACGTCAGGGACGTATACTAAGATTAATGCCATTAATGCCCAAATTTCCTCCTACCAAAAGAGGGAAATAGGTTTATTATAAACCACCACTATGAAAAAACGGCTAATTTTATGTGTATTGCTAATTATTACCCTTTCTGTAAAAGCACAGAAGAATGAGGTTTTCACACCCAACATTCAAAGTTTGTTGGTAAAGGTGAATAATAACTGGCTGGCACCTCCAATCATAAACTTAAATTCTGACGATGTATTGGAGGTCTCTTTTGATGAGCTGTCACATGAATATCACCGTTTTCAATATATTATTTCACATTGTAATGCCGACTGGACTCTCTCCGGATTAAACGAAATCGACTATCTTGAAGGGTTCAATAATAGTCCTATTGAGGATTATCAAAATTCAGTCAACACAACAATGCTCTACACGCATTACCGCATCTCCTTCCCAAACGAACAAGTTAAATTTAAAGTCTCAGGGAACTATATTATTTCAATATACAATGATGACGATAATTCAAGACCTGTATGCAAAGCCTGCTTTTCTATACTTGAAAAGAAAGTCTCTGTTTCGGCAAGCGTAAGCAGCAATACAGATATTGACAACAATAAATCTCATCAGCAAGTATCTTTCAGCGTTAACTATGCCGGATATAATATCCGCATTCCACAAAGTGAACTTAAAATCAATGTTATGCAAAACCTGCGTGAGGATAATTGCGCTACAAATATTCTGCCGTCTTATGTTAGTCCAAACGAGCTGAAATATGAGTACAACAAGAATCTTATTTTCAATGCGGGGAACGAATACAGACGCTTTGAGATGGTAAGCGTTAAATATGCAGCGCAAGGAGTGCAAAGTATTCGTTTTTTTGATCCGTACTATCACGTAACACTATTCCCGGACGAGCTAAGGATAAAAAACTATAGCTTTGATAAAGATCAGAACGGACGTTATTTGGTTCGTTATGACTGGGCTACGAATAATGATACTGAAGCTGATTATTTTTTAGTGCATTTCTCACTTCCATGGAAAGATGCATTACCTAATGGTGATTTCTATTTGCAGGGCGCATTTACTAATGATAACTTGACTGAGAACTACCGTCTAAAATATAATCCGGCGACTAAGGATTTTGAAACCACACAATTGCTTAAACAAGGAGCTTATAATTATCAGTACTTGTTCTTACCGGCTGGCAGTGACAGAACAACAGAAGCACTTACAGAAGGGAATTATTATGAGACCGAAAATGAATATTTGATATTGGTATATCACCGCCCATTCGGAGAAAGATATGATCGGTTAATTGGAATGCAGCAAGTTAATTTCAAATAGCAAGTATTCTCTAATCGGATACTAATATCAGAATCTTATCAAAAATAAAAAAGAGACAGCAGATCTTTCAATGAAAAATTCTACTGTCTCTTTACTTTTTTTAAATATCTTATGCTACAAAATCCACTCGTTCAATATAGGCTAATACATCACCCTTATTAACATGGGCACCTTGTCTAACGCAGACTTCTACAATACGGCCGGAGAAATTAGCCGGTATCTTATCGTACGTACCCCATAGAGTACCAATATAGCAGAAAGGTTCTTCAGGAGTAAATTTCTGACCAACAGCAGGAGGTGTAGATCCGGAAGTAACACCTACTTCCCAGAATATCTGTCCTTTTTCAATGGCAGTAATTGGTTCTGCTTTTGCCCGTTTCATCTTCTTAATATCTTCATCAGAGTAACCTTTCTTCTGCATTTCTATATCTTTAGCTCTTTGAAGTTCATCCTGGAAACGTTTCTTTGCAGCTCCGGAACGATAATCACGGTATTGACGGTCGTGCATAGCCAGTTCAAAGAGTTCCTCGTCATCTGGTCCGTATTCCCATCCATTCTCATCCATTTCTTTACGGAATTCATCCAGAGCATCAGGGAAATTATCCTGTGGATCTTCAGTTGAGAACTCATATCCTTTAGATTTTGCCAGTTCTACAATTTCAGGAGCCAGTTCGCCTGGCAGCTTTCCACTCTTGCCTAAAATCATATCCCAGGTATGAGGATCAATCATTGTCCAGCGCTCTTCGCCCTTAACCAACTGCATAACATTCATCAAAGCCACATTCTTAACATACTGGCTAAATGGAGTAACTAATGGAGGATAACCGAGTTTAGGCCATACATATGCTACCTCATCAAAAAGCATTACTACCAGATCGTCAATATTAAGTTCTGGTTTATTCTGGCTTTTCAGGTACATATTAATTCCGGCTTGTACTCCTTTGAGGTCGGCCATCATTGATCCCATCATTCCACCCGGAAGTCCGCAACCTAAAAGCAGAGAAGAGGTATGTTTATTTGTCTGGTCAATGAAAAAGCCCAGGAAGTCATCTATAAATTCCTGAGTAAGGCTACGAGCCTTCATATAAGCTTTCATATTAATTTCCGGAACCTGGAAACCAGCATCTTTCAACATGGCCTGTACGGAGATTACGTCCGGATGAACCTTTCCCCATGACAGCGGCTCCATTGCAACATCAATAATATCGGCACCGTTTTCACAAACTTCAAGAATAGAAGCCATTGAAAGTCCGGGACCTGAATGTCCATGATACTCGATAATCACTTCAGGATGTTTATCTTTGATAGCTTTTGTCAGCTTTCCAAGCATTACCGGACGACCTATGCCGGCCATATCTTTTAAACAAATTTCGGGTGCACCGGCAGCAATCAGTTGATCTGCAATTTTAGTATAGTATTCTACTGTATGTACCGGAGAGAAAGTGATACAAAGAGTAGCCTGAGGAATCATACCAGCCTCTAATGCATATTTGATAGAAGGAATAATGTTTCTCACATCATTCAATCCGCAAAAAATACGGGTAATATCAACGCCCTGTGCTTTCTTTACTTTATACATCAACTTACGTACATCCGCAGGAACCGGGAACATTCGTAGCCCATTTAAGCCACGGTCGAGCATATGAGTCTGAATACCAACCTCATTAAAAGGTTTTGTAAAAGTCCGGACTGCATTATTAGGATTCTCACCATATAATAAGTTCACTTGTTCAAATGCTCCACCATTGGTTTCCACACGAGCAAAACATCCCATTTCGATAATCACCGGAGCAATTTTTTCCAGCTGATCGGCCCTGGGTTGATACTTTCCGGAAGATTGCCACATATCCCGGTAAAGAAGGCTAAATTTAATTTCTTTTTTCATTGTGATTAGTAATATATAAGACTAAAAAGTTTGTTTAAATGCTATTGCAAAGATAATAAACGGATTGACAATATGTCAAGAAAATAAATAAATTCATCCTGCAATAAACATGTTTAATATCATATTTACACCCAAGAATACAAAAATAATAAGGAGTAATTCCTTGTTTACCAGAATTACTCCTTATTCAAAACTAAAATCAACGTCTTTCTATGCTAAGAAACTAAACAAAATCTCTCAATTGTTGTTGTAGTCTTTGTCGGGTGAAGAATATTCTGCTCTTAACAGTACCAAGTGGTAAATCGAGCTTATCTGCTATTTCACGATATTTAAATCCTGAAACATGCATTGAGAAAGGCACCTTATACTCTTTTGGCAATGAATTAACAACCCGGTGGATCTCTTTGATATCGTAAGCACCTTCAGTGCTGTCGAACCCTGAATCCTGAGATTGATTGAGATGATACAGATTCTCAGTCTGATCAACGAATGTTTGATCGCGCATTACCTTACGGTAATTATTGATAAATATATTACGCATGATGGTATACATCCATCCTTTGAAATTAGTATCTGGTGTATATTTCTCTTCGTTATCTAATGCTTTTAATGATGTTTCCTGCAACAAATCGTTTGCTTCTTCACGATTGGAGGTTAATTTGTACGCAAAGCGAAGTAGTTCGTCTTGTACTCCGAGTAGATCATTTTTAAAATTTAAACTTTTCATACCTCAGCTTATTTATGTTAATAATGCTTTTTTTCGTTATTGCAATATTACATCAAAATAGCTCAATTGACAGCCCAAATTCTATCAGCAATTAGGGGGAATTCTATTAATAACAGTTTTCACCCCGTTAAATAACAGTTTTTAGGCTATTCTCCTTTTAACTTCGGCAAACAAATATTATATTTTACTGCCAGAATCCGAACAAGAAAAACACTACCTCCACTTACACATTGAGTCATCATACTGTTAAATTCCATATAAGAACATAAACAGAACACTAAACCACCAACAATACATGCAATAGCATAGATCTCTTTTCTGAAAATAAGCGGAATTTCATTGATAAAGATATCACGGATCACTCCACCGGCAGCTCCGGTAATGCTACCCATTACAATAGCAACCCAGAAAGGATAATTGAGTTCAATGGTTTTCTGCACTCCAACAACTGTAAACAGGGCCAGACCTATTGAGTCAAAAATGAAAAAGGTATTATGCAGATGCACTAACTGTTTACCAAAAACGATTACCCAGAACAAAGCCAGGGCCGAACAAATTAAATAAATGGGATTTGTCATCCAAAAAGGAGTAACATCGAGCAGAAGATCACGAATTGTTCCGCCACCTATAGCGGTAACCAGTCCAACGACATAAGCGCCAAACCAATCAAACTGTTTTGCTGAGGCTAAACGTATGCCACTAATAGCAAAAGCGAATGTACCAATAAACTCTATAATCTGAACAAATGTAGGCATATTACTTATTTTTTTAGCAAAGAAACAAATAAAGTGTCAGATAATAAAAAAGTGGGGAGATTTATAACTTGTTTTCTGAAAGAAAGTGTAATTTTGCTGCCGTAAAGAACAACATATATTTTAGACATGAAAATTACTATTGTAGCAGGGGCTCGTCCCAATTTTATGAAGATTGCTCCCATTACACATGCCATTGACAATGCAAGGGAACAAGGTAAAGAAATCTCTTACAGATTAATATATACTGGAGAGTCAAATGACAGCAGTCTCGAGCCTTCTCTTTTTGTTGATTTAGATATAAAGAAACCGGTTGCATATCTTGGCGTAGGTTTTGAAGATCTTACACAACGTGCCGGAGGAATTATGATTGCCTTCGAAAAAGAGTTGAAAGAGAATCCAACTAATGTTGTATTAGTTGTTGATGATCTTACCTCTACTATGGCATGTGCCATTGTGGCTAAAAAGCAAAACATCAAGGTAGCTCATCTTGTTGCAGGAACACGTTCTTTTGATATGAGCATGCCCAAAGAAGTTAATCGTATGATTACCGATGGTCTTTCCGATTTCTTGTTTACTGCAGGAATGGGTGCTAATCGTAACCTGAATCAAACAGGTACAGGTAACGAGCAGGTATTCTTTGTTGGAAACATTCTGATGGACTCTTTAAGATATAACCGCAACAGGTTTATTAAACCAATAACATTCAATATTTTAGGTCTGAAAGAAAAAGAATATATTCTTCTTACAATCAATCGTCATGCATTATTAGAAAATAAAGAAAATTTCAAATTATTAATTGAACGTTTAATTGCAGAATCAAAAGGCACTCCTATTGTTGCACCGCTTCATAATTATGTGCGTGATGTTATAAACGAACTGAACATTAAAGCTCCAAATCTACATGTTCTTCCTTCACAAAGCTATCTTTCTTTCGGATACCTTACAAGTAAGGCGAAAGCTATCGTTACTGATTCAGGAAACATTGCTGAGGAAGCTACATTCCTTGGTATTCCATGCGTAACTCTGAATAGTTATGTGGAACATCCGGAAACATGTTCAATAGGAACAAATGAACTTGTAGGTGAAGATGCTGAACAACTAGGCAATGCAGTGGCAAAAATATTAAGAGGCGAATGGAAACAAGGTAGCCTTCCTGAAAGATGGGACGGAAGAACTGCCGACAGAATTGTACAAACACTTCTTCAGCAAGCATAAGCAACTGAACAGAAACATAAAAAATAGAATAACCGGCAGTCAAAGTCATAATTGATTGCCGGTTATTTTTATTTCCAGACCGTGAGTATGAAAACCAAAGCCGAAGTTTCTGAAATGATTGGGCAATGGCTGCAGATTATTGGCGAATGGTCAGTAAGTTATTCTCCAATAAAATCAGAAAAAACAAAAAGTTACTGCTACCTGCCACCAAATTTACATTAAATTACTATTTTACAGCAACTTAAGTTTGTAAATTCCAAATTCATCTGCTACAAAACAGAGGTATCTGCCACTAGATTTTATATTCATTCATACAAATCTGATATAAAAAGTTGGTAGTGGCAGATGATAGATTTTGGTAGCAGATGAACTGTAATATTTATTTATCTGCTACTAAACTAAATGCCTCATTATAAACACATAACATCAGGATTAGTAGCAGGTGGGGGATAAATGCTCAAAAAAAACAGTTTGTTCACTCCTCGTCACAGTTTCCTAAAACAGGAGTCAGCACTTCAGGTAAAGCCAGCCCCTTGCATTTTATCTGAGACAGCTTATTTTTACCTTCCTTATTCAGGCAAAAATACATCTGCCGTTTGTCACTTTCTCCAAGACTACGTTCTATCAATAGCTTTTGCTCAATAGATCTTATAACTTTAGAACAATGAGAATTGGTCATACCTGTTTTTTCTGCTATTTCAGTGGCAGATAAACGACCATCAGACAGACAGCAAAGAGCCATGGCCTCGTTAAGTCCAATGCCATATTTCTCATTCAACTGCATTTCCAGATCATTCATAGCCACATTAATATCCCGTAACTGACAAATCAATTTTATCATATATTCTCAGATTGATTAAATAAACAAATTTACATTGGATTTATCCGCGCGTTCCATGTAAGTGGCCACACCTCCAATAGTTACTTCATCGAGCAGTTCTTCAGCTTTTACTCCCATCATATCCATAGACATCTGGCAGCCAATAAATTCTACGCCATTTTCCAATGCTTGCTGGCGCAAAGATTCCAGTGAATCAATACCTTTCTTTTTCATAATGAAGCGCATCATTTTACTGCCAATGCCCATCATGTGCATTTTAGAAAGTTTCAGCGCCATAGTGTCCGAAGGAAGCATCATTGAGAACATCTTCCCAAAGATATCTTTCTGTACTTTAGGCTTTTTTGTCCTCTTTATAACATTCAATCCCCAGAACGTAAAGAAGATAGATACCTTTTCGCCGGTAGAAGCTGCTCCGTTTGCGAGTACAAAAGTAGCTAAAGCTTTGTCTAAATCATCACTAAACATAATAAAAGTTTTCCCTTTACCACTACATTCTACCGGAGTTTCGCTAAACGAAGAGGCCGCTTTCTTTTTCTCCACTTTTTCAATGATTGATACAAACTTACCGGAATCGGCCGATTGTGAAACCATTTTATGTCCTGTCATGTTACACCAGGCCTGAGCATCACGCTTAAATCCGGGGTCTGTAGCCACAATCTCCAGACGATCACCCACGTTAACTTCTTCAATACTCTTTTTTAATTTCATAATAGGGCCCGGGCACTGTAAACCACAAGCATCTATCTTTATTGTTTCCATTACTGATTCTTTACTGTTATTATTAATAGCCAGTCCCGATGAACAAGCATTCATATCTTTATCATCCAAAACCACTGGAGTAGTAGCCGAACGATAAAGCTTATACCCACCCGATAAGTTAAACACCTTATCAAATCCATTTTGCATAAGGACTCTTGCTGCAAGATATCCTCTAAGTCCTACCGCACAATAGATATAAATGTTTTTATCTTTTGGAATTTCATCCAGATGATTCCTTATACCATCCACAGGGATATTAATGGCACCCGGAATTGCACCTAAAGAAAACTCAATTGGTGTGCGAACATCCAGAATAACGCCATCATTTACCTGTTGTATTTCTCTCCATGTTACTATATTCACTCTTTTAAGAAGAATGTTTTCTGCAACATATCCTGCAATAGCTACAGGATCTTTTGCTGATGAATAAGGAGGAGCATAAGCATGCTCTAGTTGCATCAGGTCATAAACCGTACCTTGTTGTTTAATGAGTAAGGCTATCTGGTCAATTCGTTTATCTACTCCGTCACATCCCACAATCTGAGCACCGTAAAGTTTTCCATCCACCGGACTAAACGTAATTTTAATGCTCATTTGCAAAGAATTGGGATAGTATCCAGCATGAGAACCTGAACTAGTAACCGAAGAAAGGTAAGGTATCTCATTCTTTTTCAGTTGCTTGGCAGCCAGTCCCGTTGAAGCAACAGTCATATCAAAAACCTTTGCAATGGCTGTGCCGATAGAGCCTTCGTATTTTACCTTATTCCCAAGCAACATGTTATCGGCACAAATACGACCTTGTCTGTTGGCCGGACCAGCCAAATAGTTCAGCCAGGGTTTTCCGGTTATGGGATGTTTAAATTCAATAGCATCTCCTACAGCATAAATATTCTCGTCGGAAGTTTGCAAATAATCATTAACCACAATTCCTCCGGCCTCTCCTATCGCAAGACCAGCCTTTTTAGCCAGTGTTGTTTCAGGACGTACTCCAATGGAAAGAATCACAATATCGGCCATTATACATTTGCCGTTTTTAAAGACAACTTCAATAGAGTTGCCCTTCTTTGTAAATGCACTTACAGCATGTTCCAGATAAAGATTTACTCCTTTATCCTGCAAATGTTGATGAACAAGTGAGGCCATTGAATAATCAATAGGTGGCATCACCTGGTTCAGCATCTCAACAACAGAAACCTTTGCCCCCGCATGCTGAAGATTTTCGGCCATTTCCAAACCGATAAAACCGGCACCAACCACTACTGCCCTCTTTACCTCGTGAGTATTCATATAGTTTTTAATGGCATCGGTATCATTTACATTGCGCAAAGTAAAGATTCCATCAGTATCTATTCCGGGAAAAGGAGGACGAACCGGGTATGCTCCGGGAGAGAGTAAAAGCTTGTCATACTTTTCAGTATATTCTTCTCCGTTACGCTTGCGAACAAGAACTTCTTTTTTTTCCTTATCAATGTTCACTACTTCCGAACGAACTCTTACATCAATATTGAAACGTAAACCAAACGATTCGGGAGTTTGCACAAACAGTTTATTCCTGTCCTCTATTACATTACCTATATAATAAGGTAGTCCGCAATTTGCATAAGAGATATAATCTCCCTTTTCGAACAAGATCACTTCGACCTCTTCATTCATTCGTCTGATACGGGCAGCCGTTGTTGCACCACCAGCTACACCTCCGATAATAATGTACTTTTCTTTACTCATTTTATATTCTATTTTAAAGCCTATTTCTTTATTAGAATTCCAATATTAATATTTTCCATTGGAATTATTTTGCAAATATACTTCTATTTTCCTATAAAACAAGTTTCCAAAAGAAAATATTTTAAAGAAAGAAAGGTTGTTACCATTTATTAAGTAACAACCTTTCCTATATCTATCTAAAACAGAATTACGTACTGATTATTTCGCTACGTTATTAGTTGGTTTACCAGCCATGAAAGCTTTAATGTTTTCAACAAGGATACTCATTAATCTCATACGTGAAGCTTTGGTAGCCCATGCAATATGAGGAGTAATATAACAGTTTTTAGCTGTAAGTAATGGATTATTTGTGAGAGGTGGTTCAGATGTAAGTACATCAATTCCGGCAGCATAAATAACACCATTATTTAATGCATCGGCAAGATCTTGTTCATTGATAAGTGAACCACGACCTGTATTAATCAAAATAGCGGTTGGCTTCATTGTTGCCAAACGTTTTGCATCAACAATTTCACGGGTTTCTTCAGTAAGCGGACAGTGAAGACTCACAATATCGCACTCTGTAAAGATCTCCTCTTTAGTCATCATCTTGATTTCAGGAGGTAACTGAAGTTGTGATTTTGAAGTGTATGCACAAACATTCATACCAAAACCGAAAGCAACACGAGCAGTTGCCATACCGGTATGTCCCAGTCCCACAATACCAAGTTTAAGTCCACTCAGCTCTGTTAGCGGAGTATCCCAGAAGCAGAAGTCAGCATTGTTTGTCCAACGTCCCTTTTTTACTTCTTCAGAATGATGAGCAACTTGCTGAGTTATATTCAGAATATGTGCAAAAGCCATCTGTGCTACTGATATAGTGCTATAAGCAGGAGTGTTGGTTACAACAATTCCACGTTCTTTAGCAGCAGCAATATCAACCACATTATAGCCGGTTGCCATTACACCAATATATTTTAGTTCCGGAAGAGCTGCGATAACCTCGGCAGTGATCTCTGTCTTATTTGTCAATATCACCTCTGCGTCTTTGGCACGAGCCACTACATCGGCAGCAGAAGTGCGATCATATACAGTAAAATCACCTAATGCTTTGAGTTCATCCCAGGATAAATCACCTGGATTAGCTCCATAACCGTCTAATACTACAATTTTCATATTCAATTAATTTAAGAATTTATTCATTATAACGATCTCCCCAAAGTCGCTTCATATGTTCTTTCAGTTTAGCCTCAGCAGCATTATCCTGCGGATGCCAGATTGATTTGGTATTCAACTCATTAGGAAGGAATTGTTGTTTCACAAAGTTGTCTTTGTAATTATGGGCATATTTATAGTCATTGCCATAGCCCAGTTGTTTCATCAACTTTGTAGGGGCATTGCGTAAGTGCAAAGGAACAGGAAGATTTCCTGTATTCTGCACTAATTCCAGAGCATCATTAATAGCAAGGTAAGCCGAATTACTTTTTGGACTGGTAGCCAGATAAATGGTTGTTTCTGCCAAAGGGATTCTTCCTTCGGGCCATCCAATCTTCATCAGTGTGTCAAAACAGGCATTGGCCAGCAACAGAGCATTTGGATTTGCCAAGCCAATATCTTCTGAAGCTGAAATTACCAGTCGGCGTGCAATAAAGGCAGGATCTTCCCCACCCTCAACCATACGGGCCAACCAATAAATAGCTCCATCGGGATCACTTCCACGAATACTTTTAATAAAGGCTGAGATTATGTCGTAATGCATTTCTCCATCCTTATCGTATGCCAACGGATTTTGCTGAAGTCTTTCAGTAACCTTTTCATCGGTAATCACAATTGGATCTTCACTATCCGATTCAACTACAAGTTCTAGTATATTGAGCAGTTTACGTGCATCTCCACCTGAATACCGAAGCATGGCATCGGTTTCACGGAGCTCTATGTTTTTACTTTTAAGAATTGAATCTTCTGTCAGCGCACGTTGTAAAAGTTCCAGTAAGTCTTCCTTTTCAAGCGACTTAAGAACATAGAGCTGACAGCGGGAAAGTAGCGGCCGAATCACTTCAAACGAAGGATTCTCGGTGGTTGCGCCAATAAGCGTTACCGTTCCATGTTCTACAGCACCCAGTAGGGAATCTTGCTGCGACTTACTAAACCGGTGAATTTCATCAATAAAAAGGATGGGACTTGCTTGTGAGAAGAAACGGGTACTTTTTGCTTTCTCAATTACCTCGCGAACATCTTTAACGCCAGAGCTGACTGCACTTAATGTATAAAAGGGAGTTTCAAGTTTATTTGCTATAATCTGAGCAAGAGTTGTTTTTCCCACTCCGGGAGGTCCCCAAAGAATGAATGACGAAATGCGTCCTGCGTCTATCATCTTACGCAAGATTGCTCCTTCTCCCACTAAATGTTTCTGACCAATATAATCGTCGAGCGACTTTGGCCGAAGTCTTTCTGCTAATGGTTGTGCCATTTCATTCTTTTTATATGGGAACAAAATTACATATTATTATTTAAAAAGGGAATTCTTTGGATAAGATTTTAAATCATTGGCGGAAACTTAAAAACATCCTGTACAAAAGAATGTTTTCTTCTGTACAAAAGAAAGAATTGTTTTGTACAGAAGAATGCAATCTTTTGTACAAAACAATAAAAGTATAATTAGATTAAATAAGAATATAATCTTAGAAGTTGAGCATCATTGCAATACGGATACCGTCTTTATTGATTCCCGGATGATCCAGATAATTCAAACGGCGGGTATACTCTACGTGAAGTATCTTAAAGATGTTATAAATACCCACACTAAATTCCATATAAGGATCTTTACCCATAGCAAAGCTGGTTGTTTGTCCGTTACGGGTTGGGAAAAGGAACAAACCATCGCTCTTATCGGGATTATTCTTATCACTCAGACTTCCATATAACGTTTTAAACTTAAACACCTCTCTCCATTTGAATTGTTTGATAAGCGGTATACGATTAAAAATTCTTCCATTCATATCATAAGTAAGATCAAGCGAAGCATACTTATCGTTCAGGAATTCCATATTGTTGATCAGGTTAAATGTCTCCCTTTGTGTGATATAAGAAAGATTGGCTGCAGGCATAATCAGTAAAGGGAAAGGAACCTTATCCCATTGCTTTCCTGCTTTTACATAAGCATCCAGTCTTCCCCAGGAAGAGAGCCAGAATCTTTTATAAATTCCAGCTTCTGTAAAGTTGAATTTATAATCTCCACCCAATATATCTTTTACACCCATCGTATGAGAAAGAGTGAAAACAGGTGCATCAAAGTTAATTGGCATTCTCCTTTCTTTAGTATTAATGAAGGTTTCACCAGGTGCATATCTCAACTGTAATGAAGCCTCAGTTGTAGTCATATCATGAACACTCGTATGGGCTGCATCATTCTTAATATAGAAAAGATTACCAGCAGGTTGGTCATTACGATTTTTTACAGACATTGCAACTGAAAAGCCCGACATTGTTTCCCTCTCATATTTTGCAGAAACATCACGCACGTATGACATCTGATCTACAGTCGTGGTTTTTAGTCCCACAAACATATTATCCTTATCTGTCTTCAGAAATTTATCCATTGGTGACATTACATCATACATATAAGAGAAAGAAACTGAGTGTTTCGGAAACTCTCTTGCCAAAAATTCTTTCTTATCAAATGTATATTCTACCGTTCCTTTATATTTTGATTTGTTATCTTTAAATCCATATGCATAATATCCACTAAAGAAAAGCTGTGGAAATAGTTTGGCAGTGGTCTGTCCACTAAGTCTCAAACGAAGCCCTTCTATAGAATTACTACCAATAATGGTATTCATCGGTCCAAAATCAAATTTACTAGGATGGTCCTTGCTTCCAGTTTCAACAAAGTTTTCAATCAAGGCTTTCAGACCAATGATTGCATACTTAAATCCAGGCATTTCTTCAAGGTGCTTGATAAACATATCCATTCCATTTTCCTTATCTGTAAGTGGAACTGGCCTGATATCTTTCCAGAAGTTTTCATCTTTCATCATGGCATCTACATCTTTAACAACAGGTCCCTTTAGCTTAAACACTTTCGGAGAGACCTCTTTAAAGGCATAGTTGCTATATCTTGTTGTTCGCCTGACCTGAAGCTGGCCTTTGACCACAGTAAGTTCCACAATCATATCATCATCTTTTAGCACCCACTGTCCGTTTGGAAGTTGCTCATAAGACTGGATTATATCAAGATTGTCAACGAAATTAACCCCCGTTTTCTTCGGAAGATTCATCGTACATTTCTTCACGGCATAAGTAGAGTCCTTCAAAATATATAAATGTCCGGTAAATCCAAAGTCCTGAGAATTATTGGGCACAAATGTAAGATGGATACAAGAGTCTCTGTCAACCTTAATTGTATCCATGATATAATATTTATAGAAAGAGATTGCGGATTTTGAAGATATTGGACTTATAAAACGACTCGTTAACAGGCGAATATCATCATCATAAATGTTCACGTCAGCAAAAATATCCTTGAGAATTGCTCCCATCGCATCTCCAGTCGAGAAAAGCTCACTTATTCCGGATGAATTCATCCCCTTTATCAAAGTTTTTTCATCCTTTGGATTCTTACGAAATACTTTCTGAGAAGCTGTTTCTTCAACAGAGAAAGGAAGAATAAGCTTGTTTGTCTCTATACACGGTTCTACCTGATTAACCAGAAAAGGCATCTTCTTATAAATTCCCTTATCAAAGTTATCCGGATTCACATTGTTGAGCGAGGTTGTCATCTTCTGATATTTATCATATTGATAAAAATCATTCTCCTCCAATCTTTGGTTCGACTTATTTGCTATTACTTTGCGCATAAGTTCCACAGCAGGATTATTTTTACGGGAATATTTCTCTTTTTTAGGCTTAACTACAATTTCTTTCAATTGTACATCACTAGGCTGTAACTTCACATTAAGTTTTTGGGTAACTCCGGGAACAAACTTTATAGTTTTCTTTCTATATCCCACTGCAGTAAAGGTAACTTCATTCCAACCTTTACGCGTAGTAATACGATAAGCTCCATTAAGATCTGAAATACTACCCACTCCTCTACCTTCATAAGAAATTGAGGCATAAGGAATTGGCTCATTAGTCAAAGAATCTCGAACAACTCCTGTTAAAGATGATGAAACATCAGAAGAAACATTATGTTCATTCCCAGCAAAATGTGCTGAGGTAGTAAGAGAAACGGCAATAAAAATTAATCCGAGAACGAATTTGATATATCGTTGTTTCATATAATATCAATAAAAATTAGCCACAAAGGTACAACTTTCATTCAGTTTACCGATTCCAATTAAGGTAAATGAGTAATATTTATATTACATTTGCGACAAATAGAACAATAAAAGATGTTATCCATTCTCATTCCTACTTATAATTATGAATGTTTAGGGCTGGTTGAAGAACTTCATCGCCAGGCACAGACATTATCATTTCCCATTGAAATCCTAGTCGCTGATGATGGTTCTAAGGAAGAACTTAAACGCAATAACAGAAAGATAAACAAACTGAGTAACTGTATGTTCATTGAACTCAAAGAAAATGTTGGGCGTGCCAGGATCCGTAATTTTTTATCTGAAAAGGCCAGATACGACCTCCTTCTGTTTATTGATAGCGATGCAGGACTTATCAGCAACTTTTTTCTACAGGATTATGTTTCGGCTATTCAAAATAACGAAGTGGTGTGTGGAGGATTATTGTATGACCGCCCCTTACCTTCTGAAATATTCAGTCTACGTTACTATTATGGAATTTCTACAGAAGAACGTTCTGCGAAAGCTCGTAATCTCCATCCATATGCACAATTTTCTTCATTCAGCTTCCTGATAAGAAAAAAAACTTTCAGGCAGATTCTATTCGATGAGTCATTTTCAGGATATGGTCATGAGGACACAGCATTCGGCATTGAACTGGAAAAGCGAGGGATAAAAATAAAACATATTAGTAACCCACTTTATCACTTAGGACTGGAAAAGAATGAAGATTTCCTGCAGAAGACCGAAATGAGTATAGAAAATCTTTATCGCTCTTCAGCCAAACTGGAAGAATCTGTCCGTTTACTACAAACTTACAATAAAGTGAGAAAATATAAATTTCAGAAGCCACTGGCATTCCTTTTCAGAAAAACCAGAGGTATTCTGAAAAGGGACCTGAAAAGTTCTCACCCAAGTATGAAACTTTTTGCTTTTTATAAATTAGGTTATCTGTGCAACATTAAACAAAACAATTGATATCTGGTTGTTTTAAATTTCTCCTCGTGCCATAGCTTCCAGCCGAAGCATTGTTTGCATTCTCAAAGAAGGGACGTAAGACCGCACCGGATAAAGAACTGAAACTATAAATCTCAGCAACGGAACATAAGTGAGAGTAAGTCCGGCATAAGCTTTTCGAAAACGGAATTTAGAGATCATAAAAGGCTGTATTTTACTATGCTCGGTTGCTGATCGTGTACCGAGCAGCACATAGTCCATCTTGCATTCGCCCAGATAATATTCATTCATCTTATAGAACAATCCATAAAAAGGATAATATCCGCCCGATAGATATTTAGTACGGGCCTTTAGCATAAAATAGTCGCACATATCTTCTTTACAGTGATTCTCTGCATAAGCAACAAGTGTACCATCAATTTTATCTATCACTCCCCAGAATTCCCGTCCTTCTTTAAACCTATCCAACTCTGCCAGGAATGAAGAACGGGTAGCCACAGCATCTGTAGTGTTTTGATAGCGATAGAAAGAATCCTTATAAACATCATAACCTTGTTCACGCATCAGAGTTACAGAGATTTGTACTATTTCAAAGAAGTTCAATGCATGACGGACTTTATTACGCGTACGGCCCTTTAACTCGGTCATTCCACCAAAGGAGTCTTTTATTACAAACCAAAAAGAGGATTTTTCAGATGAATCAAAATTATATGTATTCCTTATAAACCATGCATTGTGTTCATTTACTAATTCTAGGCGATTCTTCTCTGTAAGTTGCTCTTCTTTATGAGGAGCTTTACTATAAATGATTCCTCTTTTATAGAATACGTAGTTATTGTTTTTCATATTATATAATAGTCTAGTTAGGTCCTATTACTTATCATATAACAACATATAATAAGTAATATCGTGTTACAAATTGGGCGACAAAGATAATTTAATATAATTTATATAGCATAGTAATCGTTATAATTTTTACCTTTGTTCTATAAATCAATAAAACAAAAAGAATAACATATGAATAAAAAAGTAATCGGAGGTTTGTTGCTTGTTGCTATAGCATTTATCTCATGCAAAAACACAAAAAAAGCAGATATTCAGGTTATACCATTAGCAGACTCTGCTACAGTTATTTCAGACAGTTTAAAATTCTGTGAAGCAACCTGCTGGAATGGTGAATCATTATATATCAGTAACTTTGGCGGAGACACTATAAATCCTCTAAATATGGCCGGTAAGGGATATATTATGGAATTTAATACTGGTAAGCCATCTGTTCTGGTACCAGCAAACGGAACATTAAATGCCCCTAAAGGAATGTGCGTGGTAAATAACTATTTGTTTGTAGCAGACGTTAACGCAGTAGTTGCATTTGATTTGAATGATGTAAAAAGAAGTCAAAAAATAGAATTCCCTGCAAAAGATTCTTATGTTAATGATATTGCTGTAAAAGGAACAGATCTTTATGTTACTGTTACAAACACTGGTAATATTTATAAATTAGATGCTTCTGATCCTGGCAAAATGAAAAATCAAACGCCCAAGCTATTCGCTAATGTTCCAGGAGCCAATGGCATTGTTGCTACCGACAGTATAATTTACGTCGCTTCATATCCCATAGATGGAAATACTGTTGCAGCAAACGTTATATATACTATTAAGAATTTTGATAAGCCCGTTGTTGAAAAACTATTTGATCGCATGAGTCAATATGATGGATTAGCTCTTTCCGAAGATGGTAAATCTTTATATTTCACAACCTGGGTAAACGGAGCTGTAGGTAAGATTAACCTAAAAGATTTAAAAGTGGAGAATCTTGTTCTTCCATTGCAGTTGACCGGACCAGCAGATCTATCTATTCACAAAGGGAAACTCTTCATTCCTGATCTACCTAAAAGCAGAGTTTTGGTTTATTAATGTAATAGGTTACAAAGCACATTATAAGTTATAAAAAATAAAACGGGAAACAGGAAAGTATTTTAGCTTTCTTGTTTCCCGTTTTCTATTTAACATATATTTAAATTCGATTCATTCAAACCCTCATAATTTAGATATCAGCATTAAGAATTGGCATCAAAACAAACACTTTATTTTAAATATCCAGATCATTTATCCATTTATACTCGCCTTATTTTGTCTTCCATTTAGAATTACAAGTCTATTCTAAATTCTTAAAGCTAATAATATCTGCATATAGACTAAAGACATATTTCTATCTTTATATCAGTATATTCCACCAACTCTTTTATAGAATTCACAAACTACTACCCTCACAAAGGACTTTTACATCAAAGTATTCTATGCAGTGTCTAAAATCAAAAAGCGGGACTTTTCACAAAGTCCCGCTTTTCAGTTTTCAATAGGTATTAGTTTTTTTTAAGGTAAAAAGATTGTTTTCAGGATAACGGTTGCAAAGATGCAAGATATTTTAATACTACCCAAACAAAATTATATGTCATACAACATGTTTTTGAGATTTAACTTTTCACTCTTACCTTCTAATACCAAAATTCTTCTTTTTCAAGTTTATTGAGGATAACCTTCATCTATTTTTCCTTGATGCTTTAATACTTTGGCATCAATATAGAAAACAATTTCTTCAGCTAGGTTATTAATGTGATCTCCTGATCGCTCCAGTTTACGGAACACACTAACCAAATTCAAACATAAAAGCAAACTATCTGGATTCTTACTGATATAATCTACTAATTTGCCAGATACTTCACCGTTAATTTCGTCAACCAGGTTATCTTTGGCAAATACCGATGTGGCTAATTCAAGACTTTCATCATTCAGTGCCTGCTTAGCTGTTTCAAGCATTGAGAGAACCTGAATGAATATTTCTTCCAGACGAAGTTCCTTTAAAAGTTCGGGATCAAGAGCAGGCTCATTACATTTTATAACAAAACGAGCTATGCCTTCGGCAAAGTCGCCAAGACGTTCCAGATCCGTGTTTATTTTCAACATAGCAAGAACAAAACGCAAATCCACAGCTACGGGATTGTATAGCGCAATTATATCCTCTACATCACTATCTATTTTAAGTTCGAAAGCATTTACACGCTTTTCTCTAACAATAACTTGCTGTGCCAGCTCTTTATTGAGAGTAAGCACTGCTTCTGAGGCTCTGTCTAATTGATTATAGACTAAAGTCCACATTTCGTCCACTTCTTTTTTCAGCTGTCCGAGCTCTGATTCTATAAACTTTACCATATGGATATTCTTTTATAAGATTACAAATATAAAAATAAAAATATTATCCGAAACGTCCCGTAATATAATTCTGAGTAGAAATCTGAGCCGGATTAGTGAATATTTTCTTTGTATCATCAAATTCAATCATCTCGCCAAGATAAAAATAGGCTGTTCTATCACTGACACGGGCAGCCTGCTGCATATTGTGAGTAACAATAACAATTGTATAATCTTTCTTCAACTCATGAATTAGCTCCTCTACTTTTGATGTTGAAATAGGGTCAAGAGCAGAAGCCGGTTCATCCATTAGCAAAATAGATGGAGAAACTGCCATGGCACGTGCAATGCAAAGTCTTTGTTGCTGACCACCGGAAAGAGCAAAAGCTGATTCCTTTAGTTTATCTTTTACTTCATTCCAAAGTGCAGCGCCTTTCAACGTTTCTTCTACACGATGACGAATAAACTCATTATCTTTTATTCCATTTACCCGAAGGCCGTAAGCTACGTTTTCAAAAATAGTTTTCGGAAAAGGATTCGGACGCTGGAATACCATTCCCACATTCTTTCTTAATTCATCTACAGGAACTCCTTTAGCATAAATATCGTCGTTATCGATAAGGATTTGCCCTTCCATTCTTGTATTAGGTATCAAGTCGTTCATTCTGTTAAATAGACGAAGAAAGGTAGACTTACCACAACCGGAAGGTCCGATAAAGGCAACTACAGACTTTTCTTTTATCTGCATATTAATTCCTTTCAATGCTTGAAAATCGCCATAATAGAAATTTACGTCCTTTACATCAATTTTATTCATTCTATATTACTTTAGTTCATTTTTACTTTTTTGGAGAAATATTTTCTTAGAGCATTAGCAATGAGATTCACTATTAAAATAATAACGATCAGAACTAATGCAGTGCCATAAGCAATGGGCAACTGCGCTTCCATATTGGTTCCACTGGTAGATATTACGTAAAGATGATATGGCAACGCCATACATTGATCAAATATGCTTGTAGGAATTTTGGGAAGGAAGTATGCCGCACAAGTGAAAAGGATTGGAGCTGTTTCTCCGGAAACACGTCCGAGTGCCAGAATTAATCCTGTAATGATGTTTGGTGTACTGATAGGAAGAATAACCTTCCAGATAGTTTGTAACTTTGAGGCTCCTAGCGCACGACTGCCCTCACGGAAAGTATCCGGAATAGCTTTCAAGGCTTCCTCTGTTGTTCGGATAACCAATGGTACGCAGAGCAATCCCAATGTAAGTGATCCAGCCAGGATGCTATCGCCAAAACCGAGATAATTTACAAAAAGTGTCATACCGAAAAGACCGAATACAATAGATGGGATACCGCTAAGGTTATTTGTCATCACACGGATAAAACGAACTATCTTGCCTTTCGGAGCATATTCATTCATGTAGATTCCACTCATCACTCCAACAGGGAATGCAAAGAGCGCACTACCAAACATCAGATAAAACGTTCCGACGATGGCGGGCCAGATTCCCCCTGCAGTCATCCCTTCTGAAGGTTCAGAGGTAATAAAATTCCAATTTATAACTCCTACACCTTTATAAACAATAAAACCCAGGATTGCAAAGAGAATGGCCACAATGCTGTAGCTAAAGAAAGAGAAAATACCAAAAGCTATTTTCTGAGAACGACGTTTGCGCCGTTCATAGGATTGGGGAAATTTATTCTTTTCCATTATTTCTGTCTACTACTTATGAATTCTACACTAAAATTGATAATGAGTGTGATGAAAAACAACACAACACCTAACAGGAACAACGCTTGATAGTGTGCCCCTCCTGCGGGTGCTTCGCCAAGTTCTGCTGCAATGGTGGCAGGAATGGTACGAAGTGGTTCAAGAATTGTATGAGGAATCACTGCCGCATTACCGGTAACCATAAGCACAGCCATTGTTTCACCAATGGCGCGTCCTATTCCAAGAACCACACCTGAAGTTATTCCCGAGATTGAATAAGGTATAACAACCTTATAGATAGTCTGCCACTTAGATGCTCCTAAAGCCAGGCTCGCTTCTCTCATTGCACGGGGGCAATTTCTCATGGCGTCTTCACTCACCGTAATGATAGTAGGCAATGCCATAATAGCAAGCACGATACTACCTGCAAGTCCGGACTCTCCTACCGGAAGATGAAATATTTTCTGAATAAGCGGAACTATTACAATCAAGCCGAAAAAACCATAAACTACGGACGGTATTCCGCTCAATAACTCGATTATAGGTTTCAAGATATCCCTTACCCGGTGACTAGAGACTTCGCTCATGTAAATTGATACAGATAAACCGAACGGAAGAGCAAATAATATAGCAAAAAAACTAACCCAAAGCGTACCGGTTATAAGGGGAAGTATTCCAAATAGCGGAGCAGGCGTTGCTGTAGGAAACCATTCTGTTCCGCCCACAACATCTTTGATTGAGATTGTTTTATCCTTCATTATATGCCCCTGAAATTTCTTATCAAGGTAAGTATCAGGAATAAAACCAATCATTCCCGGATTCTTATTAATTAACTCGGCAATCTTGGCCCCTGCATAAGCATATTCGGGTCCTAGTTCTTCTTCTGTGTAATAATCCGTAAGATTCTCGAGTCGGAAAACTGTAATCGGAGTATTTGATCCGCCCACCTGCGACCAGTTGGTTATTTCTCCGTCAAACACCTTTTTAGTTTGAATCGGAGAAAGTTCTGTTACTTTGTTCTGTTTATTAAATGCAAGTACATATCCATCTTCTATAGCCTTACTGCCAAACAGTCCAAATGCTTCACTGAAAAGAAAAACAATAATAAGCAGGATCGTAATGCTTGTTACGAAACCACTACAAGTAAGAATACCTTCAATTATTCGTTCAAAAAATTTTTTCATATCTTATATTTTTCTGCTGCAAAGAAACGAAACAAATATTAAGAAGCTATGACTATCGTTTGAAGGATATGTTTCAATCATATTACATTCGGGTTACAAAGTTCAGAACAATAACCCAATTAAGAATGTTTAGAATGCTTAGCAGATTATTAAAGAATGTATTAACAAAAGCAGTACTTCTTATTTTAATTTAGCCTAGACTATAAAACATAAAGCTCTACAGTAAAAACAAAAACAGTGTATACCTTTAAATAAACATAACCTGAATAAATACGTTAATAATATCGTAGAGGTAAGTTGTTACAAGCTAGTAACATGGTTGTAATTGATTTGTAACATCAAATTTATTGTTTTGCAACATATTAATTTAAAAGAAGAAAAAAATGAAAAAATCAACAGTACTTTTATTCTTATCACTTTTGTTTAGCATTGGGTCTTTACACGCTCAGAAAATTAAAGGTAGCGACACTGTTCTTCCTATATCACAGGAAGAAGCAGAAAGCTATATGAACAAAAAGCCCGGAACTAAAGTAACCGTTACTGGTGGAGGAAGCGGCGTAGGATTCTCTGCCTTGATTGACGGAACCTGTGATATTGCAATGGCTTCACGAACTATCAAATTTGGTGAGAAAATGAAGCTTAAAACAAAAAAGCAAGCCTTTACGGAAGTAAAGATTGCCTACGATGCATTGGCCGTAGTTATTAATCCATCCAACACTGTAAGCAAACTCACACGCGAACAATTAGAAGGTATCTTTACCGGAACAATTACTAATTGGAAACAAGTAGGCGGTAAAGACCTGAAGATTGTAGTGTACTCTCGAGAAACATCATCTGGAACATACGAGTTCTTCAAGGAGCATGTTCTTAAAAACAAGAATTATATGAAGAACGTCCTTTCAATGCCTGCAACAGGAGCAATTATTCAATCTGTTAGTCAGACAAAAGGTGCAATAGGATACGTTGGTCTGGCTTATGTAAGTAAAAGAGTTAAAGCAGTTGCTGTATCATACGATGGCAAAAAATATGCAACTCCTAGTCTGGAGAATGCCGCAAAGAAACTTTATCCTATCGTAAGACCGCTGTTCTATTACTATAATAACAAGGATAAAAACAAAGTATCGCCGTTTATTCAGTATGTTTTATCCCCTGAAGGACAGAATCTGATAAAAAAGGGTGGATATATTCCTATTAGATTAATATAAAACAAAAAAGAATAACTATTTTTGCATCCTTAACTGTGTAACAACGTATCACTATGACAGATATTAGAACGGAAGAAGGAGGCGAAAAGAAAAGTTTAAACTTTATTGAAATCGCCGTAGAAAACGATTTGAAAGAAGGTAAAAACGGAGGAAGAATACAAACTCGTTTCCCGCCAGAGCCCAATGGCTACTTGCACATTGGTCATGCAAAAGCAATTTGTATGGACTTTGGCATTGCTAAAAAGTATAACGGTGTTTGTAATCTTCGCTTCGACGATACCAATCCCGTAAAAGAAGACGTGGAATATGTAGATGCCATTAAAGAAGATATAGAATGGCTTGGCTACAAGTGGGGAAATATTTACTATGCATCAGATTACTTCCAGCAGTTATGGGATTTTGCCGTAAAACTTATTAAGGAAGGCAAGGCATATGTTGACGAACAATCAGCTGAAGAGATTGCCAAGCAGAAAGGAACTACTACTCAGGCAGGAACAAACAGTCCCTTCCGTGACCGTCCTATAGAGGAAAATCTGGAACTTTTCCAAAAGATGAATTCCGGAGAATTGCCCGAAGGTGCAATGGTTCTTCGTGCAAAAATTGATATGGCTAACTCGAACATGCACTTTCGTGACCCGATAATGTACCGCATTATCCATTACCCTCATCATCGCACAGGAACAACCTGGAAAGCATACCCAATGTATGACTTTGCTCATGGACAATCCGATTTCTTTGAAGGCGTAACCCACTCTCTATGTACATTAGAGTTTGAAGTTCACCGCCCTCTATATAATTATTATATAGACTTGTTGAAGGAAAATAACAATTACAATCCACGACAAATGGAGTTCAACCGTTTGAATCTTACTTATACAGTAATGAGCAAGCGCAAACTTCTCACATTGGTTAAAGAAGAATTAGTAAGTGGATGGGATGATCCTCGTATGCCTACCCTTTGTGGTTACCGCCGACGCGGATATTCTCCTGAGGCTATCCACAATTTCATCGACAAAATTGGTTATACAAAGTACGATGGTATTATTGATGTTTCACTTCTTGAATCAGTAGTTCGCGAAGATCTTAACGCCCGTTCTACTCGTGTGGCGGCAGTTATCAATCCTGTAAAATGTATCATCACCAACTATCCTGAAGGACAAGTGGAAAAGATGGAAGCTATCAATAATCCAGAAGATCCGAATTCCGCTTCACACATTATAGAATTCAGTCGCGAGCTGTTTATCGAACGTGAAGACTTCATGGAAGATGCTCCTAAAAAGTATTTCCGAATGACTCCCGGTCAGGAAGTTCGTCTGAAGAACGCATATATTGTGAAATGTACCGGATGCAAGAAAAATGCAGAAGGAGAAATTGAAGAAGTATACTGCGAATTTGATCCAAACACTAAGAGTGGAATGCCTGATAGCAACCGCAAAGTAAAAGGAACTCTTCACTGGGTAAGTGCTGCGCACAGTATTCCTGCTGAAGTTCGCCTTTACGATCGTTTGTTCAAGGTTGAAAATCCTGCATTGGAAGAGAAAGACGGAGACTTCCGCGACCTTCTTAATCCAGATTCATTGAAGGTACTTACCAACTGTAGAGTTGAAAAGTTCCTGGCAGAAATGAAACCTTTGGATTATTTGCAGTTCCAACGTATCGGTTATTTCAATGTAGATAAAGAATCGACTCCTGAGAAACTGATCTTTAACCGCACTGTAGGGTTAAAAGATACCTGGAGCAAAATTAATAAGTAATATACAATAGAGTTTGTTTCCTCTTTTCTTTGGGAGCAAACTCTATTTTTTTATAATTAAATATATATGAGCAATTATTCTTCTTCCGAATTTGAGCAAGATGAAGCGTTAACGAAAGCACTTGCACAGTATGAGGAAATGAAAGCTGGTGGAAAAACAGGTTACTTTGATGCAGATCAGTTAGCCGATTTTGCAGAATATTATGCATCATTGGAGCGCTACGACGAAGCATTCGAAGTAATAGACTACGCCCTGACTATTCACCCTTCAAATACAGAAGTTCTTGTTATCAAAGCACACATTCTTATTGATTTGGAAAAAATAGAAGAGGCAAAAGAAATAGTTTTTTCTATTTCTGAAACTTATGAAAGAGACGTTAAGATGCTTAAAGCAGAGCTCTTAATTCTGGAGAATAAGTTAGAAGAGGCCGATGTGCTTATTCAGGAAATGGTTAATCAGGATGAGAATAATGAAGAAGATAATTGGCTTGATATAGCTTATCTTTACACAGACTCTGATCTTCCCGAAAAAGCGTTGCCTTGGTTTGAAAAAGCATTTAAGGCAAATCCAGAAAACAACGAGATTCGCATGAGTCTGGCCGAATGTTATGGCGAATGCAAACAGATAGAGAAAGGAGCCGATCTTTATAATCAGCTACTTGATAAAGATCCCTACTCAGTACAACATTGGTTTGACCTGGGAAGATTCTACTATATAACGAAAGAATTCAATAAGGCATTGGAGGCATACGAGTTTGCCCTCACTATTGAAGCCGATCATCCTGGTTCAATGCTAATGACTGCCCACTGTTATTATCAGTTGGAAAATTATGAGAAGTCGTGCGAATTCTATGATAGATACGAAAAAATAGATCCTAATTCCGGGATGACAGTGTTTTTCATCGGACTGTGCCATTTCAATCTTAAGAATTATGAGAAATGTATTCAGAAATTCACAGAAGTATTAGAAATCGATAAGGGACTTTCGCCCGAAACTATTGATCTCTATACTTATATTGCATTAAGTTATAGTGAACTCGGAAAATTAGAAGAAGCCATTCATTATATAGACATAGCTATAAACGAAGATATTTCATTCACAGATTCATACCTCAATAAAGGACGGATATACATAAAATTCGGAGATAGAGCAAATGCAATTGTTAGCTTTGAAGAAGCTATTAAGATAAATCCAGAAGATCCTAAGACTTTTTCAGAAATGGGATCTATATACTTTGAGAATAAAATATATGATTTGGCCTTAAAATGCTTTGAAACAGTAGAGTTTTACTCTCCCGGATATGATAACAACTATTTATTACTGGCATACGCAAACGGTGCGCTGGGAAATATAGAAGATTTCAATTACTATTTTGTCCAGGCAACCAAACAGAATCCAGATAACATTCTTGAAAGTCTGAGTTATTTGCCTGAAGAAGAGAGTGAATTAAAACAATTAATTCTTGATCTTAGAAAAGCAATTGAAGATGATGAAAAATTGAATATACGTAAGTCGAATTACAACTAATCTATTTTCCGGGGCTTAATGGCAATAATATCTCCCAATAATTAAGATTAAATCTGCCAGTATTACAATAAGAAAGAATTGAAGTAATGTCTGAATATGATAAATCCGGTTTAAGAGCAACTTAAACCGGATTTATTTTTTTATTGAATTAACTACTTGAGCAATTTAATTACCGCATCATAATTTGGTTCTAAAGTTATGTCTGAAACAATCTCAGTATAAATCACTTTACCTTCCGGACTAATTACAATTACTGAACGGGCAAGCAAGCCTCTCAAAGGGCCATCTTCCATTAACAGTCCATATTCCTGTGCAAATTCAGGTGAGCGAAAATCAGATAATGCAATTACATTATCAATTCCTTCGGTTGTACAGAAACGTCCCTGAGCAAATGGTAAGTCTTTTGATATAGCTAAGACGATGGTGTTTGGCAGTTGAGCCGCAATCTTATTAAAATGCCTCACTGAAGTTGCGCAAACACTTGTATCAAGACTTGGGAAAATATTCAAAACAACATTCTTTCCTTTTGCATAATCTAAATAATAATCACTCAAATCGTTCTTTACCAGATGAAAATTTGGTGCAAAATCATTAATTTGAATAAACTCACCAAACAATTTCACTAATTGTCCTTTAAACTTTGTATTTGCCATATTTCTATTCTCCTTTTTGTTTTTAATTCATATTAAACAATTAAAATATGAATGAGTTCAATAATTATCTATTATTATTTATTAAAAAAACATGGATTAAGGAATATTCTCTATCTATATATTGACTAAATAGAAGAATTTGTTTTATATTTTATAAAGTAAATCAGCACTTTACAAATAATATGGGCAGTAAATTTATAAAATTTAAATTAAGAAACAAACTATTATATAAAAAAAGCTTTGCCGGTTTAGCAAAGCTTTTTTTGTAACAAACTAATTCTTTAAAATGAGCCGCAACCCGGACTTGAACCGGGGACCTTTTCATTACGAGTGAAATGCTCTACCAACTGAGCTAATGCGGCAACTTTCGGATTACGAGGTGCAAACTTACACCATAATTCCAATATATAAAAGGTTTTTTTGGTATTTTTTTCTAAAAATCAAAGTCGGGCATCCACAACTTCCAAAGGATAGATTCCTTTTACATCATATACTATCCCACCCTTCTTTACTAATGTCCGAACATTCAATGAGATAAATTCTTTATGCGCAACAGCAGCTATCACAGCATCAAACTCTTCTGCAGGCAATTCTGAATTTATGTCAATTCCATATTCACGTTTTACATCTTCAGAAGATGCTATCGGATCGTAGACTGTTACATCAATATCGTAATTTTGAAGCTCATGAACCACATCAATAACCTTTGTATTGCGTACGTCGGGACAGTTTTCTTTAAAACTAAAGCCCAGAATCAATACCCGGCTATGCTTTATCAGCATCTCTTTCTTAATCATACATCGCACCACCTCCTGAGCAACATACTCTCCCATTCCATCATTCATCCGCCTTCCCGACAGGATTATTTCCGGGCGGAAGCCGTATTCTTTTGCCCGCTGTGCCAGATAATACGGATCAACGCCGATACAATGACCGCCTACCAGCCCGGGATAGAAAGGAAGGAAGTTCCATTTTGTAGCAGCGGCCTGAAGTACACTGCGGGTATCTATTCCCATGTGATTAAAGATCTTCGCCAGTTCGTTGATAAAGGCTATATTGATATCGCGTTGAGAATTCTCTATAATTTTTGCCGCTTCGGCCACCCGTATAGACGGAGCCAGATAAGTTCCTGCAGTAATCACTGAACGGTAAAGCTTGTCAACTAACTGAGCAGCATCGGGAGTTGAACCGGAAGTTATCTTTAAAATATTCTCCACCGTATGTAGTTTATCGCCAGGATTGATTCGCTCAGGAGAATAACCGGCAAAGAAATCTCTATTTAAAGCAAGTCCTGAGATTTTTTCAACGATGGGAATACAAACATCCTCGGTAATTCCCGGAGATACGGTAGATTCATAAATAACAATATCATTTTTTCCTATATACTTCCCCACTGTTTCGCTGGCGGAAAGCAAAGGATGTAAATCGGGACGGTTGGTTTTGTCTACCGGTGTGGGAACAGTTATAATATAATAGGTGCATTCACGAAGAAAGTCAGCATCCGCAGTACAAAATAAACCGTGAGCAGAAGAAGGTTGAGCAGTGAGCACTGCCTGCAACTGTTCATTTGATACTTCCAATGTAGAATCTTTGCCGTTATTCAGTTCTTCTATCCGATTTATATTAACGTCAAATCCAACAACGGTGTATTTGGTTGCAAAAAGGCGAGCCAGTGGCAAACCCACATAACCAAGCCCGATAACTGCTATTTGTATATTCTTCATAAAAACAAAAGTAACTTTTTAAAATGACAAAATCATTGAATAGATAACGCAAAAGGAAAAAACTTAGTATGTTTGCAGCAATTTTAAGAATGAATATAACATGGCAAGAAGAAAGAAAAAGAATCAGCAGAACAATATCCGCAGAATTTTGTTACTAATTATTGCAATATCAGTAACATCTGTCCTTGTATATGAGCACTTCCGGAGTCCTATTTTGCATGCAGCTAATGATGTTAAATACAAAACGGAGAACATTATAGCTCCGGATAAGGAGGAAATTCAAGGAGACCTGGAAATTCCGCAGTTCACCACCTCTCGTCCAGAGCAAATAATCAGTCACGCAGCATACACGGTATCATATAATCCGGAATGGCGCGTACCAAACTGGGTTTCTTATGAATTAACTGAATATGAGATAAAGGGAGATCTGGAACGCTCGGATAAGTTTGTGGTCGATCCCGAGGTTAAAGGAGTCTGCGCTACGAATGAAGATTATTCTCATTCGGGATACGACCGCGGACACATGGCTCCGGCTGCTGATATGAAGTGGAACACAAGAGTAATGAAGGAGTGTTTTTATTTTAGTAACATGTGTCCTCAGAAACACTCCCTGAATGCCGGAAGATGGAAAACGCTGGAAGAAAAAGTGCGCGACTGGGCACGGGAAGACAGTGCGATTGTGATTATATGCGGTCCTATTGTAGATAAAGGATATAAAACGATTGGTCCCGACAGAGTGGCGGTTCCACAACGATTCTTCAAGGTGATACTGGCTCCTTACCTCAATTCACCAAAAGCCATTGGCTTTATTATGAAAAACGATAAGGAAGAATCGCCGCTGAGCAGCTATGCAGTATCTGTTGATAGTGTAGAAAAACTGACAGGAATGGATTTCTTTTCTGCATTGCCCGATAATTTGGAGAATCGCATAGAGAGTTCTAGCTCAACTGCTGACTGGGGGTTATAGTTTTATTCACGGAAGCTTTTTCAAAAGGCCTACAGAAAATTAAAATAAAGTGTAGACGTTTACATTAAAAGGTGTAGACCTAATTTAAAATTAGCGTAGTGTAAAAAATAAAGTAAATAAATAAGGACACCTAAGTATACCGTAAAAGATTAATAACTATCTTTGCGGCGAAAAATAATCACTAAGTATTTCACATCACATTATGAACAATAAATTAAAGAATAAATGGGTCTTTGCAGCAATCGTTGCTGGCGCCATCATTGTCTTTGCCGGAATTTTCGTATACTATAATCTGTTTGCTTCTCAGTTCCAGACCGAGAAAAAAGCATATGTCTATATTGACCGTGACGATACTCCCGACTCAATCACCGTAAAAGTAGAACGTGCAGGTATGCCACGCAGTATGAATGCATTCAAATGGCTGATGACTCATCTTGATGAGGCAAAAAACATTCATACCGGACGTTATCTTATTAAACCGGGAGACGGTACTTATCCGGTCTTTCGCCGTCTGACACGAGGACAACAGGCTCCGCTGAATTTCTCAATAAATGATATTCGCACTTGCGGGCAATTAGCAGAAAAAATAGGTAATCAACTTATGATTGATTCTGCAGAAGTTGCCATCCGTTTGAATGATTCTACGTTTTGTTCTAAACTGGGCTTCAAAAAAGAGACTGTCATAAGTCTTTTCATCCCCAATACCTATGAGATTTACTGGAACATCTCCACAGCCGATCTATTTAAAAAGATGAAGAAAGAGTATAACTCATTCTGGTCAAACGAACGTTTAAGCAAAGCAAAATCAATAGGCTTCACTCCTTCGGAAGTGTGCACCATAGCTTCCATTGTGGAAGAAGAAACAAACAACACTGCCGAAAAACCTATGGTGGCAGGTCTTTACATCAATCGCCTGCATAAAGGAATGAAACTCCAGGCCGATCCTACAGTTAAGTTTGCTGTGCAGAATTTTACCATTAAAAGAGTAACAGGAGAATATCTCCGTTCTAACTCTCCGTACAATACTTACAAGTTCGAGGGATTACCTCCCGGACCTATTCGTATTCCTTCAATCAAAGGAATAGATGCAGTACTAAACTATACAAGACACAACTTTGTATACATGTGCGCAAAAGAAGATTTTTCTGGTACACACAACTTCGCAGCAACCTGGGAAGAGCATATGGTAAATGCAAGAAAATACCAGGCAGAGCTAAACAAACGAAAGATTTTCTAAACATTTTCTATTAGAATAGCACTTTATTCCATATCTTTGTGATCAAACAATAACTAAAAGTAATCACTTTTAAGACACAAAGATATGAGACAACACCTCTTATTGGGCGATGAAGCCATTGCACAAGCAGCAATTGACGCCGGACTTTCCGGCGTTTATGCTTACCCGGGTACCCCATCAACAGAAATAACAGAGTATATTCAGCTGTCACCTCTGGCCAAAGAAAGAAACATTCACAGCCGCTGGAGCACGAATGAAAAGACAGCTATGGAAGCAGCTTTGGGATTATCATTTGCTGGCAAACGTGCTTTGGTTTGTATGAAACACGTGGGAATGAACGTGGCAGCAGATTGTTTTATCAATTCAGCCATGACCGGAGTAAACGGAGGACTAATTGCAGTGGTAGCCGACGACCCTAGCATGCACTCTTCCCAGAATGAACAAGACAGCCGTTTCTATGGAGATTTTGCTCTTGTTCCAATGTTTGAACCATCTAACCAGCAGGAAGCTTACGACATGGTTTACAATGGATACGAATTCTCTGAAAAGATAGGCGAACCTATCCTTATGAGAATGGTTACCCGCCTTGCACACTCCCGTTCAGGAGTAGAAAGCCAACAGTTAAAACCTCAGAATGAAATGTCATTCAGCGATGATCCTCGCCAATTTATCCTTCTTCCTGCAATAGCCCGTCGTCGATACAAAGCATTACTGGCAAAACAAGACGAGTTTATTAAAGCTTCTGAAGAATCACCATACAATAAATACATTGACGGCCCGAATAAAAAACTGGGAATCGTGGCTTGCGGTATCGGATTCAACTATCTGATGGAAAATTATCCTGAAGGATGTGAATATCCTGTACTGAAGATTGGTCAATATCCGCTCCCCAAAAAGCAATTATTAAAGCTTGCTACAGAATGCGATGAGATACTGATATTGGAAGACGGACAGCCTTTCGTTGAAAATATGCTTAAAGGCTATCTTGGAATCGGCATCAAAGTAAAAGGCCGTTTGGATGGAACTCTTTCACGCGACGGTGAACTTAATCCCGATAATGTAGCAAAAGCTATCGGCAAAGAGAATAAATCTGCATTCATCGTGCCAAGTGTTGTAGAAATGCGCCCACCCGCTCTTTGCGAAGGCTGTGGACACCGCGATATGTATACTACATTAACGGAAGTATTGAGAGCCGACTACCCTACTCATAAAGTATTCAGTGATATTGGTTGCTATACTCTAGGCGCCGGAGCACCATTCAACGCCATCGATTCATGTGTGGATATGGGAGCTTCAATAACTATGGCTAAAGGTGCTGCCGATGCAGGTCTTTTCCCTTCGGTAGCAGTTATCGGAGATTCTACCTTCACTCACTCCGGAATGACCGGGCTGCTGGATTGCGTAAACGAAAACTCCAGCGTTACAATCATTATCTCAGACAATGAAACAACAGCCATGACTGGCGGACAGGATTCTGCCGGTACAGGAAAGATAGAAGCTATCTGCCTCGGCCTCGGAGTTGATCCGGCTCACGTTCGTGTAGTTGTTCCTTTGAAGAAGAATTATGAGGAAATGGAAAAGATTATCCGCGAAGAAATAGAGTATCGTGGTGTATCTGTTATCATTCCCCGCAGAGAGTGTATCCAAACATTAGCAAGAAAGAAAAGAAGTAGCAAATAAGATGAAAAAAGATATTATATTGTCAGGTGTAGGCGGTCAGGGAATTCTTTCTATCGCGACCGTAATTGGCGAAGCCGCTTTAAAAGACGGGCTTTACATGAAACAAGCTGAAGTTCACGGTATGAGTCAAAGAGGCGGAGATGTACAGTCTAACCTCCGTATCAGCGATAAACCTATTGCTTCAGATCTTATCCCAACAGGAAAATGTGATCTGATTATCTCTCTGGAACCAATGGAAAGCTTGCGTTATATCCCTTACCTCAGCAATGATGGCTGGTTGGTAACCAACGAAACTCCGTTCATCAATATCCCTAATTATCCTGCTGAAGAAAAAATTATGGGCGAGATAAACAAGCTTCCTCATAAAATCATTTTGAACGTTGACAATGTTGCCAAAGACTTAGGCTCTACTCGCGTTGCAAACATTGTATTACTTGGAGCTACAATTCCTTTCTTAGGAATTGATTACAGCAAAATACAGGAAAGTATCCGCGATATCTTCCAAAGAAAAGGAGAAGCAATCGTAGAATTAAATTTAAAAGCTCTGGCGGCGGGAAAAGAGATTGCAGAAAAAATGATGTAAAACCACAAACAACAAACACTATACAAACACTTAAAGACCATGAATCAATATTGGGAAGAAGAAATAGAAACAATGAGCAGAGAGGAACTGAACAAACTTCAGCTTCAAAGGCTCAGAAAAACAATCCAAATTGCTTCCAATTCACCTTATTATAAAAAGGTATTCACTAAACACAGCATTACTGCAGAAACTATTCAGTCACTGGAGGATATTAAAAAAATTCCATTCACGACTAAAGCAGATATGCGCGCAAACTATCCTTTCGGATTAGTAGCCGGTGATATGAAAGATGCAGTTAGAGTTCATTCTTCAAGTGGAACTACAGGTAATCCTACCGTAATAGTCCATTCCCAACACGATCTTGATTCATGGGCTAATCTGGTTGCCCGGTGCCTATTCATGGTTGGTCTGAGAAAAACTGATGTTTTTCAAAATAGTTCTGGCTATGGAATGTTTACAGGAGGGCTGGGATTTCAGTATGGTGCAGAAAGACTTGGAGCGCTTACTGTTCCTGCAGCAGCAGGAAACAGTAAGCGACAAATCAAGTTTATCAAAGATTTTGGCACAACAGCTCTTCATGCTATTCCAAGCTATGCCATTCGTTTGGCTGAAGTCTTTCAGGAGGAAGGCCTTGATCCTAAAAGCACAAAACTAAAAACTCTGGTAATCGGGGCAGAACCACATACGGATGGACAACGAAAAAAGATAGAGAAGTTGTTAGGTGTCAAAGCATACAATAGCTTTGGAATGACGGAAATGAATGGTCCCGGTGTAGCTTTTGAATGCAAGGAACAAAACGGAATGCACTTCTGGGAAGATTGCTACTTAGTGGAAATTATTGATCCCGAAACAGGAGAACATGTTCCAGATGGAGAAATAGGAGAACTGGTGCTCACAACGCTTGATCGCGAACAAATGCCTCTCTTACGCTATCGCACACGCGACCTCACACGAATATTGCCGGGAAAATGTCCATGCGGACGTACCCACATACGGATAGATCGCATCAAAGGCAGAAGTGATGATATGTTTATCATCAAAGGGGTTAACATATTCCCTATGCAGATTGAAAAAATTTTAGTTCACTTCCCTCAATTAGGTAGTAATTACCTAATTACATTAGAAACAAAGAACAATCAGGATGAAATAATTGTTGAAGTAGAGTTAAGTGATCTTTCCACTGACAATTATATTGAATTACAAAGTCTGACAAAGGAGATCACTCACCAACTGAAAGATGAGATATTAGTTACCCCTAAATTGATATTGGTAAAGAAGGGAACTCTGCCTCAAAGTGAGGGCAAAGCTATTCGGGTAAAAGATCTGAGAGACAATAAATAAATTAGCTCTAATATGAAACTATTGAAGGAACGAATTCTGCAGGATGGAAAATGCTATGAAGGTGGAATCCTAAAAGTAGATAGCTTTATTAACCATCAATTGGACCCCATTTTAATGAAAAAAATTGGGGTAGAGTTTGTACGTCGGTTCGCAACAACCAATGTCAATAAAATTATGACAATCGAAGCCAGTGGCATAGCTCCTGCAATTATGACTGGGTTCCTGATGGACTTACCTGTTGTTTTTGCGAAAAAAAAGCTACCTAGCACGATGAAAAACTATCTATCAACAACAGTTCATTCTTTCACTAAAGATCGTGATTATGAAGTCGTAATCAGTTCTGAATTTATCAGTTCTGAAGACAACATTCTTTTTATAGACGACTTTCTGGCTTATGGAAATGCAGCATTAGGCATACTCGATTTAATTGAGCAAGCAGGCGCAAATATAGTAGGTATGGGATTTATCATTGAAAAAGAATTTCAGAATGGTCGCATATTACTAGAATCAAGAGGCATCAAAGTAGAATCCCTTGCTATTATAGAAAGCTTATCAAACCGAATTATAAAGATTAAAGAATAATATTATTCGGCATACTTTTACAGGTGAGCCATAAATAAAAGATCAAAAGCTTTTAATAAATATCACGCCGGATTATAGCGGAACTCCGGTTTACTTTTTAAAAAATTATTAGACTAGTTTGTGTATCTTTGTACAAAAGATTGCATTCTTCTGTACAAAACAATTAATTCTTTTGTACAGAAGAAAGATTTGTTTTGTACAACATCGCATCAATTACCCGCCTGAGATATAAAAAATCATTCGGGAGTTTGAGCACCTCTCGCCGCATCTTTCTGGAAAGTCGGAGTGACATTTGATAGCCTACAAAATCACTACATAAATTTTAATTTTGCGAAATTGATCTAGCAATCTGGCAGTATGCCTTTAAGCTGCTGTATATAAGTGCTATATAGGTGCTAGATTAAAATAATTTGATCTAGCACCTATATAGCAATTTAGCACCTTGTTTCATCCTGATTTGGGTTGACTGTGCTTATTATTAATCCTGGTATAGGTTGGTTAAAGTGTTGTTTATCAGCTATGTTTCTGTAATAAGTTGTCTGGACTGTATATGATTTACCTGCCAAAGCGCTAGATCGCTAGATCACTGCTAGATCAATTTGGTTTGATCTAGCAGGTGTAATATGGTTATATTCAGTTTGTTAAATGGCTACTGCTAGATTGCTAGATTGTTTTGCGAAAAAAAATAATCCTGGCCGATCTATTCAGACACACTAAACTAATATTATAAACTGTTTAGAGAAATTTCTTTCTTCTTATTCAGATTATTCCGAATTTATGCTTAAGACTTCAATCCCTCAGGATTTCGGTATGATCCGACTTTTACAGGTGAGCCATAAATAAACGCAGGAGACTTAAACACAAAATCGGCGGTAACCTTTATGATTATCGCCGATTCTCTATATAAAGCCACATCAGTGATGCGATGAAACTCCGTATGACATGATTTGAGAGCTCGCCCTCTTTGTAATCCACCGGCATAAATGCTACTCGTAAGTTGTGGCCCGCCATCAAGTGTCGAAGCTTGTCTCGGTTTTCAGATTAATTTGATGAGTTTCCCAATCAAACTAATGTGGCTAAGACTTTATCTGTTTTGCTATTGCAAATATAATCTATTTACATCAATGTAACAAACAAATTTGGATATTTGTTTTCTTAAAAAAGAAAATAGTCACGTATAAAAAAAATAAAAGCACCAATTGCAGATTATACCACAATTGGTGCTTTACTAATTTCTAGAACCGGCTAATTAAGCAGCTTTTGCTTTTGCAACAACAGCTTTGAAAGCTTCTGGGTGATTCATTGCTAAATCAGCCAAAACCTTACGGTTTATTTCGATACCAGCTTTGTGTAAGCCGCCCATCAACTTAGAATAAGACATTCCTTCTAAACGAGCAGCAGCGTTAATACGCTGTATCCAAAGAGCACGGAAATTTCTTTTCTTATTTCTACGGTCACGGAACGCATAAGTCAAACCTTTTTCCCAGGTATTCTTAGCTACGGTCCAAACATTTTTTCTTGCACCAAAATAACCTTTGGTCAGATTCAAAATTTTCTTTCTTCTTGCTTTTGAAGCAACATGATTTACTGATCTTGGCATAGTTTTAATCTTTTTGAATGTTAGCGTCGCAACTTCACGTGGCGAACTTAAAGCTAATGCATTCGGTTAATACTTAATAATACGGTTGTACGCTTTTGATTACTTCATTGCTAAAAGAGACTTAACCTGGCTTACATTCGTTGCATCAACGGTTGTAGAATAACACAAGTTTCTTTTTCTCTTTTTGCTCTTTTTAGTCAAAATATGACTGTGGAAAGCGTGCTTTCTTTTGATTTTACCTGTTCCGGTAAGAGTAAACCTCTTTTTAGAACCGGAGTTAGTCTTCATCTTTGGCATCTTAATTATTTTTTAATTATTAATATATGGTAACGCACTATACCTGCGCGTTATACATTTCAACACATCTGTCTTTCAACAAATTATTCCGCTTCAGTAGTTTTTTCTTCTTCAACCTTGTCAGTTTTAGGCTTTACAGCTTTTTCTTCTTTGGTTGCTACTACTGCTTTTTTAGCGACTTCTTTCTTTTTGGGAGATAAGAAAATAATCATTCTCTTACCTTCAAGGGCTGGCATTTGTTCAACTTTAGCATAATCCTCAAGATCATTTGCAAAACGAAGTAACAAAACTTCTCCTTGTTCCTTGAAAAGGATAGAACGCCCTTTAAAGAATACGTATGCTTTTACCTTATCACCTTCTTCCAGAAAACCTTTTGCATGCTTCAACTTAAAGTTGTAATCATGATCATCTGTCTGAGGTCCAAAACGTATTTCTTTAACGTTAACCTTTATCTGCTTAGCCTTCTGTTCCTTTTGACGTTTTTTCAACTGATAAAGAAACTTTGAATAATCAATAATTCGACAAACAGGCGGAACTGCATTGGGAGAAATTTCCACAAGATCTAGTTCTTTTTCTTCAGCCATCTTTAATGCCTGAAAAATAGAAATAACCATTGATTCTACATTTTCATCACCGACTATGCGTACTTCCTTGGCACGAATCTGTTCATTGACTCTGTGTTGCCCTTTTAAACCATCATTCTTCATTCAATAACTATTAGTTCCTGTTTGTTTTCTTTTATTTTCAGTTAGCGGATGCAAAGTTACCACTTATTTATCATATTTTGAACTTCTTCAGTCAAAATATTTGCAAATTCTTCAAATTTCATTGTTCCTTTATCACCTTCGCCTTGTTTACGAACTGCAACTTCTCCATTTTCGGCTTCTTTTTCGCCGACTACTAGCATATAAGGAATACGTTTCATTTCATTATCACGGATCTTACGACCTATTTTTTCGTTTCTATCATCAACGATAGCACGAATATCGTTCATATCCAAATACTGTTTTACTTTTTCCGCGTATTCATTAAATTTCTCACTAATAGGAAGAATTGCAACCTGATCAGGTGTAAGCCACAATGGGAATTTACCACCAGTGTGTTCAATCAGGACAGCTACAAAGCGTTCCATCGAACCAAATGGTGCACGGTGAATCATCACCGGACGATGTTTTTGGTTATCATCTCCGGTATATTCCAGATTAAATCTTTCAGGCAAGTTATAATCCACCTGAATAGTACCAAGCTGCCATTTACGACCAATTGCGTCACGAACCATGAAGTCCAGTTTAGGACCATAAAAAGCTGCTTCTCCTAGTTCAACCTTAGCCTTCAATCCTTTTTCTTCACAAGCCTCAATAATTGCTTTTTCAGAACGTTCCCAGTTATCATCGCTACCAATATATTTTTCACGATTATTTGGATCACGAAGAGAAATCTGAGCTTCAAAGTTCTCAAAATTCAGAGCTTTAAATATAATGAAGATGATATCCATCACCTTTAAGAACTCATCCTTTACCTGATCTGGTCTACAGAATATATGAGCATCATCCTGAGTAAAGCTACGTACACGAGTCAACCCATGAAGTTCTCCACTTTGCTCATAGCGATATACAGTACCAAATTCAGCCAATCTTAATGGAAGATCCTTATAAGAACGAGGTTTCCATTTATATATTTCACAGTGGTGAGGACAATTCATTGGTTTCAATAAATATTCCTCTCCTTCTTCCGGAGTATGGATTGGTTGGAAAGAATCTTTTCCATATTTGGCATAGTGACCGGAAGTAACATATAATTGCTTATTTCCAATATGTGGAGTCATTACCTGTTGGTAACCAAAACGACGTTGAATTTTCTTCAGGAAGTCTTCCAAACGAAGGCGAAGAGCTGTTCCTTTTGGTAACCACATAGGAAGTCCTTTACCAACCATTTCAGAGAACATGAACAATTCCATCTCTTTACCTATCTTACGGTGGTCACGTTTCTTAGCTTCCTCTAGTAATACCAAATATTCATCAAGCAATTTCTTTTTTGGGAAAGTAATACCATAGATACGAGTCAGCATCTTTTGGTCTTCTCTTCCTCTCCAGTAAGCACCAGCTACAGAAGTTAATTTAATAGCTTTAATATTGCCAGTATTCATCAAGTGAGGTCCACGACAAAGATCTGTAAATGCACCTTGAGTATATGTAGTAATAGTTCCATCTTCAAGTTCAGAGATAAGTTCACACTTATATGTTTCACCTCTCTCACCAAACATTTTCAAAGCATCTTCTTTCTTAATATCAGTTCTGACTACAGCTTCTTTCTTAGCTGCAAGTTCTGCCATTTTTGCTTCAATAGCAGGAAGATCACCTTCTTTAATTACAGCTTCTCCCGGATCTACATCATAATAGAAACCATTTTCAATTGCAGGACCAATTCCGAATTGAATACCAGGATAGAGTTCCTGTAAAGCTTCAGCCAGCAAGTGAGCACTGGTGTGCCAGAATGCATGTTTTCCTTCTGCATCATCCCATTTATAAAGGACTATAGATGCATCTGTATTTATTGGACGAGCTAAATCATAAGTTTCGCCATCTACACCACAGGCAACAACATCCTGTGCCAATCGGCTACTAATACTTTCTGCAATTTGCAGACCATTTACTCCTTCGTTATATTCACGAACAGAGCCATCTGGAAATGTTATCTTTATCATATTGGTTTATATATTTTCCTTTTTGACTTACAAAAGTAGCTATTTCTTTTAAATTATGCTTCTTTTCAAATAAAAATGTTACTGTTTTTGTTCTGTAAAACGCTTAATCACATTATATGCGGAAACAATTCCAAGTTCACCGGCTTTACTAAGATCAGAAATACCTTTCTTATTATTCCCTGAAAAGATATTTGTTAGTCCTCTATTAAAATATGCTTCTGCAAAATTCGGATCCAGAGAAATAGCCTTATCATAATCAGTTAAAGCAGAGCGGTAGTCTTTCAACATACAAAGCACATTTCCACGATTATAATAGGCGTAAACAAAATCCGGAGCCAACTGAATAACTTTGTCCAGGTCTGATTTTACAATATTATACTCAGGTACTTTTACATCTATCTTTTTTGCGACACTCTGTGCTTCCGCCGCATCTTTTTCTTCTTCTGATTTCTCGTAATCCAACTGTTTCCATCTTATCAATGAACGATTAAAATAAGCAGGGAAGAAAGAACTGTTACAATTTATAGCCTGCGTTAAATCTTCAATAGCATTGGTAAAATCCTGAACCAGATAAAAATCCAGTGAGCGTGCAAAACGTTTTGCCGCATCATTTGGATGTTTTACAATTTCTGAAGTACGCTCATCAATAGATGCAAAATGATTTTTAGCTTGCTTTTCTGTAAGCGGCGATTCCATATTAGTTATAATAAGCCGTTTAGGCACAGCTCCCGAATTGCTTAAATCATCAATATATTTATGATATTTCAAATCCCGTTTTATTTCACTGGATTTTTCATAATACGTTAATGCAAACATCGGTTCCAGTCTTATTTCCACATTCTTATCCTGTACTTTTCCGCGATATTCACTTTTATATTTCTGATCGGATTCAGAATCGTCGGCAACGACAATCTTACTATAATTCTCCATATCCTTATCAGATTTCTTACGCGTTTTATCAGATTTAGCACTCTTCTTTCCCTTACCAGTGCCAAATCTTTTATCAAGCTGCGTTTTCATTACTTTAAATTCATCCAGATCGGCTCCTTTTATATCACCAATTCGTCGTCTTGCTTCAGCGCGATTATAATACCCAGCCAGGAAATTTGGATGCACCTTAATAACGTTAGTGAAATCCTTTATTGCTCCACGGAAATCTCCGGTCTGTTTACGAAGAATTCCCCTGTTAAAGACAGCCATCATATTATCAGGTTCCATCTTTATAACAAAGTTAAAATCATCTATCGCCCGGTTGTCATCCCCTACCTGTGCACGTAAAAGTCCACGATTATAATGACCTATAAAATTATTAGGGTCAATATCCAGTGCTATATCATAATCCTCTAAAGCACCTTGCAATTTATTCTGATGAAAACGAGCCAATGCCCTGTTAATGTAATTGCCAGAGTTTTTTGTATTAAGATAAGTTGCCTGATCATAATCAGTTTCAGCCTCCTTATATTTACCCTGTTGAAGTTTAATTGCAGCACGTGATGACCATACATCGGCATCATATTTATCAACGCTCAACGCCAAATCATAATCTTTCATTGCCATTATAGTATCCTTTTGCTTCAAAGAAACCTCCGCTCTCATCAAATAAGCTTTAGTATACTGAGGCGAGAGGGCGATCAATTTTGATAAATCACTTTCAGCCCCTTTATAGTCCTTTTTGGAGATTTTACTAAGAGCCAGATTATGCCAAACGCCTACGTTTTCAGGATCATAACTCAAAGCCTTAGTATAATCTTCAATAGCACCATCAAACTTATTTTGTTTAATCCGAGATAATCCCCTCATTTGATATGCATTAACAACAAACGGATTTCGTTCTATTGCTGCCGAGCAATCAACTTCTGCTCCTTGATAATCGTCAAGGTTTATTTTAGCAAGAGCACGAAAAAAGTAGGGCTCATACAAATATGGTTTCGCACTCACAACCTGATTAAAGTACTGAATGGAAAGAACATAGTCTTCAAAATATAATGCATTTCGGCCAATCGCCATTACGCGTTCTGTATTAATCTGAGCAGAAACAACAGCCGGGAATAACAAAAGGAATATTATAAATTTCTTTATCATCTTTTATTTAATATAAGGGCGGAGCAAAAGTAATAATTTCGATTGAAGAAACAACGTTTACAGCCTCTTTTTGAAGGGTAAAAAAGTTTATAATTATTAAAAAAACCAACAATATTAATATTTATCCAGAATAATAAACCAGCACAACCTCAGCTACTTATTTCAGGATGTAGGCCTGATAAGAGAAAAATACAACTTAAAAAAACAAAAAGGCGCACTCACTAACAAGGTAATGAGTACGCCTTTCTGAAAAAGATTATATCAAATACTATATAAACTTACTTCACAGTTTTCACCTTATATGAGCATCTTGTTTTTCCTTTAAGCATCGCATTTAGTTTTCCCTTAATCATTTGCTTACGTAAAGGAGACAGATTATCAATAAACAGTCCACCTTCCAGATGTTCAAATTCGTGTTGCATCACACGAGCAAGATAACCTTCAACATATTCATCATGTTCCACAAAGTTCTCATCCATATATTTCACATGAATCTTATTCGATCTGTTCACAGCCTCATGAATGCCAGGCAAACTTAAGCAGCCTTCTTCCATAGAAACCATTTCACCTTCAGCCTCAAGAATATGTGCATTAATATATGCTTTACGAAAATCTTTATATTCAGGCATATCATCTGAAAGAATATCCAGAGTAATTACTACAACACGAATAGAAAGCCCAATCTGAGGAGCAGCAAGTCCCACGCCATCAGCCCTGTCCATCGTAGCAAACATATTTTCAATCAGCTCTTTTAAGTTTGGGTAATCAGGAGCAATATCCTCTGCAACCTTTCTTAAAACCGGCTGTCCATATACATAAATAGGTAAAATCATTATTATACTATATTACTTAAACAAAATATTCTTTTTCTCTGAATTATCTTCTGCTCTCCATATAAGTTTGCAGAATAATCGTTGCACTAACCTCATCAACAAGCTCTTTACTTTGCCTGTCCTTTTTCTTCAATCCGGCCTCTAACATTGTACGATGCGCCAATACCGAAGTAAAACGTTCATCAACATATTCCACCGGAATATCAGGGAGAAGCTTTTTCAAACGCTGAACAAACGGCTTTATGTAATTCATACTTTCAGACAGTTCATTATTAAGCTGTTTGGGCAAGCCTACCAATATTAAATCGACTGGTTCTTTAGCCACATACTGCACCAAAAAATCGGGTAAAGTATGACTAGGCACAGTAGTCAAACCGTTTGCAATAATTTGCAAAACATCAGTCACAGCAATGCCGGTCCGCTTTCTTCCGTAATCAAGTGCAAGTATTCTTCCCATAATTTTTTTGCAAAAATACAACTAATATTATTTATATAAGCTACAGTCAAACAAAAAACAACTAAAAAGTGTTGTTATTATGCATAAAAGAATATAATTCAATGATTAAGTAATAACAAAAAATTAAAACCATCTGCAAAGACAGATGCTAAATCTCCGCTAAAAAAAAATTGAATTTAAATCTAACGTTTCAACTAAAAATGAGAAAGATGAGAAAAATATTATTACTATTAGTTGCTGCATTATTCTCTGTCATCTGCTTAGCACAAGAAAAAGAAAAAGCCTTGAAACAATATAGCTTTGGGGATAACTGGTTTATACAAGGCCAAGGCGGTGTTTCATATTCCTTTTTTGAGAACAATGGAGAAAAAACAGTATTCAACTTACTTGCTCCACATGCAGCGTTATCAGTTGGGAAATATTTTAGTCCACAAGCGGGTACCCGTTTACAATTAGGAGGTTGGGAATCAAGAACATACCTAAACAGCAATAATAAATACTTTGTTAAATTCTATTCAGTAAACCTAGACGGGTTACTCAACCTGACTAATGTTTTTCTTAAATACAAAGAAAACAGAGTATTTAATCTTGTTGGAATCTTAGGCCTCGGATATGTCCACACCTTTAGAAATGGAAATTACAATGTTGATAAAGACGATTATTTTGTTCCTCGGGTAGGCCTTCAAACAGATTTTAGATTAAGCAATGCTTTAAACTTCAATATTGAAACAAATCTGAATATTGCCGACGACAACTTTAACGGAATAAGATCTGGTGAAAAATATGATTGCTATTTAAATATATTAGCAGGTCTTACCTACAAATTCAACAACAGAGGCTTCGCTCTTGTCGATGTTATGGACCCGGCACTAATTCAATCATTAAATGATGAAATCAACAGATTGAGAGGCCAGGTTGCAGAATATAAGGACTGTTGTGAGAAAAAACAGGTTCCGGAAACTATAATTAAAGAAGTTCCTGTTGTAAAAGAAGCACCATGGAATGCAATTATCCTTTTCCGATTCGATAAATCAGTTATCGATCCAAATCAGGAAGCTAATTTATACAATGTGGCTAAATATCTGAAAGATAACCCTGATGCTAAAGTTACAATTGCAAGTTACTGTGATGTAAAGACAGGCACTCCGGAATATAATCAGAATTTATCAGAAAGACGTTCTGCAGCAGTAGTAAAAGCATTAGCTAATAAATATGGCATTACTTCTGATCGTTTCAATATTATCAATAATGGAGATAAGGTACAACCATATCCGGACAACAATTCTTGGAATCGTGTTGTTATCTTCAAATCAAACTAAAAAATTAAAATGAAGAGACAAAAGAGTGGAAGAATTTAAAAGATCATCTTCCACTCTTTTTTTATAAAAAAATGATATATCAAATAACACCGAAGCAAAATAAGCATTAACTTTGTCATAAAGGAAGATTGCCAGAGTGAACGATCGGGGCAGACTCGAAATCTGTTGAACTTTTTTAAGGTTCCGGGGGTTTGAATCCCTCATCTTCCGCAAAAAGAGCTTTAAACAACTATTAAGAAAAGCTTTTAATTCCGTATAATTCAATATACTACGGAATTCTTAATTGATTCAACCATACAATTCTTCATACACATTAGTCTTATCCAGACTAGCCTTTATTACAATCCGCACATCTCATAAAAAAATTAGCTACCAACAATAAACACAAAAGGCAGAAACTTCACAGCTCCTGCCTTCAATCCGTAGAAGATACTTCTACAAATTATCAAATAGATTTATCAAAATACTCTATGAAGAATCCAAGCTCCCTGGAAGTCTTTTCTATTTGGGTACTTAGCTTTAAATGCATCTCTTGCTTCTGCAGCAGAATTTCTATCAGCAAAAGTACTGATAATAACGCGATACATATTTGAATCAGGGTTAAGAGCAATTACTGACTTGTAACCAGCACTAGCCATATCTTCTTTCAAAGCTTCTGCATTAGCTTTAGTCTGAAAGCTACCACACACAACACTATAATCAAGTAAAGTACCATCACCCTGAACTGTTACTCTTTCCTGACGTACACCATTGTTTGAAGAAGCTGTTGTTGCTTTCTTTACAATTGGAACATCAGCAACAGGAGCAACTTCTACCGGTTCTGAAACTTTTGGTTCAGCCAGTTCTTGTTGTTTTGCCTTTTCATAAGCTTTTTTGTAGGCACTTTCACCAGATTTACATGAAGTAAACGCAAGAACGATACATAATCCCGTTCCTAATACTGCTAATTTTTTCATAACTTATTCTCTTTTTTAATTAATAATTTCAGGTTAATATTTTCTGAATATTGATTTATCTCCATTATAATTTAACTGTAAGGTTGATGATGAGAGTTCATCTACATGGAATATCCTACTACCATCTTTCCAATTCAGATAGCGTTCATAAATAGGACCACTTGCCGATTCCGGCAAAACTGTTATCATCAGTTCACTTCCATTGAAGGTATAGTTTCCAAATATAGTTGTATAACTTCCATCCGAAAGCAAACAAATAGCCGAAAACGATTCACTCATAAAATTATAGAACACACTATCTTCGCGCTGCACAGCTCCATTTGCATGTTCATAGCGGCGGAGCTGCCACTTATTTTCCAAACGAGATTCCTCATTGGAACATGAAGTTACTAAATTAATCAACAGGGCAAAGAAGAATATGTTCAAAACCCTTTTCATGCTTCTGTTTTTTTGTACGAAATAGTTCCCGTAGCCTGATTGGTAGGCATAATAAGAACTTCAGCAATCTGGATATGTTCAGGTGCAGAGGCAGCAAAATAGATCGTTTCTGCAATATCAGCCCCTGTAAGAGGCTTAATACCTTTATAGAAATTATCAGCTTTCACTTTATCTCCACGAAAACGAACTACAGAGAAATTAGTTTCTACCATACCCGGTTTTATATTTGTTACCCTCAAAGGAGTATCCACAAGATCAATTCGCAATCCATCAGAGAGAGCTTTTACCGCAGCTTTTGTAGCACAGTAAACACTTCCGCCTGGATAAGCAGCATCACCGGCAATAGAACCTATATTTATAATATGGCCCCTTCCACGTTCTACCATTCCCGGAGTAACCATTCTGGTAATAGACAGTAAAGCCCTGATATTGGTATCAATCATAATATCCCATTCATCAAGATCACCCTGATATTCTTTATCTACACCAAAAACTAATCCGGCGTTATTTATAAGAATATCGATATTCCGCCATTTACCACTCAAAGAAGCCAGTGCTTCGGCTGCTGCGTTTCGGTCGCGAACATCAAAAACAAGTGGAAGGACTTCAATTCCATATTTCTTTTCCAGCTCATCCTTTAACTGAAGAAGTAGACTCTCATTACGTCCATTAAGAATAAGATGAGAACCTTTGGAGGCAAATTTATGTGCACACCCCTCACCTATTCCACTGGTTGATCCTGTAATAAAAACAATTTTATTTTTCATCACTTTTTATCAATTAATTACTTCTTTCCGGGAACCCGTTCAAACTTCGATGTTTTCATCGTTGTTTTGAGTCTTACGGATGGACGGAAATTTATATTTTTTACTTTTATAGACTGCCCCCTAATTTCTTCACTGTCTTGCACTGTACGTGATTCAGCCGAAACAGAAAAAGTTCCCAGTTCATCAATACTAACATTATAACCATCCTGAAGTTTATCTTCAATGGTTTGCGCAAGTGCCTCAATAGCCGCTTTCATATCGGCCACATTCAGAGAACATTTCTCAGAAATAGCCTTACACAACTCCCTTGTGTCAATTGTGCCTTTAGTAACCACTTGTGCATAAAATCCTTGTTTGGGATTCTCACTAATGTTGTCGCGCATGGGCGTTAATCTGTATTGGATACTCATATATCTAAATATTTAAGTTATTACTTCATAGAGTGTAGACAAAAAGGTCTAGACCATTTTTAAAGAAAGTATAGAGTATTTATAATTAAAATCTAGAGACTTTCAATAAAAGGTGTAGAGCAAAGATATTAGTTTATTAAATAGATTGTATTAACTTCTTAGTTAAATAACCTTAACTATTCAAGATTTTTCCCTGTCACACATTACTTTAGAGTATCTTTGTACAATTATTATATACCAGCCGCGAGGCTACTTCAACTATTTTAAATGACATTTGAACAACTAAACCTTATAAATCCTATTTTAAAGGCTTTACAAGAAGAGGGTTACACCTCACCAACTCCCATTCAAGAGCAATCAATTCCTATCGTATTAAATGGCAAAGATTTATTAGGCTGCGCACAAACCGGAACAGGAAAAACAGCAGCGTTCTCAATCCCAATCCTACAAAAGTTATATAAAACGGAGAAAAACAAGGGCATTAAAGCACTTGTATTAACCCCTACCCGTGAACTTGCAATACAGATTGATGAAAGTTTTAAAGCATACGGACGTTTCACAGGAATACACCACACTGTTATTTTCGGAGGTGTTCCTCAGAAACCACAAACCGATGCGCTAAGAAGAGGAGTCGATATTTTAATTGCGACTCCGGGAAGACTTCTGGATTTAATTAATCAGGGATTTATTTCACTGAAAACATTGGAATTCTTTGTACTCGATGAAGCAGACCGCATGCTTGATATGGGATTCATCCACGACATCAAACGCATACTTCCTTTGCTTCCCAAGAAACGTCAGACACTATTTTTCTCGGCTACCATGCCACCAGAGATTGCAAAACTGGCAAATACAATTCTTTTTCAGCCCGAAAAGGTTGAAGTAGCTCCGGTCTCTTCTACTGTAGACACCATTGAACAGAGTGTTTACTTTGTAGACAAAAACGGAAAGAAAGATTTACTTCGTTTTTTATTGAAAGATTCAAAGATAGAATCAGTACTTGTTTTTACAAGAACCAAACATGGTGCAGATAAACTAGCCAAATTACTGGAGAAAGATGGCATTGAAGCTGCGGCTATTCACGGAAACAAATCCCAGAATGCCCGCCAACGAGCACTTACCAGTTTTAAGAATCACACACTCAGAGTACTTATTGCAACAGATATTGCTGCCCGTGGTATTGATGTAGACCAGCTTTCTCACGTAATTAATTATGAACTTCCTAACGTACCCGAAACCTATGTTCACCGCATCGGTAGAACAGGACGTGCAGGTCACGAAGGAGTAGCTATCGCCTTTTGTGAATCAGAAGAACTACCTTACCTAAAGGATATTCAAAAGCTCATTGGCATAAAAATTCCTGTAGTAGAGAACCATCCGTTTATCTCCAGCGAAGTAACTAGCGCTATTGAAGAGAAGAAAGTAGTGATGAAAGTTCAGGCAAAAGAGAATAAAGCATATCGTGGCAGTAAAAGCAACGGAGATTTTTGGCGCAGACAGAAAACAACTCAGAAAAAGGACAAGAAATAATTTTTCTGATTCAAAAACCTTCTCGTAGAAAAAATTGTTATAAAATAGAACAACTTATCTAATTAATTATTAGATTTGTAATAAACATATTAAAAGAAACAATATCTATGAAGAATCTTAATGTTTTTGCTGCCCTGTTAGGTGGCGTAGCCATCGGTGCTGCACTAGGTGTATTGTTTGCCCCGGAAAAAGGAGAAGACACAAGGAACAAGATTGCTGAAATCCTTCGTAAGAAAGGAATTAAGCTGAGCCGAAGCGAGATGAACGATCTCGTTAGTGAAATAGCTTCAGAAATGGGTCCGGAAGGAGCAGAATGAAATTAAAATAAAGCCACCATGCCTACAGAGAAAAGTACAATAGATAATATCAGACAACTTATCGCGGAAATTAAAGAGTATGTAATATTACAAAAAGATTACGCGAAGATACAGTTTGTAGAAAAATTAACAATTCTACTTACTGCACTAATTATGACATTTATCTTGATCACTCTTGGTATGGTGACTTTATTCTACCTTCTTTTTTCTTTTGCCTATATTATTGAACCACTGGTAGGAGGATTGACCTTAAGCTTCTGCATCATTTCACTTATCAGCATTCTAATTATGGCAAGCATTATTGCATTTCGCAGAAAGCTGATAACCAATCCATTGGTAAGATTCCTAACAAACTTATTCCTACAGGATTCAAATAAATAGCTTATGAAAGTCGCACATACACAATCCACCTCCAACGGCATAACCCTGACCGACATTGTCAGGAAAAGAGTAGAGTTAAAACAAAAAATAACTCTGCAAAAGGAGAAGATTACTAATACTTCAACAGAACTATTCGCCCCTCTTTCATCTTTCAGTTCAGGAAAATCGTATATGAATTATTTTAAAAACAGTATAAATATTCTAAACGGAGCAATTCTTGGATACAAATTAATGACAAAATTCCGCAAATTCTTCCACAAAAAAGGATAACTTTGTCACTGTACGTGCTCAGGGCATGTAATACAGATTTTTATTAACCGTACTTTATTTATAAAAAGACAAAGAATGAAACCAAAATTTTATCTTTTGGCATTCATCCTGTTTACCGGATTCTTATTTGGTGAGACAGATGTATATGCTCAAACAAAAACTGCTAAGTATGTATTTTACTTTATCGGAGACGGAATGGGAGTTAATCAGGTAAATGGTACAGAAATGTATCTTGCTGAGAAAGAAGGAAGAATCGGGATAAAACCTCTTACTTTTACACAATTCCCTTACAGTGCATTTGCTACTACTTACTCTGCTTCTAATTCAATAACAGATTCAGCCGCTGCAGGAACAGCGCTTGCCACCGGGTCTAAGACCAAAAACGAAACAATAGGAATGGACAGCCTTCGCAAGGCTCCTTTATATAGTGTAGCTGTTAAAGCTAAAAAAGCAGGAAAGAAAGTAGGAATCACTACCAGTGTGAGCATTGACCATGCCACTCCGGCTACTTTCTATGCTCACCAACCAGACAGAGATATGTATTATGAAATTGCGACAGATCTTCCTAAAGCAGGTTTTGATTTCTACGCAGGAAGCGGATTCCTTATACCTGATAGCAAGTCTGACAAGAATGCACCAAATATATATACGCTGTTTAAGGACGCCAACTACACTGTAGCCAAAGGTTATGATGATTATAAGGCTAAAAAGAATAAAGCCTCTAAAATGATTCTTATGCAAAAAGACAACACTGATGCACATTCTATTCCTTATGCTATAGACCGTAAAACAGGTGATTTAACTCTCTGCCAGATCACAGAAAGTGCTATTAACTTTCTGAATAAAGATAATAAGAACGGCTTTTTCCTGATGGTTGAAGGTGGTAAAATTGACTGGGCTTGCCACAGTAATGATGCAGCAACAACATTCAATGAAGTTATTGATATGGACAATGCTGTAAAAATTGCGTATGACTTTTACAAAAAGCATCCAAATGAAACCCTTATCGTTATCACTGCCGACCACGAAACAGGCGGAATAGCATTGGGAACTGGTAAGTATGAATTAAATTTAAAAGCATTGGGTAACCAAACGGTTTCTGAAACTGAACTATCTGCAAAGATTAATCAGTTACGCAAAGACAAGCAGAATGATGTAACCTGGAATGACATCAAAAATCTTCTAAGTGAAAATATGGGTTTCTGGAAGAATGTGAAGCTGACTGATAAACAAGAACAGCTTTTAAAAGAAGAGTATGTTCGCTCTTTCCTTGGCAAAGAAGTTAAACTGTCTGAAAGCCTATACTCAAAAGACGAACCAATGGCAGCACTTGCCAAAAAGACTCTTGACGATATTGCTATGGTAAGCTGGGCAAGCGGTAACCACTCAGCCGGATATGTTCCAGTATTTGCAATTGGTGCAGGCGCAGAACTGTTCCACGGAAAGTTAGAGAACACAGATATTCCTAAAAAGATAGCTGAAGCTGCCAGATATTAATCAGGCCAGTGACATAAAAAAGAAGAGAGGAATCAGTAACTGGTTCCTCTCTTCTTTTTTATGTCACGGGATAAACTTACACGTAAGTTTCAAGTAATTTAGCCGATCCCTCAGGATAAATAGTAATATCCATTGTTGATGCAGGCAACAGAACTGTTTCACCAGCCTGAAGCTGAACTTCATTACCTTCATTATCAACTACCCTGCAAGAGCCTTCCAGACCAATCAGCACAACAAAAGAATCAAGTTCTGAGTAATCACACGAAATAGTCTCTGTCATGTCATAAAGAGAGGTCGTGAAATAAGGACAAGCAACCAGTTCCACCGGTTCATCCTTTACAGCCTCATACTCGGTTCTATAATCATCAAGCACCTCATAATCAATAGCATCTTTGGCTAGTTCAGTATGCAGTTCACGGCTATTGCCACCTGCATCTTTTCTATTAAAATCAAAGATACGATAAGTTACATCGGATGTCTGTTGAATTTCGGCAATGAAAGATCCAGCTCCAATACTATGAATACGACCTGCCGGAAGGAAAAATACATCTCCTTTCTTAATGGAATATTCCTGTAACACGTCAGTAATAGTAGAGTTTATCACTCTTTCTTTATACTCTTTAGGAGTTATTTCCTGAGAAAAGCCTGATCGAAGTTTTGCACCTGGAGCTGCATCTACAACATACCACATTTCTGTTTTCCCCATAGAATTGTGACGCTTCTTTGCCAGGCTATCAGCAGGGTGAACCTGAATAGACAAATCCTGCTGAGCATCAATGAACTTAATCAGCAAAGGAAATGTGGAATTAAAACGTGCATAATTACTTTCACCTACTAATTCTTCACGAAATCGCCTAACTAACTGCCCCAAGGTCATCCCTTTGAATTCGCCGTTGGCTACTTCTGATTCGTTATCCGGCACACCGGAAATTTCCCAACTTTCACCAACATTTGACATCTCTTCAGAAAGATGCTTGAAAGGAACAATTTTATCACCACCCCACAATGTTTGTTTAAGGATGGGTTTAAATTTTAGTGGATACATTTTTATGTTATTATAAAAGGTTTACAGTGACAAACATACGTAAAAATATTAATTTAACATCAATTAGTGGACAATTAATTCACAAAAAAAGAGAAAATTCACTCTGAAATCCAAATTCATACAACCCGTACTTATTACGAAAAAACAAAAAGTTACTGCCACCTGCCACTAAAAAGCCTGAAAGTCTTTGCCAATGGGCTTTGCGGCGGTAGCAGATAAAAATTCTCACCATTTCATCTGCTACTAAATGGCTTCATCTGCCACCAAAATTCAAATTTAGTTACAGCTTAGTGATAATCTTACCACCATGCTGATTTTTAGCTATTTATTATTACTTTTGTATCTGAACTGGAAAGAGAAAGTTATGTATGAACGAAAAATACCTATAAATTTAGACTGTGGAATTGAAATCACAATGAATATAATTGGTGGTAAATGGAAGCCTTGGTTGATTAACAGAATAAACGATGGATACCATAGACCAATGGAGTTGCAGCGTGTTATTCCAATAGCCTCAAAGAGAGTCTTAACTCAGCAACTTAACGAACTAGAAAAAATGGGGGTTGTTTATAAAATCATTCATCCCGTTGTTCCTTTGAAGGTTGAATATTTCTTAACCGAATTAGGAGTATCTTTATTGCCTATTATTTCGTTGATGAGTAAATGGGGAACTCAGCATCGTGAATTATATAAAGATATATTTTAAAGAATCGATAAAAAGCCAAAAGGTCAGACTTACATCTGTGTAGTCTGACCTTTTGGCGTTTTATCTTTCACTGTGTGATACATTAAATCTCTACTGCTTATTCTTAAGTTATTTAGTATTTGAATAATGCAACTTTTTCTAACAAATTCAGAAAATAAATTTATTAAATACGTTTAGATAACCACTCTCTAAATTCATAAAAATTTTGAGTTACTACACCATGTCCCACAGGAAACTCAGCATATTTGTGTTTAGCAGCTAGGTTACTTAAAAATACAGGCGTTTGTCTTGCCCATTCTACAGGAATTACTTGGTCTACACTACCATGTGAGCAATAAAAAGCTAAATGGCTATAGTCTTTTGTCTTAATATCTTCAGACAAAATATCTTCATTTATATACCCGCTTAACGCAATAATATTTTTGACTTTTTCTGGATAGGTTAAAGCTACCGCATAACTTAAAATGGCTCCTTGGCTAAATCCTAAAAGTGTTACATTATGTTTATTTACAGGATAAGTGGCTATTGCTTCATCAATAAAATTCGCAATTAAATCTCTTGATTCTTTAGCTTGATTATTGTCGCCCCATTTACTTTGTTCTGAGCCCAAATTTATAGAGTACCAAGCATTTCCGTATGGTTGCAGACTATATGGTGCACGTACAAAAATAATAAAAAGTTCTTCAGGTAATTCATTAGCAAACGAAAGAAAATAGTTTTCATTGCTACCATAGCCATGAAGTATGATTAATAACGGTGCATCTTTAGACAAGCTTGATGCTCTGATAACATGTTGTAACGAAAAAGACGAGTTTACCATTTATTTATTTATCTATGTTAGCTAATATTTAAAAAGAAGCGCCCATTCAAAGGATTTATAGGTCTTTACCATAAATAGAATTTATACATCTTCAGATATAATATCAAAAATGTCAGCTTTTAAATAAGATTAGTTTTACCTAACTTATATATTGTTGGGACAAAATTACTATATCGAACATCCATCGATCCCGCAAGCGAAGACATCATCATCAGGTTTTATCACTGCAGCATCTTTTTCGGCCCACAACATTTCGATAGCCTTCAGCAGGTGCTCTTTGGGTTGGGCACCTACAAACGTTTCCTTCCCGTCAATAACAAAGCAAGGAACGGAGTTAATACCTGAGCGGCCTGCAAGATATTCATCTTCTCTGGACTCTTGTGCAAATGCATCAGACTCCAACATGGCCTGGGTTTCATCTCGATCTAATCCTAGCTCCACGGCAATATTCAACAGTACCTCATGGTCTGCCAATGATAGATTATCAGTAAAGTAAGCACGAAATAACCTTTCGCTCATTTCGGCAGCTTTGCCTTTTGTTTCAGCAAACTTTGTCAGCCGGTGTGCATCAAAAGTGTTGGTGTATAACACGCTGTAATATCGCATATCTAAATCCACCTTGGCACCCATTGATACAATATAATCAATCATGCGCTTTGCTTCCTGCGGACTTTTACGGTATTTATGCTCGATGCGACTCTGCGTAGTTGTCGTTACTTCCTTACCCGCTTCCGGATCTAATTCAAAAACTTTAAAAACCACCTCAATGTCACCGGCGTGTTTAAACTCTGACAGTGCTTGTTCAAGATGGTGTTTACCGATATAGCAATAAGGGCAGGCATAATCCGACCATACTTCAATTTTCATCATAATTTCAAAAAAAATAGTTAATGATTAATTTTAAAGGTACAAGGATGTACCAAACATATCAAAACAGATCAATAATTAGATCTAATTACTTAAAACTAGTAGCTAGTTGTTCATTTTCTTTTAGAAACACACAGTTTTTAAACTTCTTTTTGAATATCACAAAGCATTGATTGCAATGCAAACATTTAGACTTTTCAGTACCGTTCATTATCTTAGTAATAAAATCCGGCTCCACAATAAACGTTCTTGCCAGCGCTACCATATCAATACCCTTATCTAATACTTCATTAATGGTTTCAACAGAGTTGATGCCTCCAACTAATATTACCGGGATATCAATATTTTCTTTAATCAATAAAGCTTGTTTTAAATAGTAAACAGTTTCATCTTTATCTTTTCTAAAAAAATCACTACCACTAAGCTCTATAGCATCCACACCCAGTTGCTTTAATGTGTTTGCATAATATAGCAAATGAGTATCATAATCACTCAATTGTTGGTTATTAGCACTCATCTTAACAATTACTCCAAAAGAGTCACTACATGCTATTTTGATGCCTTGAATAATTTGACTAATCATCCTTATTCTATTTTCATCGCTACCGCCATACAAATCATTGCGCAGATTAACAGTATTATCCAATACACCTGAAAGGAAATAACCATGAGCTATATGTATTTGTACACCGTCAAATCCGGCTTGTTCCAGACGCTTTGCACCACTAATAAATTGTTGAATGATTGTATTTATTTCATCAATACTTAAATCATTAAAATCTACTGGATTTAAATATCCTTTAATTCCGGCATGTGATATCTGACCATAAACAACACTTTGATGTTTATGAACCTCGTCACTAATTCTTTTTAGCCCTGAAATATATTTATCATCACTTACTAAAGATTGCGTTTCATCGGCTCTATTCTTTTCGCTAACACAAATATGACCGGTAATAATCAATCCGATATTATTGCTGGCTAATTCATGATACAGCTCTATTTGTTTATCGCTGACCGTACCATCCTTATTACCTAAATGGTCATTAGTAGCACTTCTTACTATTCTGTTTTTAATCTCCTGATTGCTTATTTTGATATTTGTAAACATCATTTCTTGCTCTCCTCCATTTATTAAGTTTTGATTTTCCATATTTGGGTTTCCTTGATTATTTGTCACTATTTGTTTGTTCAAATTATTACACAAAATAAGCAGTGATGGCAACTATTTTAACCGATGCAAAGTTACGACATACAAAAAGTATATACAAGTAGCGCTAAATTATTCATATAGTGATAAATTTATCACTATATGAAATCGCTACTAAACTACATGCAACATAACATTTACCAATAGATAAACGCTTTTATCTAATAAAATAAGTGAGTTCTCAATTGAGAACCCATGGGTTCACAGATGAGGGCTCATGGGTTCACAGCCGAGAACTCACTAAATATAAAAGAGAGAAGTACTTATTATCATGCAGTTACTTTCCAACCTTCAATATTAAAGTTCTAAATATCAGGATATTAATTTCTCAAAAGAGTTATACTGCATAACTTTAAAAAGGAAAAGTCATTATCGGTGAGAATGATACACTTCGGAAAGAAAAACAAAAACCAGTGGCAGATAACAGCATTTAGTAGCAGATAAATTGTAAAACAAAAGTATCTGCTACCAAATTATTTCGTTATATATAACGCATTAAGCACAGTTTAGTGGCAGATAGCAGATCAATCTGCATTTTTTAAGGTTCTTCGTCACTTTAGGTGCAAGTTATTCAGATAAAAGTCTTTATTCATAGGCATTTCAAATGTTTTTCTATCTTGAATATTATGCCCCGTTATCTAAAGTCATGATATTGTCAAAAGTTGTGATAAAGGGAAGTTCTATTGAAATTTCTAACAACCTCTATAATTAAGCCATCTAAAGATTTGTATCTATCTGATTATCAGAGAATGAAGTGTTTAAAAAGTTGTAGATATGCTTGAAAATCAGTATCTTTAAGCTGACCAAAGCATCAAGACTCCAATGAATCAAAGCATATCTACAGTTGGCAAAGTTACTACAAATAAGCCTATTTACGTCAATGTTAACAAAAAGAAATCAACTATATCTTTTAAACTTCATATTCCCCATTATCGCCAGGATAGAGTCTCTATAAGTGGAAAATCGTACACTGTAGAATTGTCCCGTAACTCTAATAGTAGCCGCTGTCCGGCCTGTGGTTGTTTGAGTCAAAGCTTACATGGGCACTATATACGCCAACTTCAGGGCTCAGAAATATTTAATCATCCCCTGACTCTACGGGTCAAAACCCGCAAATTTCGTTGCCGAAATGAGCATTGTCTCCGCAAGGTCTTTAGTGAGGACCATTCCTGCCTGGCTTCTCCCTATGGCCGCAACACTCTGGAGGTAGAGGAACGTATCCGTGAAGTATCTCTAAAAGTCACATCCCGTACTGCCAGTGAGCTTTTACACGGGCAGAACATCTTCTGCAGTCAATCTGCCTGTCTACGGAGTGCTCACAAGGAATTGCCCTCAAAAAGTAGTAATTCTCTACCTGTGGCTATAGGTATAGATGACTTTGCACAGAAGAAAGGGCATATATATGGGAGTGTTATTGTAGACCAGATGACCCATCGTCCCATTGCGGTACTTCCTTGCCGGGAGGGGGATGAATTAGAGCAGTTCTTGCGAAATAATCCTCAGATACAATATATAACCCGAGACCGGGGGCGAAACTTTGTTGAAGCTATTAATCGTATCCTACCCGGTGTTACCCAAATCTGTGACAGATTCCATTTGATAAAGAATCTGGTGGATGCTCTGACGGAAGAAATAGCCTCATTATCGCGGCTAAGTGTACATAAGCAAACTTATTCTTATCCCTCCACGGAAGAATGCAGAACCAAAATCATGGAAGCTCTTTATGGCCTGGGGGATGCCAGACATCGACATAAACTGAACCTGTTTGTGCAAGCAGATAGCCTTATCAGAAAAGGAATGAGCATTTCAGAAACAGCCCGCCAATTAGGAGTGCATTCACAGGTTATCTGGCGTTTGGTACGTCACCATACAGGCAAGGATTATATGTCTGCGCAGCAAAAGAGTATATTAAAACATGTCGATGAACTGGCTTTGGAAATCAGCCATGGATGTACGGATATAAAGAAATTGAAGAAGAAAATGGAAAGCAAAATGGATACGATTGCAATCTCGGCTGCCACGATAGGAATCAGAAACAAAATAAAGCAAGAGCTACGGGAAATCAGGAAATATAACAAAAATATAGCTGAAAGAAAAAACAAAAAACATGCATCAATAAGGAGTATACGGAGATTTATATTGAAAGGGGAATCCGCCGTGCAAAGTCTTACTGCTTTATTGAAGAATCCATTAATAAAACAGGTCATAACATTAGGATTGAGATTCAGGGAAATGATAAAAGGAAATCCCAAGCAATGGTCTCTGGAAAATTGGATAAAACAGGCTATGGAATGTGATTCAAAAGCCATGAAGACATTTGCTTGTGGAATAAAAGCAGACCAACAAGCGGTGCAAAATGCAATGGATATTTATTTGAACAACGGACTCTTGGAAGGAACTGTCAATAAAATAAAGGCCATCAAAAGGCAGATGTTTAATAGGGCAAGCTATAGACTACTTAATGTCAAACTCATTGCGTTTAAAACCTAATAGCTTGCACCTAAAGTGACGAAGAACCGAAACTATCCGGTATTATGGAAGATCAGATGAGTAATCCCGAACTTAACGTAGATTACCTTGTGAACTGCTTCAACCTGAGCCGCACCAATTTCTTTCACAAGCTGAAATCACTGACAGGTCTTTCCCCCATTTTGTATATTAAAGAGGTACGTATGCAGAAGGCAGCCGCACTGGTAAGGGAAAAAGAAAATTCAATCGCAGAAGTTGCCTATATGGTAGGCTTCAGCGATCCGCATTATTTCAGCAAATGTTTCAAATCCTTCTGGGGAGTGAATGCAACCGATTTTGCCAGACAGCAGGGAGAATAAACCACCAGAAAATAAATACGACATCATATTTCAACTTAGATAATTTATATTTAATTTATTCCTTTGTACTCACTGGGCACTATTCCAAAATGTTTTTTAAACGTTACAGAGAAGTGAGATAACGTAGTAAACCCAGTCATATCAGCAATCTCTGAGATGGTATATTTTCCTTCAGAGATCAATTCTGCAGCACGGTTTAATTTGTATTTTTTAAAGAAAACACCCGGGTTTTCACCAGTCAGTCCCTTTATTTTATAGTACAATTTGGTGCGAGATATCTTTAACCGTGCTGTCATATGGATTATATCTAATTCCGTATTAGAGAGTTCAGATTCCATTAAGTGGTAAAGATCGGTCATAAATGCATTATCCTGAGGAGAAAGAACATTTTTTGAAATATTGTTTGTCTGAGTAGTACTTCCTAGAATATTACGTATTTTTTCCCTGTTTTTAAGTTGTGACTTGATAAGTGCCAGCAAATAACTCGGATCAAACGGCTTGGTTACATAAGCATCAGCGCCAATATCCAGGCCTTCAATCTGATTTTCAACAGTTGTTTTAGCCGTTACCAGAATAACCGGAATATGACATAACAACAAATCTTCTTTTATTTGACGACAAAGTTGATATCCATCAACACCAGGCATAACAACATCACTTAATATCAAATCCGGCACTTCTTCATTTATGGCTTCAAATGCACTATTCGCATCAAAACGGCAAATAACATTATAATAAGATGATAACATCGCTTTTAAATAATAGGCCACCTCAGTATCATCATCAACTACCAATAAAGTCTGTTGTTTTCCTGTCGAATCTAAACTCTCTTCCTTTTTATTTTGCTCTTTGTCCGATAAAGGAAATACATCTTCCTGTGTTCCTTGTTCCACGGATTGTTCCTCTTCAGTATAGGAGATCTCATTTATCGGAAGAATGAGGGTAAATATGGCACCATTGCCAACTTTACGATTACTAGCCTTAAGATAGCCATGATGTAGTTCCGCAAGACTACGTGCATAATAAAGGCCAATACCTGTTCCCCAGTTATAGGTTCCTTCCGATTGATCCTCCACTTGATAATATCTCATGAAAATTTTCTCCATTTGATTTTCCGGAATGCCTTTACCCGTATCGGTCACCGTTATCTTAATATATTGTATATCTACGTCTTTATCTGTGAGCGAAAATTGTTTTGAGGCATCATCTCTGGTTATAACATCAAAATCTATATCGATTTTTCCACCTATAGGCGTAAATTTGAGTGCATTGGACAATAAGTTTCCCATTATCTTATCTACTTTATCTTCGTCTAACCAGAGAATAAACGTATCTTCCAAACCAAATGTGCTTAATGTAATATTCTTGTTTTGCGCATTTACTTTAAAAACATCTGTCAATTGTTGCAAAATAGAAATAATATCCATTCGCTTTACTTTCAATCGTAATGTATCGTTCTCAAGTTTATTAAAGTCCATTAACTGATTGACAAGTTTCAACATTCTGTTCACGCTGCGTTGCACTATATAAAGTAACTTTTTATTTTCTCCTTTTATTTCAGGGCTATCGCACATTTGTGCAACAGGTCCTGAAATCATAGTCAACGGAGTACGAAATTCGTGAGAGATATTGGCAAAAAAACTCATATTCATTTTATTCACGCGTTGCTCCTGAACTTTTTCCTGTTCTGCGCGCAAAGTAGCTTCCTTTTCCGTTTTAATACGCAGATAAGCGCTAAAAAAGAAATAAATGATGCCCGTTGTCACAATAAAGTAGATACAGTACGCCCACCATGTTGCCCATGGTGCAGGTGAGACCGTTAGTTGTATAGAATTTTCAGCTTCTACTATGGTTTTATCATTATTCGTAATCTTCACTTTAAATGTATATGTTCTTGCCGGCAGATTAGCATAATATGCCTCACGATTACTACCTGCATCAATCCAATACTTGTCAAAACCTTCTAATTTGTAACAGTAATGCACTCGTTCGTATTCGCAATAATCCAACGCAGCAAACGATATACTAAAACTATTCTGATCATGATCCAAATGAATATCCGGTTTGTAAGACAAATGCTTGTCAATACAAGACTCATTTTGCGGACGTATCAGCTTATTGTGAATCTTTAGGTCTTCGAATAACAAAGGTATATTCCGTTTAAATGTCACATCTATGGGATCGAAAACTGTCAACCCATGTGTACCACCAAACACCAGAGCACCATTAGGAAGCCGGCACGAAGTCCGCTCGTAAAACTGATTGCCACCAATACCGTCCGCTGCATAATAACTGGTAAATTTGCCTACTGTCCTGTCATACTTATATAAGCCATATTGCGTACTTACCCAAATATTTCCTTGCCTATCTTCCTCAATACTACAAATATCTGTACATGAAATGCCTGGTATCGGATACATCCTTTTTGTGGAGGGAGAATAACGCATCAGCCCATTACTCACCGTACCTATCCATATATCGCCTTTCATATCTTCATAAAGTATAGTGGGAATAAATACAGAGCGGGGAATACAAGTCTTTATATCTTCTATTGATATTTTGAGTTCTTTTGGTTTCCAGGTATTTGGGTCAACCAACTGCATTGAATGACTGAAAGCAGCAAATAAAATTTTACCTGTACTTAATGGAAGCATACCCGGAATAAATATAAACCCTTTCTTATAGAGTTGAATTGGTTTGAATTTTGTTTCTCCTTGTCGTAAGGCATAAACAAATTCACTGGCTGCGCTTACCCAAATAGTATTGTTACGATCCTGAGTAATACACATAGGGAACAGAATGGGATAAGTAGCTTCAACCTGCAACACGCCGTTCCTATATCGGCATCGCATCACTTTATTAGAAGAAACAACCATCCATATTGCATTACTTTCATCTACAAAGAGATAGCTGACATCATGATTTTCCTGTTTATCCTGCGGAAGAATTTTCTGCATATTAATCTTTTCTACCTTCCTGCTGTCCAGATCGTACATATACAATCCGTCCGTTAAGGTAGAAATCCATAAATGCTTTTCTTTATCAATGGCTACAGCCACTACAGATTTCTGTTTCACACATGAGCAAAGATAATTATTGTTATTGAATCGTTTTTTATAATTATAGCGAACAACATAACCCTGATCTACCGAACCAATCCACAAGTTTTTCTGCGAATCTGTAAACATTTTGCTTATTTTAAAATGTGGAACTTCAAATGGAAAGCCATTTTCATCCTGATGAATTACAATGCCTTCAATGTAATTGTAGAGAAACATACCGTTCTCTGTAGTGTTTATTAGCAAACTGTTGTTCTCGTAAGGATAGATATAATTGATGGTAGATTGAGACAAAACCGGATGGTTTCGGATAACCTTCGGAACATTTATATATTTTCGTGTACGTGTATCAAAAACCGACAATGAGTTTTCTCCCACCAGCCATAACTCACCATTATCTCGCATATATGAGTAAAAAACATAATGTTTTGTAGGGATAGAATCTTCCAGTTTTATTGTAGATGAATTGTAACATCTCAAAGCTAGCGGATTAACTGCCCACAGCCTATTATTGTTGTCTATGTGACATCTTCCGTTAAAGGTCCCTTGTGGATCAAAAGCCTTGATAACACAGTCAAATCGTTTTTTTTCTGAATTATACACACAGAGCTGAACAACCATGTTCAGGAAAATCTTTCCATTTTTATCTTCCAGAAACTGTGTTCCGTTTTGGTTGGGAATAGTTATCGGTATACGTTGAAAATTATCTTTATCCGTATATAAACAAGTTCCATTAACTGTAGAAATCCATAGCCGGTTCTGCGAGTCCCGAAAAATATCCTGTATCTGGTTGTCAGGTAAATCAAGTGAGTCATCCGTACAGAAATATTGATGATATTCATGTACATTATATTTATTCAGCCCCCGGAAAGTTCCTATCCAAATATGTCCCTGGGCATCTTCCGCAAAGGAGGATATCTTCTGATTGGAAATATCATTCGCAATAACAGGGCTGGTAATAGCTGTTTGATGTTCATTCGCATTCTCTTTTGGCCGACAAGAGATGACAGATATCATAAACAGTAATAGTATAAAATAAGAAAGTAACTTTTGCATAGTGTTTTCTAAGGTTAATTGAGTACACAAATATAGATATAAGAAGGGGACAGACAAAAACAAATAAGAGCTGATTGAAGTCAAAAAAGTATTTTCTAACAGGTTTTGAACACAGAGACAAACATTTGAACAAATAAAAAAGCGGTTTTGAACGCAGAGACAAATCTTTCAGACGCATTAAAAAGTCGCTTTCTAAAGAATACGATAATATTGCAAGTGTAAAAACCATAACTAATACATATATGAAAAAACAATTTCTATCAGTCATTGCGTTCACTTCTTTACTACTTGTCTATTGTTGTGGAGTAGCTATAGCAAGTAAGCAACCATCACAAACAGATTCAGGAGAAATAAGAGCTTCATCCCAAACAGCAGTAACTCAAACAGAATCGGGTAAGGTTTCCGGATACATCGAAGATGGTGTATACATATATAAAGGTATTCCTTACGCAAAAGCAGAGCGCTTCATGCCACCAACAGCTCCTGACAAATGGGAGGGAATACGTAGTTCACGCTCTTACGGTCCTACTTGTCCTCAAGGTAAACGCATGGGGTGGTACAGTGATGAACAAGCATTTGCGTTTCGTTGGGACGACGGTTATCCCGATGAAAATTGTCTACGGTTGAATATATGGACAACCGGATTGAACGATGGTAAGAAACGCCCCGTTATGGTATGGCTACATGGAGGTGGTTACTCAGCTGGTTCCGGACAGGAACTTCCATCGTATGACGGTACAAATCTTTCTAAAAAAGGTGACGTAGTAGTAGTTTCATTAAACCATCGTCTTAATGTTCTGGGTTTTTTAGACCTGTCCGCTTATGGCGATAAATATGCAAAATCCGGAAATGTCGGACTACTGGATTTAATAGCAGCGCTTCAATGGGTAAATAAAAATATAGCCTCCTTTGGAGGAGATGCATCTAATGTTACAATATTCGGACAATCAGGTGGTGGTGGTAAAGTTTCTACGTTACTGGCCACTCCAGCAGCGGATAAATTATTTCATAAAGCAATTGTGGAAAGCGGATCCATGCTACGCACAATGGAATCCCGGTATTCACGTCGTATTGGTACTGCCGTTGTTGAAGAGCTGGGACTGAAACCTTCGCAGATCGACGAAATTCAGAAAATACCTTATGAAAGACTACTCTCAGCTGGCGAAAAGGCTATAGCCAAAGTACGTGCAGAGGCTGATAAAGAAGGAGTTTCTTCCTTTATATTTGGCTGGGCGCCAACAGTAGACGGAGATGTGCTGCCTACTCAACCTTTTGATCCACAAGCACCAGCACAATCCCGGAATATTCCAATGCTTATCGGAACAACACAACATGAATTTACAATGAGTGCCTATGTACCTGCTTTGCGTTCAATCACTAAAGAACAAGCTGTTGAAAACCTTAAGAAAAAATATGGAGATCGTACGGATGATTTTCTGAAAGCATTCCAAAAAGCGTACCCTAACTATCAGCCAAAAGATTTGATTGATGTTGATTTTATTTTCAGACCTGGTGCCGTAGCTCAGGCAAAGCTTAAAACAGATCAACATGGCGCACCGGTTTATATGTATATGTTCGCCTGGGAATCGCCTGTACTCGATGGTATGTTCCGCAGTACACACTGCATGGAAATTCCCTTTGTTTTCAGTAATGTAGTTCGTCATGCCAGCATAACCGGAGGTGGCAAAGCTGCACAATTATTAAGTGACAAAATGAGTAGTGCCTGGATAAATTTTGCAAGAACCGGTAATCCAAATGTAAAAGGCTTACCGAAATGGGAACCTTATACTCAGGAAAAAGGTGCCACGATGTTTTTCAATAATACATGCGAAATGAAATATAACCACGATAAGGATTTACTGGATATAATCATGGCATTTCCAACCCGGGGATTTTAGAAAAAAGCTCTTTTATTAACTACCAAATCTATAATAATAACTAATGAAAACAAAACTATGAAGCACAATGAAATGAAAAGGCTGACAGCCTTAATTCTTTTTCTTTTAATGGGCATACCTTTCTTGCTGGCTCAAAAAACAGTAAAGGTATCGGGAAAAATTACCGACGACTCTAATGAAACAATGATAGGGGTCAGTATAATGGAAAAAGGTACTAATAATGGTATCATTACAGATTTGAACGGTAATTATTCGTTATTCGTGCATGAAGGTGCAACAATTGTATACTCATACATCGGATACATTACACAAGAGAAAAAGGCTGTTGCAGGAACAATGAACATTACAATGAAAGAAAATCAGAAAGTTCTGGAAGAAGTTGTAGTGGTTGGTTACGGCGTACAAAAGAAAAGCTCTGTTACCGGTGCTATTTCACAGGTAAAAACCGAGGATATACAAAACCGCACCATCAGCAATGCTCAACAAGCATTACAAGGTAAAACAGCCGGTGTACAGATTATTCAAACTTCTGCTGCTCCGGGTTCTTCACCAACCATACGCATACGTGGATACTCCTCTAACGCGGCTTCCAGTCCTTTGTATGTAGTCGATGGTATCCGCTTATCAGATATTTCCGGCATTGATCCAAACGATATCGCCTCAATGGAAGTATTAAAAGATGCTGCATCAGCAGCTATTTATGGTGCCGAAGCCGGCAATGGCGTTGTTCTTATCACAACAAAAAAAGGTAAATCCGGTGAAGGGAAAATTGCATACGATTTTCAATATTCAGTTCAATCGTTGGCACGTATTCCTAAGATGCTAAATTCTGAACAATACATCGATTATATGGTTGAAGGTTCTACTTTTACAAGAGACTATTTGCTAAAAAACTGGGATGGTGTAACGAATACATCCTGGTCGGATGTCGCATTCGGGAATAGTCAGATGCAAAAACACAACTTAGCTTTCACAGGTGGCGGAGATAAAGGTAACTACTATCTATCACTTACTTATCTTGATAATAATGGTATTGTAAAAGGCAATGCTGATACATATAACCGTATGACTGCTACTATTAATTCTGAATATCAGATTAAGAAATGGCTAAAAGTTGGAACAACTAATCAGATTGAAAAATATAATGTCCGTACAGTTTCATCCAATAATGAGTACGGAAGTCTGCTTACCTCTATTTTGCAACTCGACCCACTTACCCCGGATACTTATACCAATGAGAATCTGCCGGCTAACATGCAGATAGCCTTGAACGATGGCAAACATTTGTTACAGGATGAAAACGGTAATTACTATGCCGTGTCCAAATTCCTGGCATGTGAGCAATATCATCCAATGATTATGCGCGACAATGGCATTGACAGAAATAGTGGTTTCAATGTGAACGGTTCCATTTATGGAGACTTCAAACCATTCAAAGACCTCACAATAACATCTCGTTTAGGATACCGTTTGTCCGGAGCAAGAAGTTCCACTACTTCTTTACCATTTTACGGGAACTCTGTACAGAGCAGGGATTATCTGAGTCAAAGCGGCCAATCTTCTACTTCAATCTATTATCAATGGGAAAATTTTGCCAATTACATGAAGAGTTTCGACAAACATACAGTCTCTGCTATGGTGGGTATGTCTTATCAAGAATCCACTTATGATTATGTCAGCGGTAGTCTGTCGGCTAATGGAGAAGATGCATTGCAAAAGAACGATCCGTTATTTTATTATCTCAACTATGGAGCATCTTCTGCTACAAAAAGTGTGGGTGGTGAAAAAACCCGTTCTGCAAAGATGTCTTATTTTGGTCGAGTTGGTTATGATTATGCCGGGAAATATATGTTGCAGGCATCACTTCGTGCAGATGCTGCCGATCTCTCTTTTTTACCATCAACCAATCGTTGGGGATACTTCCCTGCAGTCTCAGCAGGATGGTCTGTTTCCGAAGAAAAGTTTTTTATGCCTCTGAAAGAAAAAATAAACAGCTTAAAACTACGCGCAAGCTGGGGACAAAATGGTAGCCTTTCAGCATTAAGCGGTTATCCTTACAGTACAGACATGACAACAAGTGGCATTTATCCTTTCACACTCGATAATTATTACATTACAGGTGCACATCCTTCTACTATGGGTAATGACAAACTTAAATGGGAAACATCTGAGCAGATTAACATTGGATTTGATGCTCGCTTTCTACGAAGCCGTCTGACATTTGGTCTGGATTATTTTGACAAAAAAACGAAAGACTTATTGGTATGGAACACTACTCCATCATTAGCTATCGGTGGTAGTACTTCACCAATGAATGCAGGCAATGTAAGTAATAAAGGGTTGGAATTTGAATTGAGCTGGAGAGATCATATTCGCGACTTCAATTACAGCGTTCGTGCAAATTTAGCTACTTTAAAGAATAAAGTAACTTATATTGATCCTTCCATTAATCGTATTGAGGGTACCAAATTTCACACAAGTTACGTAACTTACTTTGAAAAGGGATATCCTGTGTATTATTTCCGAGGTTACAAATTCACGGGGGTAGATTCCGAGACCGGTGAACCAACCTTTGCCGATTTAGACAAAAGCGGCGGACTCTCAGAAGGTGATATCTCCTATATTGGCGATGCTATACCTGATTTTACTTACGGTATAACACTTGCAGCTGCCTGGAAAGGCTTCGACCTGACAATTTTTGGAACTGGATCACAGGGAAATGACATTTTCAATTGCATCAATCGTCCGGATTTTAAGGCTTCCAATAAATTAAAGGAAGTATTCTATGACAATCGCTGGACTGTTGATAATAAAGCAGGAACAGTACCTCGTGCTGGTGCTATGTATATGGATAAATACCAACTTTCCGATGCATTGGTTTATGATGGCTCATACTTCAAAATCAAGCAAATTCAGTTTGGCTATTCTTTCCCTCAAAAATGGTTAAAGAAAATCTTTGTAAATAATCTCCGTATTTATGGCTCTTTAGACGACTTTATCACTTTTACCAGTTATCCGGGATTTGATCCGGAAGCTGCAGCAAGCACAACTTCAGGTATGGGTATTGATAAAGGTTCATATCCCTGTTCAAAGAAAGTTGTATTCGGTTTAAACATTGAATTTTAATTAACCTTAAACGAATAATAATATGAAAACGAAATATTTATATCTATTGCTAATAGGCCTTCTTTCTGTGATAGGTACCGGTTGCGAGGATCGTTTAGACATACTCAAGCATGGCAATTTAGGTGCAGAAGAAAGTTTCTATAAAACGGATGATGATGCACAACAAGCTTCTGCAAATCTTTACAGCAGTGTACGAAGTCAGTATTATAACTGGTTCTTTACCAAAAACATACTTTCCGATGATGTTTGGTGTGGTGGTGGTTCGCGTGGTGACAATGCTTCCATGGAGCAGCTGAATGAATATAATTTTGGAACAGATCATTCAATGATTGAAGGTTTGTATTCCGGTCTTTATAATGTCATTTATAATGCCAACCTTATTATAGATAAGATCGAAGCAAACTCTGAAGTTAAGCAGCGGGCTATTGCCGAAGCTAAATTCTTCCGCGCCTGGGCACATTTTGAGTTGGTCACCATGTTTGGAACAGCCCCTGCCATTGATCATCTGTTACAATCGAATGAATACCGTCAGAGTAACGGAACTCCTGAAACTACCTGGAAACTAATAGAAAGTGATTTAAATGAAGTGATAGGTTCCGGCGCATTGCCTTCTAAGAGTGATGTAAACGACCAGACAACCAGCATCCGTGTTACTAAAGAGGTGGCAGAAGCCTACCTCGGAAAAGCACAACTGTTTCAGGGTAAATATGCAGAATCTGCTGCAACCTTAGACAAAGTAATTGAATCTGATAAATATAGTCTATATCAAGGCGGCTATGACAAATTACTCCATGCTGTAGCAAATAACAGTTGTGAATCTATGCTGGAATGTCAGATGCGTAACGATCCTGAAAAAATATGGTCTGTATTCACCATGTTGCATATCATGCAAGGCTGGCGTACCGACAAATTGAATTACAGTACCAGTGCTAAGGCATATATTGCAACAGGAACCTATGGATTTGCTAATCCGCGTAAAGATCTTTACGATGCATTTGTAGCCATGGAAGGTAAAAACGGTTATCGTTTGAATTGTACCATGCACACATATGAACAAATGGATAATGCAGGAATCACATTACAGAGCGGCGCTTACCTATATGGTTCTGAAGGATATTTCATGTGGAAAAATCGTCCGTTAAAAGAAGATTGTGTACAAGATTTTCCAGGATTTCAGGCTTTACAGTATATCAATCTGCGTATCATGCGTTATGCCGAAGTATTGCTAATGGCAGCAGAAGCTCATATAAAAGGTGGCGTTAGTCAAGCAAAAGCTTTAAAATATATCAATGAAGTGCGTACCCGTGCTCAATTACCAGCTTTAACCACCGTTTCGTTAGATGACGTAAAGAAAGAAAAACGTCTGGAACTTTGTCTGGAAAGTGTACGTTATCAGGATTTAATCCGCTGGGGAGACGCCTCGTCTGTTATGGGTGAACAAGGTAAAGAAGTTCCAAGCTATTCGGCTAAGGGCATTGAATACTTAAATAAAAATACTATCTTTGGTTTCAAAGAAAAGCACAAATTATTACCAATCCCTGCAAAGGAATTACGGGTAAATCCGAATATGCATCAGAATAATAACTGGTAATCTTTATTTAAAAACAGAATCGTTATGAAAACAATAAATTCATTATTTATATTGTATGTGTTCTGTCTTCTGACAGCCTGTAATGAAAATGCACTGGATTCACTTTCGGGCAAATATGCAATGGATGGCTATACTTTCAATAAGGTTGAAAATCAGACAACAGACAAGCTTAAAAAGGGTGTTAAGGCTATCAATATAACACTCACCGATGCATCCGGAAATTCGCTGGCGCTCCGTTTAGGAAGTGACGAATGGGTACTACCTGCAGGAACTTATGTATTCGCTAATACTGTTTCTGCAGGCAAACAATATTCAGCAACACTGAATGGTAATGTGAATATCACTGCAGGTGATATAGACGTGGCAATCATAAACGGGCAGTACTTAATAAATGGCTTGCTGACAACTTCCACAGGCGAACGTCTCAGATTTAATTATAAGGGAACTACTTCATTTACAGTAGGGGTAGATGATCCCGAAGCCAGTGGTTATACTGTAATTATGACAACTTCTGCCGTATCAGTGACAGATTGGACAACCGGAAAAACAACTAATTACCCTGAATTGACAAAATACTCGTTTACAGTCAGTGATCCAAATGGTCAGGAAGTTGCTTCATTTAATGCAATAAATAAAGCCAATGCTAATATCAGCGAAGTAATAGGGACATATACTATTCAAGGCAGTCCCGCAGCAACCTGGCTGATGGACAGTGGCTGGGTACTGTCACAGTATAATATGGGTGGTGGAACTTACTTTACAGATGCAAACAAAGTCAAACAATACATTACAGCTGGAAAAATTACAATTTCTGCTGTACAAGGTATAGAAGGCGATATGCTGTATAGCTTTTCAGGTAGTGAATTAACAACCTCAACCAATAAGGACGTTCTAGGAACTGGCTCATTTAATTATAAATATGCAAATTTATCAATCACAGGAAATTAGAATAAAAAAGAAATTCATTAATTTAATTATAAAAGTATCATGAAAAGATTAACAATTTTAGCTGCAGGGCTGCTAATGTGCGTAATGACTTTTGCGCAACAAGCCCTTTGGGGAGTACCACAGGTTATCTCTCCTGAAATTCACGACAACAACACTGTTACTTTCCGACTGAAGGCTCCTAAGGCGGTAAAAGTACAAGTTACGGGAGATTTTCTTCCTACACAGAAAATGAAGACTCCTTACGGAGAATTTGATGCACCTGGCTTTGCTGATTTAACGGAAGGAAAAGATGGAATATGGGAATATACCACTTCTAATCAATTAAAACCGGAACTTTACAGTTATTCACTTATTGTAGACGGGCTGAGAACTATCGATCCGAATAATGTATATCTTAACCGTGATGTCGCTTCTATTACTAATATATTCATCATCGGTGGCGAACGTGCCGATTTATATAAAGTAAACAAAGTACCTCACGGAACCGTATCCCGCATTTGGTACAATAGTCCTACGCTGGGCATGGAGCGTCGCATGACGGTTTACACTCCAGCCGGATACGAAACCAGTGGAAAGCGTTATCCTGTTTTTTATCTGCTGCATGGTATGGGTGGTGACGAAGAAGCCTGGGTAGCTCTTGGACGCACTGCACAGATTCTTGATAATCTTATTGCAAAAGGTAAAGCAAAACCTATGATTATAGTCATGACAAACGGTAATGCCTCTCAGGAAGCCGCACCCGGAGAATCTTCTCTCGGTCTCGTTCCTCCTAATACACAATTACCCAAAACTATGGAAGGTTCTTTCGAAATGGCTTTTCCAGATGTAGTAAAATTCGTCGATAATAATTATCGCACCATTAAAAGTAAATCGGGTCGTGCCATCGCTGGTCTTTCAATGGGAGGTTTTCACTCCATGCATATCTCCAAACAATTCCCCGATCTGTTCAATTATGTAGGTTTGTTCTCTGCAGCCATTTTACCAAACAAAGATGTGAAAGCTCCTATCTATCAAGACCTTGAAGGTAAATTAAAAGTTCAGTTTTCCAAAAAACCGGCTCTTTACTGGATCGCTATCGGCAAAGCCGACTTCCTATATAAGGCTAATGAAGATTATCGCAAACTTTTGGATGAAAAAGGATACAAATATACTTATTACGAAACAGGTGAAGGACATATTTGGAAAAACTGGCGCATATATCTTACAGAATTTGCTCCTTTATTATTCAAATAATATCTAAGGAATTTATCATGAAGAAACACATAATTAGCACGATTCTTATTTCCGGCACATTAGTAGCCTGCAGCCCCGGCACTCCCAGGTTAGGGAAATCTTCCATTGACGATGTGATTGCTGCCATGACCCTCGAAGAAAAAGCGCATCTGGTAGTAGGTACTGGTATGGAAGGATTTTCCGGTGACAGCGCAGTTGTCGGTGAAACAAAAAGTTTAGTTCCCGGTGCAGCGGGAACTACTTATCCAATTCATCGGTTAGGCATTCCCGCAGTAGTACTGGCAGATGGACCTGCCGGACTCCGCATAAATCCTAAACGCCAGGGAGACAGCGCAACTTACTATTGTACCCACTTTCCTATCGGAACGTTGCTGGCTTCTACATGGAATCAGGAATTAGTACAGCAAGTTGGTTCGGCTATCGGAAATGAAGTCCTGGAGTATGGCGCAGACGTGCTCCTGGCACCTGCTATGAACATACACCGCAATCCGTTGTGCGGACGAAATTTCGAGTACTATTCTGAAGATCCGGTAGTTGCCGGAAAAATTGCAGCCTCGTATGTAAAAGGAGTACAAAGCAATGGCGTAGGAACCTCCATCAAACATTTTGCAGCAAATAATCAGGAAAGTAACCGTATGGCAACCGATGCTCGTGTCTCTCCCCGTGCCTTGCGTGAAATTTATCTGAAAGGTTTCGAGATTGCCGTGAAAGAAGCTGAACCATGGACCGTAATGTCTTCCTACAATTATCTGAACGGCATCTATACCTCCGAGAATCTTGAATTACTAACCACCCTCCTTCGTAATGAATGGGGCTATAAAGGAATGGTTATGACGGACTGGTTCGGCGGTAAGAATGCTATTGCACAAATGCTGGCTGGTAACGATTTGCTGGAACCGGGAACTCCCAAACAACTGGAAATGATTATCAACGGAGTAAAACAAGGTAAACTCAGTGAATCTGTATTAAACCGTAATGTAAGGCGCATTCTAGAGATGATTATCAAAACTCCGCGCTTCAAAGGATATCAATATTCCAATAAGCCCGATCTGAAAGCACATGCAGCCGTTACCCGCCAGTCGGCAACAGAAGGTATGGTCTTATTGAAAAACGATAATAAAGCATTACCGTTCTCTGCTGATGTAAAAAATGTGGCATTGTTTGGATGTACGTCTTATGACTTTATTGCCGGTGGCACTGGTTCGGGTAATGTAAACCGGGCATATACAGTTTCTTTATTAGAGGGATTAAAAAACGCTGGGTACATCATTGACAATACGTTGAAAGTTGCGTATGAGGAACACATTGCTGACGAGAATAAGCGTAACACTCCCGATAAGTCCAACAAGTATGCAACCTTTATGCCTCTGCCACGTCCTACGGAAAAGATATTTTCTCAGCAAATGCTGAAAGAACAGGCAGCAAAATCGGATGTTGCCCTTATCACGCTGGGACGTACCTCAGGCGAATTTCTCGATCGTAAACAAAACGATTTTAATCTGAGCAAAGAAGAGCAACAGATGCTAAAAGACATCTGTGAGGCATTCCATGCTGCAGGTAAAAAAGTTGTGATAGTGCTAAACATTGGTGGTGTAATCGAAACAGCTTCCTGGAAAGAGGTACCCGATGCTATTCTGCTTGCATGGCAGGCTGGTCAGGAAGGTGGAAACAGCGTTGCCGATGTATTGAGTGGCAAAACATCTCCTTCAGGTAAACTACCGATGACTTTCCCTATAAAGTTTGAAGATGCGGCTTCTTCTGCCAATTTTCCTACAGAGGGTAAAATGAGCAGTATGGATTTCACAAACCACGGTAAAAAGAAATCAGAAGTAAAACTGTGGGACTATTCGGATTACGAAGAAAATATCTATGTTGGCTACCGCTACTTTGACAGCTTCAACAAAGAGGTTTCTTATCCGTTTGGTTACGGATTGTCTTACACAACATTCCAGTATACAAATCCAACCCTCAAAACTGAAAACAATGTCTATACAGTTACAGTAAACGTAAAAAACACAGGTCAGGTTGCCGGCAAAGAAATTGTAGAACTCTATGTTTCCGCCCCAGTTAATGCAAAGTTGCCAAAACCGGAAAAAGAACTGAAAGCGTTTGCCAAAACCAAAGAGTTGAAGCCGGGAGAAACAGTTGTTGTTTCGTTGAAATTAAATGCCACAGATCTGGCATCATATAGCGAAAAGGAATCGGCATGGGTAGTAGATGAAGGATCATATAAGTTTTTAATCGGTGCTTCCTCACGTGACATCAAAGCCACCCTGAAAACAAATCTGTCTGCATCTTCTCAAAAAATGCATAACATACTGAATTTGCAAAAGCCAATAAACATTTTAGAGAAATAATATTTCTGTCATAAAGGACACAGTGTATCACAAAAAGAAAAAATTGTATACTTACTGTGTCCTTCGTGACGTTTTTTCTATATTTGTCTGTCTTAAACAAATAATTACATTAAAATCAATATCATGAAAAAAATTCTCTTTTCACTGCTTGCTGCCGGGAGTATCCTCACCGCTTCGGCACAAACTGTTAAAACCGCCATTCCCAGGGATCCGAAGATTGAACAGCAAGTAGAAACGTTGCTAAAAAAAATGACTCTTGAGGAGAAAATTGGTCAGATGACCGAGCTCACTATCGATATTCTGGCTAAACGGACTAACCCGTTCGAGGGAATGAATCTGCAGAATCCCAAAGTGGACGATTTGAAAAAGATACTGAAGAAATATAACCTGGAGAAAAAGTTCGACTTATCCAAGGGCATGCCTAACAAAGAAAACATGATGAGTATTTACATGGCCATCATGGAGATAGAGAATAAAAAAGGGTTTCAGATTGACGAAGCTCTGCTCGACAGTGTGATAGGCAAATATAAGGTTGGCTCTATCCTGAATGTACCTAACAGTCTGGCGCAAACAAAAGAGGCCTGGGAAGCTATTATCCGGAAGATACAGGATAAATCGATGAAAACTATCGGCATTCCCTGCATCTATGGTGTAGACCAGATTCATGGCACTACTTATACTCAGGGGGGTACTTTCTTCCCGCAAGGTATCAACATGGCGGCTACGTTCAACCGCTCGCTGGTACGCAAAGGGTCCACCATCTCTGCCTATGAAACCAAAGCCGGAAGTATTCCATGGACCTACGCTCCTGTTCTCGACCTCGGACGTGATGCCCGCTGGCCTCGTATGTGGGAGAATTATGGAGAAGATTGCTATGTCAATGCCGAAATGGGACGCGAATCTATTCTGGGTTTCCAGGGTGAAGATCCAAACCACATTGATAACAATCACGTTGCTGCCTGCTTAAAGCACTATATGGGTTACGGTGTTCCTGTTTCCGGTAAGGACCGCACACCATCTTCCATCACACTACAGGATATGCGCGAGAAGCACTTCGCTCCTTTTCTCGAAGGTATCAAGGCGGGTGCATTGTCTGTCATGGTCAATTCGGCAAGTAACAACGGTCTCCCCTTCCATGCCAACTACGAACTGCTCACAAAATGGTTGAAGGAAGATCTTCAATGGGACGGTATGATTGTAACCGACTGGGCCGATATCAACAACCTTTATTCTCGTGATAAGATTGCATCCAGCAAAAAAGAGGCTATCAAGCTGGCTATCAATGCCGGTATCGACATGTCCATGGTACCTTACGAATGGAGCTTCTGTACTTACCTCAAGGAACTGGTACAGGAAAACGAAGTGCCTATGAGTCGCATTGACGATGCCGTACGACGCGTACTGCGTATGAAGTACCGTCTGGGACTATTCGATAAACCTGTTTATAACAATAAAGATTTTCCTTTGTTCGGAAGTAAAGAGCATGCTGATGCTGCCTTGCAGGCTGCCCAGGAATCGCTTGTTTTACTAAAGAACACTGATCGTATCTTACCTTTAAGCACAGGAAAGAAATTACTGGTAACCGGACCAAATGCCAACTCCATGCGTACCCTCAACGGAGGCTGGTCGTACTCCTGGCAGGGCGACAAAGCAGATATGTGTGCCACTCAGTACAACACAATCCTTGAAGCACTCACTAATAAATTCGGTAAAGATGAGGTGATTTACGAACCGGGAGTAACCTATAAACAGGGTGGTCTCTACTGGGAAGAAAATGCTCCCGAAATTGATAAGGCTGTTGCCAGTGCTGCCAATGCTGATTATATCATTGCTTGCATCGGCGAAAATTCATACTGTGAAACTCCGGGCAATCTCACAAATCTGTCTCTTTCAAAGAATCAGCTCGACCTCGTTAAGGCGCTTGCCAAGACTGGCAAACCGGTTATTCTGATCCTGAACGAAGGTCGTCCACGCATCTTAAACGAAATTGAACCTCTCACAAAAGCTGTGGTAAACATCATGTTGCCGGGTAATTATGGTGCCGATGCTCTGGCTAATCTCTTAACCGGTAATGTTAATTTCAGCGGAAAGATGCCTTATACTTATCCAAAGGATATCAATTCATTGTTTACGTACGACTATAAGCCTTGTGAGGACCTGGATAAAATGGAAGGTGCTTACAATTACGATGCGGTGATGTCTGTTCAATGGCCTTTCGGATACGGATTGAGCTACACCACCTTTAGTTACAGTAACCTGAAGACTGACAAATCTTCTTTTACTGCCGATGATGTGCTTACCTTCAGTGTAGATGTTACAAATACCGGCAAATATGTGGGTAAGGAAAGTGTACTGTTGTTCAGCAGTGACCTCGTAGCTTCTCTTACTCCTGATATCCGTCGCCTGCGTGCTTTCGATAAAGTTGATCTGCAACCCGGAGAGACTAAAACGGTTACTTTCAAGGTAAAAGCTTCCGATCTGGCTTTCGTTGGCTATGATGGTAAGTGGATTCTGGAGAAAGGTGATTTCCGTATTCAAACGGGTAATCAAACATTGACTGTTTCTTGTCGTGAAAGTCGGAAGTGGGGTACTCCTAATAAATAACTGCCCTTTTCTTTTCCCTTGACGGAAAAGAAACAAAAGGTCAAGGCTGCACGAATTTTACTAAAATAAGGGAATGTATGACTAGTCCTAAATAACCGTTACAGGTTTATGTGACAAAAATATAAAATCGAGTAGGAGGAAAATGAAATAGTTTCCTCCTATTTCATTTTCCGACCTCTCACACCACCGTACGTGCGGTTCCGCATACGGCGGTTCCTTATTTACGATACATTTTACTGTAATAATCCAACATCATTGGATAACCTGCATTTCGCAATTTATCTGTATCAATTGCACAGCTAAGAATCGGGCTGCCAGCTATTCGCCAGTAACCTTTCACATATCCCCATTTCTGAGCATGCCATCTATCAATACCGCAACGCAATAGATTGGTTATACGAGTACTGACATTCTTCCAACTTTTCCATATACACATACGAAGCCGGCGACGGAGCCATTGATCTATCCTCTTCAGATGATTTTGCATGTCTGCAAGTTTGAAGTATTCAATCCAGCCACGAATGAATTGATGAAGTTCGTATTTGCGTTTATTGTATCCCATGCCATTACTGCGACCTGTCAGCTCTTTCAAACGAACTTTCAGTTTCATGTAACTTTTGGAGTGTACAGATAAGCGAAATCCTCCTTTGCTATTATAAAAGGAGTAACCTAAGAACTTCATGCCCCGCACATATCCTGCTTTCGTTTTCTCTCGGTTTACCCTCAGGAAGAGGGTTTCTTCGATAAAACAAATGATGTGCTTCATCGTACGACTGGCAGAGCGTTTACTTTTGCAAAATATCATGCAATCATCTGCATAGCGGACAAATGGATGTCCTCGGCGTTCCAGCTCTTTATCCAGTTCATTGAGCATTATATTGCTCAGTAGCGGACTAAGGGGACCACCTTGAGGAACTCCCCGACTGCTTTCCTCAAATTTATGACCAATTATAATTCCCGCGCGGAGATATTTATGGATAAGAGAAATCACTCGCCCATCTTTTATCCTGCGGGAAAGAATTTCTATCAGCTTGCTTTGGTTGACCGTGTCGAAAAACTTCTCCAGATCTAAATCTACCGCATATTTATTGCCTGCATTAATATAGTTCTGGGCTGTTCGCAGCGCTTTATGCGCACTGCGTTTCGGACGAAAACCGAAGCTGTTGTTACTGAATTCCCGTTCATAAATCGGAGACAAAACTTGTGATATGGCTTGCTGGATAAGACGGTCAACTACGGTAGGGATACCAAGCTGGCGCTTCTTGCCATTCTCCTTAGGGATTTCTACCCTACGGACTGGATTAGGATGGTAATTACCATCCATTAAAGATGTTACCAGTTCATCTTTATGGAGTTTCAGAAACGGAAGAAGTTCTTCCGTTTCCATCTTATCGACACCTCCACTGCCACCATTCGACACTACCTGTTTATAAGCCTTGTTCAAATTGGCAGGCGACAAGATACGTTCCAGTAAATCATATTTTGTAAAATGCACTTCCGTGAGGTTGTTTTCAGTAATCCCTATAAAAGTCTGCACTCCCGCATAGCCTTCGGATTCCGTCCTATTCTTTTGCGGGCAGCTATCATTCACTGCTGATATTTTCTGCATTCTTCCCTTCATAAGGTTACATTCATTTACTTCTCACTTAGATAAGGTTCAGACCTTCCCCGAGTAGTCGATTTAAATCGGGTACTATGTCCTCGGCTGACTTCTCACGACAATTGTTATCCGCGTTTCTGAAAAAAAACATCCACACGTCCGTGAGATATCCCCAGTTATTAACTACTACTTTCTTCCCATATATCTGCCGGATTTACTCGCATACATCTATATAGCACAGGACCTTGTTTTAATTAGCAAACTCATCCATGTATTTTGAGCCTTATATCCGGTTTCTGTTCGTCAGACCGGGAATTTGCCGCAGGCTTCCTTCAGATTCCACTTCGCAATGGACACCCTTGCCGTAAGCTAACACTTCCAGCTATAATGGCGTGTTCGGGACTTGCACCCTAAAGTAAATAGTTCGTGCTGGGCGAACTAATAGCAGATCGTTGCAAGTTTTTCTTGTAGCGATCTGTTTTTTTTATAAAACTCCGCTCGGGGAACGCCTAGTGGCAAGGGGCGGGAGCACCCGTCCCGACGAGCGAAGAATTTTTCTTCTTTAAAGAATTATATGTTCTTATAATCACATTACTTTGTTTATGCATCCATTCCGGAGTATTCATGTAACAAGAATAATGTGGTCTTTCCCTATTGTATATCCTGATCGCATCCTTAACTATAGCTTTCATTGTTCCACAATTTACGTTGTATCTCTCCAAAGAGAATTCATCTTTAAATATTCCATTAACCCTCTCAGCAACAGCGTTAGCATAAGGATCATAAGATTCTGTCATACTGGTATTAATTTTGTTTTTAGATAAAACCTGTTGATACTCATCACAACAATATTGTATTCCTCTATCCGAATGATGAATTAATGGCTCTTTATACATCCTCTGCTTTATTGCCATACTTAAAGCTCTTATAGAACCTTCAGCACTTAAGCTATTTGACAGGTCAAAGCCTACGATTTTCTTTGAATATGCATCAGTAACTAAAGCCAGGTAAGTTTTCCTGTTTCGATTACCAATATAAGTAATGTCTGAAACCCAGACTTGTTCAGGTCTTACAATAGATAAATTCTCTATAAGATTTTTATGTTTGTGGAAACGATGATAGGAATTGGTTGTTGTCCGATAATTGCGATATGGTTTTATAGTCAAATGATTAGCTTTTAAAATAGAAAGAAATCTATCTCGCCCTACTTTAAGCTCTTGTAATGGAGCATGAAGTAGATGATACATCTTACGCATGCCAATACGAGGCATGCGTTGTCGAATAGAACTTACTAATTCAACAACTCTTAATGCTATATCCTGACGTTTGGATTTAGACCATTTTCGTCTATAGTAGTTTTGTCTGCTTATCCCGAGCAATCCACAGGTAGAACTTATTGTTTCTTCCTTTTCTCTGATGAATCGGTCAATTGCCCGGGGAAGGAGTTTTTTCGGATAGGAATCTTAAACTCTTCCTCAGCCATATCTATCATCATATCGAAGAAGACGACTTTCTTGTCTGAACGTTCAACTTGTTTTTCCAAAAAAGACTTTTGCTTCTCTAAAAGCTTGATTTTCTGTTCTAATTCTAGGATCTTTTGATCTTTTGACTTTGGCATATTCGATGGAGTTTGAGTTTCCCAGTCAAAGGTACCAAATTTCTGCAACCAATTACTAACTGTTGCACAACCTTGTATTCCATATTTTTTAGTGGCACTGGTAATACTTATATCGCCACGTTCAATTTCTTGAACTACTGACAACTTAAAGGACATATTATAATCCTTTTGAGTTCGTCTTACATACTGATTTTTAAGCTCTTCGTCCATTACGTTTAATTTTGTGTAACGCTATTTTAGGACTAGACAGTAGAGCTAAAGAAAAAGAACTCGCTGCGCTCAAACAGCTTTTTCTTTTTAACGCTCCACACTCCCTTATTTCTTAACGTAAAATTCATGAGGCCAGTCCTGCTGGTTCCTGAGCGAGCTGCGATTTTGGACCAATTAGCTTTGCTTCGCTCGCTTGTCACTTCGTGACGGTTCTTTGCTCGGCTTCGCCATTGGTCATTTGCCTATATTTTGCTCGGCTGGCACTTTTATTTGCCCATTTTTAAACTATACTTACAAGTTACACCTCAATCGACAGAAGAACAGATCGTCGAAAGAGAATATCGTCCGTTGAAACTCATTGATGATAATTTTGATAAATATGTGGTGAATATGGACGACTATAAAATCCCCACAAACGAGGGGATCGAACATCTATCAACATGGAATTTAGACAAAGTTCTGGCATCTTCATAATAACGATGGCGAAGCCAGCCAAGCGAAGCAACGGCTACACGCCCCACAACCCCACCGAGCGATGGCAAAGCCGAGCGAAAAAGAAAGACCGGCTGCATTTTTTGTTTCTTTTTGATCAAGCAAAAAGAAAAGGCCAGTTTTGTTTTTAAATTCAAAAAAACACAAACAAAAACCGAATAAAATATTCAAGTATATTTGAAAATTATTATATTTACAAAAAATATTCGGCTATGATTGAATTAATCAACTCCATAAGAAAGTATAATTTCTGGGATGCTAACTCTGTTGATACTGGTTACAGACGTACGACCTATACCGACAAAATCGGGCAATACATTGGCAATAAATTAATCAAAGTATTGGTTGGGCAACGCCGTGCCGGCAAAAGCTATATTTTGCGCCAGATAGCATCTAAATTAATCTCTCAAGGGGTTAAGAGCGAGAATATACTCTACATAAACAAAGAGTACATGGAGCTTATAACACTACGGAGTGCTATTGAGTTAGAGGAGCTATACAAAGCATATCGTCAGGAATTAAAGCCACAGGGGAAAGTCTACCTTTTCATCGATGAAATACAGCATATTGAAGGGTGGGAACGATTTGTAAACTCCCATTCACAAGATTTTGCCGAACCTTGTGAACTATTCATTAGTGGTTCAAACTCCAATCTACTATCGGGTGAGTTGGCAACTCTTTTGTCTGGTCGTTATGTAGAGTTTGAGGTCTTTCCATTTAGCTATACAGAGTATTGCGGAATAACAGAGCAGGAAGTGGGTATTAATAGTTATAAAAAATATCTTCAAAGCGGAGCTTTGCCTGAACTCTTTAACTTGTCTGGCGATGAAATGAAACAGAACTATGTATCCTCAATTAAAGATACTGTTATGTTGCGAGACATTGTGGGTAGATACAAAGTTAAAGATATCAAACTATTGGATGACCTATTTGTCTATTTGGTAAATAGTGCTGCAAACATCGTGTCGGTTACAAACATCATAAATTTCTTTGCATCAAAAAAAAGAAAGACCAACTACGAAACATTATCGACATATATAACCTATCTTGAAAACTCTTTTTTAGTCCATCGTGCAGAGAGATATAATATCAAGGGCAAGGATACCATTTCAGGCAACTGTAAATTCTACCTCAATGATTTAAGCTATCGCAATTATCTTTATTCGGGGTATGGCTATGGTCTTGGTTATCTCCTTGAAAACGCCGTCTATTTGAGTTTAAGGCGTGCTGGTTATCAGGTTTATGTAGGAACAATCAAAGATGCAGAGGTTGATTTCGTAGCTATTAAGGGTGATAGAAAACTATACTTACAAGTTACGCTCCAATTAACAGAAGAACAGACCGTCGAAAGAGAATATCGTTCGTTGAAGCTCATTGATGATAATTTTGATAAATATGTGGTGAGTATGGACGATTATAAAATCCCCACAAACGAGGGAATCGAGCATCTATCAGCATGGAATTTAGACAAAGTTCTGGCATCTTCGTAAAAGCAAAGGCGAAGCCAAGCCCAACCCAACAGCCGAGCGAAGCAACGGCTACACATCCCACAACCGCAGCCCACTCAGAAACCAGCAGGACCGGCCTCATTTTTTTTGCGTGAAGAAATTGGGAGGATTGTAGCAAGAAGAAGGGGCTGCTGTTTGAGCGAAGCGAGTTTCAGCACCTTCCGCTACAAGCATCACGATTTTAGCAAAAAAAATGCAGCCTTGATTTTTTGTTTCTTTTACGTCAAGGCAAAAGAAAATAATAGTTAGCTCATAACTCCAAAGAATGAAAGACTAATAAAGAACAGGATCATCCCCCTTGACAGAAGCGAAGCAACGGCTACACGCTCCACAACCGTAGCCCGTTCAGGAACCTTATAGACCGGCCTCATGAATTTTTGGTTCTTTTCCGTCAAGGGAAAAGAACAAATTAATAAACATCCAGCGATATTCTCTTCAAACTCTCTTCAGGTTCTTTCGGAACCGTGATTTTATTGATCGACGAACTTTCAAAAGTAACATTGCGTGTGTTAAACAAGTAGTACCCATTTTTAGCACGCTTCACATGGAAGTTGCTCACCGAAATGTCGTGTATTTCCGCACCTTTCAAGCCGTCAATATAAACAGCATAGTTATCGGCAACATTTGCCTTCACATCACTTATTTCAAAATGTTCATAGGTCGAAGGAAAGTTCCCTCCTCTGAAGCCAAAGTAATTCGTTTCAAACCGCAGAATAGCTCCCTTTACCCTCTCCACAGTGATATGATCCACAAACACATTTCGTATATACCCACCACGGTCTTTGTTCGACTTAAAATAGATGGCATTCTTCACCGTCCCTATCTTTATCCCGCTCATATATACATTCTCCACTCCGCCGGACATCTCACTACCTATACAAAGGCCGTTACATTCCGAATTGAATATACAGTTGCGTATCACAATGTTTTTCGAAGAACGTCCTATTTCTCTTCCGTCCCTGTCACGACCAGACTTTATGGCCACGGCATCATCACCGGTTTTGAATGTACAATTTTCAATCAGCACGTTTGTGGTCGATTCCGGGTCGCAACCATCATTATTTGGATAATGGCTGTCAATAGTCACACCTCTCACAATTACATTGTCGCAATACACCGGGTGAATGGTCCAGAAAGGAGAGTTCTTAACGGTAACACCGTCAACCAGAATCCTGGAACATCCCAGAAACTGGATGCAGGACGGACGCAGTAAAGTACCCTCGCCAAATATCCGTTGCTGCACAGGAATCATTTTACTGCCCATCTCTCTGAGGCGGTCGCGGTCTTTTATTTCTTTCTCGCTCCATGCAGCAAACTCCAGTCCGCCTTGCGCATTGATAACACCTTTTCCTGTAATGGCTATGTTATTGGCATGATAAGCATAAATCATAGGTGAATGACCATATAGTTCCGTACCCTCCCAACGTGTCAGTACCACCGGCAGATAGTCGGCTGCCTTTCCGCTGAACAGCATACAAGCCCCCTCTTCCAGATGCAGGTTCACATCCGGTTTCAGCACAATCGAACCATTTATCTTATATGTACCTTTTTCAACCACTACCTTTCCGCCTCCGCTCTGAGAACAGGAATCTATAACCTGTTGCAGCTGCCTGCGAACATTACTGTCTCCACGGCATACAAATTTCATGCTTCGTTCCGGAAAAGATGTTTTTGCAATATTTTCAATAATTTTTTCCGGCACTGTAAGTTGCTTCGGAGCTTTAACACAAGCTGTCATGCACACAACAAGCAGTAATAAAGCATATTCTGAGATTTTCATAAATTTATAAAACTAGTTTATCAATATAACATTATTGTTTTTTACATGTAGGACCATCGTGACGGTAATCAAACCAATTAAACGCAGCTTTTCCTTTATCGACCAAGGTGTTATAACAATACAATCCCACACGTACTCCTTTCCAGTATCCGAATTTCATACTAAAAACGTTCCCGTATAAATGGAAATGCTTATTATCCAGACTATAGGCAAACTGATAAGCATTATCTATGGCATTCAGTTGTAGGTACAAGTAAATCTTTTTGCCGGAAGATAATTTTAAAACCGGGGTCATTTGATTGTTACTTTCCTCGTAAATCCACTTTTCTCCGTTCAGCATGTAAATGCCCAATAACACATTTTCTTTTCCTATACAAGCAAGTCCGCAACGCTGTCCGTCTTCCATTGCACTATAATCAAGTTCGGTTACCACCATCCCCATATACCCCATACTCTTCTGAGTAATCGTATTTCTGGCAAGCATAAAATTCTCGGCTTTCAAGGCCTTCAGCGTAAGCATGCCTTTCTTATCGGTAAGCGACCATGCATCGTCAACGGGGTTGTGGTTAAATTGCCATTGAAGAGATAATACCGGTGATGAAAAATTATCACTCGCCTGTGGAACCGTAATAGCAACCTTCTTTCCCACATTTGGTTTCTTCCACGTCTTAACGGGTTCACCTACTCCGTTGCCGTCAATGTCTACTCCCACAACTGGCCAGTTATCTTTCCAGTACATCGGTTGCAGATGCACCACCCTTCCTATCGGATTACAATGCTGGAAGTGAAAAAAGAACCATTCGCCCTGAGGCGTATCCACCATGGCTCCCTGATGCGGACCATTAACCGCCGTTGTACCTTGTTCCAGCACCACTTTTCTCTCATACGGGCCATAAATATTCTTCGATCGCAAAACAGTTTGCCATCCCTTCTCCACACCCCCTTCAGGGATGCTGATGTAATAATATCCGTTTAGCTTATGAATCTTTGTACCTTCAGCTACCGGACCGGTATAAACCACCTTGCCCTCATCAAGCAAACGTGTACCATCCGCACTCATCTTATGAATAATAATAGGTCCTGCACCGTGTTTACTGCGTCCCAGGTATGCCTGTCCGTCTTCATCCCAGAAAGGACATGGATCTTCCCACTTCTCAACATGCACCACATTGATAAGCGGGCTCCACGGGCCGGCTGCATCTTTGGACTTTGTCATGAACAGCCCCTCTTTAGGGGTACAGAAAAATATCCGGAAATATCCGTCGTGATATCTGATTGAAGGAGCCCACGACCCACCGGCATACTGACTGTTGGTATCAAATCCGGGGAAGTCAAGTCGTTTATACACCTGAGAAATAAGCTTCCAGTTTACCATATCCTCCGATTCAAGTACCTGCATACCCATAAAATGGAAATCAGATGCCACCATGTAATACTTCCCGCCCACTCTAATCACATCAGGGTCGGAATAGTCAGCATTCAGAATCGGATTGATGTATGTCCCGTTGCCCTGATCGCCCCATCGGTTGGAGCAATCCTGGGCAAACAGAACATCTGTCTTAACTATGAAACACAGAATAATTAATAGATATTTTCTCATCAATTAATATCCCGGGTTTTGTTGTACATTTGCCTGATTCAAATCGATAGCAGCCTGAGGTATCGGACGCAGAATCTTGTACTTACCGTCAGGTCCTTTCATATTAGCTTCCTGAATACCATCCTCATTATATTTGGTAGCATATTCAACCAGCTTATGTGTACGTTTAAGGTCGGTCCAGCGTACATATTCACCGGCTAATTCACGTGCACGTTCATCCAGAATAAAGTCAATGTTTACCTGTGATTTATCCACAGTCATCTGGGTGGTATATCCTGCACGGATGGTTCCCGGGCGCTGACGAAGTTTGTTAATCATCTGAGCCGCTTTCTCGGTATCCCCCATTTGCAGATAAGCCTCTGCTGCAATCAGATAAGCTTCACCTAAACGAGCCACCACCACATCGTGCATGCTACATGCCGTACTACGATTGGAAATAGAAGCATCGGTGTAGTCGTCAAACTTCTTGATACAAGCATTACCATAATCCTGTGAACGACGGTCTTTGTACGTAGCAGGTTTCCCGTTCGAAGGAGCAATGCCACCATCGGCTATTGTTTTACTAACCAGGGTATTCTTCTTGATGCCATACGGATCATCAGCCTTCCATGCTGCAATATCAGCATCCGTAGCCCATGCCGGAGCATAGTAATAAATGATAGGCGAAGTAGTAGGAGCTGAATAGTAATCAAAATAAGCCTGATGGAACTCAAGCATGAAAGTCTGTTCCAGGCGAGCATCACCACGAGTATACATTTGCTGTAGCCGCAAAGATGGTGCAAAATTTCCATCAATAGATTTATTTCTTGGCTTTTCAGATCCTCCCAAATAAGAGCCGAACTGAGACTGCTGGTAAGAACCGTTTGATGAAGGATTTGAAACAGATGCAGCGCTAAACTGCACACTCCAGAAAATCTCGTTATTCTCTTCATTCGCTATATTGAATGCACTTTCAATGGAAAGAGACGGAGTTTCACTGTTTATAGCCTGCAAAGCATATTTGGCTGCATTTTCAAAATCTGTACTCTGAGCCACTTTCTCTTCTTGTGCTTCATAGCCAGTACCATCCAGCCATCCGCGGGTAAGGTAAGCTTTTGCCAGATAAAAAGCAGCAGCACGTTTGTTGGCACGTCCCACACCCGATTTTGAACGATCCAGCAAATGAGAATCTGAGGATATAAGATAAGTAAATTCATCAATAATGAATTTATACATATCAGAAAGGCTTGCACGAGCATGACTCATTTCGGCATAATCAAACATCTTAGTATTCAAAGCCACCGGTCCATACTGCTGAACAAGCTGAAAATAGTACCATGCACGTAAAAACCGCGCTTCATCAATGTATTGTAAGCGTACACCCGAATCGGCCGTTGTTGCGCCATAAGCGATGACGCTGTTGGCCAGTTGAGTTCCCTTATAACAGTTTACATAGAAGTTTCTTATATTCCATTCATCGGCAGTAAAGGTGTACTGACTCAAAACCACTCCCTGTGATTTTCCATCCGCATATAAATCAGTACCGGCCACAAACAATAGCGGTGATGTGTTGTATAAACTGCGCAAAGAAGAGTATGCACTGTTGGTTAAGTTAGCAAAACCGGTTGTAGTAGCATAGAACTGAGCTGATGCAACATTTGATCTGTTATCCTGATCAAGAAAATCAGAGCAACCGGTAAGAGTTGACAAGGCAAGTAAGCCTACTATAAAATATTTCTTTTTCATAATTGTTACTTTTTAGAATTTTAGATTTACACCAAACTGATAAGTTCTTGAGCTCACACCATTAGTACCATCACCAATATTTGCACTAGCCCATTCGGGATCAAATCCTTCATAATTAGTAAATACAAACGGATTCAATATATTTGCGTAAATTCTCAAATTAGACACATGTATCTTTGACATCCACTTTTTAGGGAACGTATATCCCACTGTTATATTCTTAACCTTTACAAAAGAGTTATCAACAAAGTTTTGTGAACCGCCCGACCAATACGCACCGCCTCCTTTACCATTCGTTCCATTCGTTGGGAAAGGATATTTTCCATAGTGTGTTTTGTCCTGATAAGCAATCTTGCCGTCTTCTCCCAATATCGGAGCACCCTCAGGAATATAGAAGTCCATATTCAAACGCATCATACCACGTTGTCCGTAATCAAGGAACTCATTCATGAACGAAGAGTATACCTTACCACCCTGACTAGCGTAGATACTAATGGAAAAATCCAGATTCTTATAAGAAAGGTTTGAAGCAATGCTACCAGTCCATGTTGGAGCACAGTGCCCTATAATCATCTTATCATCCGCATTTATCGTACCATTACCATCTTTATCGTAAATTTTCATTTCTCCTTCAAAGAATTTCGTCTTCATGTTGACATCTTTAGCATAAGCCTGTGCCTCTTCACGGGTACATATTCCGGTGTATTTGTATCCGTAAACAACATCAATCGGATGGCCTATAAACCAGCTGTTACCCACAAGGTCTTCTTTTGCATCATTCAGTTCTTCAATCTTGTTAATGTTTCGTGCAAATGAGAAATTAGTCTCCCATCTCCAGTCCTTAGTCTGTATATTCAGCGTGTTCAGCTGCACCTCTATACCTTTGTTATTAACCTTCCCTACATTGTTTACTATCGAACCGGTGTTTGATCCCAATTCGTAAGGGGTATCCATTTTCATTAACAGATCCTTGGAATCTTTATTGTATATATCCACAGAACCATTAATTCTGTTTTTAAGCAATCCAAAATCAAAACCGAAGTTAAACTCTGTTGTTTTTTCCCAGGTAAGGTTTGTATTGGTCATTGTGTAACCATATCCATTGGCTACATTCGAACCAAAGTTATAGTAGTTTTTCACGTTTGCCAAAGCCTGTGTGTCATACGGTCCCACCCCGGCATTATTTCCGGTTATACCAAAGCTGGCACGAAGTTTCAGGTTACTCAGCCATTTGCCGGCGCTCTCCATAAATTTCTCATCAGACATACGCCATGCCAAAGCCGCAGATGGAAACATTCCCCAACGGTTATTTTTCTGGAACTTGGAGCTGCCATCCCAACGTGAAGATACAGTCACCATATACCTTCCTTTATAGGCATAATTGATACGTCCTACATACGAAAGCATCGAAATTTTATTATAATAGCTCCACTTATCCTGTACAGTACCCGAGCCCAGATTGTACCAATCAACATCAAAAGGCATATCCACCACATTTATATAATCGCCTTCAGCTTTCTGCTGGTAAACGCTGAACAAAGTCAATGCATTGATGCTGTGGTCGCCAATAGTCTTCATATAGTTGGCTTGTGTATCCCATGTATATGAAAACACATCATTGTTATACTTCTCGGCCATATTAGTCTTTCCCTGGCGAAGCTGAGTCAAGGTTCCGTAGAAAGTACCACGGGTATTCTTTGAATACATAGGTGAGAAGGTTGTTTTAAAGATAATGTCTTTCACCGGACTATACTGCAAATACAGATTTGCCATCATGTCATAAGAGCGTGTATCGTCTTTTGAATTATCACGGTCAATCACGGGGTTGATGTTAGAAGTAGGACCACCGCCATTCGGATACACTACAGCATCTTTACCCGGCTGATAAATAAGCTGGCCGGCATTATCGCCTTCCCAGTAATAACAAGGCATGTTGGGAGTCATGCGGAATCCGGACAGTACGGAGTTCTGACTACCGTTGTTCTTCATGGAAGTAGCCAGGTTGGTAGAAAAACCAGCCAATACCTTATCAGATATTTTATGTTCGAGTGCACCTTTCAGGTTCCAGCGTTCGTAGGCATCATATAATATACCATCTTCGTTCTGATAACCCAGTCCCACATGGTAAGTAATGTCTTTTGCGTTTCCTGATATATTAAGGAAATGGTTTTGTTGTGAACCATCACGGGTAACAAGATCAAACCAGTTGGTATAGTTTTTATTCAGATACATATCCTTAACTACCTGGCTGTCTCCTCCCCAGAAATTGGCAAGGTTTGAAGCAGACATATCCCACTTTGTAAGCCCGGTAGCATTATCCAGTGTTGATGTCAGATAGCGAGAGAAACGAAAATTCATAAACTGATCCCCATTCATAAAATCGGGCATATTGGCTTTTGTCTTCACGCCATAATATCCGTCATAGCTCACTGTAGTTTTTGTAGTATTGGCATCTCCTCTTTTTGTAGAGATCATTACCACACCATTCGTAGCGCGCGAACCATAGATAGCTGTGGAAGAGGCATCCTTCAGAATGTCTACCTTTTCAATATCCATTGGGTTCAGGAAATTCATGTTATCACAAACCACCCCGTCAATCACATACAGCGGTTCACCGCCATTCAGTGAACTCTTACCGCGGATCTGAATACTGAACCCGTCACCTGCACGGCTCGAACTCTGAGCAATGTTCACACCGGCTACCTGTCCCTGTAAACTTTCCATTAACGAAGTGGCCCCCTTTGCCGAAATGTTTTCCGACTTTACACTTCCCACAGATCCTGTCAGGTCGGCTTTCTTCACAACACCGTAACCCACCACAACCACTTCATCAAGCAGTTTGTTGTCCGCTTCCAGTTTAATCGATAATTTCAGCTGGTTACCAACCTTTATTTCCTGTGTTTTATAGCCCACATACGAAACTGTCAGCACAGCATTAACAGGCACATTCAATGTAAAGTTACCATCAAAATCGGTTACAACACCGTTCGAGGTACCTTTCTGCGCAACAGACACACCTATTAATGCTTCACCATTCTGGTCGGCAATATGTCCGCTGATTTTCCTACTCTGATTAACTGATTGCTCAATAGAGACACCTTGTATTTGTGCTGTAACTTCTGCTCTTCCCGGGAGTGGCAAAGCAGCTAACCCAAAAGAAAGGCCATAAGCAAACCATGCTTTTCTCAGGGAACAACTCTCTAATAGAAAGGAGTCCTTTCTTAAAACATTTTTTCTTTTCATGTTTCTCATATTATTAGATATATAGATTTATAATAAAAAACTTTTCGGGGAGCTAAATTAAAGAAATGAAGCTTCATTGCAAGTGTAAATTCTGACAATACTGATGGAATTTCTGACAAACAGCAAAAAAACAGCGTTTTCAAAGGCTTTAGAGTCATTATAATTTTGATTACTACTCATTTTCATTTACTTTCGCAAAGAGATCAGATGATTATTTGTTATACCTTTATGAAAAAACTATCAAACATCAAAACTATTCTTTTTATAATCCTGTCATGCCTGTTCATCTATAATGCGCCGGTCATAGCAACAAACATTCCCGATAAATATTCCGTAACTTATTTTTCTGCCAAAAACGGTGTGGAGGACGGACTTGTGAACCATATTATTCAGGATCATAAAGGGCTGTTATGGTTTGCAACCTGGAACGGTCTTTACCGTTTTGACGGTTACGTATTCAAAAATTACAAATCAAGCATTGAAGATAAGAAAGGACTTACCAATGACAGGTTACTTCATATTGATGAAGACAAATATGGATATATATGGGTACTGTGTTATGATTCAACCGGCTATCGATTCAACCCCGGAAAAGAGCTTTTTGAACCCATAGAAGAAGGTATAAGAAATAAGTACCGGTCTATCCGTGTTCTCCCAAACGGTACCTCATGGCTGCTGCGAACAGACGGAACCGCCGTTCGTGCTACCACCAATCCGCACACCTGTAAACTCACACTCAAGTCATATTCAGCTTCCCGGGGAACATTACCCGGTGGAAAAATTCAAACTGTATTCATGGATTCAGAACAATATGAATGGATACTTACTGATAAAGGACTTTATAAGCTACATGGTTCCGTACTTACCACCATGATTCGCAGAAAAACGGCAACCGGAAAAACTCTCGGTTTTTACTCCGCCACCGGGCACAACGGAGAAGTGCTGTTTGGTGCCGGTTCCGGGCAAGTGTTTAAGTACACTATGAAAGAAAGAAAGATAACAAGCATGCAGCTGCCAACAACTGCACGTATTATTTCCATTCTGAAACACCGGCAGCAAACAGCCTATATTACGGATCGCGACGGCTTATTTATAACCAATACAGAACACAGCCTGCCCCGGCATTTTTCTTTAAACGGTGTAAAAAAATTAAAAAGCACAGTTATCGAATCGGCTCATATTACCCGTAACGGACTTATCTGGCTAACGCATCCACAACCGGGAGTTACGCTGTTTGACACACAAGCCGGACAGCTCCGTTTCACAAGTATATCCGATGAATTGGGTAATCCACTCAATACCGAAACAGGATTCTTTACTATTGAAGACAAGAACGGCTTTTTGTGGATACACCCCAAAGGAGGGGGATTCTCTTATTACGATAGCCAAAGCAAAAAACTGGTTCCGTTCAACACCACCGATAAACAGGTGAAATGGAAATCAAACGACCGCTGCTTTGCTGCTCTTGCCGATAAACAAGGAAATCTGTGGATGAGCACACAGCTCGACCGGTTGAAACGTATCACATTTTTCCCCAATAAATTCCACATCTATACGCCCAATAACAGCGATATAGAATTGCCCGATAATGAGATAAGGGCCTTGTTCATTGACAACAAGAAACGCATCTGGACAGGAGCCCGTGATAATAGCATCTCTATTTACGACCCGCAACTAAAGTTTATTCAACGATTTAAGTCGGGCAAAGTATACGCCATCATGCAGGATCAGAAGAAAAACTTCTGGATCTCTACCAAAGGGCAAGGGCTGAGCAATGCAATAGAAACCGCTCCGGGCAAATTTCAGTTTAAACAATACACCAGTAATATAAATAACCGCTACAGCCTTAGCAGTAATTACATCTACTATACTTTTCAGGACAGCAAAAAAAGAATATGGGTGGCAACCTATGGCGGCGGACTCAATTTAATGGAGTGCATGCCCGATGGTTCCCTGCATTTTATAAACTATAGAAACCGACTGAAAAAATATCCCATCGAGCACTTTTATAAAGTGAGACACATCACGGAAGATCAGAAAGGGCGCATCTGGGTTTCAACCACAGCCGGCATCCTCTATTTCGACGGATCATTCAGAAAACCGGAAGAGATCACCTTTCATACCATCTGCCGCGAGCAAAGCAATGTAAACAGTTTGAGTAACAACGATGTACAGATGGTGAAATGCATGAACAACGGAAATATCTTTGCCATTACCTATGGTGGGGGACTCAACGAACTCATCCCCACAGGAAGCAATTCCTTTACTTGCAAATCATTTACTCAGAAAAACGGACTCAGCTCTGACATCATCTATTCCATGCAAGAAGACAAGAGGGGAAATCTGTGGCTGGCAACAGGAGGAGGTCTGGTTAAATTTATAGCCACCCGGGAGCAGATTCAGTATCCAAACGAACATATTGCTTTCAACGTACATTTCAGTGAAGGCATGGGGGCCACAGATGGGAAACAGATCTATTTCGGAACCAATAAGGGATTGTTGTATTTTACTCCGGAAAGAATCCACAAAATAAGCTTTATACCCCGCATATTCTTCAACTCCGTATGGGTAAACAATCAGGAACAAAACTCAAAGCAGCATAATGACATCATCACAATTAATCACGGCAACATCTCCCACCTCACATTGCCACCCAACAACCACTCGCTGAGAATTGGCTTTTCTGCGCTCGACATGACCAATACGGAATATACCCAGTACGCCTACATGCTCCAGGGATTCGACAAGACATACCGCCTCACGGATAACGGACGGGAAGCAAACTATACTAATTTGCCTCCGGGAAAGTACATTTTCCGCATCAAGTCTACCAACAACGAAGGCGTATGGGTGAATAACGAACGTATTTTATCCATTGAAGTACAACCAGCTTTCAACGAAACCACTTTTGCCCATGTGCTTTACATATTCCTGTCGTTGGCCTTCATTATTGGCGGGGTTTATATCTACACCGTGTTCTACAAAATGAAGCAGCAGGTAAAGAACGAAGAATACATAGCAGAACAAAAGCTGAGCTTCTTTACTAATGTATCGCACGAACTGCGCACACCGCTTACGCTTATTACCGGACCGCTGGAGCTTATTCTCACAAACGAAGAGCTACCAGATAAGGTAAAGGATTCACTCAATACCATGAAAAAAAACAGCGATCGCATGCAGCGCCTTGTGGGACAGATACTGGATATCAGCAAATTGCAGGAAAACAGGATGAAGCTCCGCATTCAGCATACAGATATTGTTAAGTTCACAGAAGAGATGATCCATTGCTTTGAAGCACTTGCCACAGAGCGCCACATAAATCTTACGTTCACTTCCGAACCGGCGGTCTGCCACATCTGGGTTGACACGGACCACATGGAAAAAATTATATTTAACCTGCTGTCCAACGCATTCAAATACACTCCCAATGGAAAAAATATAAATATATACCTGTTGGAAAGCAATGATTCGGTAACCATCCGCATCACCGACCAGGGCATAGGTATTCCGAAAGAGAAGCAAAAATCTATTTTCAACCGGTTCGAGAATCTGGTGCAGAACAATATACACAGCACTCTGAGCACAGGTATCGGACTGGCATTGGTCAAAGAACTGGTAGCCATGCACCACGGCGAAATTTCTGTAGAGAGCGAGCCGGGCAAAGGAAGCAGTTTCTCCATCCGTTTACTGAAAGGAATGACACACTATCCGGCCGAAACAGAGTATATATTATCCGATCTGCAGGAGGAAACAGAAACAGTCCACACATCAGCAACCGAAGAAGAGCCGTTTGGTTATGACGATACAGAAATGCAACTCATGCTCATCGTAGAAGACAATCACGAGTTGAGAGCATTTATCAGACAAGTATTCGAGGGGAAATTCAGGATACTCGAAGCACAAAACGGAAGCGAAGGACTAAGCAAAGCATTCTCTTACCTGCCCGACATTATCATTACAGACATCATGATGCCGGTAATGGATGGCATGCAAATGCTCACCAAACTGAGAAACGACGAGCGCACATCTCACATACCGGCTGTGGTTTTAACCGCCAAAGCCGATATGAACAGCATTCTCACCGGGGTACAGACCGGTGCCGACGATTATATTGTTAAACCGTTCAGCGTAAATTATCTGCAGGTAAAAATTAAAAGCATCTTAAATGAGCGAAAAAAAATGCAGACATTCTACAGTCATAACGTTAGTTGTATTCCTGCCGGAAATGAGCAGGATAATACTCCGAAAGAGGTCATCACTTTGCTGTCAGAAAAAGACAAAGAGTTCCTGGATAAACTGTCTGCAATCATGGAAGAGCAGATGAACAATCCCGACCTGAACATAGATTACCTTGTGAGCTGTTTCAATCTGAGCCGCACCAACTTCTTCCACAAGCTGAAATCACTGACAGGTCTTTCACCCATTCTGTACATCAAGGAAGCACGGATGCAGAAAGCAGCCCGTCTGGTAAAGGAAAAAGAGTACTCAATAGCCGAAGTTGCCTATATGGTAGGTTTCAGCGATCCGCACTATTTCAGCAAATGCTTCAAATCCTTCTGGGGAGTGAATGCAACTGATTTTGCCAGACAGCAAGGAAATATTAATTCATTTAGCTACATTAGTGTCCCATTAAAAATGGGACGTTATTAAAAATCAAATAAACTTGGCTCATTCAGTCTAAAACGTTCTTTGTCATATTGAAATTTAGTTTTGTTGAAGAGATCTTGGAGATGAGTTTTATCGGTCAATGATATACTCAAGATCTGCAAGATCTCGTATGTGCTTCTATTAAGCTGCATGTCATTTTGAACGATAGCGACCAAGCAATAGCTACAGATGGCGGCATAGATTTGTATTCTTACGGCATTCTCAGTAGTACCCCAATACTTCTTGATTTTGAGGTGTTGCTTTAGCCATTTGAAGAAAAGTTCTACCTGCCAGCGATTCTTGTAAAGTTCAGCGACTTGAAGAGAAGATATATGCGTTGCATTGGTTAAGAAATCAAACTCACGCTTTTGTTCTTCATCCCAGTATCTAACCAAACGAAGAGCTTCTTTATAGTATTGCCTCGGATAAAAGCCTGTCAGTTCGATAGTCATATCCGAAAGCACATTCTTAGGTAATCTTCGTTTCCATTTTATGGGCTTGTATTGAAGATTCTTCTTTGCCCTGATAACGAAGTAGGCTCCTATCTGATGAATTTTACTCAACATCTTGAAGTTGTTATAGGCTCGGTCAAATATGTAGTAAGAATCTGATTCGTAAGGAATCTCATTCATTGGCTTTGAGTCGTGTACAGAAGCTTCAGTAATATGAAAGAATGTTGGTATCTGCGTTTCTACATCATATAATGTGTGCACTTTGATACCGCCTTTTTTCTTGCGAAACTTCGCCCACCAAAAGACGGAGAGACACAAGTCAATCGTTGTTGAATCAAAGGCGTAGACGTTTCCACCAAGTTTGAAGATATCTGTAGCTCGCTTTTCTCGTGCTTCGTTTACAAGGAAGTAGGCAAATTCTTCAAAGATGCGACAATCTCTATCTTGGTTGGCTCTTGCCAGAGATGATTTCGAAACATTCTTGCCCATCCCTAAGTGGTAACACTTAGAATGATGTGCATCAAGAGCAACAATCAAATCGCGTAGACTTTCTCGATTAGAGAGTTGACCAAACATCAGCGCAAGTATTTGATTCCAACAAGTGAAATGCTTAACATACTTATCGCCTTCGTATTTGCGAACAATATAGTTGAACTTGTTTCTATCTAAGAACGATACGAGTTGAGCGAAAACGAATTTATCTCTATTCATTTACAATCCTATTTAAGACTGCAAAGATGAAAATTCAAATCCGTTTAATCGAAAATCCTCCGCAACTAACTAATTTTCAAATATTTCAAAGAGCTATTTTAGATTTTAATGGGACAGCAATGATTTAGCTATTAAAAACAGTACTATGGAAAGATTAACAATTTTAGAAGATAACAGCATTTGGTAGCAGATAAATTGTAAAATAAAAGTATCTACCACTAAATTATATCATTATATATCAACACATTAGACACAATTTAGTAGCAGGTAGCAGATCAATCTGCATTTTTTAGGTTCTTCGTCACTTTAGGTGCAAGCTATTGCATTGAGCCTTTTATTTATAGTGCTTTTACCAACTTTTTATCAGATTCAATAAATGGCTTATTAAAAAGCATGTAGAGTCTTTATTAAATAAGCATTTGAGACCGTTTGCTTGCACCTAAAGTGACGAAGAACCATTTTTTAATAACCAGGAGAGATTAAAGCGATAATGCAGCCTGCTGCTTACCAAATGAATCACATTGTCCGGTGTCTGTGTAGCGGCCAGATAGCCTCGAGGCTCGGCATGAGTGGCATCCATTTCAAAGAACTGTGTCCATGCACCACCATTCAGATAACGAGAAGCACCATCGGTGAGTAGTTTCTTCACCGGCCATGTTTTGCCTTCATCAAAAGAGATAGCTGCATACATTCCATATCCCCGAAATTCCTTTCCATTTTTATCTTTAAAAATCAATCCACGCTCAGAAGGAGCTGTCCGTAAAGGGTGATCGGTAAAGGAAATAAGCAGAAGTGGCCCCTCATTCAGTCGTCTTAAAACAAGTCGCTGCTGACCTTCAATAGGCGGAAATTCAGAAGCGGAATAAGTCCACGTTTTACCCATATCGCTAGAAATACTCATTGGCATACGCATCCTGCCCGTTGAATCGGCAACGTTATTATTTCGTCCAAAAGCCATCAGCCTTCCATCCTTCAACTGAACCACACCCGCATGAATTCCTGCAATAGTACCTCCGGTATCAGTCCAGGTCTGCCCACCATCTTTGCTGATATGCACAGCAGTGCTATCTTTTCCGCCCGGTCCGGCATCACAAAGCTGAACAAACCAACCCTCTTTTGTCTTTATTGTCCCAGCAATTACCTGATGACGCTTTACATGTTCGGGCTCAATTATTCGCGCAAAAGTCCATGTTTTTCCATTATCGCGGCTTATTCTTTGAATCATCATTAAGTTCTGCCAGTCACCCGCTGCCTCTACTCCATTAATATGATAAAGCGTACCGTTACCATCATTCATCAATGCCGATCCGGTCATATTTCTGTCGGGTACCTTAAAGAAAGGCGATGCCTGATCCCATTCCTTAGCTCCGGCACGCAACCGGGAAGCAAGTACAACCATCTCACGTCCATTCTCATGTTCGGCAGAGAACCAGATAGCAAGTAAGTCACCATTATCACACCAGGTAATAGCTGGTTGATGATTATGTTGATAGAAAGGAGTTTTTGAAGAACAATCGGGCTTTACAACGAAAGGAATCGGAGCCATAAACAACGGCTCTTTATCTTGTTTCTTCCAGACAGCCTTTACTTGCGATACATGTTCACTATTCAAAGCAGTTTCAATGTTAGTAAGCGGTTTACTTGCAGGATACTCAGCCTGTACAATACGAAAACCGGTCAAAGCATGTTTATCTTCTGAAATCATAGCCATACGGTTCGAACTACGCAAAAAAGTTTCAGGCGTACTGTGGCTTCCTCCACGTGTAACTCTGAACTCGCCCCTACTCTGCCCCACAGGATCAGTCTGCACCTCTGAAGGATAAGGACCATACCAGTCGTTACACCACTCTTCCACATTTCCATGCATATCATAAATGCCAAAAGCATTGGCTGGTGTTTGTCCTACCTTTAATGAAACAGACTGATAATCTCTCACTATTCTCTGATCTTTCAGATAGACAGCCGGCAGTCCGTCGCCCATACTAAAAGAATAACAACTACCCGCACGGCAAGCATACTCCCACTCCGCCTCAGTGGGCAAACGATAAGTCTTGCCCTCTTTCTTGCTCAGCCATTTACAAAAAGCCATCGCATCGTTATAGCTGACAAAGATCACCGCTTCATCATCGGCTTTCGAAAGTCCATTCTTCCCACGAAGTGTTTTATGTTCAGGACAGAACTCCTTATATTGTGCGTTTGTAATTTCTGTCTTTCCAATTCGGAAAGGATGAGAGATAATCACTTTGTGTACCGGAGCTTCATCAAAGTTCTCTCCAATACCGGTTCCCCCCATATAAAAACTCCCAGCTGGAACGTTTACCAATGGAATAAGCTCTTTCTCCTGTGCATTTACAGCAATAGAAAAGAACGGAAGCCATATTGCTGTAAAAATTATCTTTTGAATGTTTTTCATTGATTTTATGTTAAAGCCACAAAGATAATCTTTACTTAAAAACGAGGACAAAAAAAGTTCCTCAAATTACTATACAAATTTTAGAAAGACTTATATTTAACATATTAAATTCTTTTATACACTAGAAATTTATTTACTTAGCAGATAATTTATTTTCACCTTAATAATCTATATTTAAATTTCATGAAAAGAAAAACGATTAAATCTGCTTTAATAATGCTGATGTTCCTATTATCAGCATTTTCATGTGATTCATGCAAGGATGACATTAATTTGAATGAATTACCAGCTGAAACTCATGAAGGAAAAAACAATATAGGATGTTATGTGGATGGAAATTTATGGGTAGCATACAATAATTTAGCTCCTATTTTTCAATCTGATATATGGGCTGCAATTAGTAAAAACGACAACCAATTTAAACTATTTATAGAGGCTAAACGTAGAGATACGGAAACAGGAATAGGCTTTGTTGTTTTAAACCCTAAAGAAAACGAAACCTTATTAATTAAGAATATAGGTTTTCACCTCATTGAAAATGGAACTTGTGGCGGGGAATATGAAAATATTGGATCTATCTTTATTACCAAACTAGATACTATAAAGAATATAGTAAGCGGAAGATTCTCATTTACTTTAAAATGTAAGGATTCTAATTCAGTTGTAAATGTTACAGATGGACGATTTGATATATCACTTCGTAAAGAGTATTAACCTTAAATTATTACAAATAAAAAAAATACAAATAGCACTCTATTTACTGTTTATATTAACAATCCCAACGTATGCACAAACTCCGGATCAAGATATTACAAACAGGGTGAATTACGTTTTCGCAAAAATAGATAAAAGTAAAATATCGACAGGAATATTAAGTAACTGTTTTGGATTAGTAAAAAGTGTATATCATTAGGTGGTATGAGTAAAGATTGTTATCTTTAAATGTAACAATCAAATCACAAATAAAGATGTTTACACTTCATTACCCCACAGACCTAACTGATATACGTTGGTAAGATATAGAAAAAATAATAGAGCCACAATTTTTTAAGTTAAAACATTCTTTACGTTATTAAATGCTATATTTTACGTAGTAAAACCCTTGCCTGTTTCTCTTCAAGTGAACAAACTTATTTAAATCAAAATAAGAGAAAGAGAGACAAAAAATTAGCTTAAATCAATTTTGTAATTAACAGTAAGAAATAATATTAAAAAAAAGAAAAGCTCCGAAAACTAAGTTTCCGGAGCTTTTCTTTGGCGGTGCGTACGAGACTCGAACTCGTGACCCCATGCGTGACAGGCATGTATTCTAACCAACTGAACTAACGCACCATTTAATTTTTGTTTGCCATCTCTCTCGATTGCGGATGCAAAGGTAGATATTTTTTTTTAACCTGCAAGCGTTTTAAGAAAGAAAGCTAAAAAAAAGCTTGCTGAATATAGCTTACAAAAGAATAATCAAAAGATATTTTACTCTCCCACTAACAGATACTACAAATAGTAAATACAAGAAATAGAAGAGGATACACATAATACAAAATTAAAACTCCGAGAATACTTTATAAGATTTTGTGCTTATAAAAAAAATAGCTACGTTTTCCACACCATCGAGACAACCTCTCCTTTTACAAGGAATTGCTTAATGGATATGAACATATTGTTGAGTGGGGCCGTGACGTCCGCTTAAGAGCAAGCAACCCTTACTTCATTCGGAACAGACTGATATATTGGCAGAAACATTCTTCTTATCCTGTTTGTTTTTCTTATATAAATTAAAACATCAATAATTGTCGCGTACTATATTCATTATTTAAAGAACATCAAGTCATAAATAAACTAGTATGAATACAAAAGAGCAATATTGCAAATACTCGCTAATTGCGATTATTTTGGTTTTAGGGGTAATCTTATTTACGAAATTCACTCCTTTTTTTACCGGAATTCTGGGTGCATTAACAATCTATCTTCTAGTAAGAAAACAAATGATTTATCTCACTGAGAAAAAACATTTTAAACAAGGATTGGCAGCTGCGCTCATGATAGGTGAGGCTATATTATGTTTTCTTGTTCCTATTTCGCTGGTAGTTTGGCTACTCATAAATAAATTACAAAATCTTAATCTTGATACGCATGCTTATATAACATCAATTAAACATATTGCAGACCTCGTTCAAGAAAAAACAGGTTATAATGTACTCAACAGTGATAATTTATCAACAATAACTTCCTCATTGCCAGCACTGGGAAGGTTCTTAGTAGGAAATATAACAAACTTTAGCATTAATATTTTTATAATGCTCTTTGTTCTCTTTTTTATGTTGATTGACAGAAAGAAGATGGAAACCTACATTTACGAATTGCTACCTTTTACCAAAGTAAACAAAAAGAGTGTGATTGCGGAAATAAACATGATAGTAAAATCAAATGCAATAGGCATTCCCTTATTGGCTATTGTACAAGGTGTAGTATCAATGATTGGATATTTCATTTTCGGAGTACCAAATCCTTTCCTTTTCGGCTTCCTGAGCTGCTTTGCAACTATTATTCCTATAATTGGAGTTGCATTGATGTGGTTTCCATTAGTAATATATCTTTTATTGGTAGGTCATTGGGGATTTGCTATCGGACTTTTTGCTTATTCAATCATTATCACCTCACATGTGGACAATCTGGGACGTTTCATATTACAAAAGAAACTGGCAAACACACATCCTTTAATCACAATTTTCGGAGTTTTTATCGGATTATCATTATTTGGTTTTATGGGGATAATTTTTGGACCTCTATTATTATCTATATTCCTCCTTTGCGTTAACATCTTTAAATTAGAGTATCTGGAAGGGAAGAAGTAAACTAGAATCTATTACTTCCCCAAGATGATGCATCTTGATAAGGATAGTGAGGTAAGTTTCAATTTCAATCTTTTGTACCGAGACTTTACTTTGAAAAATAAGAAGGTATTTAGAAGGGAGTATGTGTTATTGATAAAGAAAGACAGAAATACTCTTAAGTTTAAAAGTTAATCTTAATTAACAAAATAGACTTTTTAATCATTTATTTGTTATATTTTTATTTGGGAATCCATAGAACATGTTGAACATTTAATTCTTAAGATTATGAAAAAACTCGTTTTACTTATTGCTTTTGCATTAATTGCCGGCTTCGGCGTAAATGCCCAAACAACTGAAAAAAAAGCTGAAGTGAAGAAAGAAGCTACAACAACTATTAAGGCTCAGCAGAAAACTGCTAGAGAAAAAGTAGCAACTGAGCAGAAAACAGCTAAAGAAAAAGTGGCAGTTGAACAGAAAAATGCTAGAGAAAAAATAGCAACTGAAAAGAAAACCGCAACAGAAAAAGTAGCAACTGAAAAGAAAACTGCTTCAGATAAAATGGTTAAAGACAGGAAAACAGCTAAAGAAAAAGTAGCTAAAGATCAGAAAACGGCTAAAGAAAAAATAGCTAAGGACAAGAAAAAAGCTAAAGAAAAAGTAGCTAAAGAAAAAAAAGCTGCTATGCCAGAAAAGAAATAAACTAAACCCGAAACGGAAACAGATAAAACTAAACAAGTAAAACAAATCTGTTCTGCTTTCAATTTATAGTAATATTTAGTAGTGTGGCAAAACAGCATGAAGTAAACTAGAATCCGATCATTGGTTAAGGTCTAATTAAAGGAATTGCAAAGTCAGTCAATAGCTTTATGAAGCAATGGCTGACTTTTTTGTTTACTCATTTTCATAACACATTAGCTACAAGCTTTCGGCTATATGCATATTAATACTCTGGAAATAAAAAAAGTCCCGCAAATATTACTTTGCAGGACTTTTAAAACTTAAATTTTGGCGGTGCGTACGAGACTCGAACTCGTGACCCCATGCGTGACAGGCATGTATTCTAACCAACTGAACTAACGCACCATTTATTTTGTTTTGCTATCTCTCTCGATTGCGGATGCAAAGGTAGATATATTTTTTAAATGTGCAAGAACTTTACGTAAAAAAACTCATTTTTTATTCGATTTTATGGGTAAAAGCACTATTTCGGCCTATTCTAATTGACAATCAATTATATTTAATACAAACTTCTTGCTATAATAATTTATTCTTTGGCAATAATTCGTTATTTTTGCAAGCTCATAATGATAACTAATGATAAATAAGATGCAAGCAAACAAAAATACAGCAAAGTTATTGCTCCACTGCCCCGATAAGCCAGGAATTATTTCCGCAGTAACGGATTTTATTACTATAAACAAAGGAAACATTGTTTATCTGGATCAGTACGTTGATCATATTGAAAACATATTCTTTATGAGAATTGAATGGGAACTGAGCGATTTCCTTGTTCCAAGAGAAAAGATAGAAGATTACTTTGAAACTTTGTATGCGCAGAAATATGAAATGAGCTTCCGTCTCTACTTCTCGGATATCAAACCGCGAATGGCGATATTTGTTTCTAAGATGTCTCACTGTTTGTTTGATATGCTTGCCCGTTATGCAAATGGTGAATGGAATGTGGAAATTCCTTTGATTATAAGCAATCACCCAAACTTGCAGCATGTGGCCGATAAATTTGGTATTCCTTTCTACCTCTTCCCTATCACTAAGGAGACAAAGACTGAGCAGGAAGCTAAAGAAATGGAGTTGCTGGCTAAACATAAAGTAAACTTCATTGTTTTAGCCCGATATATGCAGGTTATCTCGGAAAACATGATTCAGTCTTATCCTAACCGGATTATCAATATTCACCACTCTTTCCTTCCTGCTTTCGTGGGAGCTAAACCTTACCACGCTGCTTTTGAAAGAGGCGTGAAAATTATTGGTGCAACAAGTCACTATGTTACCACTGAACTGGATGCAGGTCCTATCATTGAACAGGATGTTGTTCGCATCACTCACAAAGATACGGTGGAAGACCTTGTAAATAAAGGAAAGGATCTTGAGAAGATTGTTCTGTCACGCGCGGTTCAGAAACATATTGAGCGTAAAGTATTGGCTTATAAGAATAAAACGGTAATCTTTAGTTAAAGAGAAATGAATATAGCTATCGTAAAATATAACGCAGGAAACATCTATTCAGTAGATCATGCTTTAAGGCGGCTTGGCATAAATGCAGTAGTAACAGCGGACAAAGAAATTTTATCTAAAGCAGATAAGGTTATTTTTCCGGGAGTTGGTGAAGCTACCACTACCATGCAGCATTTAAAAGCTACCGGATTAGATAAACTGATTGTTGATTTAAAGCAACCGGTATTAGGTATCTGTCTTGGAATGCAGCTTATGTGCAGTCATTCTGAAGAAGGAGATGTGGATTGCCTGAATATTTTCCCTGCTGAAGTAAAACGCTTTTGCCCCGCAAAGCATGAAGATAAGGTTCCACACATGGGTTGGAACACTATCGGTGATTTAAAAGGGGATCTTTTCAAAGGCTTTACCAAGGAGGAATTTGTTTATTTTGTGCATAGCTTTTATGTGCCAACGAATGAATTTACGGTGGCTACAACAGATTACATACTTCCGTTTAGTGCGTCCTTACAAAAGGATAACTACTATGCGACCCAATTTCACCCCGAAAAAAGTGGAAAGGTTGGAGAACGGATTTTAGAAAACTTCATTAATTTACCTCTATAATATAAATATGATTGAAATTATTCCTGCCATAGATATAATCGAAGGAAAATGTGTTCGTCTTTCTAAGGGCGATTATGATAGTAAGAAAGTATATAATGAGAATCCGGTAGAGGTTGCAAAGGAATTTGAAGCAAACGGAATTAGTCGGCTTCATGTAGTTGACCTTGACGGAGCTGCTTCTCATCATATAGTGAATTACAGCATTCTGGAAAAGATTGCTTCACAGACTTCCCTGATTATTGATTTTGGTGGTGGAATAAAAAGTGATGAGGATTTAAAAATTGCTTTCGAAAGCGGAGCAAAGATGATTACCGGAGGAAGCATTGCTGTTAAAGAGCCTGAGTTGTTTACTCAATGGATTAAAAAATACGGAAGCGATAAGATTATTCTTGGTGCTGATGTGAAAAATAAAATGATTGCAGTGAACGGTTGGAAAGAGGGAACCGAACTGGAGCTGATGACTTTCCTTGGAGAGTATATTGAAAAGGGAATTCAGAAGGTTATCTGCACAGACATTGATTGTGATGGTATGTTGCAAGGTCCTTCAACTGCTCTGTATAATGAAATTCTGGAAAAATTCCCGTCCACCTACTTAATTGCCAGTGGAGGCGTGAGTTGTATCGATGATATTATTAAACTGGAAGAAGCTAAAGTGCCCGCCGTTATTTTCGGCAAAGCGCTTTACGAAGGAAAGATACAACTGAAGGACTTAAAGATATTTTTATAAACTGATAAGTATGTTAGCAAAAAGAATCATACCTTGCCTGGATATTAAAAACGGAACAACCGTAAAAGGTACAAACTTTGTGAACCTGCGTGAAGCCGGCGACCCGGTGGAACTGGGACGTGCATACAGCGAACAAGGAGCCGACGAGTTGGTATTTCTTGATATCACAGCAAGCCACGAAGGACGAAAGACTTTTACTGACCTGGTGAAACGAGTTGCTGCAAATATCAGCATTCCTTTCACTGTAGGTGGAGGTATCAATGAATTGCAGGACGTTGACCGTTTGCTTAATGCCGGAGCTGATAAAGTTTCCATTAATTCTTCTGCTATCCGTAACCCACAACTGATAAGCGATATTGCAAAGCATTTCGGCTCTCAGGTCTGTGTGGTGGCTATTGATGCCAAAGAACAAAATAATCTTTGGAAATGTTATCTGAACGGAGGACGAATTGAGACTGACAAGGAATTGATTTCATGGGCGAAAGAGGCTGCCGACCGTGGAGCCGGAGAGATTCTTTTTACCAGCATGAATCACGACGGAGTGAAAACAGGATATGCCAATGAAACGCTGGCTCTTTTGTCAGACTCCTTACCTATTCCTATTATTGCATCGGGTGGAGCTGGTGCGATGGAACATTTCAAAGATACATTTACTTTGGGAAAAGCTGATGCCGCTTTGGCAGCAAGCGTTTTTCACTTCGGAGAAATTAAAATTTCCGAATTAAAAGATTATCTTTGTGCACAAGGAATAACTGTCAGAAAATAACAAGTTAAATAACTAATTATTAATTATATTACATCATGGATTTAGATTTTAATAAAATGGATGGATTAGTTCCTGCTATTATACAAGATAATTTCACTTCAAAAGTTCTGATGCTTGGTTTTATGAATAAGGAGGCTTACGAAAAAACTGTTGCAACCGGACAAGTGACATTCTTCAGCCGTACAAAGAACAGACTTTGGACTAAAGGAGAAGAAAGCGGTAATTTCCTGAATGTTGTTTCCATCAAGGAGGATTGTGATAAAGACACTTTATTGATTAAGGTAAATCCTGTAGGACCTGTGTGTCACACCGGTTCAGACACTTGCTGGGATGAAGATAACACTGAAGACATCATGTTTCTAAAGTATTTGCAGGATTTTATCAGCAAACGCCATGAGGAAATGCCAGAAAAATCATATACTACTTCTTTATTCAACTCCGGAGTGAACCGCATGGCTCAGAAGGTAGGTGAAGAAGCTGTAGAAACCGTAATTGAAGCAACAAACGGAACTGACGACCGTTTAATATATGAAGCATCAGATTTGATTTATCACCTGATTGTTCTTCTTACTTCAAAGGGCTACCGCATTGAAGATCTGGCTCGTGAACTTAAAAAAAGACATAAAGAATAAAAGCTAAAAAAATATGAGCGAAACACTCATCAACTATCAGAATGTAGAAATTGCCCAGCAGGATAACTGGTTGCTTAATAACGTAAATATGCAACTGCGCTCCGGCGATTTCTTATATATAATAGGTAAGGTAGGCTCTGGAAAAACCAGTCTGCTGAAAACTATTTATGGAGAATTGAGTATCGTTTCAGGAGAAGCAGAAGTTTTAGGAAATAATCTACGGACTATTAAACGAAAAAACATTCCGCAACTAAGACGAAAGTTGGGAATTGTATTTCAGGATTTTCAGTTACTCACAGATCGTTCTATATGCGACAATCTTGAGTTTGTGCTACGTGCTACCGGCTGGAAAAACAAACAGGAAATAAAAGATCGGATAGCCGATGTTTTAGAAAAGGTGGGAATGTCTGACAAAGGGAATAAACTTCCCAATGAGCTTTCCGGTGGAGAGCAACAGCGCATTGTTATTGCAAGAGCTATACTAAACTCTCCTGCTATTATCCTGGCCGACGAACCAACTGGAAATCTGGATTCAGAAACAGGGAGAAAGATTGTAGAGCTGCTTCATAACATTAGCCGCGATGGATCTTCCGTGATTATGACAACACATAATATTCAATTGCTTAAAGAATTTCCGGGATTAGTTCTAAGATGTAAAAACAATGAATTACAGGATGTAACTCAGGAGTTTTACAAAGAAGCTAACACTCAGGAACATAAAGAGCTAGAGAATAAGAATGATAAAGAACTAATCTTAGAAACGACTTGCTCGCAAGCCGAATTTGTAAGTGAAGAGGATACGGATAAAGAATAAATAATAATTTAATAGTGTAAAGAAGATGAAAGTTTTAAAGTTTGGAGGTACTTCCGTTGGTTCTGCCGAACGGATGAAAGAGGTAGCCAAATTAATAACAGATGGTGAAAAGAAGATTGTAGTGCTTTCAGCAATGTCAGGCACAACAAATACTTTAGTTGAAATTTCGGATTACTTGTATAAAAAGAATCCGGAAGGTGCTAATGAGATTATCAACAAGTTGGAGAAAAAATATAAACAACACGTTGATGAACTTTATTCTACTGCTGAATATAAACAGAAAGGACTTGAAATTATAAAATCTCATTTTGATTATATTCGTTCTTACACCAAAGATCTATTTACACTTTTTGAAGAGAAAGTAGTTCTTGCTCAGGGTGAATTGATTTCTACTGCAATGGTAAACAATTATCTTTGCGAGTGTGGAGTGAAATCTATTTTACTTCCTGCTTTAGAATTTATGCGTACAGACAAAAACGCTGAACCGGATCCTACTTATATTAAAGAAAAACTTCAGATTCAGTTAGAACTTTCCCCTGATGCTGAAATTTATATCACTCAAGGTTTCATTTGCCGCAATGCTTATGGCGAAATTGATAACTTGCAACGTGGAGGTAGTGACTATACCGCTTCATTGATAGGTGCAGCTGTTAAAGCTTCTGAGATTCAGATCTGGACAGATATTGACGGTCTTCACAACAATGACCCTCGCGTAGTTGATAAAACAACTCCTGTACGTCAGTTACACTTTGAAGAAGCTGCCGAATTAGCTTATTTTGGTGCTAAGATTCTTCACCCCACTTGCGTGCAACCTGCGAAATACGGAAATATTCCGGTTCGCTTATTAAATACAATGGAACCTAGTGCTCCTGGTACTTTAATCTCTAACGAAACTGAAAAGGATAAGATTAAGGCTGTAGCAGCAAAAGACAATATCACTGCTATCAAGATTAAATCCAGCCGTATGTTGCTTGCACACGGATTCCTTCGCAAAGTTTTCGAGATCTTTGAAAGCTATCAGACATCAATTGATATGGTTTGTACTTCAGAAGTTGGAGTTTCCGTTTCTATTGATAATACAAAACACTTACCGGAAATTCTTGATGACCTGAAGAAATATGGTACAGTAACCATTGATAAGGATATGTGTATTATCTGCGTAGTAGGAGATTTAGAATGGGAAAATGTAGGATTCGAGGCTACTGCTCTTGATGCAATGCGTAACATTCCGGTTCGTATGATTTCTTTCGGAGGCAGTAATTACAATATTTCATTCCTTATCCGGGAATCTGATAAAAAAGAAGCACTACAAGCTCTAAGTAATGTTCTGTTCAACAATAAATAAGAAATAAGATATGAAAGGGACTTTCCCAATAAATAAATTCCGTGAGATAGAAACACCATTCTATTTTTACGATACTAAAATATTACGGGATACACTTAATTGCGTAAACAACGAGGCTAAGAAATACGGTAATTATATTGTTCACTACGCTGTTAAGGCTAATGCTAATTCAAAAGTTCTTTCTATTATCCGTGAGAACTATCTGGGAGCCGACTGCGTTAGTGGAGGTGAAATCCGTGCTGCAATAAAAGCCGGTTTCCCTGCTTCAAAGATTGTATTTGCCGGAGTAGGAAAAGCTGACTGGGAAATTAATCTAGGATTAGATTATGGCATTTTCTGCTTTAACGTTGAATCAATACCTGAACTGGAAGTGATTAATGAACTTGCTGGTGCAAAAGGTAAAATTGCTTCAATTGCTTTACGTATTAATCCGAATGTAGGTGCTCATACGCATGCTAATATTACTACCGGACTGAAAGAAAATAAGTTTGGTATCAATATGGAGGACATGGATGATGTACTTGACAGAGTAAATGTTCTTCCTAATGTAAAATTGTTAGGATTGCATTTCCATATTGGTTCACAGATTCTTGATATGGGTGATTTTGTAGGACTTTGTAATCGTGTAAACGAGATACAGGAACACATGTACAAACGCCGTATTATCGTAGAACATATTAATGTTGGCGGAGGTTTAGGTATTGATTACCAACATCCAAACAGACAACCAATCCCTGATTTTGCTGCATACTTCTCTACATTCCACAAACATTTGAAATTAAGATCGTCACAAACATTGCATTTTGAGTTGGGACGTTCAATTGTGGGCCAGTGCGGAAGTCTTATCAGCAAGGTATTATACATCAAACAAGGAGCAAATAAGCAATTTGCAATTCTTGATGGTGGAATGACAGATTTAATCAGACCAGCATTGTATCAGGCTTATCATAAGATTGAAAATATCACTTCTGAAGAGCCGGTAGAAAAATATGATGTAGTTGGACCAATCTGCGAATCTTCCGATGTATTTGGAAAAGCATTCGACCTGAATAAAGCTAAACGAGGAGATTTATTCGCACTTCGTTCCGCCGGTGCTTACGGTGAGATTATGGCATCAGGATATAATTGCAGAGCACTTCCTCAAGGATATACTTCAGATGAACTGATGATGTAACTTAAAAGAGATCAGTGAAAAGGGATGGGCCAAGGTTCATCCCTTTTTTATTAAGTATCAGGTGCTGAAAGATGGAAAATATTATGTTGCAAAAAACAAATACAATAGATACTATTTCCAATATTTAGATTAATTTTGCAGCAACAAAAAACAGATAATACGCAATGAACTTATTTACCTTTAATATAGTTGAGATTATATTATTATCCTCAGTTGGATTGTTCCTGATAATACAAGCAATCTACTATTTCAGCTTATACAATCAGTTACATATACATAACAAGGCTGCTAATGATGGCGATTTGATTTATGAAACTGAATATCCCCCAATATCAGTAATTATCAGTGCACGCAATGAATCGGAGAATCTGCAAAAGTATTTGCCCTATGTTCTGGAACAAGATTATCCTGAGTTTGAGGTTATCGTTATCAATGATGGTTCTACCGATGAAAGTGAAGATGTTCTTTCTGTATTCGAAGAGAAGTATACCAACCTGTATCACACCTTTACTCCTGACGGGGCTCGCTACATAAGCAGAAAAAAATTAGCTGTCACACTGGGTATTAAAGCCAGCAAGCATAACTGGTTGGTCTTTACTGATGCAGATTGCCGTCCGGCAAGTAATGACTGGTTAAAACTGATGGCCAGAAACTTTTCTCCACGAACAGATATTGTGCTGGGATATAGTGCCTATGAACAAGAAAAGGGATGGTTTCAGCGTAAAGTGGCCTTCAGTAATCTGTTTATGTCCATGCGTTACCTGGGATTTGCTTTAATAGACAAACCATACATGGGTATTGGTCGGAACATGGCTTACCGCAAAGAACTATTCTTTAAGAACAAAGGTTTTTCTTCTCATCTGAACCTGCAACGTGGCGACGATGACTTGTTTATTAATGAGGCTGCAACTCCTTTTAATACCAGAGTAGAAACATCTCCCGATGCTGTTATCAGAATGGAACCGGCATATAGCTTTAAAAGCTGGAAAGAAGACAAGGTCAGCTACCTTGCTACTTCGCACTATTATCATGGATTGCAGAGATACTGGCTGGGATTCGAGACTACATCACGTTTGCTATTCATCGCTGCAATAATTGCGGCAATTGTAGTAGGCGCCATTAATATGCAATGGATTGTTCTGGGTGTTGCTGTGCTTGCATATATCCTCCGTTACGTTATGCAAGCAATTATTATAAACCAGACAGCCGCTGACTTTGGTGAAAAGAAATATTATCTGACTCTTCCTCTCTTCGATATTATACAACCACTGGATGTACTGAATTTCAAGCTATTCAGAAAGATTCGCGGGAAAGCTGATTACATGAAAAGATAACGGAAAACTTAGTATACTTATTTAATTCCGAAACGATATCAATCTTAGCTCCATAGATAGAGAAGATTTTAAATGACAAGCTTAGGCCTATTCCATTACCGGAATAGGCTCTTGTATTTGTAGCCCGATAAAAAGACTGAAAAATCTTGTCTACTTCATCCTTTGGTATTCCAATCCCGTAGTCTTTAATCTCAACTATGATCTTTTCATCAGATCTGAATAGTCTGACATCGACCATATCCTTTGAATATTTGCAGGCGTTGGTTATTATATTCAGAAAAGCAACTCTCAAAAGGTAAGGATTGGCTTTTATCTGATACTGATTTTCAGGCTTTTCAAAAGAATAATTAATTCGTTTATTATTGTCAGTCAATTGCTGTATCAGATCATTCAGAGAAACTGTTTCCACTGAATTTTTAAGAAGTTCCTCATCCTGATGAGACAAAAACAATAGTTCCCTGGTAAGTTGGGATATTCTTTTACTTTCAGTAAATATGCGTTCCAGTGCCTTTTGATATTCAGCAACAGAGCGTTCCTTTAGCAAGGTAATTTCACATTCTCCCTGAATGGCTGTTATTGGATTGTTTAATTCATGAGAAGCATTGGATATAAATGATTTCTCAGACTGGAAAGCAGAATCAATCCTATCAAGCATTTCATTCAACGTGCTGGTAAGCTGATCCAACTCATCCTTATTGGAGGATGTTTTTAAGCGCATTTTCAGATTATTACCACGTATTCTTTTCAGTTCATCGAGTATCTGGTGCAACGGTGCAATTATCCTGCTGGAATATACGCGACCGGTTATGTATATCAATACAGAACTAAAAAGCAAAAGCAGAATCATAAGTATCCATAAGTGCTGATGAATTCTTTCTCCATAAGTATTCTGAGACAGAACAATTGCAATAAAATTACCTTGATTGTCAGGATAATATAAAGCAACTCCTACTTGATCGTCGTATTTAAAATGAATCAATGAGCCAGTTAGCAAACTATTCACCTGCTTTGGGGTAAGGTATTTATTTAATGTCCCCTTTACAAAGGAAAGACTGTCAGTATTAAATAATATCTCTTCTGCATTAGGCAATAATTCATCATACTTTTGTTCTATTATTTTATATGTACGAGAATCGACTTCATCTTTCTCCCAATGTTTCTGCGCTGTAAGATTTACCTTCTCGACCAACAATGAATCGAATACTTTATCAATATAATGGGACATAAAGAAATAAAAGACAATAATGACTAAGGTTATAATACAGACTGTAACCGTAGTGTAAAACATAGCTATCTTATGCCCTATTTTCATAATCCCATTCTATTATTGCGCATCCATTATATATCCCATTCCTACTACTGTATGAATAAGTTTATTATCAAATGCTTTATCAATCTTTGTACGCAGATAATTCACATAAACGTCAACTACATTGGTATTTGTATCAAAGTTCTTGTCCCATACATCTTTCAGAAGAACAGAGCGGCTAAGCATCACTCCCTGATGGGTCATAAAATATTCAAGCAAGCGGTATTCCTTAACAGTCAGTTCCATTTCAAGCTCCCCGCGTTTCGCTTTTCTGGTAACACAATTCAAAGTAAGGTCTCCACAAGTAAGGCTGCCTATAAGCTCATCACCGTTTGACCGGCGAAGCAGTGCCTTTATTCTGGCCTCCAGCTCCTGAAAACTGAAAGGCTTAACCAGATAATCGTCGGCTCCTGCCTCCAGTCCGTTTACAATATCGTCAGTAGTGCCCAAGGCTGTGAGCATAATTACGGAGGATTGGAATCCATAATTCTGACGATAAAGTTTGCACAGTTCAAGACCATTCATTCCAGGCATAATGATGTCAAGAATCAATAGCTGAAACTGATCCTTACGAATTAGTTCCCATCCCTCAACGCCATCATGAGCCACACAAACTTCATGTCCGAATTCAACTAGCCCTCTTTCTATAAAAGAAGCTATGTTTATTTCATCTTCAACCAAAATTATTCTGGCCATATTGTTTTTAGATTATATTATCACAAAGATAATTATTATAATCGTCTTTGATGCAAGTTTCCTTTTTCATCATATAACATTTTCTTGTACACCAACTCAACCATAAGCGGGAATACAAACAATGTGAAGAAAGTTGCCCCTACCAATCCGCCAATAATTACAATTGCCAACGGACGCTGAGACTCGGAACCTATACCATGACTCATGGCAGCAGGCATTAATCCGATAGCCGCCATAGCTGCGGTCATAACAACAGGCCGTATTCTTGAGCGCATTCCCCGCTTCACAGCCTCCTCCAGCGGATACTTTTTCTTTATATTCTCCTTTATATCCGATATCATAATCACACCATTCTGTATACAAATACCAAACAGCGCTATAAAACCGATACCCGCAGAAATAGAGAAATTGAAATGCGTAACAAGCAAAGCCACAATTCCCCCCACGGCTGCAAATGGCACATTCAGTAACACCAGTCCGGCATCACGGGCATTGGAGAATAACACGAAAAGAATAATAAAGATAATGGCTATACTAATAGGAACCACCTGAGCAAGTCTGTTTGACGCTCGTTGCTGATTCTCAAAATCGCCGGTCCATTTAAGTGAATAGCCGTCAGGTAAATGAACGGAAGCTTTTACTTTTCTTTGCGCTTCGGACACAGCAGTTCCCATGTCTCTTCCACGAATAGAGAACTTCACCGCACAGAAACGGGCATGATTATCACGGAAAATAATTAAAGGCCCTGTTATTGTTCGTATCTCGGCCAGTTCTTTAATCGGAATCATTGAACCATCCATTGCCGGAACCAGAATCTTACCTATCGCTTCTTCATTCTGACGGAAGTTGGGACTATACCGAACCACAATATTAAATTTCCGTTCATCTTCATAAAGCAATGAAGCCGACTTCCCCCCTATCGCCATCTCTATTATAGACTGCACATCTTCTTTAGCAACTCCATAGCGGGCAAGCATCTTTTCATTCAATTCTATTCTAAGTTCTGGTTGTCCGATGTTACGAATGACACCCAAATCTTCAATGCCTTTCACAGTTGACAGTATTTTGCTTATCTCAACAGCTTTCTTTTCAGATTTATAGAGATCCTTTCCGAATACTTTTACGGCAATTGAACCTTTTACCCCACTGGCAGCCTCTTCCACATTATCAGTGATAGGTTGCGAGAAGTTAAAGTCCGTACCGGGATACACTGAAAGTTTTTCCTGCATCTTTTCAATAAGTTCAGCTTTGGTGAGTCCACTCTTCCACTCTTTCTCAGGATATATATCCACAAAGAACTCAATATTGTAGAAACCTGTGGCATCCGTTCCATCATTAGGACGTCCGGTCTGTGAAAGCACTTGCCGCACTTCAGGAAAGGAAGCAAGTTCTTTGCGCATCTTGTTTGCAAGAGTCACAGACTCATTGAGCGAGATACTTTGCGGCAGTGTTGCACGAATATAAATAGATCCTTCATTGAGCTGAGGCAGGAACTCCGTACCTAATAAAGTAAACGATGCTAATCCGGCGAGGGCAATACTTGTTGCCAATACAATTGTCAGCTTCTTATGCAGGCAACATTTTTCAAAGAAAGCCGAAAACTTGTCATTTATATACTTAACAAATTTATTGTCTTTCTCACGTACGTTCTTCTTCAATAGCATGGAAGAAAGAACCGGAACCAATGTCAGCGTAAAGATCAGTGCGCCCAGCAATGCGAAACCAAGTGTGAACGCCAATGGTGAGAACATCTTCCCTTCAACCTTCTGGAATGAAAAGATAGGAAGAAGCGCTGTGATGATGATCAGTTTAGAGAAGAATACAGCTTTACCTTTTTCCTTTGCCGTGGTTCTTATTAATCCCATTTTCGACATGCGATTAAACGTAGGCATACCTACTGCCCTGGCTCGCGCATCTAAGGCGACAAACAATCCTTCCACCATTACCACCGCCCCATCAGTGATAATACCAAAGTCTATTGCTCCCATGGAGAGTAGATTGGCCGACATTCCCATGAGATTGAGGCAGATAAAGGCGAACAACAGTGCTAATGGAATAACTATGGAAACTATAACCGTTGTCCGCCAATCTGCCATAAAAATTAAAACAATGAAGGTAACCAACAGCATCCCTTCAATAAGATTATGCATTACCGTGTGAACCGCCAGATTAACTAAGTTCTCGCGATCATAGAAAGGTACTATTTCAACATCTTTAGGAAGTATATTTTTATTAATTTCATTTACTTTTGCTTTCAGGTCAGCAATCACTGCACCGGGATTTTCACCTTTACGCATAATAACTATCCCCTCAACCACGTCATTCTCTGCCAGACGACCAACTTGTCCTAAGCGTGGCAAATATGACTCGTGAACGTCGGCCAGATGTCTTACAAGGATTGGAGTCCCTTTTACATTCTTGACAACGATGTTCCTTATCTCATCCAGATTATTTATAAGACCAATACCACGAACCACATAAGCCTGTGAACTCTTGGTAATAACATCACCACCAACATTTATATTACTTTTGGCAATGGCATTATACAGTTCAAGAGAGGTAATGCCATAGTTTCTAAGCTGATTGGGATTAACACTGACCTCGAAGGTCTTTACTTCCCCGCCAAAACTAACAATATCTGCCACACCGGGCACAGAGCGTATGTTGCGTTCAATAACCCAATCCTGAATAGTCTTCAGCTCTCTGGCATCACGGGTTTTGCTGCGAAGAGTGTATCGATAGATTTCTCCTGTAGGGCCGGATATAGGCTGAACATTGGGTTTTACGCCATCGGGAAGATCGGCATCGCCAATAAGATTGATTACTTGCTGACGGGCAAAATTATCATCTACATGATCGTCGAACATTACATTGATTACCGACAAGCCAAACAGCGTGGTACTACGAATATCGGTCTTCTTCTGGACTGAATTCATGGATATTTCCAGAGGAATGGTGATAAATTTTTCAACTTCCTCGGCACTTCTTCCCGGCCATTGGGTTATGATGGTAATCTTCGTATTTGAAACATCAGGGAAAGCATCAACAGGCGTATTCTTAAAAGAAACCACTCCCGCAATCACAGCTATTGTGACACAGAAAAATATGAAGAACTTATTTTTCAGCGAGAAGGCTATTATGTTATCTATAAATTTATGCATTGTTCAAATAGTATTTAATCAGCATTCAAAGCATTATATACTAACAGAGTATTCTGACTGATCAAAACGTCTCCTTCCTTGATTCCGGAACTTATATAAGAATATTTTCCCTGTTGATTATCAACTACCACCTCGCAAACTTTTAATTGTTTGTTGGGTTGCATGATAACTACATATTGCTTGCCGTTCTCGAATATGATATCCTTGGATTGAATGCAAAGCATTGACTTACCTGATGGCTGACACTGCACATAGACATTGGCAAACATGCCCGGTTTTAGCATAAAATGATCGTTATTCAGTTTGATGCGTGCGCTCATGGTCTTGCTTTCATCGTCAAGCATATTATATACTTTATCAATAGAACCATAAAACTCTTTATCGGGATATGCCAGAGTGGTTATACGTACAGCGGCTCCTTCCTTAACTTTACTGATATCACTTTCATAAACATCGGCCATTACCCATACATTGTCCAGACCTGAGATAGTAAATAACTCTTCATTCTGATCGGAACGGATCTGCATGTCCCTATTTATCTTTTTATCGACCACAAATCCTGAGACTGGTGCTTTAATGTGGTACACCGAATTACCGGAAATGTGATAGATATTATATAGTTCCTTTATACGCTTCTGCTCGGATCGGGCATTTGCCATTTCCTGTTTAGCTTGCAACAAGTCTCTGTCAGAAGCCATTCCCGAATGAGCCATATCTTCTGCAGTCTGCAAATTACGTTTTGCCACAAGAGAGTGCTGATTGGCATCGTTAAGCTGCTTTTGATAGTCGGCAATCTCGCCACTTCTAACTACAGCCAGCACTTGCCCTTTCTTTACATAATCACCTATCTCGGCATGAACCTCGGTTACATTTCCGCCAAATATTGAATAAACCTTGGCAACCTTCTCCTGATTGAAGGTTACTCGTCCGTTAAGCATCATTTCATTTGTTGCATTTCGCATACTTACAGTATCCAATGCAACAACTTTCTTAAGACTATCCGTCATAGTCAACGGTTTCACTTTATTATCTTGTTGCTCTGCCGAATGAGAACAGGCACTGAGGCAGGTTATTACTGCCGGTAGTAAAAAAAGATTTCGATTCATATCGTTATGCTTTTATTTTAGTAGGAAAAAAGAGTGCGGCCGGTTACTGTATTGAGGTTTTCCATGGCCAGAAGAACGTTCTTGCGTGTTTCGTAAAGTTTCAGACACACGTCCTTATAACTCTCATAATAATCTATAAACTCGGGCATACTGATGTTTCGCTTACGGAAATTATCATTGACTCCTGTAATGAGTTGCCCAAAATCGTGTTCCAATGCTTCGTTGGATTGCTTATATAATTCAAGTGATTTCTGTAAACGGGTATATGCTGTGTAAAGCTCAGCGTTTGCTTTATCCTCGGCAGCGCTTTTCTCAATGGTGTTTTGCTCTGTGTCCAGACGGGCCGACCTGATGTTTCCCTGATTTCTGTTGAATACAGGAACTGATACACTGAATCCAAGTCCAAAGTAATTGGCCATGAAGCTACCGTTCTTATCATACGATCCTTTCAGTGAAACGGAAGGATAAGCCAATGCTTTTTGTAGTTTCAGATTTACCCGGGCAGCATCTATCTGTGCATTTGCCAGTTTTATATCCGGACGCTCCAATAGCTGACTCTGAAGGGTAGAATAAGAAAGAGAAGAGAGGTCGACTTTCTTAAATATGCTCTCGTCAAACAAAAGTTTAACGTCCTGTTGTGGTGGAAGCGATAGTAATACGTTGAGTTCTCCCCGCAAGGAGTGAACGGAATCTTCGGCTTCATTGCGTTCTTTTCTTAGGGAGAACAGCAATGCTTCTATTCTTGAACTCTCCATCAAAGAGACATTGCCCTTGCCCTGTTGCTCTTTCATGACCTGAAGCAACTTCTCTAAAGAAGTAATTTCCTTGTCGTAAACCTCTAATGACTTCGATGAAAAATAAAGTTGAGCAAATGTGTTGTTCAGCTCACTGTGTAAGGTTCTTAAAACTTCCTCGAACTGATACTCTGAAATCCTGAGGTTTGCCTTCTCCAGTCGGATACGCTGATTACGCTGACCGGCAATACTTATAACCTGTTCTATACTGGCATTATAATCTCCCTGCTTACCAAGATAAAAGAACTTGCCATTCAAACCATTGTACACATTTTGCTCGAAGGAGACAACCGGATTCTCGAACAATTTTGCCTGAATAACCTGTGCCTTTGCCATTTCAATATTATAATGTTCGGCAATCAAGGAAAGATTGTGCTCCTGAAAACGCTGCTCTGCATCTTTCAAAGTGAGTGGCATTGGGCCTTCCTGAGCAGATAGTCTGAAAGAAAACAACAATAAAAAGAAAATAAAAACTAGCCTATTCATCTGTCTGATATTTTTTCAGGCAAATTTACGGCTGCTTCACCAAGTGGAAGTATAAAAGCGATTATAATCTATTAAGACCATATTAGAAAGCTATTAGAAAAGACTTAGAAACAAATATATCCCTTAGTACTTTGAAGAAATACTAAGGGATATACTGTGTAACAAGCTATGGCTTATTCTTAAAAAGCATTCGCCTTTCTTTCAGAATTATTGGCCAATGGATTTTATTTATTGGAGAATGGTTGGGCATCCATTCGCCAATAAATTTATAACGATTGGTTTATTATTCAAACTGAATGGATTTAGCCGGATGTATCTTGGATATAAGATAAGAAGGTCCCACTAACATTAAAACAGCAGCAAGGAAAGTGCACACATTGATTAAAAGGAAGAGCCAGATATTGAACTCAACAGGTACATGATCAATGTAATAGGTTTCTGGATTTAACTTGAAAATCTGGAATTTAGACTGCACAAAGCAGAACAACAATCCTATCACATTTCCCCAGAACATGCCTTTTCCTATCAGGAATACTGAGAAATAAAGGAATATTTCACGTATGCTGTAATTTTTTGCGCCAAGAGCCTTGAGAATACCAATCATGTTTGTTCTCTCAAGAATAATTATCAATAGCCCCGATATCATTGTAAATCCAGCCACACCGAGCATTAATATCAGAATAACCCACACATTCATATCAAGCAGGCTGAGCCATGCAAATACTGCCGGGTTCAACTGTTTCACCGTTTGCATATAATACACTCCGCCGTACTTATCCACTTGCTTATCTACATGTCTGTATACATTATAAGCCACCTTATCCAAATCATCATAATTAGTAATCTGAAGTTCCATTCCGGTTGATTGTTCCGGTTCCCACTGATTCAGTCGGTTCACTGTGTGAATGTCAGTCAGCAGAAACATATTATCGAACTCTGAAAAGTTAGTCTGATATATACCTTTAATAACAAACCTGCGAGCCCTTACTTCATTCTGAATAAAATACGTATAGATCTTATCGCCTAACTTCAGGTTCAACTTATTGGCCAAGGCTTTGGAAATAAGAACTTCATTCGAAGAAGATGAATCGTTAAAAGCAGGAACCTCCCCTTCAACCAGATTCTTGCGGAAGAAAGTAGGATCAAACTCCTGCCCCACTCCTTTTAAAACCATTCCCTGAAACGCATCGTCAGTCTTTATCATTCCTGGTTTTGTAGAAAAGCGCTGCACATGCTTTATTCCGGGAATGGAAGAAATGACTTTTATGATACTATCATTTGTAACCACCGGACGTGTTTCATAAGACAGTGACGAATCAAAGTTACTAATCTGGATATGAGAACCAAATCCAATCACCTTACCTTTTATTTCATCCTTAAAACCTATAACAACAGCTACAGATACAATCATTACTGCCAGCCCGATAGCTATACCAAACATGGCAATACGCACTGCCGGTTTAGAGACTTGCTTGCCGGTTTCTTTACCGGAATATATTCTTTTAGCTATAAACAGCGAAAAATTCATCTTATTTTCCTCCCATTAAAAAGGTTAATGACTTACTTTTATGTATTACATACCTTGTCAGTAATACCGGAATTACAAGACCGGCAATAACTGCTGCAATTAATGCAATTCCGTATGTCAACGGAAAAAGTAAACCAACTTTTTCATATACTACCCTTATAAAATAGACTCCAGCCATGTGAAGCAGGTAAATGTAGGCACTGTACTTACCCAACGACATAAGTATTTTACTATCTTCTCTTTCTGCCAACCAATGAGAAACGGAGACAATTAAGTAACTTCCGGCAAATCCGCAAATCAGATTCAGCAATTGTCCAATATAATCATCGGAAAACCACGCCCTAAAATAGAATGCCAATATTAATATTAAGGCTGATCCTGCAATATGAACTGCTGACATTTGCACTTTTACCTTTTCCATTAACAGGAAGAGTACCATGCCTCCCCAGAAATAGACAATAAATGAATGCACAAATGATAGGTAAAACAGTTGGGGCATAGGTATGAAATAAAGTGCTATGGATAAGACTCCTAATATTACAACACCTTTTTTAAATCGCATGCAGATGGCAGATATAACAAATATCATGAACAAAGTGTACATGAACCATAAGAAGACAGCTGATCCACCAACATTTGTATAAAATATCTCCAGAAGGTAATGCCAGTCGACCATTCTCTTTACCGGCATAGACTGCCCAATAATAAAATTAAGCGCTGCAATAGCAAACGATATAAAGAAATAGGGAACCATCAAACGGAGAAACTTCTTCTTCAGAAAAGGAATAACAGAGATTTTGTCTGGTTTCTTATATAAAGACATCTGAAATAGAAAACCAGACAAAACCATAAACAGAGGCATATGGAATGAAAAAATAAAATTTTTCATTCTAATATAATATTCGGGCATGTATATGGAAGAAGTAAAATGCCCCACTACAACCAAGATTATACCAAAAGCTTTAGAAAGCGTTATGTAATCATACTGCTTCATAAAGAACTATTAATCTACTCTCCCCGGATAAGCTTCAAGCGCCTTACTCAAAACAAAAAGTGCACGGGTAAGATCTTCTTTCTTTAATACATAAGCAATACGCACTTCATTGTATCCTGCACCCGGAGTTGTATAGAAACCGGAAGCTGGTGCCATAAATACGGTTTCTCCCTCGTATTCAAAGTCGGAAAGACACCATGCACAGAACTTATCTGAATCATCGACAGGAAGTTTAGCCACTGTATAGAAAGCTCCCATCGGAATTGGAGAATAAACTCCCGGTATTTTATTCAATCCGTCAATTAAACACTTACGGCGTTCAACATATTCGTCATATACCTCTCTGCTATATTCTTCAGGAGCATCCAAAGAAGCCTCAGCAGCAATTTGTCCAATTAATGGAGGACTTAAACGCGCCTGGCAAAATTTCATAACGGCATCACGAACTTCTTTGTTCTTTGTAATTAATGCACCAATACGAATACCGCATTCTGAGTATCTTTTGGATACAGAATCAATCAGAACTACATTGTTTTCAATTCCTTCCAGGTGGCAAGCCGAAATATAAGGAGAGCCAGTGTAAATAAATTCACGGTAAACCTCATCAGAGAACAAGAACAGGTCATATTTCTTAACCATATCTCTGATTTGATTCATTTCCTTGCGAGTATATAAATAACCGGTAGGGTTGTTCGGATTACAAATAAGAATACCTTTTGTGCGTTCATTGATTAATTCCTCAAACTTCTCAACCTTTGGAAGAGAGAAACCTTCTTCAATAGTAGTTGCCACAGTACGAATCACAGCTCCGGCAGATATGGCAAACGCCATGTAGTTGGCATAAGCTGGTTCCGGAACAATAATCTCGTCGCCAGGATTCAGACAAGACATAAAAGCAAAAAGTACCGCTTCTGATCCACCAGTGGTTATAATAATATCATCTGCAGTCAGATTAATATTAAACTTCGCATAATAATGGGTAAGCTTTTCACGATAACTTCTATAACCATCACTAGGACTATATTCTAAGATTGTACGATCAATATTACGGATTGCGTCAAGAGCAGCTTTTGGTGTAGGAAGATCAGGCTGACCAATATTTAGGTGATACACGTAAATTCCTCTTTGTTTAGCCGCGTCAGCTAATGGAGCAAGCTTCCTGATAGGTGAAGCAGGCATTTCATTTCCACGAATGGATATAGTTGGCATACTTTTAAGTATTAAAATATATTTTCAATTGAGCTGCAAAGATAGAACTTCAAAAGTAACCAAGCAAACAAATAGTTAACAAAAATAAGGCAGAAAGCAGTATAAAATAAGTTTTTATCACGATTATATATTATTTCAAATAAAATATGTAAGTTTGCATAACCCTTAACGTGAAAGTTTGCTATGATTAAAATTCATCTTATTACTTTCTCATCTGTTCTTCAGAAACAGATTTCTATCTACAAAATGCATGAAACAATGCTGAGTGAGTTAGAGAAATTCTTCACCATAGAAATTGTGGATTACAAAGAACTGTACACGCTGACCGAAGATGATTTTAAACTTGTTTTTATTGCTACGGGAGGAACAGAAAAATACTTCGTCCGCAATTTTGAATTTCTGCCTCAGCCGGTGATTCTGCTGACTAATGGCATGCAGAATTCGCTCTCTGCATCATTGGAAATCTCTTATTGGTTGCAATGTAAAGGACTAAAATCGGAGATTCTTCATGGAGATATAAAGACAATTGTACATAGAATTCAGATACACTACAATAATTTCGAGGCTCAAAAAGCAATCAGAGGAAAAAGAATTGGGGTTATTGGTACACCTTGTTCGTGGCTAATAGCAAGCAGCGTGGACTATTTGCTGACTAAGCGCCGCTGGGGAATAGAATTTTTAAACATTCCAATCGAGAATGTGACAAACAGATATGATCTGATTAGTGAAGATGAAGTTGGAGAACAGGCTGCTATTATAGCCGGAAAAGCATTGGCTTGCAGAGAGGCTACTCCGGAAGATATGATAAAAGCAATGCGTGTTTACAAAGCCATTAAGCAAATCTGCGAAAAAGAGAAATTGGTGGCTATAACATTGAATTGTTATAAACTAATTAACCTGTTAGGAACAACCGGATGTCTGGCTCTTTCTTTGCTAAATGATGAAGGAATACTTGCCGGATGTGAGGGCGATTTGCAATCAATCTTCACCTTTCTTGCTATAAATGCTGTTACTGGCCGTACTCCATTTATGGCAAATCCAATACAGATTAACCTCAAAAGCAATGAAATGGTATTTGCCCATTGCAGCGTTAGCACAAAACTAACGGAACAATACATTCTTAGAAGTCATTTTGAAAGCAATACAGGAGTTTCTATTCAGGGAATCTTACCTGCCGGAGACGTGACAATAGTAAAGTGCGGCGGTGAATGCCTTGATGAATATTATGTTACTTCCGGAAGATTACTTGAAAATACAAATTACATAAATGTATGCCGCACGCAAATCCGTGTCAAACTGGATAGTCCGGTAGATTATTTTCTGCGCAATCCTATCGGAAATCATCACATGATTATTTTAGGTAATTATGAAAAGCAGTTAGATGCCTTCTTTGCATCCAATAATTGCAAGCGAATAGAATAGAAACAAACGTATTGTCAATTTCTATTCTATGCTATAATCTTAAGTGCTAAACAAGAATGGGATTTTCCTGCCATTTACCTGCTATAAGTTCCATTACCATGTTTATCCCTGCAGTCTTTAATGCCTGAAGAGCCTCTATACGTCCATCGTTTACCAGCTCCGGATAATGAGAATCTGAATTTACCAGAACAGGAATATGCATCTCTTTGATCAGAGAAAAGCAAGTAGTATCCGGATAAAAGACGCCCAGCTTATGATATGCTTTTGTATTTACCTCCATCATATATCCTTTTTCGGAAATGAATGCAAATAAATCTCTCTGTGCTTGCTTATACCAACTCTGTTCAGAGACATTGGGCTGACAAAAAGAGGCATTGTATGCAATTTTATCTGCATGCCCCACAATATCAAAACCACCAAGTTCAGCCATAGACATTAGTTTGCTGAAATATGCAAGAACTGTTGCCTTTACATCACTATGAAAATGATTATCCAGCCTTTCTTTAAAAACTTCTTTGCTACAATCAACGTCAACTATTTCTCCCTTATCATCTTTCAAAAGATGTACTGAGCCAATACGGTAATCTAAAGGTAGATTCCGGAAATATTCGATGGAAGGATTACTATACTCATCCAGGTAATCTATTTCCAGTCCGATATATAATTCTATTCTACCCTGATATTCATTCTTCAGACTACGGAACTCTTCAAGATAAGACTCCACATCCTCTTTTTTCATGGTCCAATGCGTAGGAAAAGGAAGCGGAGCATGAGACGAGATTCCGTAAGAAGTAAACCCTTGCCGGATGGCCTCTTTAACAAAATCTTCCATCGGTGCACGTCCATCGCAGAAAGAAGTATGACTATGGTAGTTTGTCAGGTTCATAATTAGCCTTCTATTTCACTTAGTTCAAGCCAGCGCATTGTTTTTTCATCTATAAGATCAAGAATTTCGGCTATTCGTTTGGATTTCTCCACCAACAAAGCAGAAGATATTGAACCACTACAAAGATCAGCCTCCAGAGTTGCTTTTTCCTGTTCCAGTTCTTCCAGATCTTTCTCTATCTGCGCAAATTCCATCTTTTCTTTATAAGACATCTTGCGTTTATCATTTTCACGAACTCTGGCAGTCTTTTCCTCCTTTGGCTTTTCAGCTTCTTTTTCCTGCAGCTTCTTAGCCTCATTCCAGTCGCGATAATCAGAATAATTGCCCGGGAAGTCACGAATATCTCCCTGACCGTTGAACACAAGTAGATGATCAACCACCTTATCCATGAAATAGCGGTCGTGAGAAACCACGATTACACAACCTTTGAAATTAACCAGATAATCTTCCAGAACATTAAGAGTTATGATATCAAGGTCGTTAGTCGGCTCATCAAGTACAAGGAAATTTGGATTGCGCATTAATACCGTACAAAGATAGAGTCGTCTTTTCTCCCCTCCGCTTAATTTATAAACGTAACTATGCTGAGTTTCGGGAGTGAAAAGGAAATGCAGCAGAAACTGAGAAGCAGTAAGTTTCTTGCCATCGCCCAATTCTATTACTTCAGCAATATCCTGCACCACATCAATAACCTTCATCTGATCATCGAACTGCAATCCATCCTGTGAATAGTAACCAAAGCGGACCGTCTCACCAATATCAATAATTCCTTTATCGGGCTTAGCCTGCCCCATCAGTATTTTAATAAAAGTAGATTTCCCGGTTCCGTTATTACCCACAATCCCCATCTTTTCAAAGCGTGCAAAAACATACGAGAAATCATCTAATATTTTCAGATCGCCAAAGCTCTTGTACAGATGATCTGCTTCAAATATTTTAGAACCAATATATGATGCTTTTACATCCAGCTTCACATTATCGTTATTGAAACGCTGTTTGGCTACTTTCTCTATTTCATAAAAAGCATCCTGCCTGTATTTAGCTTTATGTGCTCTTGCCTGAGGCATACGGCGCATCCAGTCAAGTTCCGTACGATACAGATTATTGGCTCTCTCTATTTCAACATTGGTAGAATTTATCCGTTCCTGTCTTTTCTCCAGATAATAGCTATAGTTTCCTTTATACTGATATATCTGTTTGTTATCAATCTCTATAATTTCCGAGCAAACACGGTCAAGGAAATAACGGTCGTGCGTTACCATCAGCAGACTGATGTTTGTCCGTTTAAGGTATTCTTCAAGCCACTCGGTCATATCCAGATCAAGGTGGTTGGTTGGCTCATCAAGAATCAACAATTCAGGTTCGGTAATTAACGTATTGGCAAGAGCCACACGTTTTAACTGTCCTCCGGAAAGAGACTTAACCTGCTGATCAAAATTACGGATCTTTAATTGCGAAAGAATCTGTTTGGCTTTTCGCTCATAATCCCAGGCTTTCTCATGATCCATTTTAATCAGCAAATCTTCCAATCCCGGATGTCCTTCTGTCTCCATGCATGCTTCATACTCTTTAAGCAGCTGCACGGTATCATTATTTGAATGAAAGCAAGCTTCCAACACAGTCAGTTCTTCGGGATATTGAGGATCCTGCTCCAGATAAGCAATCCGAAGATCTCTCCTAAAGACAATGTTACCGGCATCATATCCTTCCTTACCGGCAATAATATTTAATAAAGTTGTTTTTCCACTACCATTCTTTGCAATAAGACCAATTCTCTGACCTTCTGCAATACCAAAAGAGATTTCATTAAACAGGACCAAATCTCCAAAAGATTTAGTTAACCCGTCTATTTGCATATAACTCGCCATCTTCTTATTCTACTAATTTTTTAGTTCAATTCTTTTTCTACCTTCTGCTTAACCTCTTCATAGATGGCATTCAAATCGCAATTCTGTTCCGATTTAACCAGATTCCACACCAATTCAGAAGGATAGATAACCAGATCACTCTCCTTGAAACGTAGTGCCGGAAGCTCATGTTTACCCTTAATAACAGTTACCCATTGCATTCCGTCTATCTGATTTTCCATAATTGTACCAAAAGCAATACCAAATGATTCCCACACCTCTTTTTGCTGAGGTGTGAAGCTACCGCCTTCAATTAGTTGCTGAATCTTGGCAATATCTTCTTCCGAAGAAGTGAAATCCTTCTTCAATTGCTTTTTTATTGTATTTGAAGCCCATTCAAAAGCCTCATTAACAGCATTGATTTCCAATATCCGGATAGGAATAATTTCAAGAGCCGGCTGTTTGCCCTTAGGGTAAGCTTTCAAAGTAGAAATAATTTCTTCGGCCTCCGCTATACTATTCCCTTTGGGAACAGTAAATGTACATTCAAAGGCCACATTATCAATACCAGTAATCCATACATGAGTTACATAATAGGCACCTTCTTCCTGAAACATCTCTTTGCTATAGGCACAAATCAAGTCACCCAGCTTTACCTGCGTGGCATTTTTATTTTCCTTTAGTTCATAATCCACCGATTCTTTCCCATACTTACTATTTCTATCATCCCTGTATGCAGAAATACGGAAATTGCCCGTCCATTTATTGGGATTGTAAAACAGGAAGCTATCTTCTGCATCCTCAAACTCGTTCCAGGATGATGGGTAAATTAAAGAAAACCAAACTCCGGGAGAAATAAACTTTTGTCCTTGTAAACTCATATATACTTAATTCTTAACTTTATCAATTCTTGTTTTATTTGCCAATAGGCTGAATATTGCGTCTTACTTCCTTAGAAATTTCCAGATACATATAAAAACGCTGGTGAGTTTTTATTCCGTTCAGGTTCTTTGCAAACAGATTATTGGCGTACAGTTTCGACTTTTCAAAGGTAAATCGCGACATCTCATTCTGCGATTTTCCAACCATTGTAGAGTCTAACCGTTCATCCGGAAAGAACTCATCCAGATTCACGTCACCAATCATGGTTGTTTCCAGAAATTCTTTTTTCCGATGTCCTTTATCCAGATAATATCCCACAAACATGTGTCCGGGAATCCTTACTAAAATAGGATCTATATTGATTGCCCTTAAAAGCGAAGCGAACAATACACTTCCGTCTACGCAATTTACCTGTGATGATTCAAGTGCATCATCCAGCGTTCTTACCCGTTGGGAAAATACAACATTGGAGGAGAGGCTGGATGTTGAGACCGAACTATACTTAAAATTCCGCTTTTGCAATACGTTCCACAAAGCATATACCTGTTTTTCTACTGAAGCAGGATAGTTAGCCTGGTATCCCACAAAACGGTTAACCAAGCGTGTATTCAAAGCTTCCCGTAGAAGTTTATCAATCATGGGATGTTCTTCATTTACGTATGCAGCGAAGAAGATTCCTGTATCGTGAAACTTTAGCTTACTATCCAGATAAGCCAATAAACACTCATTAATGCTTCTTACGGAATAAGTGCGAACTTTTTTCCCCAAGCTGGTTCCATTCAGTTCCACTTCCACAGATATGCTGATGGGAGCAGCCTGATTATTATTTTTTAATGCATCATAATTCCAGATAACATCAGGGAATATCTGATACACGGTATTTGATTTCTCTAATACAAATTCAGAAATTGACTCTTCAAAGAATGGGGTTTTACCAAGAGTTACTCTGACCTTGCTGTTTGCCCGCCTTGCCTTTAGCCGTATAATAAAGCCTGATTTGGGATTTCCTAAATAATGATTTCCTGCAGGCTTAACCACTACAGCATCAGTCGTAGCAATTGACAGAATTGCAGATGGGAATATATTGCCACCTAAATCATCGGTAAATTGATAGTCATGTCTAAAGAGTTCATTTCTGTATAAATAAATTCCACTTGAGCCCACAATTAATACAATCAAAGAAATTGCCAGAGCTTTCCATACATTTATATTTTTCATCTTCAGTCATTAATAATGAAACAAATATAGTTATAAGTTTTGGTACAGAAAAGCATTGTCACAACTTTGTAACATACATTTCATTTATACGTAATATAAAAGCAGCATCTTTGCAAATAATTAAGAAGAATACATATATTTGTACTATATCATAAAAATTGAGAACAATTATGAACACCAATCGCATTTTAGTTGTAGACGACGAAGAAGATCTTTGTGAGATTCTAAAATTCAATCTTGAGAACGAAGGTTACGAAGTTGACACAGCAAACTCAGCTGAAGAGGCGTTAAAGTTAAATATCAGCAGCTATAACCTTTTGCTACTGGACGTAATGATGGGAGAGATTTCGGGATTCAAAATGGCAAGTCTTCTCAGAAAAGATAAAAAGACCGCCGGCATTCCTATTGTTTTTATCACTGCTAAAGATACTGAAAACGATACAATTACAGGGTTTAACCTTGGAGCCGACGATTATATATCTAAACCATTCTCTATTCGTGAAGTAATATCACGGGTAAGAGCCATCATTCGCCGCACTGCAAGTTCAACTCCAAAAGATGATACTGAGCAGATTAGTTATAACACCTTAGTAATTGATATTACAAAGAAGAAAGTCAGCATTGACGAAAACGAGATTTCACTTACTAAAAAGGAATTTGAGATACTGCTTCTATTGTTGCAAAACAGAGGACGGGTTTTCTCACGGGAAGATATCCTTTCTAAAATATGGAGTGATGAAGTATATGTGCTCGACCGCACTATCGACGTAAACATTACCCGGTTGCGGAAAAAGATTGGAGATTACGGAAAATGTGTAGTCACCCGCCTTGGTTACGGATATTGTTTTGAATGTGAATAGATTTATTTAAAAAGCAGCCAAACAATGTCGCCTACAAGAAAACCACTGATGTCTCTCAACCGGAAATTATTACTTTCGGTTATCTTATTATTTGCATCCTTTTCCTTATGCTTTATAGGATTTCAATATAACAGAGAAAAAGAATTCAAAGTTGAACTTCTGAATACTAAGTTACAAGACTATAATGCCCGCATATTCGAAGAGATAAAGGATTCAGCAAACATAGAAAATCTATTAAACAAGTACACAAAGCGACATGTTTTAAAGGATCTTCGGGTTACTGTTATCAACTTAAATGGAAAGGTTATTTATGATAATCTGAAAAAAGATTATAATCACATTGAGAATCACTCAAACAGACCTGAGGTTAAACTGGCTTTAAGCAATAGCAGCGGATATGATTTAAGAAGAACATCGGGTACAACTGGTATTACCTACTTTTATTCCGCCACGCTGTACGATAATTATATTATCCGTAGTGCCTTGCCTTATAACAACGACCTGATTATTAAGTTGAGGGCCGACCAGCATTTTATCTGGTTCACCGTTTTTATAACACTTATACTTGCCATAATTTTCTCCAGATTTACAAAAAGAATAGGTACTGCAATCTCTCAATTAAGAGAGTTTACCATACGCGCCGACCGCAACGAACCGTTGGATATGGATATGGAAACTACATTTCCACACAATGAGCTGGGAGATATTTCGCAGCACATCATTAAAATCTACAACCGTTTGCGCGAAACAAAGGAAGACCTTTATATTGAGCGGGAAAAACTTATCACTCACTTGCAGATATCTCACGAAGGGCTGGGAATTTTTACGGCTCAGAAAAAAGAGATTCTGGTTAATAATCTTTTTACGCAATACAGCAATATTATATCCGACATAAATCTTCTAAGTTCGGAAGAGGTATTTTCCATACCCGAGTTGCAGAAGATTACCGAGTATATAAACAACCCTCAGAAAAGCCCTGCCGGAAATAAAGAGCGCCGCATGTCAATCAATATAGATAAAAACGGCAGGATATTCATTATTGAATGTATCATTTTCCAGGATCAGAGTTTTGAGATTTCAATCAATGACATCACCCAGGAAGAGGAACAGGTACGAATGAAAAGACAATTGACTCAGAACATAGCACATGAGCTGAAAACTCCGGTGAGCAGCATACAGGGATACCTGGAAACAATCGTAAACAATGAATCTCTGCCGAAGGATAAATTGAAGACATTCATTGAACGTTGTTATGCCCAAAGCAACAGACTGACCCGCCTTTTAAGGGACATTTCCGTACTTACACGAATGGACGAGGCAAGCAACATGATTGATATGGAGAAGGTTGACATTCATTCTCTTGTACGCAACATTATCAATGAAGTATCACTGGAGCTGGAAGAGAAGAACATTACCGTTCACAATTTATTAAACAAAGAACTGCCCATCCGGGGAAATGCATCGCTTATCTACTCCATCTTCCGTAATCTGATGGACAATGCCATTGCTTATGCAGGAACAGGTATTTCCATTAATATTAAATGCTTTAGGGAAGATGAATTATACTACTATTTCAGCTTCTCCGATACAGGAGTGGGTGTAGGTCCTGAACATTTGAACCGTCTTTTTGAGCGCTTTTACAGGGTAGACAAAGGCCGCTCACGCAAAATTGGCGGCACCGGACTGGGACTTGCCATCGTTAAGAACTCGGTAATTATCCACGGCGGAAATATCTCTGCAAAGAATAATCAGGGAGGCGGACTGGAATTCATATTTACTCTTGCCAAGAACTAAAAAAAAGAACAATATTGAAAATAATTATCTGTTTTCAATATTGTTTTCTTATTTATTTTTACCTTTGCTCTCGCATTGGTTCTCATGCTCTGTTTAGAGCAAGAGATTAAAAGGGAATCAGGTGAAGATCCTGAACAGTCCCGCTGCTGTAAGTTTTATAGAAACGTTGTAGGCAAAAACTCTACACCACTGAACCTAAATAGTTCGGGAAGGTGCTTACCAACGAAAACAAGTCAGAAAACCTGCCATGCCTGTTTTTCAATCGCTTTCGAGGACAAAGCTTTGAATCATATAACCGAAAAGAATAAATCCGGTTATTTTGTAACCATTTAAAAACTTAATACTATAAAAGAACAGGATGAATTACACCCTGTTCACAACAATTGAAACTTTATGACAATTAGTATATTTATCAATTAAACTCTGCCAAGTTTATTGAAAGACGCCCGGTCGAAGTGATTCGCCCGGGCTTGTTTTTTCTATCTATCTGTTACCATTCTCCTCATTAAACCGTTCAAAACCTGCGGCATTGATTCTTTTCTTTGCCTGACGGTTGGCATTGAATACAACATTCTTCAGTTCCACCGACTCTCCACGAAAATCAGTATCTTCCTTCCCCTCTTTTATCTGCACCGTGAGCTGAAAGGTGCCATAACCATCAATGGTAACATTGTGTCCTTCTTTCAGTTTTTGTTCAATACAAGCCGCAATCCGTGTAAATGCGCTCAGCAACTCTCCTTTCTTTGCCGGAGATCCACCGCTCAATTCATTAACTATATCTTCTGTGCGGTAATTATCTCTGCTCTTTGCGCTCACCCAATTAGATTTCTTTACCTCGCCCGTCTTTGCGTTCTTAAGTGTATACGTATTTACTTTGTATCTGATTGCCATGTTTCTCCTTATTTATTAACTGATTACTGGTTTCATATTAACTTTTATCCCTTTGCATACTAGAATTAAGGTCATGACCTTAATAGATTGAGGTCATGAGGCCAATACATCAAGGTCGCGACCTTAGAATAACAAGGTCACGACCATAATATTAATATCCGTAGACAAAGATAATAATATTTCCCGAATAACAATACAATATCTGCCCGGCATTCTGCTAAATACAAACCTATGCCTTATGTTGCTTATTCAGTGGAGTCATTTCAGAAAGAAGAGATTAAAATGTTTGCCTACAAGAAAAATAAGATAAATCCAAAATTAAAAAGTTTATACACCCGGTTTCATCAAATCTTCTCTCTTTTTAATGCCACATCAATAGCATACACATTTAAAGAACTGGTAATATGACAGTTAGAAATATGTTTCAAATAATTCGGCCGCGTCTTCAAAAAAAAGATTTATTGCTAGTATAAATGGAGGGGGTAACGGGGTGCTTCCTCCTGAAACACCGTGATAGCCGAGGTGCTAAATTTTAGCACGGGACATATAAAAGAAGTTTTATTTAAAGTTTGTCACCACACATAAAATATATCAACATGAATATTCTTGCAACAAAAGAATTAAAGTGAATTTACGGGAAGAGTATTGTGTTTATGGATTTTCTTTTTAACTTTGCGACGCATTGGTTCACTATATCTCCCTTTCGGAGAGGTGATTAAAAGGGAATCAGGTGAAAGTCCTGAACAGTCCCGCTGCTGTAAGTTTCAACAAAACGTTGTAAGCAAGCACTCAATACCACTGAACAAAATAGTTCGGGAAGGCGCTTACCAAACGGAAACGAGTCAGAAGACCTGCCTTGCATTTTTAGTATACAGCTTACGAGGAATGAGCTTAGCACTGAACAAATACATTTTTATTTTTTAAATTATAACTATATAGACAATATGAAAAAGATCTATTCTCTATTGCTGCTTACCGTAGTAATACTTTGCAGTTGTGATAGCAACGACGAAACAACAGCCGTACTTAATCTGGATGGGCTTCTAACTAAAACAAGTTCAGAATATGTAGGCAACAAAGATGCAGGAAAAGCAACAACAGATTATTACTACAAGAACACTTTCACCGACAAATCAGGATTATTCACTTTCGACAACTATGTAAACGACGATTTATCTTTTGGAGGTGGTTTTACATATACAAATAAAACAGATGTAACTACAACCGGATATACAAATATAAGCGCTATCACCGGAAAAGGTCAGAACGGAACGAACTATCTTACTTCAAATACCAATTCATTTACTCCAGCTAAATTCACATTTACCTCAAATGCTACTCATAAAATTAAAGGAACGTATGTAACAAACAGTACTTATGCATATCTTTCTATGAAACAAGGTGACTATATTGCTAAAAAGTTCGTGAGTGGCGACTGGTTTAAACTAACCGCTAAAGGTTTGGATAAATTGGGTAATGAGACTGGTACTACAGCAGAAATCTATCTGGCTGATTATCGTGATGGCAAAACGGTGATGTTGAATCAATGGACATGGTTTGATCTTTCTTCTTTAGGAGAAGTTGCAGGGGTTAAGTTTGACTTATCTTCCAGCGATAACGGAAATTGGGGAATGAATACTCCATCTTATTTCTGTATGGACGGAATCACAATCGAGCTTTAATTACTTTACTATATGTCAAACACTCGAAACATAATTCTCTCTTTACTCATTTGGTTCTGCGTCTGTCCGCTTGTTCAGGCGCAGAAACCAGACTCTTTACGTGTTCACACGCTGAAAGAAGTAGTAGTAAAGGAGAATAAAAAGGAAAAGGAATTCCGTTCCACTACCCCACTTCAAGTGCTTGACGCCAATCAGTTAAAGCAGGCCGGTTCGCTTCAGGTATCGGATGCTGTAAAATTCTTCAGCGGTGTAGTTGTAAAAGACTACGGAGGCATCGGTGGATTAAAAACTATCTCGGTACGCAGTCTGGGGGCTAACCATACGGCTGTGGTTTATGATGGAATTACAATCACCGATTCTCAGACCGGACAAATTGATTTAGGAAAGCTCACGCTTGATAATATTGAAGAGATCAGTCTCAGTAACGGTCAGAGTGATAATATATTTCAGTCGGCCAGGCTTTTCTCGGCCGCAAGCATCCTTAACATAAAGAGTCCGGCTCCCACGCTTAACAAAAAGAATATGAATGCCAGCGCTACCTTCAAAGGGGGTAGCGCTGGCTTTTATAATCCCAGCCTTCATCTTGATAACAGGTGGAGCAATATTTTCTCGTCTTCCGTTCATCTTGATTACATGCATGCCGACGGAGACTATCCTTACACACAGCTTAACGGCACTGCAACAGAAAGAGTTCGCCGTTACAACTCGGATATTGAGACTATAAAGAGCGAAGCCAATCTGTTTGCTCACCTCAGCGATCGTCAGAAAGCCAGTGTGAAAGCTTACTATTACTCATCAGACAGAGGTTTGCCTTCCAACAAATTATATTATTCGCGGGCTACGGAACGTTTAAAGGACAAAAATATCTTTGCCCAGACCAATTATGAAAATAACTTCTCCGACCAATGGAGTCTTTTGGTAAATGGTAAGTTCAACTGGGGATATAATCAGTACAACAATCCGGATAATGCAACTTACAATGCTGCCACAGAAAATAATTACTACCAGAATGAGTATTATCTTTCGGGCACAGTAATGTATCGTCCTTTCTCATCTCTCTCCTTTTCTTTGGCAAATGATGGTAGTATCAATACTATGAGAGCCGACATGGCTAACTTTTTATTCCCCACCCGCCTCACTTTGCTAAACGCATTAGCTGCCAAGTATGTAAACAATCGCTTTACAGCTACGGCGCATATTCTTTCTACATTAACAAAAGAATCAGTAAAAACCGGAACGGCAGCCGATAACCGCAACCGGCTTTCTCCTTCTGTGAGTCTCTCTTACCAGCTATTTAAAGAAGAGAATCTACGTGTAAGATTACTCTATAAAGATATTTTCCGCCTGCCCACGTTCAATGATTTATATTACGGAACTATAGGCACACGGACATTAAAGCCTGAACAGGCAAGTGAATACAATGCCGGACTGAGCTGGATAAAGAGCATCAACCATTTGATTCCTTTTATCTCTCTATCTGTTGACGGTTTTTATAATAAAGTGAGCAACAAGATTGTTGCCATACCTACCAAGAACCTGTTTGTGTGGAGTATGCGCAACATCGGGCGGGTTGACATTCGTGGTTGTGAAGCTAATCTTGAAACGGCTGTCCTTTTCAGCAAGAAAGTGAAGCTCACTGCTACAGGCAATTATACTTATCAACGGGCAATGGATAAGACTGATAAATACAACATGCCTGATAAAGTGACGTATAATCATCAGATTCCTTACACACCCCGTCACTCAGGATCAACACGTTTAGGACTTGAGATGCCGTGGATAAACTTTTCCTATACTGTAATGGCTTCGGGCGAACGATATTCAAACCAGTATAATGCACCAGAATACAGGTTGGAAGGTTACACCGAACATTCAGTTTCGGCATGGCGCACCTTCAAACTAAAGAAGTTCAGCGTTTCTGCACAGGCAGAGGTGCTTAATCTCTTTGATAAAGAATATGAAATAGTACAGAATTATCCGATGCCGGGAAGACAATACCGGGGTAGCATCCGAATTATTTATTGATATGAAGAACAGAATATTATATATAATCTTTTTAATACTCCCTGTAATCAGTGGCTGCAACGACACTATCACCTTGCAGGAATCGGGAGATACCCCAACCACAACGGAGGTTAAAGGAATGTATATTCTTTGCGAGGGATTGTTTAATATGAACAACAGCTCACTCTCCTACTATGACTTCAGCAAAGGTGAGATGTCATCTTTTCAGGATGCGGATAAGGGTGGAAATGACAAGACCAGCTATGATTACTTTAAGATGAAGAACGGCAGAAAGCTTGGCGATACGGCAAATGATCTTCAGTGCTACGGTTCAAAGCTTTATTGTGCGGTGAATGTATCGAGCCAGATTGAGGTATTAAATGCCGCAACGGGTGTTTCAGTAAAACAGATTCCTTTATCAAATGAAAACGGAGTAGCCCGTCAGCCCCGCTATTTTGCTTTTTACAAAAACAAGGCTTATGTATGTAACTATGACGGCACGGTAGCCCGCATTGACACAACAACACTTACTGTTGACGGAATAGTAAAAGTGGGCCGTAATCCCGATGGAATCTGTGTAGCCAATGGAAAGTTATATGTGGCCAATTCCGGCGGACTGGATGAAACAAATCTGGATAATACTGTGTCTGTTATTGACACAAAGACCTTTACCGAGACAAAGAGAATCACGGTTCGCAAAAACTTAGGAGCTATTCATTCCGATGAATCAGGAAATGTATATGTAGTATCCCGTGAAGCGTACAACAATGCAACCGGAGATTACGATTGTAAATTGCACCGCATTGATAGTGGAACAGACGAACTAATTAAAACCTACGATTTACCGGTTGTAAACTTTACCATATACGGTCATCTGGCATACATGTACAGTTACAGTGCAAACAAGGAAGCTGTTCAGGTAATGGATACTCGTACAGGAGAAATACTTGATAATAATTTCATCAAGGACGGAACTAAGATTACCCGTACTTATAACATCAAAGTGAATCCCGAGAATGGAGATGTTTATATCTGCGACGCTCAGAATTATGTTATCAATGGCAGCATTGTATGCTTCACGAAAGCGGGCGTACATCGGTTTACCATTGATGCGAAAGGCATAAATCCAAACTCTATTGTGTTTATAAACAGTAATGGTTCGGGGCAATCGTCAGATCCAACAGAGACACAAACCAGTTCATACGTCACAAAAGTGCTTGAATATGTACCGGCACCGGGACAGTTCGTTAATGTTATTCCGGAATATACAAGTGGAGATAATGCTGCATCTATGTGTGCCAAGTGTCTGGACTATTTCAATAAAGAGTATGCCGTTTCACTTGGTGCTTACGGCGGTTACATAACCGTAGGATTTGATCACACCATTGCCAATGTAGCTGGAGAATATGATATAAAAGTGCTGGGCAATGCTTTTGACGGCAGTGCAGAACCGGGTATTGTTCTTGTTTCAGCAGACACGAATAAAGATGGTTTACCAAATGATGAATGGTATGAACTGAAAGGTTCTGAATATGGCAACGCAGCAACCATTCACAATTACGAAATTACATATCACAAGCCTACAAGCTCAACAGATAATATTCGCTGGACAGACAATCAAAACAAAGAAGGAAACGTGTTGCATAATACTTATCATACCCAAGCCTACTATCCACAATGGATTAGTGCGGAAACTATGACTTTTAAGGGGTGCCGTCTTCCGGACAACGGGGTGTATAATTCAGCACAAAGTAAATGGATTATGTCGTCTTACAGTTATGGATATGCTGACAACCAGCCAAATACATCTGATGGGTGTAAGCTAAAGTTTGATTGGGCTGTAGATAAGAATGGCAATAGTGTAACTGTGAAAGGTGTGGATTTTATAAGAATATACAGTGCCGTAAATCAATCCTTAGACTATACTGTAGGAGAAATCTCAACGGAAGTGGCAGGAGTAGCCGATCTTCATCCCACACAAAAAGGTGAATCGTCTATCTTAACCAGAAGTCATTAAATAATTAGGTTTCTGAAATATATTACAGCTACCAAAAGTTTATCAATAAAAAGCAATATCCATACTAAATTGGTGGGGTACTGTCCACAAAGTATACTTGTTTATCTTTATGGAATCACGAAGAAAGACGAATTAACACCATGTAATCACAAAATCCGGGTGAGTCTGGTAATGAATAAGGAAGTTCTGTTGCTTTGTTGTTCGCAATTCACGGGCTGCAAAAGTACCTTTCTCCTCTGGATGAAAAGGACTTATCAGCAAATGTTCCTTAAACTCCACCTCCTGCTCACCAAGAAGCTTGAACATTGTCTCTTTTCCCGACCAATGAAGCAGCAGATGATACACTTCTTTTTCAGGACTAATAGTCTTTATCTCCTGTTCACTCAGAAATTTAGTGCGAAGTTTAAGAATCCGTTCGCCATATTGCTCTATATCTATTCCCACTTTCTTTTGCGAACTCAAAATAACAGCCACATAACCACGAGTATGGGATATACTTATATGAAAAGAATGATCTGATAAATAAGGCATTCCGCTGGGAAGATACTCAATCAGCTTCTCCTCACCGCAAAGATTCTTTAGAAGAACACGAACGGAAAGCCATTCCAAACGTCGGCCTTGTGCAGTTAAGTGCTGCATTTGTTCCAACTGCCGGGCGGGATTGGAGAAAAGAATCAGCAACTCTTCAATGGATTCCTCCATTTTCCAGATTCCCCATCTGCAGTCGGCTTCAATATGTTTCTCGAGAACAGCCATAGTTATTTGGATTTTACTTTAAATGATTCCATTATGCGAACAATATCTTTGCGTATATACTTCACTGCCGGAGCAATAGAATCAGCATTTGGTGTTATGTTGAAATAGAGTGACGCATTGAAAAAATAACGATTGCTATCCGTTAAAGCAACTTGTATCGGAGTTGCCACATTGCCTTGAATATCATACAATATGCCATATACATGAGACATATCATTACTATAAACTTTCTCTGTTATTCCCGTAGCCACAGCTGTATGCTGATAGGCCATCTTGTGACTCTCTTCTGCAAAATTGCGAAATTTATCAGGCGTTATGGCGTGATAAGTACAGTAAAGGCGTGCATTCAGAAAAGGATAGTCTACATTGCAGAAATATTCGCCCGGCTTGTTCTTTTGCCAGGTTAGCTTTGCCTGTTTTGACAAATCAAAAGTAAAAGGCAAAGAATCTGTTGATGAAGCATATACCGCTTTAGGAAATATCATATTCACAGTTTCCTTCTTTTTGGAAGAAGGAGATGAACAAGCCATCATTACCAGCAGCAATAATAACAAGGCATTAATGCTAACAAAAAAATTATAATTCCGACGCTTCATCATTAACGGTGAATTTAACTTTTAAAATACGACGTTCATCCATTTTCAGGACTTCAAAATCATAGCCATTATAACTTAACACTTCATGCAAAGCAGGGAATTCTCCTTTTATTTCCAACAGCAAACCGGCTAAGGTATCTGCATCGCCTGCAATCTGATCAAATGTGTCGTTATTAAGATTAGTTATTTTATAGAAATCGGTCAGCAATGTCTTTGCTTCAAAAATATAACTTTTATCATTCACCTTAACAAAAGTTCGTTCCTCATCATCATACTCATCACGTATTTCGCCAACAATTTCTTCTATAATATCTTCCATAGTAACAATGCCGGAAGTCCCTCCAAATTCATCAACAACAATTGCAATATGAATCTTATTTGCCTGGAAATCTCTCAGCAAATCATCAATCATCTTTGTTTCCGGAACAAAATAGGCCGGACGTATTAGTGACTGCCAACGGAAATTATCTCCTTTATTCAAATGAGGCAGCAGATCTTTTATATAGAGAACACCCTTTATATTGTCGCGGGAACCGTTATATACCGGAATCCGAGAATAAGCATTCTCAATGATACATTGCAAAACTTCCTTATATGAGGCCTTTATATTCAGGTCGACCATATCTATGCGGGAAGTCATTACCTCTTTTGCCGTCTCTCCACCAAAGCGGATTATTCCTTCTAGAATTTGTTTCTCGTCACTCAAATCCTCTTTATCGGTAAGTTCCAAAGCATGAGACAACTCATCAACAGACAGGTTGTGACTCTTTCTTTCCAAATGCTTATTAACAAAAGTAGTAGAACGAGCCATTAACAGGACAATAGGCAAAAAGATATATTCAAGTACTCTGATAACCGGAGCAGCAAAACGACAAAAAGGAAGTGTGCGTTGTGCAGAATAAATCTTTGGCATAATCTCCCAAAAAAGTAATAAAAGGAAAGTCAGAACAATAGTTAGAGCAACAATCCCGACTAACGTAGAATGCCCAAAATCAAATACTTCAAGGAAGAAAGCATTGCACAGCATAATAATGGCTACGTTGACAAACATATTGGTAACAAGAATTGTGGCCAATAAGCGATCAGGCTTTCCTAGAAGAGAGCTAATCTTTACGTCTGAAGGATGATTACGCTGTCCGATACTATTTAAATCGGATGAAGAAAGAGAGAAAAAAGCAACCTCTGAGGCTGAGGCAAAGCCCGAAACAAACAATAACAGAAGAGCTAATATCAGCGCTGCTTCTGCATAAAGAGAAGGAGTATTTACGGTTATACCGCTAAAAGAAATTGCCAAAGGGCATAAAAACGCATCTGAGTCCAAAGAATCTGGTTTTAGTTAAACATCTTATCCGAATCATGAATAAGTTTTATGAAATATGAACCGGATAAATTAAAATCTGATTCATATTTCATAATTCACAATTCATTAATTAAAAAGGTAAATCATCGGTTGGATTTTCCTGTGTTGCCGGTTGCTGAGATTGTACCTGATTGTTTTGAGGTTGTGCCTGAGGGGCATTAGCAGAACTCTGACTACCTTTTGGAGTCAACATTTCCATGCTATCTGCAAATATCTCAGTAATGTATCTCTTTGCACCATTAGGATCATCATAAGAACGGGTTCTGATTTTCCCTTCAATGTATAATTTATCTCCTTTATGAACATATTTCTCGGCTATTTCTGCCAATCCTCTCCATAAAACAATATTATGCCATTCAGTTCTTTCAGGAACCTGTGTGCCATTTGCTAATGTATATGCTTTATCAGAAGTTGCCAACGTAAAGTTTGCCACTGCCACGCCACTATCCAGATATCTAACATCAGGATCTTTCCCGACATTTCCAATCAATATCACTTTATTTACAGACATAAAATTAGTTTTTTTAATTATAAAATATGCTTTTGCCGTCAAAAATAATCAGAAATACGACATTAAACAAGGATAAAGTAATTAATTTATAAATATTTCTCAAAGAAACTATGCACCAAACGTGGCACTGCATAACGGTCAATATCTGCTATTGCAACCTTCTGATAGAAAGAAAAGGAGGTTGATTCTTCAGGCAAAATAACTTCATAAAAGTTTGCATAAATCACCCTGTGAGACAATACATGTTTTACATCCCGGCATAAACAACGAATAACCGGCTCTTCATCCGAAGCAAATAATTGCTGAAATTCAGTTGAAGCAAACAGCTCTTCATCATTCAGTGATCGTTCGGTTTCAATCAGAGGTAATTCAAAAAGATTCTTCCAGATATCATTTCCATTACGTTTATTTATAAAGGTATACGCGCCCATGCGTACATATATATAATTAAAGAAACGATTTGTAGTCTTGGTTTTATGTTGTTTCACCGGTAACATATTTATCACTCCTTCCGATAAAGCCACACAACTGTCGGCCAACGGACAGGTAGAACAATCTGGTGAAGAAGGTGTGCATTGCAACGCACCAAAATCCATTATGGCCTGATTATAAGTCGCAGGTTTTGATTTATCCAGAAATTCATTAGCCAATGAAGCAAACATCTTTTTTCCTTCAGATGAATCAATCGGAGTCTGAATACCCAAATACCGGGATAAAACTCTATATACATTTCCATCCACAACAGCATAAGGCATATTGAAGGCAAAAGAACATATTGCCGCAGCAGTATACTCCCCTACTCCCTTTAAAGATAAAATATCATTATAAGTTTCCGGGAAATCACCTTTAATACTTTTTGCTGCAAAATGTAAATTACGTGCACGCGAATAATATCCTAACCCTTGCCAGTATTTTAATACTTCATCTTCATCCGCTTCAGCCAATGACTGAACCGTGGGAAATCTATTTATGAACCGAACAAAATAATCATACCCTTGCGCAACACGTGTTTGCTGCAATATAATTTCTGAAATCCATATTAAATAAGGATTTGTAATTTCTCTCCAGGGTAAACTTCGCTTATTTAAGTTATACCAATCTATAATTTTATCACTAAATTCACTCATTATAAGTCATAAATAACATCATTTTCGCAAAAGTAAGGCAATAAACGAGAAGCAACTTACTTTTTTAGAAAAATCTTAAGAATATATTTTTTTGGGAACCTAAAAAGCTATATATTTGCATTCCAAAAAATTAGAAGTACGTATAACATAGAATTTTTTTAAAAATGACAAAAGCAGATATTGTAAACGAGGTTGCCAAAAACACAGGTATTGATAAAACTACAGTGCTTACAACAATAGAAGCATTTATGGATTCAGTAAAGGAGTCCTTATCAAATGAAGATAACGTTTATTTGCGTGGTTTTGGTAGTTTTGTAGTTAAGAAAAGAGCTCAGAAAACAGCTCGTAATATTTCTAAAAACACTACTATTATTATTCCAGAACATAATATTCCGTCGTTCAAACCTGCAAAGACATTTACTATTGCGGTAAAAAAATAATTAACAAGAGTATTAACCATAAAATTTTGAAGCTATGCCAAGCGGAAAGAAGAAGAAAAGACATAAGATGTCAACTCACAAGCGTAAGAAGAGACTAAGAAAGAACAGACATAAAAGCAAGAAATAATTTTTAGTCTGCATGACAGAAGATAAAGAACAAACTTGTAAAGACAAATGTCTTGTAAGTTTGTTCTTTGTGTAAAGAGGTACTTCAATGAACAATAGATATAGTTTTACTGTTCATCACTTAAATTAATAAAGAAAGATATATTGTGACAAGCGAACTGGTAGTAGACGTACAACCCAAAGAGATCTCCATTGCACTACTTGAGGACAAGAGTTTAGTGGAACTTCAAAGTGAAGGAAGAAACATTTCCTTCTCTGTGGGAAATATGTATTTAGGCCGCGTTAAGAAATTGATGCCCGGTTTAAATGCTTGCTTCGTGGATGTTGGTTACGAAAAAGATGCTTTTCTTCATTATTTAGATTTAGGTCCTCAATTTAATTCTCTACAAAAGTACGTAAAGCAAACATTAAGCGACAGAAAGAAGCTTAATCCCATTACAAAAGCAACAATCCTTCCTGATATTGAGAAAGAAGGAACTATCACCAATACATTAAAAGTTGGACAGGAAGTTGTTGTTCAGATTGTAAAGGAACCAATTTCAACTAAAGGGCCACGATTAACAGCCGAGATATCCTTCGCAGGAAGATATTTGGTACTTATCCCCTTTAATGATAAGGTTTCTGTATCACAAAAGATTAAATCAGGTGAAGAGCGTGCCCGACTGAAGCAGCTTCTGCAAAGCATTAAACCAAAGAATTTTGGTGTTATTGTTCGTACAGTGGCAGAAGGTAAAAGGGTTGCAGAACTTGATGGAGAACTTAAAGTTCTTTTAAAACATTGGGAAGAAAGCATTACTAAGGTTCAGAAGGTTACTAAGTATCCAACACTTGTATACGAAGAAACCAGCAGAACAGTTGCTTTATTGCGTGATTTGTTTAATCCTTCTTACGAGAACATATACATAAATAATGAGCATGTATATGAAGAAGTAAAGGATTATGTTACCCTCATTGCTCCTGAAAGAGCAGAAATCGTAAAGTTATATAAAGGACAGCTTCCTATCTATGACAATTTCGGTATCACCAAACAAATTAAGTCTTCATTTGGAAAGACAATATCCTACAAGAGTGGTGCATATCTGATTATTGAGCATACCGAAGCCCTTCATGTGGTTGATGTTAACAGCGGCAATCGTGCCAAAGGAACAAACAGCCAGGAAGGAAATGCTTTGGAAGTGAATATGGGAGCAGCCGATGAATTAGCAAGACAACTGAGACTCCGCGATATGGGAGGAATCATTGTTATTGACTTTATCGATATGAATGAGGCTGAGAACAGACAAAAGCTTTACGAAAGAATGTGCGCTAATATGCAACTGGACAGAGCCAAACACAACATCTTGCCGCTAAGCAAATTCGGGTTAATGCAAATTACCCGTCAGCGCGTTCGTCCGGCAATGGATGTAAATACAAGTGAAGCTTGCCCTACCTGCTTTGGAAAAGGAACTATTAAGCCATCCATTCTTTTTACAGATACTTTAGAGAATAAAATTGATTACCTTGTAAATAAATTAAAGGTAAAGAAATTCACTCTTCACATCCACCCGTATATTGATGCTTATGTAAATCAAGGATTATTTTCCTTGAAACGTAAATGGCAGGTAAAATACGGATTTGGAATTAAAATTATTCCTAATCAAAAACTCGCCTTTCTGGAATATATATTCTATGATTCAAATGGCGAAGAGATTGACATGAAGGAAGAAATTGAAATTAAATAAAAGGAAAAGGTTGCTCATTAAGGGCAACCTTTCTTTTTGCTTTTCAGTTCATATCTCGTCTCAATCAATTAATAAATTTCAGCTTTTGCAGAATATTACGCTTTCCCTGCATTCATATTCTGAACTTATGAGCTCTACAAAAAAAATGTTTTTCCAGAAAGTTACTGCCACCTGCCACTATTTTTGCATACAATGGCCTGTTAGCAGACTTTTCAGGTAGTAGCAGATCCAGTTTTTATCGTTTTTATCTGCTACTAATCAAGGTTCATCTGCTACTATTTTACTATCCATCCACAATTATAACGTTGTGCAACTGATATAACCAGAAGAAAAATTAATTGAAAAGAATACGAAAACGGGTTAGTCCATCTTCGTAAGTACGCAAAGAGAAAGTACAGCCATGCTTTACAAGGACTTCACGAATAAAGATCAGGCCTATTCCCTGTCCGCCAGGTTTGGTAGAGAAGAAAGGACTAAAGAGTTTGGCAGCGGTTTCTTTGCTTATACCTTTACCATTGTCGGCAATCTCGAGACAAACAGGATTATTTGTTGTGCGGATTATAATCTCTCCATCAGAATCAATGCTCTCGGCCGAGTTCTTTATAATATTTACCAGCACTTGTTCAAATAGGCAGGAATCAATCATTACTTTATCAAGATTTTCTGAAAGATCAAGCGACATGGTAATATAACGGTTGTGACAAATATTATCCATAAATATTTTGCAGGAGTTAACCAGTTCGTTGAGATCCTGACTGCGTAAATCGGGGTCGGGAATCTTAACCACATCGGCAAAATTAGTGATAAAGCGGCTCATACTAAAGCATCGGTCAATACACACACGCATCACTTCACGTATATCTTCCGTATTTTCAACATCAGCTAAAGTTACTTCCACCGTGTCGAGCGTAGAAGTTATGCCAGCCGTAGTGTTATTCACCTCGTGAGCAATCATACGGATTACCTTTTCATAGGCCTTCTTTTCAGCTTTCATCACCTCATCTGTGAGACTTTCAACCAACATAAAAGGGTGCTGAAAGCCTTGATCAATAAAAGATGAGTATGTACATCTGTAAATATTCGCATCATTCAGTTGCACGGTGCGGGTATCATTAAGAGATAACTGACAAAGCTCTTCAGCTAATGGTGACTGGAATTCTGAAAGCATCTTACCAATTATACTCTCACAGGAATGAATTCCAAGAACTTTCAAGGCAGATGGATTAAGAGAGGTTATTTTCTCATCATAATTAAGAATTATCACCCCCAGCGGAGAAGCATTGATAAGCAAATCAAGGAAAGTATTCTGTTCGCGAAGGCGAAGCCGCTCATTTTTAAGCTGTTCCATCATCCGGTTAAATACATTCACTATTCTATCGGCTTCATATTGCCCTACCGGACTAAGCCGTGAACCGAAGTCCTGCTCCTTAAGCAAATCCATACCGTTACCAATGGTATGCAAAGGTTTTACTATCTTCCGGTAAAAGATAGAAAGAAATACAATTGTTACCGCAATAAGACCTTCAAGCAGATAGAACATAAAAGAGCCTTTCTGCATAACATTGTAGGTCAGCACGGAAAGGACTGTGAGCAACAAAAAAGTAAATATCCAGAAGAGGCTTTTCAGTTTCATGATCTGCTTAGTATTTTATTCCGAATTTCTCTAGTCGGCGATAAAGAGCTGCCCTGCTTATTCCGAGCGAAAGAGCCACTTGTGAGATATTTCCGTTGTGTAAATCCATTGTATGAAGAATGGTTTGCCGTTCTATCTCATCAAGAGTCATCCCGGAACGGATTACCGACTGCTGTTCGTCTCGTCTCTGGTACTGGCTTTCAAAGTCGGATGCTTCGAGAGTCTCTTTTCCGCTCACTAAAATAGTCCGTTCCACCAGATTCTTTAGCTCACGGATATTACCGGGATAAGGCAATGATTGCAAAAAAGTGATGGCTTCCTGTGAGAAGTTCACCGATGGCAATGCATTTTGTTTTGATTGCTGATCGGCAAAATGGCGAGCCAGCAAAGGTATATCGTCCTTTCGTTCTCTGAGCGAAGGCAGGTGAATGGTAATCAGATTAATACGATAGAAAAGGTCTTCACGGAAAGTCCGCTCATTGACCATGGCATGCAGATCACAATTGGTGGCACTCACCACACGGACATCTGTTTTCCGGGGACGGCTGTCGCCTAAAACTTCAAATGTTTGGTCCTGAAGCACCCTCAATAGCTTCACCTGACAGGAAGGATCAAGGTCTCCTATTTCATCCAGAAAGATAGTTCCTTTGTTTGCAAGTTCAAAGCGCCCCGTTCTATCGGAAGAGGCATCGGTAAATGCTCCCTTCTTATGGCCGAACATCTCACTCTCGAACAGACTTTGGGAGATTCCCCCCAGGTTTACCTTGACAAACGGTTCCTTTAACCGCCCACTATTCACATGGATAGCCTCAGCAATGAGTTCCTTTCCCGTGCCACTCTCACCCGTAATAAGTACGGATGCATTGGTGCGGGCAATGCGCCCCACGGTATTGAGCACAGCCATCAGCGCAGCCGACTTACCTATTATTTTATCAAAGTGAAATTTCCCATCCATTTCTGTACGGTTCATTGCCGTTGGAGTTTCCAGCTTCTGAGCAGAGAGATCAAGTGCCGTGCGAATGGACTTCAGCAACATTTCATTGTTCCATGGTTTGGTCACAAAATCGAAAGCGCCGGCTTGCATTCCCTGAACAGCCAAAGTGATAGAGCCCCAGGCTGTCATCAGAATTACGGGAACATCCGGACAGAATATCTTTACCTGCTTTATCAATATCAATCCTTCCTCACCGGTTGTGGTAAGCGAAAAATTCATATCCATCAGAATCAGCTGAGGAACTACCGAACGTACCAATTCAATGGCCGCTTTCGGGTTTGAAACCGCCTCGGCCTCGTAGTCCACCCTCTTTAAAAGGAAAGTAAGAGAGGAACGTACCGCCTGATCATCGTCAATTATTAAAATCATGTTTAGTGAGTTTTTGCAAATATAGTTATTATTTTTTCACAATTTCATCAAATTCGGCATCGAGAGTTGTATTCTTCTGAAAATCGAACAATGTTAGACTACGGATCTGATAATAATAATACCAATATTTGTAGAGTTCAGAAATATGTTTCTGGCGGGCATCATCCTTACTGGTCTGCGCATCATTGAGATCGAGCGTATTTATTTTCCCGATAAGGAAGGTTTCGATGGATGTTTTATAGCGTTGCTGAGCAATATCATCGGCCTCTGTGGCAATATTCAGTTGCATGGCCTGGTTATTGAAATGCTCAACCAACAGGAATATGTCCTGATTGAAATCCATCTGCTCCTGTTTTATTTTTGAAACAACAACCGCTCTGTTACTTTCCGCCACCTTTACCTTGCCACGACGCTTCCCCCAATCAAGGATGGGAATCTTTACGCCAACCTGCACAATCTGATTATCCATCAGGTTCTGGTAGGTAGAACTAAAATCCTTGTTCAGCCCTGTGTAGCCCACTGAAGCAAAAAGATCTATGTTTCGCAGAGCACCTTTGGCAGCAGCCACGTTATAATCGGCTTCCAACTGGCGACGACGAATATTCTGTGCAAAAGAGTTGTTATCGTGTGCCTTGTCAAGCACCGTTTGATAGTCAATATTCATCATGGAAACCGCAGTTGGAACAACAGGTTCTATCTTATCCTGCTCACTTAACCCTATAAACGAACGAAGCTGAAACATCTTTGCGTTCAGATTACTCTCCATTTCCGTTACGCTCCCCTTTGCCTTGAGTGCAGCAAGCTTTAATTGCAATACTTCATTCTCCGATATCTGCCCCATCGTTCTTTTTGCCTTAGCAATCTCATAAAGTTTATCAGCATTCTGTAAGTTCTGACGGGCAATATTCAGATTTTCCTTTGCCAGCAAAAGCTCAAAGAAATCAGTAATAGCCTTCATTGTTACCTTCTCCGTACTTTCTATATAAGCAGCCTTTGCCTCAGCATAGCGCACAGGTTCTATTTTCCGTTTCCATTTCAGGTTATTCACGTTAAATATGGGCTGAGTGAGTGTCAGACCAACGGGCACACTCATATACTGATGCGTGCCTCCCGAACTGAGTTGCTTCAAATAATCGAGCGATGAAGTGAGTGAAAGTTTACCTCCGGTGAGCCATATATTCTGGTCAACGGAAAGCTTTCCCGAAAGCCCTAAATAATTGTTGGGAACAAAAGTATACGACCCATCATTTTGCTGATAGGAACTGTAACTCTTATTATAAGAAGGCAGCGTACCAGTGAAGTTTACCTCCGGAAGCATATCCGCACGGTGCGTGCGATATTCCCAGTAGGCAGTCTTTAACTCACTGAGTGCCACGGTAGCATCCACGCTCTGCATGCGTGCCAACGAGATAGTTTCATCCAGCGAAAGCTGCCTTTGTGCCTTTGCCTCGCAGGAAAAAAGAGAGAGAATAATCACTAACAATATTACTAACACCATACCTTTAATTTTTAAAACCAGACTTTATTTTTTCCTTGTACAAAACAATTCATTCTTCTGTACAAAAGAATGAATTGTTTTGTACAGAAGAATGCAATCTTTTGTACAGGAGAATTAAAACCACTCCTTTATGATTCTTAATCTTCCGCCTGCAATTTATTGTTCATGAAGAACTTCTGCCGGCTGTATCTTCATAGCCTGACGGGCCGGATACCAGATTCCCAGAATAATCATGCCGATCATCAACAGATAGGTTACTGCAATTCCTATAAGGAAACGCATAAACGTAAAATCCATCCGGTCAACATCAACCAAATCAGCCCTACCTATATTGAAAGACATTACTGTTGCAGGAATAATGGCAATAGTTAAAAGTACCAATCCTTCAGCAATCAATAACCCACGTAAACTTGTACGTGTAGAGCCAAGGGCAATTCGCAACCCCATCTCTCCTCTACGGTAAGCCGTGCGAAACCAGAATGTTCCAATAATACCAAGGAAGATATTCATAAGAAGAAAGCCCACAACGATTAAACGTGTATTTAATTCGTTAAAATCACCCGTAGCCAGAAAAAATCTGTTACGCACATCCGACATTGGTTTAACATCAAGCAAGAAAACATTATCAATATTCAATTGTCTGTTCATATCCTTCTTGAAACGAGAAATTAAACCGTGATCAGCATCAGGAGAAACCCTGAATGAGATCTCTGTTCCGGCAATTAAATTAGAAGTATTATCTTTTGCTATTGTGGATTCTGATAGCTTGAGAAATATGTTAGCCTTCTTTCTTGAAAATTCACTGTAGCGGATAGAAGAGCTTATGCCATTCAATTTAACTTTTGAGGAATCGTCTCTTTTTAGGATTGCTCCTAGTAAAGGACGCCCACACTTCACAAATCGTTCTTCGGCTTCTTTGGATACAACACATGAATTTTCTTCTTTCAAAGCAGACACCAGAGGGTCAATCTTTCCATCGGAAGTTGTAATCTTAAAGACACGAAAGAAATCGGGTGTAACATTACGGCGTTGCATATTAACATCAACAGTATCAAGTACAAAATTATTAAATGAATTACCACCACTATATGGAATACCATATTGAGACAGACAGACAGCCTCTATTCCAGGATAATTACGGATACGAGTTACAACTGTAAGCAGATCTTCACCAGCTGTAGTCTTCTTTTTCTCGGGAGAAACATAATTTTCACTGCCCGGCAATAACTGATCCATTGTAACCTGATAAGTATGATCTATATTGTAACCTGTAGGCGTATAATAAATATTTGCAACAACGAAGATATAGTCTACAATAAACCACAAAAATACAGAAACTAAGAATAATTCAGCCCACAACCATGAATTGGCTAATCGTTGAGTCCAGATTTGTTTTAGAATATGTTTTATCATCTTATTTATCATTTAGAGCATTAACAATTTTAGTTCTTGAAGCTTTCCATGCAGGAATACCTGCACTCATCATATTCAGCAACAAACAGAATATAAATGCATACAGAAAGATAGATGGCTGAAACAACATGGCAACATTTAGCGATGAACTTCCTGATAAATAGCCATCCATCAAATTGTTTAAAAGCCATGTTTTCAAAAAGACAACAGATATATAAGATAGTATAAGTCCAAAGATTCCTCCAAGAATAGTATAAATGAAATTCTCATATAATACCTGTTCCAAAAGTTCTTTTCGGTTAGCTCCGAAAGCTTTTCGAACTCCTATTTCAGACATACGTTTTTTCATTCGTGAATGGGTCATCCCCGATAAGTTGATGGCAGGAACAAGCAACAAAAGAGTTAGTATAATTGAATATTGAATCACCGTTTCCTTAACCTTTGCATCGTTATTCGCCCATTTACGGGTTAATTGCACAAACTGGGTATCTGGTTGACCACGCAATAATAAAATCTGTTCTTTTTGCGATGCATTTAAAACAGTCACATTGCGATTAACCTGATTTCTGATATCATCAAAGTCTGCACTACTATGAGCCAGGATATAACACCTGAAACAACCAAGAAGATTTTCACAGAACTGAAGTGTTTCAGATTGGTTATTTGTAGTATAAGGAACCCATACCTGAGCATAGGCTGCTTCTGCCAAAGTAGAAACATTCTTCACAACTCCAGAAATAGTATAATTCTGATAGCTAAGGCTAATAGTCTTTCCAACAACATCTGTTGTTCCGTATAACCTACGTGCAATATTTTCTGAAATAACAGCTTTTCTGATTCCACTTTCAAATTCTTCCTTCACATAAGGAGTACCCTTCAAAAAAGAAAAATCAAAAACTTTCCAGAATGCCGCATCTGTATAACTTACATCACATTTAAAGTTTGTTGTTCCACTGGGAATGCTCGCCAGTTTCTGCTGAAATGGCATTACTCCGGTTACAGCTTCCACATTATTCAATGGATAAAAACACTGCTTTACAACTTTAAGTGATATCATTGAATTGGAATTCATCTCTGGATGCTCTTTTTCTGCAGCTCCACCCCATTTTACAGTCAACATTCTGTCACGATGAGTTTCTGGTTCATAATTAGCCGTCTTTACTTCAAAGACTATTACGATAGCCATAATCATGCAAATGGCCAGCGCGGTTCCAACTATGGAAATAAAGCTGAGAAGTTTGTTTTCTTTCAGCAAATTTATTGTCTGGCTTAAATATTGTTTATACATTCTATAATCTGTTATTCATTAATACTATTCATTTCTCAAAGCTTCTACAGGTAATATATTTGAAGCAATCTTTGAAGGATACCAAACGCCAAGCACAACCATTACTATCATTAAAACATAAGTAATCAGAGTGCAAATAAAGAAACGTAAAACTGTAAAATCCATTAATTTATTGAAAGTAAAATCGGCATGGGCAATGTTTATACAAATAATAATAGCTGGAATTGCTGCTAAGTTTAACAGAATAATTCCCTCGCTTATCATTAATCGGCGCAATTTCCGTTTTGAAGAGCCAAGTGCCATTCTTAATCCAATCTCGGAAGAACGACTTTGCGTTCGAAACCAGAAAGTGCCCATCACTCCCAAAAAGATATTGATAATAAAAAACAAGATCAGTGCCGAACCGCTTTTAATGTAATTACTTGTACCTTTTGAAGCATCATATATTTGTTTACTCTCGTCATAAGATTCTATATTAAATAAGTAATAGGGCCCAACTTGCAACCGTTTTCTCATTTTATTCATAAAGGTTTCAGCAAAGTGATGATCTTCTTCAGCTCTTACTCTGACTGCAGTGTTTGGTATATTAGCCTGTATCATATATTCTTCTATAGGAACATATATAAATTTATCATACCTGTTATACTCATCTTGCTTACTTTTTTGGGCAATACCTACAACTTTATAATGTTTGCCTGATTCATAATAATCTGAAAAAGAATTACCTATCTCAGACTTACCTCTAAATAAAGAATCAGCAAAATCAGTGGTAAGTACAGCCGGTTGAGGTTGTTCATTCATATTCCAATTAGTAAATCCTCCTTTAACCATGTCTATCTTAAATACGTTATAGTAATCCGGGCTGACATAAAATATATTAGCTTGAACTACATGAGCTGTATCTTTTGACACATAACATTGAAACATTGTTCCCTCAGAATAACTCTCCGTCCCAAAATAGTAGCAAACGGCCTCAACTCCGGGATAACTTTTTATTCGTCTGATCAGTTCATTATAAGGTTTAACCCATAAAGTGTTAAGGCTATCTTCATTACTGGTTTTGGGTATAAGATTCGGATTGGCTGAAATAGCAATATGGTACACATGTTCAGTATTATAGCCCTTTGGCTCAAAAGCTGATTTTGTATATACAAAAAGGAAATCTGTAGCATACCAAAGTAAAACAAACACAATTAAAAGTTCTGAAAATATCCAGGTATTTCCTCTGCGCTGTACCCAAATTCGTTTTAATATAGATTTTATCATAATTTATTCTCCTTTTAATGCATCAATAATATTCTTCTTTGTTGCCTGATAAGCAGGAATAAAGACAGACAATAAATTAAATAAAAGACAAGCCAGAAAAACTCCTGCAAAGACTGAAGGGCGCAAGAACAGAAAGATTGAAATATCAAAGTTCTGGACTGCATGTAAAGCTGTATCTCCGGCCAATAACCAGACTTTAAAGATATACAGAGTAACGCAGGAAAAAATAAAGCCAATGATTCCTCCAATTAATGCCAGTATAAAATTTTCAGTCATCAACTGAGTCAGCACCTGGTATTTATGAGCTCCATAAGCTTTGCGAACTCCAATTTCTGAAAGTCTTTTATTCATCTGAGAAGATAATAAGCCCGAAATATTTATAGCTGGAACAATAAGCAGAACCAATGCCAGACCAAAGAATATCCACATAGGATTCAAGTCTGAATCCTTTAGAAATGAATGTTCTACCTGAGTATAAGTCTTCTGCATTTCAAAAGTATGTTCCACTAAGGTTTTATTCAATTTCCTGACATTGTTTGCTATTTCTTTCTTAACTACATCAACATCAGAAGGACTTTTTGCCAGAACTATTGCTTTATACACCCCATACATTTGCTCATTGGTGCGCCAATCGGGAGCATTCAGATCATAAGGAATCCAAACCTCAGAGAAAGCAGCATCAAAAAGAGAACTAATATCTTTAATCACACCAACTATCCGGTAAGGCTGAAAATTTACAAGAATATCTTTTCCAACTACATCAGTAGTATAAAATGTCTGCTTAGCCACACTTTCAGTAATAACTGCTACCTTTCGGAATGCACTAAACTCTTCATCATTAAATGGACGACCTGCAATAAATTGATAATGAAAAAGTTTCCAGGTAGCTGTGTCTACCTGCTTTACTTTACGTTTCATTCCATTCTCCTGAGAAGAACCTGTATAAGCAACAAAACTTTCCTTTTCATAAGCCACTAGCTCTGCATGAGGCAAAGAACCAAACACAGCTTTTGCTGCTTTCAAAGACATTCCGGAATTGCAACTTGAATGGTCTTTTGTGAGATATGAGTATCCATCACCCGAATATACCATTCTGTCTCGATTATTTTCCGGAGAAACATTGTCAGTACGGATATCGTATACCATATATATAACCATTACAAATGCAATAGTAAGCGCAGTGCCCACAATTGAAATAATGCTAAAAAACTTATTCTGTTTTAGCATCTGCAAGGATTGTTTTAGATACAATTTATACATTCTCTATTATATTAGATCTTTTTCTATCTACAGTTTTATTGTATTTGTCGTCCGTCAAAGAACCGGATAGTTCGCGCTGTTTGTTTTGCCTGACGTTCATCATGTGTTACCATCACAATGGTGCGTCCGTCTTCCTGATTTAGTCTATGCAAAATATCCATAACCTCTGCTCCCATCTTTGAATCCAGATTACCGGTCGGCTCATCGGCAAGAATAATATCCGGATTACCAATGATAGCACGGGCAATAGCCACACGTTGACACTGACCTCCCGAAAGCTGAGTTGGGAAATGACGCATACGGTGACTTAAACCCACTTTTTCCAAAACTTCTTCTGCCCTTTTTCTTCTTTCGGAAGAAGCCACCTTTCGGTAAAGCAAAGGAAGCTCTACATTATCAATCACGTTGAGTGAATTGATCAAATGGAAACTCTGAAACACGAATCCCAGTTTCTGATTACGGAACTGAGCCAGTTCTTTGTCTTTCATCTTAACCGTTTGAGTTCCATTTATTTCAATTGTACCCGAAGTAGGTGCATCAAGCAGTCCCATAATATTAAGTAAAGTGGACTTTCCGCAACCAGATGGTCCCATAATACTTAAAAACTCGCCTTTCTGCACTTCTAGGTTCACATTCTCCAAAGCAACGGTCTCAATCTCGTCGGTACGATAAATCTTGTTTAATTCTGTAAGCTTAATCATAATTGTGAGTATTTTAATTGTTTAAATTTCTATTTATATTATTCGTCTCTTAATACATCAACAGGAGATACTTTACATGCAGCTGAAACAGGTAGCCATGTAGCTAGCAATACAGTAACCAGCAACAACACATAAACGATGATGCTAACTGCAGCAAAATGGATACAAGCATTATTAACCCATGGAATGCCAGTTTCATTGTTTTGATCTGTCTGGTAAAATCCATTAAAATAGACAAACTGAAGATTGATAATTATTCCTATTATAAATGCCAGAGTAGTAAGCAACCAGCCTTCAGTTATAAAGAACTTATGCAACTCTTCGCGGGTACTGCCCAATACCATTCGCAAACCTATTTCATCACGGCGTGCTCTGCATTTTAACCAGAAAGTTCCAACAACACCAAGTAAAATGTTTACCAAAAAGAATATACATAAGCCTGTTTTTATACGAAGTATATTTGTTATTCCACGAGAATATTCATAGTCAGTCTTAATTCTATCATAAGAGTTAATCTCAGTCAAATAATAGTTACCTATAGATAAATCGCTAAACATCTGTTTTTTGAATGTTTCCAGAAAAGGTTTCTCAGCAGTCCCCTTTTTCATTCTGATAAAAATCTTCACTTCATTTATTGATGATGTCTGATTCATTTTCATTTCAGGAGAAATAATAATCGGCTGAGGTTGTCCTGAACTAATTAGCTTCACATAATCTAAAACACCAACTACTGTATATACATTGGTGGAATCATCACCAGTGAGTTTCTTTCCCAATGCCGACTTATTACCAAACATTTTCTTCTCAATATCTTTAGTGATGAATACATCATTTGTGTTAATCTTAATCTTTGCCAAACTTTGCCAGCTATGATCAGCAGCAGAAGTATAGCGAAATACCTGAAAATAATCGCCAGCACTATAATATCCCATGTTCCATGCATTTGCCTCAATAGATTTATAATGATAAGAGCTACTGCTATTACTATCGGAGAATGGATAATAATAGCGAATCACCACTGAAGCCTCAACTCCGGGATACTGTTTAATACTATCTACTATTCTGTTGAAATTGACAAGAGCATTGACAGAGTCAGATTCTTCTGCTTTATAAGCAGGAGACTTTTTAGGCAATTCCCCAAGAGTAATACGGTAAACATCTGTGCAATCAAATCCTTGTGGAATAGTTTGATTGCAACGAATAACATACAAAGGATCTATTACCCACCAAATAGCAGCAGTAACGACTATCAACTCAAGTAATATCCATGAATTTGAGCGACGTTGCGCCCACAATTGTTTTAGTATCTGTTTAAACATAACCTTAATTCTTAGCATTCAATGAGTCAACAATGTTTTTACGCAATGAAATCCATGCGGGCAAAATAGCTGACAGTAAATTCAGTACCAGACAAACTATGAAAGTTACCACAAATATTGTAGGATTTATAAGCATTGAAGGGGAAAAGTCAACCTCTACCCCTTCAGGTAATGGAGAAGTCCAGGCATCAAATACACTCAATAACCAGTTATGTCCCAACAGAATCAGTATATATGAGAACAATAGTCCCGCTATTCCTCCAAGGCAAGTCAGAATCAAGTTTTCAAATAAGATTTGATTTAGTAAAGAGTGCCCAGGGGCTCCGAATGCTTTACGCACTCCTATTTCGGAAACCCTTTCGTTCATGCGTGAAGATATCATGCTTGAAAGGTTTATAGCCGGCACCATTAAAAAGAGCATAAGTAAAAGAGAGTAACTCTTTATAACTTCTTTCCAATTCTGAGGCACATTTGTCCAAGTGCGAAATACGCTTTTCCAATATAATTCAGGCTGACCAGTAAGTTCAATTCGAACTTTCTTTTGACTATTAGTATATCTCTGAAATTTATCTGAAACCTCCTTTGAGATTTTATCAGCCTCGGAAGATGAATGACACAAAATATAAACTTTCATGCCACCCAATAATCCACTGATACCATTGAACCCAGCTTTATAATCATCTCTGCAAGTATATGGAACCCATGCCTGAGCAAAAGTTTCAGGTGTGGCATAAGATACATCACGTACCACTCCGGAAATACGATATTCAGTAAAATCCATTGATAATGTTTTTCCTACAGCATTGACTGATCCAAAAATCTCTTTAGACAGTGATTTTGATATCACCATAGTGTGAATACCTGAAATAAAATCGGCCTGAGAATAAGGTTTTCCATCAACAAAAGAGAAATTAAAGACTTTCCAATAAGCATTATCAGTATACTTTACCTGAACAGGAACCCGTGTTTTATTATCTGAAAGTTGAATATAAGGAGCTGAACCATATACTCTAAAAACAGCTGTTACAGCTTCTGCCGATTTTAGTGAATAAAAATATTCATTCACAGCACTATACGAGAAAGAAGAACTATTAGTAAAAGAACTGTTACTTTTACCTCGTTCAATCAAGGACTCTGCAACCAGCATTCTATCGCGATTAGTCTCCGGATAAATATTGGCAATCTTTATATAATAGACAATTGCCACGATCATTACCATTGAAATAGCTAATCCGGTACCTATAATATAAATGCTGCTAAACAATTTGTTTTGCTTCAACAACTGCCACGCCTGTTTCAGATATTGTTTATACATAACTTACTTAATTTTCAGTTTAGATCTATTCTTGTAATTGGTCATGTCACTAACTGCCACCTGATCGCCTTGCTGCAATCCGGATATAACTTCCACATATTGAAAATTACTATCTCCTAAACGAACTTTACGCTTTATCAGGCTGTTTGCGTTTTGTACAAACAAGTCATACTCACCAGCCCCAGCATAATAAGACCCATTTGCTATACGTAATACGTTTTCCTTTACTGCATTCATTATATATACATCCGTTTTCAGGCCTGAACGTAATCGGGGATTATGATCATTCTTCAACTGTACTGTAAAAGATATAACGCCATTCTTGGAAAGTGGGGTTACATTGCCAACAGTTCCTTCAAGTTGTTCGCTGCCAATCTTAACAATAACCTTTCCTCCTGCAGTAATACGGTCACTATATGTATCGGCTATTTCACCATCAACTTTAAAATGAGAAAGATCAGATATAATAGCTACCTGAGCTCCTTGTTGCACCTGAGCACCTACCTGGTTGTTAATGAAAGTAAGAATTGCTTTTCTGGGAGAACGGATACGAGCATCCTCGAGTGTCCGTTTTGTTTCGGCTAAAGACTTGCAGAATATATTAAAATCAAGTTGCTGCACTTTAAACTCGGCTGCGGTAACCTGTTGTTCATTACTATATTGCTGTTTCAATTGTTCATATTCAAGCTTGGCTACATTATAACTAAGTTCGGCCTGCTTTACTTTGTCTGTTGTTCCGGCACCCAGACTATCAAGATAGTGTTCATTACGAAGTTCTACCTTCATCCTGCTAAGTTTCATTGCCGAAACTTTAATCTGCATGCTCATATCACTAAGCTTGGTCTTGTTATTAACCTTTAATTGCTCAAGCTTATACTTACGCATCTGCTCTTCATCAAGAAGCTTTTTATAATCTGTTTCAGCAGTTTGCAAATCAAGCTTCAGAATTGGCGTACCCACATCAACAGAATCGCCCCCTTTTTTATATATTTCAAGAATGCGGGAATTGATGGGAGAATTAATAATCTCTTCAAAAGCCGGAACAACCTTACCGGAAGCACTTACTGATACTTCAATGGTTCCTTTATCGACTGTAGAAAAAACAAGTTCTTTTCTGTCTACTCCGGCACGCATAAAAGAGATTATAACAACAATAAGAATTATTGCAACGATTCCTATTAAGGAAGTCTTGATTATTTTCTTTCTACGCTCTTTAAGTTGAACATCTTTTGGAATTTCTCTGTCCATATAATATAATGTTTATATTTTATATGAACATTATATTCAAAGTGCATGCCAAAAGCATAACACACTAATAATGAATGTATATAACAAAAACAGAGTGTCCGATAATGAACACTTTGTTCGTTTATAAGGAAAAAACAAGTCTGTTTCAAGTATGACTTTTCAGTTATCCTGAAATAAAAAATAATTTGCTCACTTATAAATATCTGGTAAAACCGTCATTAGAGCGTCATTACATTGTAATCTTATTGTAGCTGTCACATAATGTCAGAACCCTTATTTTGCAGCTTAATTTTATTAATCATTAAATATGAAAAGGAATTTACTCACGTATGTATTCTTATCTATTGTTGCATATAGTAGCATACAGGCCAAAACGTTAATCACCGTAGAAAACATAACGGGGAAAACAATAGTAGGAATCAATGAAACAACAAATTACAAGGTTCCTGCAACAGAAGGAGTCAAAGCATATTTATGGAAGGCTCCAATAGGATGTCGAATTATAGCCGGTCAGGGAAGTGGAGAGATAAGCTTGGCTACATCTTTTATTTCTCAAAGTAGTGCACTGAAAGTTATTCGTTTATTTAATAACGAAACCAGCGATACCCTTTCATTGGATTTATCTATCTGTCGCCCCATCTCTATAATACAAGATCATTCTATTGCACCTGGTGAAACAGTTACTATAGGAGGAAAAGAATTTGGTGAAGCTGACATTTATTATGAGAATACCGGCAATGGTGACTGCCCGGAGATCACGGCACATAGGGTAACTGTAGTTCCCAACCAATATATGGAAATGACAAAACCTTATTTGCAAACTGCTACATCTAATTCCGTATGGATATGCTGGAAAACCAGTGCAGCAGGAAGTAGTGAGGTTATATATGGCAATAGTCCGGCAACATTGACACAAACGATTACAGGCAATGCAGCAAAGTTATCAGATTCTTATTACTGGCATTCCGTACAACTAACCAATCTAACTCCCAGTACTTTATATTCCTACAAGATAAAAACAGGAAATAAAGAGAGCGATGTATTTCGCTTTAAAACAGAACCGGAAAAAGGAAGTCTGAAACCATTGCGTATCTTACTTATGGGCGATCATCAGATTAAAACTCGCAGTGGTTATGAATGGTTGATGCAAGCAGCTAAACGCAAGATTGAAGAAAAATATGGTAAAGTAGAAGAAAATATCAACATGATAATGAATGTAGGAGACCAAGTGGATTTGGGAACACTTGATCAATATGAATTTATTCACCTTAATAAATCGGCTCTTCTATCTCCTTACCTTCCTATTATGACAGCTGTGGGAAATCACGAAACATATCAGGATCCGGGTATGGCTAATTATGCAGCGCATTTTCACTACGAAGATCTAGAATATCAAGGCATCAAAAGTGGTACAGAAAACTACTATGCTTATCAGGTAGGAAGAGTCTTGTTTGTTGTGCTAAGTACTGAGCATACAAGTTCCGAACAAAAAGACTGGGTACGTAAAGTTGTAGATGCAGTTAAAACTGATGATAGCGTGGACTTTGTAATCAGTGTAAACCATAGACCTATTGAAGCAGAACAATATGTTGGAGACATTTCATCTTGGGTACGAAATGAAATTGTTCCTATACTATCAGAAACGCCCAAACATATTCTTAACTATGGAGGACATCATCACCTATATCATAGAGGACAAATGACTGATTATCCTCTTTATCATATTATCAACGGAGCAGCTTCATGGGATCAACTATGGGGAATGTCTTCAGAAAAAGATATGGATGATGTACAAAAAACCATTGACTACTGGGGGTATCAGATTCTAGAACTTGACTTCAATAAAAAAGAAATGAAAGCAGACTGTTATGCCATTGGTAACCGCGATATTGTAGTAGACAATATTTTAATTGATTCTTTTAGTCGACGTCTGAATCAATCGGCTCCCGAGAAACCTTCTATCGAACAAACTGAAAGTGAAATTACACTACCACATACTTTTAAAGGGAATAAATACACCACCACTACAACATATGCGATAAATACCGTACAATACCAGATAGCTCAATCACAAGATTTCTCTACACTAGTAGTTGACAGTGTTAATGACGTAGAAGATCTATTCAGTTCAACAGGCAAACCTTTGCATATTCCTTTTGACAAAAATGAGAATAGAGATATCACTCAAATTAGCATTGGAAAAGATCAATTAAAAAATGGGGCTTATTACATTCGCACACGTTATCGCGACAATAATCTGGAATGGTCCGACTGGTCAGATATACGCTCGTTTAACGTTACCGGAAGTATTGATGGAGATCCGGGAATATCTATCACTGGTAAGTCTTTTGATTTAAATCAAAATATTACTGTAGATTACCAATTTGTACCAGAAGGACAAAATGCATGGATTGGCATCTTTCGAAGTGGAAGCAATCCGGGAGGGTCAACATCTGACCGTTGGGCATACACTACCGGATCAACCGGAAAGTTTACCTTTACTATTTCTGAACCGGATCAATATTACGCCGTACTTTTTAAAGATGGAGGATATACAGAGTTGTCTCCCCGCATTCCTTTTTTTGTAGGTAGTTTGCCGCAAATAAGCATTGATAAGAATGTGTATAATGAAGACGAGCCAATAAAGATTACTTATACAAATGCCCCTTCATTAACGAATGATTGGATTGGGATATATCGTATGGGAGAAACTCCTGGAGAAAACGGATCTTACTCTTCTTCATGGCTATATCTTAATTCGGGAATAGCAACAGGAAGTCTGTCCTTAAACACAGGTGAAGGTACAGCAAAAACATTATCCAAAGGATATTATTACATCAATTACTTTACCAAAGATGGCTACTTTGAGCCTGTAGCACGTAAGTTCTTTTCCGTAGGCTCAGAGATTTCGTCAGTATCTGTTGATCAGGCTAACTTTGCACCGGGAGAAAATATAAAAATTAATTATGCAAACGGTCCGGGTACTCCAAAAGACTGGGTAGGACTCTTTAAAGAAGGTAAAGTTGTAGGCACTGACCAACTGGACGGTTTCTACTATACATATGGAGCAACTAAGGGATACATCTCAATTCCTGCAGGAGAATTACCAGCAGCAGATTATTTTGCTTCGCTCTACATCAATGATTCATACGATGCAGTATCAAACAGAATTCATATAACAATAGGAAAAGCTCCTTCTCTTACAGCAAAACAAGAGGGTAAAGAGATTATACTTACATTTGAGGATAATGTTGCATGGAGAGATTCCCTAGCTTCTGTTTTGGTGGACAATAAAGAACTAACTACTTCACAGTTTACGATGAAGCCCGGACAACTAACTATTGCCGCAGATGAACTAAATACAGGAGAACACTCAATTCAGGTAATTGCTCACGGCTGGCAGAATTCTGTTATAAAAACAAGTACTAGCACTGGCATTAATAGCTTAACAAACAAAATCACTGTATATCCAAGTCCGGCAAAAGAAAATATTTTTATTGAAAACAATTCAAATGAATCAGGAATAGTGACACTTTTAACAACTTTGGGAAGTGAGGTATTAACCAGTAAAATTATTATTGGAACAAATAAACTTGATGTGCAAGCTTTATCCCGAGGTATTTACATACTCAAAATTAGTACTGCAAATAACATTAAATCTCAGATTATCATATTGAAATAAAAAGTCGACACTTACCATCTTGTGCATACAAACATTTTCTGAATTTTATGTATATAGGAAGACACAAATGCCAAGATGCAAATATTTCAACACTGATTATCAATTCATTACTATTAATCGGGTGGCAGAGGTGGCAGTAAAATAATACTTTTTTCGGTTCTGAAAATAAAAATTTGATAATTCCGCAATTTGCAGATTTTTTAAATTTTTATTTCTGGAAAGGTAAAAAAGGCTTTTTTGCTGCCACCTCTACCACCTACTATTCCATAAAGACCGCATTATCAAGCGTTTATAAAACTATAAATTGACAGCAGTTTATAATCTAACAAGAATAGGGTGGAGATGGTGTACATAAAAAGAGTTTTTTGGGCTTCCAGAAATATAATTTCAATAATTCCGCAAATTGCAGAATTATTGAAATTATATTTTTTAGAACAAAAAAAAGACAATTTATGTACACCATCTCCACCCTAAAAAAATATATCTAATTGATTATCAGCCATATTTATCCTTCAGCAAAGTGTTTAGCTGGAAATAGCTGAATAAAAGCAATATGGATTAATGCCGTACAGCTCTGGATTTATTTAATAGGAAAAGGGGGATTAGTAATTCTCAAAGGAGGGTAAAATGCAAACATGTACAAGTTTGCTCACAGTCTTGTACATGTTTACTTTCAATCTTGTACATGTTTGGATTGAGAAGATTAGAATAAATTATTAGTTGCTGCTTTTGTTTTTACTACTTTGCGCTACAGCAAGACTTAACTAAATGCAAATCTTATATTATCTCAACCAAATTAAATCACCTACCTGAGGAACATATTCTCCGGATTTAACATTCAGCTTATAAAGGTTTTTAAGTCTGATGCCATAAAGCTGGGAAATACTGTGCATAGAATCGTCTTCACGAACCACGTGAACAGTACGAGTAGAGGAGTGTTTATTCTTTGTATGAAGATAAACAATATCACCTTCTGCCAATGTATAATCTTTATGAAGATCATTATCTTTAATCAGCTTTTTGGAATATGTATCAAACTCATCGGCAATGCTTTCAAAAGAATCACCACGACGGGCAATAATATAAACCAAGCCATTGGCTATGTAAGTCTTATGAGGAACAAAAGAGGTTTTTTCCTTTTTATCATGCGTATATTTCTTATTAGAAAGGCCTTCTTTGTCATATTTATAAAGCTCGTAATCTTCAATAATGGTAATCAGACGATTAGCGTAAGAAGGATCTGTAGCATATCCTGCTTGCTTTAATCCTTTGGCCCATCCTTTATAATCAGTTATGTCAAGACGAAAAAGGAATGCATAACGTGCACCGGAAGTAAGGAATTTGGAATGATCTTCATACGAAGCTCCCGGATGATTATAGGCACGAAAACATTCATTACGGGCATCATCATCATGAAGCACAGTTGATCCGTTCCAACGCATGCCGCATTTAATTCCGAAGTGATTATTTGATTCTTTAGCCAGGGAACTCAGCCCGGCACCAGATTCAAGCAATCCTTGAGAAAGAGTTATGCTGGCTGGAATTTTGTACTCTTTCATCTGTTCCACAGCCAAATCGCAATACTGTTTCACGTACGCCACATATTTGGGATTTCTATATTGAGCCTGCACCATGACTGTACAAGTCAGCAATAATACAGATACAAGAACCAATCGAAAATACCTCATACTATTTATTTTATTCTGTTTCAAGTTACAAAAGTCATAAAAATAATCGAATTAACCAATCTCTTTTATTAACTTTGTTATGAAACCTATAAAAACAGTATAGTTATGAAAGATCTGACGATCAAATCTATTATTAAAGTATACCAATACGACGAGCTTTCAGATGAAGATAAAAAATTAATAGAGCAATCAATAGAAGCAACCAAACGTAGTTATGCTCCTTATTCAAAGTTCTCTGTAGGAGCTGCCGCTTTGCTGGACAATGGCATAACCGTAACAGGGACTAATCAGGAGAATGCGGCCTATCCTTCCGGACTTTGCGCTGAACGTACTACTTTGTTCTATGCAAATTCCCAATATCCGGATTCTGCAGTAAAGACTCTTGCCATTGCAGCCCGCACGGAACGCGATTTTATTGAAACACCAATACCTCCCTGTGGTGCTTGCCGTCAGGTTATTCTTGAAACAGAGAAACGATATGGCAATTCCATCCGCATTTTACTTTATGGAAAAAGCTGTATCTATCTGGTAGAAGGAATCGGTAGTTTGCTTCCTCTCTCTTTTGATGCTTCGGCTATGGAATAAAGGTTGGTTTCGAGAATTCCATATTGGTATCTCAGCTTATAACAATGAAGCCAGAACGTTGCATTAGTATCAAATATGCAGGAAAATACAGTAAGATTACTAAAAAATAAAAAAAGAGAAGAAACGCCATTGATGCAAAATAAAAAGCTATAACTAAAAAATATTTTCAAAATAATTTTATCTTTTAAATTCATATTTATATATTTCGGACGTTTTTGTAAAAGAAAAAGTGAACGCCTCCTAAGGTTAGCTTTTTTCTTAAATGCTTTAGATTGTTATCTTGAATAATAGTAAATATATGAATCTTATAAAATATAGAAATTTTATAAAAAACAATATAATAGATTTACTTATTTCTATTATATATTGTTTGTGGGGAATGTTTGACTTATTCTTTCTTTCTGAGTCTAATAAACAAATGGCAATTCTTTCGATCGGTATTAGTTTCATTTTTTTATTTCCACTTTGTTGTAAAAAGACAAAAAAAGACAAAATGCAAATTCGGTATAATGCACTATTATATTCCTTTTCTGTTATGGTTGCATATATGTGTGCACTAAAATCAATGTGGTATCTTCGTGGCCTAGTATTAGAACCAGATGCCTTAAAAATTGTTTGTACAGGAATCTTTTTACAAAGCTTATTTTTCCTTATTAGAAAAAACACCTTATTAAAAAAGACTTCTTAAAAACTCTAAACGAGGATATAAAATAGTGTAATAAGATTAGTTGTCCGGTAAAATACATGCTTCTGTTTATAAGATTTACTCTTAAATTTTGTGGTGAGAAACAAAGTAAATAAAAAGGGCTGAACGCGTTCAGCCCTAATTTTTCGCCCAAACAATAAGTTGGACACTAATATTGAAATAAATCCTTCTTAAATACCCAGAGAAGTCATTACAGCTTTAATCTTTTCATCAGCGGCAGCATTTGCTTTATCATAGTCTGCACGTGATTTCACTTCACCCTTTACTTCAATATAGAATTTAATTTTAGGCTCTGTTCCTGAAGGGCGGATAGAAACTTTACTTCCATCTTCTGTAAAATATTGCAGAACATTAGAAGATTCAGGCATATCCAAAACAGTTTTCTCACCAGTAACAGTATTGGTTTGTTGCAATGTCTGGAAGTCTTTATAAAGAACAATCTTAGATCCGGCCATTTCTTTAGGAGGATTGTTACGGAAATCAGTCATCATTTGCTTGATTTCTTCTGCTCCGCTCTTTCCTTGTTTCACTACAGAAACACCTTTTTCCTTAGAGAATCCGTATTCTACATAAATATCCTGCAACAGTTCATATAATGTTTTGCCATTATCTTTTGCCCAGGCAGCAACCTCAGCAATTAAACAGCAAGCAGAGACAGCATCTTTATCGCGGCAGAAATCTTCAGCAAGGAATCCGTAACTTTCTTCTCCACCACCAATGTATTTCTTCTTTCCTTCAGCTAAACGAATTTCTCTTGCAATCCATTTGAATCCGGTATAGCAGTCGAGCAATTCAATCTTATTACGGTCTGCAATAGTCTTCACAAGTTCTGTGGTAACAATAGTCTTCACTACAAATTCGTCACCTTTAATCTTATCCAGTGCTTTATATTGAGTGATGATGTAATAAAGATACATCAGGCAAGTCTGGTTTCCGTTAATTAGTACCCATTCGCCTTTATCGTCCTTGCAGGAAATACCTACACGGTCGGCATCAGGGTCAGAAGCCATCACTAAATCAGCATCTGTAGCTTTTGCTTTCTCAATAGCCATTGACAATGCAGCTGGTTCTTCCGGATTAGGAGACTTCACTGTAGGGAAATCACCACTGATTACATTCTGTTCTGGCACAGGGATAACATTAGTAAAACCCCACATTTTGAGTGAACGAGGAATAATATGAACTCCTGTTCCGTGAATTGGAGTATATACAATCTTCAAATCATTATGACGGGCAATAACTTCCGGATCAATAGATACGGTCTTAACTTTATCCAAATATGCCTTATCAATCTCTTCTCCGATAATTTCAATCAAAGCAGGATTACCTTCAAATTTAATATCAGCAGCAGAAGCTACTTTATTTACTTCATCAATAATTCCGTTGTCGTGAGGTGCAAGTACCTGAGCACCATCATCCCAATATGCTTTATATCCGTTATATTCTTTTGGGTTATGTGAAGCAGTAAGAATAATACCGCTTTGGCAACCCAATTGACGAATTGTGAAAGACATCTCAGGAGTAGGGCGAAGGTCTTCGAATAAATAGACCTTTATTCCATTAGCAGAAAATATATTGGCAGAAATTTCGGCAAACTTACGACTATTGTTACGGCTATCATGGCCAATAACAGCAGAAATCTGCTTTAATTCCTTGAAAGACTTATTGAGGTAGTTAGACAAACCTTGAGTTGCAGCTCCAACGGTGTAAATATTCATACGATTACTACCAACTCCCATAATACCGCGCAAACCACCTGTTCCGAATTCCAAGTCTTTGTAAAATGATTCTATAAGTTCTGTCTTATCTTCATTTTCCAACATTCTTTTTACTTCAGACTGTGTTTCTGCATCGTAAGCCGGAGTGAGCCATTTGTTAGCCTTTTCAGTTACGAATTTTATTAATTCTTGATTGTCCATACGATTGTTTATTTAAATTGTTACTGTATTCATAATATTAATAACGGCACAAAAATAAAAAATAAAATTTACATGTCACTCTATAAGAAGTAACCTTTTTGTCTGTATAAAGACTTATTTGGTCACTTTATAGCGATCTCCTGTAACTTTAACTAATTCTTCAAGGAAATCTTTGGGATATCCGGGACGTATTACGGGTGCAGGCTGACCAATATCATTGCGTTCAAACTTTCCATCCTTCATACGTTTAACTACTCCGTCATTGTATTTCACAATAAGGAATTCTCCAAGACGTTTCCATGTATCAAAAGCTGTCTGAGCAGTCATGTTTGTGTAATTTGTCAGGAAAGCTTTTGCTTTGGCCGGATCAGTTTCTAACATTTTAGCAGCAGTGGCCTCAATAGCATCCTGAGACATATTGAATCCGCTTTCCAACTCTTTCTGACTTGAACGTACATCATCAATCATCAAGCTATAACGAGGATAAACCATATTTGCCACCCAGTTGAAAATCCAGAAAGAAGATTCCCAGGAGAATGTGATATAATCGCCTTTTCCCTGAGCATAGCAATCGGGTACTTTATCCGTGCAGCAATAAACCGGTGTATAAACAGTCATATTTGCATCATCCATACCAAACCATAACACACCACCAATTGCATCGGGCTTGTCTGCTCTCATTTGTGCAACAAAGGTAAAGCCGGTTTGTTGGGTAGAAATTGGGCGTTCATTGAAATACTGCTGATCACCGACTTTGTATGTTAGCGGAGAAAGACGGTAAGGGCTCTTATATGGACCAGCTCCCGGATCTTTTGTCAGGTCAAGCGGAGTTCCTTCATAATGATCGCGCATTGCATTCTTCACATCCTGCACAGAAACTTTCTTCACGGGTTTTATGTAAAGAGGCATTGGTTCATTGCTGGTTCCCTGAATATAGCCCAAATATGAGTTCATCTCCGGATTAAACATTTTAAAATAGCTCCATACTCTGGCCTCACAAAAACGACGCGCTTCGAAATCAAGCGGAGCATAAGCATCTGCAAAACTAAAGTCTTTGTTTACCCCATTAAAGTATTTCTTTTCACGTGCAAATGAAATTACATCGGAAGAATACATACAGTTTTCCTTATCATTCATATCGAACTGACGAATGCGGGATTGATTGGCATGAGCAGAGATACAATCATCAGGAATACGCACAGCTACCCATACAGCTCCTCTGATACCAGGACCTTTTCCAACCATTTCCATAATCCAGACTTCATTAGGATCTGCAATGGTAAAAGACTCACCTTCACTGCAATATCCATATTCCTGCACCAGTTTATCCATAGTTTGAATTGCTTCCCGGGCAGTATGTGAACGTTGAAGTGCTATATAGATTAAGCTCCCGTAATCAATAATACCTGTTGAATCGGCTAACTCCGGACGACCACCAAAAGTGGTTTCTCCTATGGTTACCTGAAACTCATTCATATTACCAATCACATTATATGTTTTTTTTGCTTGCTCTATTTGTCCCAAATACTTACCCGAATCCCAGTCGTGTATATTCAGCATAGTTCCTTTTGCATAAGTTCCTGCAGGATAATGGCATAAATAGCCAAACATTCCATAAGAGTCTGCAGAGTAAGAGACAATGGTTGAACCATCTGTTGAAGCATTCTTTCCTACAATCAGGTTTGTACAGGCGAAGGTCTTTAACAACATAACAAACATCAGGAAAGCAAAAATCAAGAGTCTTCTATTCATATATTTCTATTTTATTATTACCACTTAAAAGTGTCGCGATAAACGGAAGCATTACCGCAATTATCAATGACAAGTAATTCCACATTGTGCTGAATTCCTTTTTGAACCTTTCTGGAATCTAGTCTGCAACTCAGTCGGGAACTCATCAATCTGAAATGGAAAAGAGCAAACTTTCCATCAATTCTCCCCTTATAATATTTAACCCCCGATTCATTATCGCCAATTGAAAAAGAGACTATTCCGGTTTTCCCCCAAAAACTCTTTCCTACCGGAGATATTCTTGGACGAATTGTATCGGCCTTAACTAAATATGTGCCTAGTTCCTTAATATCTGCACAAACATATCCGTTGGAATATGTTCCTCCTACAGACTTGAATCTATTACCTATTTTCTGAGCAATATAATATTTCTTTGTATCCTGCGTAACCATGTTCCGAACACCAATTTGTAATTCACAGGGTGCAAGCAGAGGCAATGCAACGTTGTGCAATTTACAATCCAGAGAAATTGCACCAGGAACATCATATGTTTCGAAGTTGACAGCTTCATCCTGATACACCATCCCTGCAGGCACTATTAACTGAACACCGGGTTTCTTCAGAATATTCAACTCGTTCCATTTCAGAATATCCTTACTCTTTGGATTCCATTCTGGTATATTCTGCTTTCGTCCGCGAACAGTAAATTCACAACGGGATGTATTTCCGTAAACATCCTTCAATACATAAAGGAAGTTATAATCGCGTTCCTGATTTATAGTAACAATACCTCGATCATCGCCAGTATGCAGAAACCGAAGAGTGTTACCGGGATCACGGAAAGATTTGATATATCCTGCATATGTCAACGAATAGACCATTCTGTTTTCATAAGTGGCAATCTGATCCATTTCACTGTTGCAGATTTGCTTTCCATTCACATACAATGTTATTGAATGAACCCCGTAATGTCTTAGCACATTGTCCATATAGTCGTGTGCTCTGATTCCAACACCAATCTCTCCCCATGCTTCAATAGTCCGTTTTCCATAAGGAAGAATTGACTGATTGGATTGTGATCCATTGACAACTCCTTTTCCTCTTTGCGGAAATAACATGATAGACTCAGCTCGTGGAGCTTTTGTGTCTTTTATCAAACCAACCAGGAATTGAAGAGGATCTACATTATCTCCTGATTGTGTATCAAGAATATCCAAGTGTAAGTGCGGGCCAAAAGAATATCCTTCATTGCCGCTCCACCCTATTTGCTGACCTGCTTTCACAGGAAAATCATTGGGAGAAAGATCAATGCTCACTTCATCCAATTCATGCTGGTACTGATACTTTTCCGCATAATCACCAATAGTGCGTACAAAGCCTAGCATGTGACGATAAATAGAGGTGTAACCATTCTTATGTCTCACATGAAGCATATATCCCGATCCTATTGATACATCTATTTTAGATATGTATCCATCTGCAATACTATAAACAGGCAATCCTGTTTTTCCTTGTGTCCTGAAATCAAGGCCACCGTGAAAATGATTGGCTCTTAACTCTCCAAAGTTACCACTAAGTATAAGTGGAGAGTTCAGTGGTGCCACAAATTCAGCCTTCTTTGTTTCCTGTGCTGAAAGCGAAGTTCCGCTTAAAAGCATCAGGGCAATAATATATCTTTTCATCAAAACTAATCCTATTTTCTAGAGTTGCAAACTTACGGATTTTTATTCAAAGTGCATAATCAATAGAAATATTAATAACAACTATTCAACATAATGGCACCATCAAACGTTATTAAAATATAATGTAAAAAATAAAGTTATGAAGGTTGCAATTACAGGAAGCACAGGTTTTATAGGAAAGCATCTTACAGCTTTCTTAAAAAATAAAGGTGTAGAAGTTCAGGCCATTATGAGAGAGCATTTTCTTCCTGATCAGAAACTGAAGTTAATTTCTCTTTTAAATGGTTGTGATGCTGTTATTAATCTGGCAGGTGCTTCTATTAATTGCCGTTGGACAAAGGCTAATAAACAGATAATAAAAGATAGCCGGGTTAAAACAACCCGGATTCTGGTGCAGGCTATCAATGAACTGGCTACTAAACCAGAGGTATTGTTGTCTATTTCTGCTGTTGGCATATACACAAACAAGGAAGTGTGGAGCGAAAGATCGGGAACATACGACAAAAGCTTTTTAGCTAATGTTTGTCTGGAATGGGAAGCCGAAGCAAAGAAAGTATCATCTGATGTACGTTTAGTTATTCCCCGGCTTGGAGTTGTGTTGGGTAAAGACGGAGGAGCTTTTCCTAAAATGTTTCTTCCATTCCGTCTCTTTGCAGGAGGAAGAATTGCATCCGGGAATCAAGGCTTTTCATGGATACATATAGATGATTTGCTGAATATATTCTGGACAGTAATCAACACGAAGAAAATAAAAGGAATTATTCATTGCACGGCTCCTCAGATGTGTGATAATATTCTATTCACTTATACTTTAGCAAATATTATTCATCGGCCGGCCCTCTTTCATATTCCGTCTTTCATATTTAAAATGATATATGGAGAAAGTGCCTCTTTAATCACGAATGGACAAAAAGTATTTCCTTATAAATTGCTGAATTATGGATACTTATTTCAATATCCTGAAATAAAAACAGCACTTAAGAACCTTTGCTATTAATTTATTTCATTACCTAATTCAAAAATAGACTTTGAGAGCAAAAAACAACTATAAATAAAAACCAATAGCGAATACTACGGAATACGGATAGTATAAAAAAGATTCTCCTGTACAAAAGAATAAATTGTTCTGTACAGGAGAATTATTTGTTTTGTACAAAAGATATCATTCTTTTGTACAAGGATTCACAAATCTTTCAGGAAGAAATATCAAAAAGATTATTTTATATCAGCTTTTTCCACGTCTAAATACTCTTGCAATTCTCTTTCACCAAAACGAGTTCCGTATGATTCATCATGCTGACTGATATCAAGTCCAATATGTTCACTTTTAACAGATACACGCATCGGAATCATTCTGTCTGTAATCCAGTAAAGAGCATAGGTTACAACAAATGTGTATGAACAAACTATGACTATGGCTAAAAGATGTATAAGGAAAACATGAACATTTCCGGCAACCAAACCGTTAACAAAAACTCCGGTAAGAATAGTTCCAACTATACCTCCTACTCCATGTGTAGGGAATACATCTAAAGCATCATCTACAGAATTGTAGTTTTTCCAGTGTACTGCCACATTACATACAATTGTTGTAATTAAAGCAATGAACATACTTTGACCTACAGTAACGTAACCAGCCGAAGGGGTAATAGCAACCAGACCAACAACTGCTCCAATTGCAGCTCCCATTGCAGAAGGTTTACGTCCGCGAAGGCAATCGAAGAATACCCACGCAAGCATTGCTGTGGCCGAAGCCGTATTTGTATTCAAGAATGCCTTTACAGCTACTGCGTTTGCAGCCAGTGAAGATCCGGCATTGAAACCAAACCATCCCAACCAAAGCATTGAAGCACCTAATATAACGAGTGCAATATTAGCAGGTTCTCTGTCTCCTCCCCTGTCACAACGTCTGCCTAGAAATAATGCCCCGGCTAAAGCGGCAACTCCAGAAGAAGCATGCACCACAATACCACCGGCAAAATCGACAACTCCCAACTGACGTAAAAATCCATCAGGATGCCATGTCCAGTGTGCTAATGGGCAATATACGAATATGCAGAATAAAATCATAAATACCATGTAAGCCGAGAAACGAACCCGTTCAGCAAAAGAACCGGTAATCAAAGAAGGAGTAATTATAGCAAATTTCATTTGGAACAAAGCAAATAAAGCCAATGGAATTGTTGGGCATAACAGTTCATTAGTCTTAGCTCCTACTCCATGAAACATAAAATATGTAGCCGGATTACCAACAAAGCTTCCTATGTCATCGCCAAATGCAAGACTAAATCCAAAGACAACCCAAAGAACACTTATTACCCCCATTGCTATAAAACTCTGAAGAATAGTTGAAATCACATTCTTGTGACGTACCATACCGCCATAAAAGAATGATAATCCGGGAGTCATCATTAAAACAAAAATAGTTGCAGTAAGAATCCATGCAACATCTGTGTAATTCACTTTCCCGTCTGGCTCCCAAAGTCCGGCTGTTTCAGGAGTAAAAACACCAATAATACAAAAGATGACCAAAACAGCCATCATAATAATCCATCTCTTTTTCATTTCTTCTTATTTAGCTATTAACCAATTAACTAACTAATCATTCAATATAGTCATGAAAATTGCATTAAGAAACTATACACTACATAAATGTAACTTTTTTAAATTACGGGCGCAAAGATACTAAACATTTTGTAAGTACAAACAATTACAAGTAAACTTTTTGCTATTTCAACCTAACATTGCTCATAAAGAAAAATAAATAAAAAAGAAGTAGTCAGTGACACTTTATCAAAAAATAATGTATCTTTCGGCATGTTTAACTAAAAAATCTATCATTATGATTATCGGAATCCCAAAAGAGATAAAAAGCAATGAGAACAGAGTCTCACTTACACCCGGCGGTGCAAAAGAGTTAACAAAAAGAGGTCATTCTGTTTATGTGCAACACAATGCTGGTATCAACAGCGGTTTTGAAGATGAAGCTTATGTAGCGGCTGGAGCAAACATTTTGTCAACCATAGAAAAAGTTTATGAGATAGCAGAAATGATTGTCAAAGTGAAAGAGCCTATCGAATCTGAATACAAACTAATAAAGCCTAATCAAGTACTATTTACCTATTTCCACTTTGCATCAGAAAAAGAACTTACTTATGCAATGCTTGAAAGCGGAGCTATCTGTATAGCCTACGAAACAGTAGAGAAAGAAGACAGAAGTCTTCCGTTACTAATACCAATGTCGGAAGTTGCAGGAAGAATGTCCGTACAGGAAGGAGCACGTTTCCTTGAACAGCCACAGGGAGGAAGAGGTTTGCTAATGAGCGGAGTACCCGGAGTTAAACCAGCCAAAGTATTGGTACTTGGCGGAGGTATTGTAGGCTGTAACGCAGCTTTAATGGCAGCCGGAATGGGAGCCGATGTGGTTATTACAGATATATCGCTTCCACGTCTACGTTACTTAAGTGAAATTATGCCTCCTAACGTAAAGACACTCTACTCCTCACCACATAATATAGAAGAAGAACTTCCAACAACCGATCTTGTAATTGGTGCAGTACTAATCCCCGGTGCTAAAACACCTCACCTCATTACCCGAGAGATGTTGAAACATCTTAGAAAAGGCAGTTTAATGGTAGATGTTGCTATTGATCAAGGTGGATGTTTCGAAACATCTCATCCTACTACACATACTAATCCGCAATATACAGTTGATGGAATTGTGCATTATTGCGTGGCCAATATTCCGGGAGCAGTACCATTTACTTCTACCCTTGCTCTTACTAATGCAACATTCCCGTATGTTTTAGCATTAGCAAACAAAGGCTGGGAACAAGCTTGCCAAGAAGATAAGAGTCTGACTTTAGGGCTTAATATTGTAAAAGGTAAAGTGACTTATCCAGCTGTTGCTGAAACTTTTGGATTAAATTATGAACCTGTAAACTTATAACTAATTTTAGAAACAACCTTAAGTCTACTATAAATAAAAAAAACAAAGCAAGATTGTCCAAGTTTAATGTATTTGCATTAGCTTGGACAATTCTTATTACAAAATAATGGCATAGTTGCCCGCACATTTAAAGTCGTACTATGTTTTATTTAAAAAGAAGGTAATTCAGAAACCGCTTGTCGGCAAGTGTTGAATTCGTCAATAACTTCTTTTATAACCTCAGCAACAGGTTTTAGTTCACGAAGCAATGAAGACACCTGACCAATTTCCAGTTCTCCCTCTTCCAGATTTCCTTCAAAGATTCCCTTCTTTGCACGGCCTTTGCCCAGCAATTCACGCATCTCTTCCACAGATGCACCACGAGCCTCAGCTTCTTCTACTTCTGAGAAGAATTTACCTTTAGCCAATCGGGATGGAGCCAGTTTCTTTAAAAGAAGTTTGGTATCGCCTTCACCAAGAGTCAGACAGAATTCTTTAAAAGTATCGTGAGCTGAGCTTTCTTTTGTCAGCGCAAAACGTGTTCCTATCTGAACTCCTTCTGCTCCCAGGGTCATTACTGCCAGCATTCCTGCACCTGTAGCTATTCCACCGGCAGAAATCAAAGGTAAAGTGGTTGCTTTCCGAACTGAAGGTATGAGACAAAGAGTTGTTGTTTCCTCTCTTCCATTGTGTCCACCAGCTTCAAAGCCTTCGGCTACAATAGCATCAACTCCTGCAGATTCACACTTCTCAGCAAACCTGGCACTGGAAACCACATGAACCACAGTTATTTCGTTTTGCTTCAGGAAAGATGTCCATGTTTTGGGATTGCCAGCCGAGGTAAAAACAATCTTTACCCTTTCTTCCACCACGATATTCATAATCTCCTCAATTTGAGGATACATCAGCGGGATATTTACTCCGAAAGGTTTATCTGTTGCCTGCTTACATTTTTGGATATGCTCGCGAAGAACTTCGGGATGCATGGAACCAGCTCCGATTAAACCTAATCCCCCTGCATTACTTACTGCGGAAGCCAGGCGCCAACCGCTGCACCACACCATTCCTCCCTGTATTATAGGATATTGAATTCCAAAAAGATCACATATTCTGTTCATATACTTTTTTTTATTTTCAAAAGTACATGAAAATAATAATATTACCACATGGAAACTTCACATTGTTTTTCCTTCAGTAAAATTCAGAAAAAAACTTTTTTTTCGAAACCGATCTTCCACCTGCCACTAGAAATGCGAAAAAAGCCCTAACAATGGGGCTTTACAATGGTGGCAGATAAAAAAAGTTTATTGATAAAATCCATTTATCTGCTACTATTTTGGGCTATCTTCCACTAAAATAAACACAAAAAAAGCAATAACACATACTAATCACAGGATGTTTATTATTCGAAAGCCTAACAGAGCACTTAAAGAAACGGAATTATGGCAGCAGTTTTAGCTCATCTAACTTCTTAGACATGCTTGTGTCACAGGCAAGCAAAGAGATAGCTTCGTTATTCTGGTCGAGCATAAGAATGAGACTTTCCTTGTGCCTGCCATTCATTACATATACCGGATTAAAGTAAGCTACTTTTTTAAGGTATTTAGCTATACAAGATACATCTTCATTCTTTTTGCCCGAAACAGGAAACAACTCAAATTTATCTTTATTACTGGCAACATACTTGGCTACTTCAGGAAAATCTGCTTTTGAGAAGTCAGCATCATCACAAAACAGATAGACTATTTTATATTTCTTCTGAGAAGTTTTTATCAAAGAATCCATCATTGACACACTAGCCATACGAATTCTCACAAGGCTATCGGGCAATTCTGTTTCAAGACTGAGGCTTTTGGGCAAGTCGGCGTAATGAGTCCACAAATCAGGAGGCTTTCTCCAGAAGATCGATCTAAGAATATCTTCTGCACTAAAGGATAAACCTGGCCGGGAAGACGGGCCAAACATAGTCGCTATTTTATTCGAAGCAAGATAGCGGGGAGCCATGGCTTCTTTACTGAGTTCCATTCCACGTCTTGTCGATATATTCAGAGAGCCAAATCCCATAGGATCAACTTTCAACTTCTGTCCACGCTTAGGATTCTCATAAAAAGAGGCAAAGCAAGACATACTCAGCATAATCTTCCCCACTTTGAGATCCTGAAAATTGTCTTTCTTTCCAAGAATCTCATTCGTTAAATCCCTCACATCAGTAGGACTCGTAAAAGAAGAAGAGGAAGAAGACATACGGGGAGCGCCCAGATTGATAGCTTTTAATGCTTCCGGGTTAATAATTATTTCCTTTTCCTTAGAAACTTCTCCTACTGGAGTTAGCAAATGTCTTTTTAATGTATCCTGCCTTTCATAAGCATTTGCTATTGCAAAGCCAGCTACCAGGAAAAATATAAATAGATAATTTCTTTTTGTCATTTAATTCCATCGATAATTAGTACCTGTTAATGGATCATCTAAGAAAGGATCCTGCAGGTTATATTCCGGTTGGTTCATCACCTTATTCCACCATTTTATATATAAATCAGCTACTTCCTTAATTTCATCATCTGTAAGGAAAGCATATTGCAAATGTTCATTTACCTCTTTATGAATAAGTTTGCGCCCCAAAGAGGCATATCTACCTACCCTTATTGATTCAATAGTCCACATTACGCATTCTCCCAACCGGTATTTAGCATTAGGTCCGTATGAAGTGGTCATATTAGCCGGGAAGAAGGGAACAGAAGACATATCTTTTACGTGAGTTATCAGCTCAGGAATATCTTTCTTTGCAAAAATAGGAACTTCAACAAATCCACTAGGACTTTTAGTATCATAAGTACCAGCTTTTATCTCTTTTACAAAAACCTCAGGATCCGGGTTATCAAAATCAACGTCTTCACCATTGCAACCCATTAAAAACAAGAAACCCATCAGTAATGACCATATACAGTTCTTCATAATATAGTTTCATTAAGGAATTTATAAGCATGTAATCAATACATTACCTTTACCCCACAGTGGAGGTTAAAATTCAGAGGTCGTTCTCTTCTAATAGTAGATGCTAGTGTATGATCATCAAAGTAGTAGGCCACACCTGGTTCTGCGAAGAGAGCCACGTGATCGGTTACATTATACTGCAATCCAAGGGATGAAGCAAGAGAGCATTGCAGTCCATTTATGGAAAGAGGTTGATCATCACTGCCACCGGAACCACTATTTGTTTTAGGGGAGATGCATTCTTCAAGCATTCCACCGGCAGACAAATAAGCATTAAACTTCTTGTGACAGAAAAAAGCCCAGTTCGCTTTAAGAGGAATTCCCAGGAAATGAATTTTTTGTTTATCAATGGTTGCTCCACTCAGGTCTTTTGATTTTGAACGTAAAAGTGTATAATTCAATCCACTCTCCAATGACAGATTCCTTGCCACCTTTTTGCTAATGGTAATTCCTAATGAGATAGGAGATTTATGATCAATAGTGATTGGTTGCAGATTGTCTCCTATGGAAGATATAGTTTTGCCTTTTTCAACAGAAGCAGTTAACCCCACTGTCCATTCAATTGGGATGCAGACTTTTTCAGCTTCTTCTTTATCTTCTGCCAGTATATCTGCCTTCCGGACATCAGCAGTAAGAATAGGTCTTTCAGGTTTATTTTCGGGCTGAACTTTATCAATTACAGAATCAGTCAGATTCTGTTCAGCAGTATTCTCAATAACCTCTTCCTGTTTCAGGATAGATTTCGGTTCTTCATTATCTGATACCGGGAGCTCAGCAGGTATAACCTTTTCAGCCTTTGCCATAGTAGCATGTTTTTTCACTGCAGGAGCAGAAGCTTTGCATAATGAAGATGACATTTCTTTTTGAGGGGTATACATCCATACTGCAGCCGAGCAGGCAAGCAGTAACAGAAAAATGGCTGCAGCAGCTATAAAGCATGCAGAATAGAGCTTTCTGGGAGAAGGTTTGGAAAGTTCTTTTTCCAGATTCTCCCACATATCCTGTTTCAACGGAATTTCATATCGATTCAGTCGGGAACGGAACAGTTCGGTTAATTCATCTTCATTCTTCTTCATTGCGGATAAATTCTTTAATTCTCTTTGCTAACATACATTTTGCTCTGTGAAGTTGTGAAGTGGATGAGTGTTCGTTGATGTGTAGCATAGTTGCAATTTCCTTATGTGTCTTTTCTTCGAACACATATAAATTGAATACTGTGCGATATCCCGTGGGCAGTTCTGTAACAAAAAGCATTAGCTGTGCATCAGACAGGCCTTCGTACAATTCCCTTTCGGGCAATTCCATCACGTCTGGCAGCTCTTCTTCCTGAACTATTACTTCCTGCATCTTTTTTCTTTGCTGCAGGTAGTCCAATGAAAGATTTACCATTACACGATTCATCCACAATTCCAAAGAGCCTTCACCACGATAGTTGAATTTTGAAATAGACTTATATATCTTTATAAAGCCATCGTGAAGAAGATCGTGGGCAACATCAATATCGCCTGTATAACGATAACAAACTGCAAGTAGTCGCTTAGAGTAAAGCGTGTAAAGGCTCTTCCGAGCAACATTATCGCCTGCCCGGCATCCTTTAGCCAATTCTAACTCATCTTCCAATTTACTCTCGTTTTGTATAGACGTAATTTTGTGTTGTCTATATGTATAACTCCGTGAATTTATAAATGCTGCACGAGAAAAGAATAAAAATTTCTCCCGAACCATAAATTTATAACAAACAAAGATAAAAGAAGTTTCTGAATCTGCCTCATAACCTAGACGAATATACCCTTTTCACCAGACGAATTGGCCTAATTAGTTAGATGAATAGTTTTAAGAGGTTAAACAAATTATAAAGGAAGCATTCATTTAAAGACCTACACCTTTTTAAAATTATGTCTAGACTTTAAATAAACAAAGTCTACAACTTATTTTATAAAGGTGTAGACCTAAAATAAAAAACATCCCGTTTAGTTGAGTTACCAAACGGGATGTTTATATAAATTATAAGGAGATCTTATTCTATTACTAGCAAGCTTTGAAACTCATATCTAGTCCTTTTACTGAATGAGTAAGCGCACCTACAGAAATATAGTCCACTCCACACTCTGCATAATCGCGAAGAGTCTTGAAAGTAATACCACCCGAAGATTCAGTTTCGAATCTGCCTGCAATCATTTCTACAGCCTTACGGGTATTATCAGTATTGAAGTTATCGAGCATAATGCGGTCTACCCCACCAAGATCAAGTACTTGTTTGAGTTCATCAAAGTTACGCACTTCAATTTCAATCTTCAAATCTTTCCCTTTTGCTTTGCAATATTCCTTAGCACGAGTAATAGCTTTATCAATTCCGCCGGCAAAATCCACATGATTGTCCTTCAGCAAGATCATATCAAACAGTCCGATGCGGTGATTTACGCCACCACCTATTTTTACAGCTTCTTTCTCAAGCATACGCATGCCCGGAGTTGTTTTACGTGTATCCAGTACTCTGGTTTTTGTTCCTTCCAAAGCCTTCACGTATTTGCGGGTTGTAGTTGCAATGCCGCTCATACGCTGCATCACGTTCAGCATCAATCGTTCTGTTTGCAACAAAGACTGTACTTTTCCTTCTACAATCATTGCCACATCACCCGGTTTTACTTCCGCGCCATCGTTAATAAATACCTCAACCTTCAGTTCAGAATCAAAGCGGTTAAATATTTCTTTTGCTATTTCTATTCCTGCAAGTACACCCTCTTCTTTAATAAGAAGTTTAGATTTTCCCATGGCAGTAGCAGGGATACAGGAAAGAGTTGTATGGTCGCCATCACCAATATCTTCGGCAAAAGCTAGATCTATTAATCTGTCAATTAAATCATTCATTTGTTTTAACTATTCTTATTTGATGAATTAAAGCTGAATCGTTACCGCTCTTCTTGAAAAAACAATTTACCCTGAATGAGCCGTTTGCAGTACTTAAAGTACCAACAATAAAACCGGATTCATTTCTGTCTCCCTGATGATTTACTGTAAATCCGGTAACCTTATTTGCAGAAAAAAAGCCGGCCATAGCCTTCTGAGTTTCTGATTTACTAAAAGTTTGTGTATTATCCCGGATAATTACTACTACCTGACTACCCAGGAAAGGGGCTAAATCCTGTGCACTTCCTTTTTTAAAGGCGGTTGTTAACCCGGAAGGCATATTCTGTGCCAAAGCAAAAAACGTACAGAATACAAAAGCCGTAAACATTAAAAGGATTCGTTTTTTCATATCAATGAGCATTAATATGCGACAAAGGTATTGAATATTTCTGGAAAACAACACGTATTTTCCCTAATTCAAAAGAAAAGTCCTATTTTTGCACTTTAAAAATCCCTCAAAAAAGAAATTATCTGATGAAAATATCGCTAATCGTTGTAGGAAGAACAGTAGAAAAACATTATATCACTGCAATCAATGACTATATTGAACGCACAAAGCACTTTATCTCTTTCGATATGGAGGTGATTCCAGAACTAAAAAACACCAAGAACCTGACTATGGATCAACAGAAAGAAAAAGAGGGCGAGCTGATTTTAAAGGCATTTCAGCCGGGTGATGTGATTGTTCTGCTCGATGAATTTGGCAAGGAATTTCGTTCTGTGGATTTTGCTAACTGGATTGAAAAGAAGATGGCCAACGTGAATAAGCGATTGGTTTTCGTTATTGGCGGACCTTATGGCTTTTCTCAGAAGATATATGAAGCAGCACACGAAAAGATTTCGCTATCCAAAATGACATTCTCTCATCAGATGGTGCGATTAATCTTTGTGGAACAGCTTTACAGGGCCATGACCATACTGAATAACGGCCCCTATCACCACGAATAAAAAAAACTCCCAGTAAGAATCTGTTAAGATTTTACCGGGAGCAGAACCAACATAACCATCTGACCTGTTATTTCACGAATATTTTATACTCCCATGGAGCTAGATTAGTGGGAAGAGTTGCTTTTTTCCCCACGAAGTAATCTTTAAATTCTCCTTTTGGAGCCTCATTCTTAAATGAAAGAGTAACCGGTTCTTTACTGAGATTGAGATAAACCAATACTTCTGATGCCGCAAGTTTACGGGCGAAAACAAATACATTAGGAGACGTTGTGTGATATCTCACCATTTCGCCACCCTTTTCACCGGCTGCCAAAGCAGCTTGTGTATGTTTCAACTCGTTCAACTTCTTATAGAAAGCGAACATTTCATTTTTAGTCCAGTCCGGCGCTTTATCTTTTTCGAAGAACTTGAGCGCACGATTCATTCCAACTTCCTGTCCTGTATAGATAAGTGGCATACCTTTCAGTGTATAAGTAAGCACCGCAAAAGCTTTCACTCCATCACCCAGGCGAACAAACTCTGTTCCTTCCCATGAATTCAGGTCATGGTTCGTTATATGATTCATCAGATAAGCATCTTTCGGGAAAACACTATCCTGATGAGCAAGAAGTTTATCTATATCCAACGTATTTTTCACGGCATTTGCAGCTAAATCCGCATCCGCTTTTTTATGAACATATTGCGCTTTTACAGTATCGTTAGAGCCTTTGGCAATCTTGCCCATTAAATCTTTCAACGGCCAGTTATAGGCCATATCGAAAGCTTTTTCGGTAAGTTCGGGTTTTTCGGCCTCAGCCAGCATAAACACTGGTTTTATAGAATCCAGTTCTTTGCGCACCGTATTCCAGAAATCGGTTGGAACTTCAAACGCCACATCGCAACGGTATCCGTCAATATCGCATTCCTTCACCCAGAATTTCATTGCATCAATCATGGCAGCACGCATTTCTGTCTTTTTATAGTCCAGCTTATAGGTATCTGTCCAGTTAAACGGACTAACTATTTTCCCCAGACTATCTTTTACATACCAATCGGGATGCTGTTTTACCCATACATTATCGCATCCGGTGTGGTTGGCAACCCAGTCTAATATCACTTTAAAGCCCATTTCATGAGCCTTTTTCACCATTTCTTTCAAATCGGCAACGGTTCCAAACTCAGGATTCACCTCTTTATAGTTTTTTACAGCATAATAACTGCCCAATTTTCCTTTTCTGTTCAGTTCTGAAATAGGATTAACTGGCATCAGCCAAAGAATATCCACACCAAGTTCTTTTAATTGAGGAAGATGTGTCTGGAATGCTTTGATTGTTCCTTCGTTAGTGTACTGACGGAGATTAACCTCATAAATAACAGCATTGCGTGACCACTCGGGATGAGTTACACCAGATTGAGAATTATCGGACGTTATTGCCTTTTTAGGCGTGCACGAGAAAAGCACCAGAACAATAAATAGCCCAATAAGATGATGAAATTTCTTCATAGTATTGCAAGTATTAAATGGTTGTGATTCAAAAATAACTATTTACATTACAACGCAACAGCGAACACTAAATAAAAGAATTAAAAAAGAATGCAAACGTTCGCATTACTCGGGCAAGGTAAAATCAAGAAAGACAGGAAGATGGTCGCTGAATCCACCCTGATACTTCATTCCATAATAAGTTCTAAAAGGTTTGACACCGGAATATTTATCGTCCTTTTCCAGAAGGAATGGCTGATTACAAATGCCGGCTTGCTTTTCGGATGTGGAAAGTCCGTCTTTGTGGTTCAACAGAAAACCGGAAACAATCAATTGGTCGAGAATATTCCATTCTCCCTGATATTTATAACTGCCAAAAGATTTATCTTTCTCCCTTTCTGCCAGGAGATTATATAACGTTTTATCGTCGGGCGCAGAAGAAGGCGCTTTGGCTCCCAGAATTTCCGAAATGGATTTGTTATGTGGATAATCATTAAAATCACCCATAATAAGGATATTGGGATGGGTGCGGACGGTAAAAAGACTATCGGTATAGTGTTTCAGACAGCTAGCGGCAAAGATTCGGTTTGGCTCGCTCTCTTTTTCTCCGCCCGTTCTTGATGGAAGATGGCAGACAAATACATCAAGGCTATCGCCATTAATAACCTGCCCCACAACATGAAGGATATCTCGCGTAGGTCTTTTATTCTTATCGGGAAAATTTATGCGAATAGAATCGTGAGCTATTAACCGAAAACTGCCTCGCTGGTAAAGCAAAGCCACATCAATACCGCGTTCATCCCGTGAATGTGTCATTATATAACGGTATCCTTGCGTTTTTAAAGGCGAATATTTCATCAGACCGGTGAGCACGCTATCGTTCTCAACCTCACAAAGCCCCACAAGTACCGGAGGATTCCACTCTCCTACTGCAGTTATTACCTTACTTATATGGTTAAGTTTCTGTTTATATCGCCCATAATGCCAGGCTCTCATGGAGTTTGGAAGGAATTCATAATCATTCTTCAGCGTGTCGTGCTTACAATCAAAAAGGTTCTCCGTATTATAAAACATCACCCGAAAACCTGTCTGTGGGAAAGCCTCTCCACCACAAAGCAGAAAGACTAAGATAAATAAGCATGCAGTAAGCGGTTGTCGGTAATGAATCATATCTGTTTTCTGATTATTTATCTCCTGGCATCCATTCATAACAACCGGCATCGGGCTTACCATCCTGCAATCGGTCCCGACCATTCAAATCATACGGATAATTACGGGCAATCTCAATATCACCTATATTTTTGGCTTTGCAGAGAGAATCCGGACGGAAGTCATACTTATAATCCGCTTTACCTATATATAAGAAGCTTCTCTCCTTTGCCCAAGTGATACTTATCAGACGGTCACTGGCTGCTTCTTCTTTGGAATTAATGAGTGAATGAGAGAAGTGATAATCAAAAGCGATTGCTTTATTATCCGACTGGCTCCCTCCTACTTCATCAGACGAAGAACCAGTAATCAAGCAATTATAAAAAGAGGTCTTAAGCGGATAAGTTGCCTTACCTTTATAATTAGCATAAGCCAAAGCAACCCCGGAACGGATATCCCACGCAAAGAAATTGGCAAGGGTGCAATGAGTAAATATATAATCCCCTCCCAACAGATTTACACAATTATTCCCAGCATTTGTAATCTGACAATTAGCAATCTCGGCTTTACAGGAAGTGAGGCTCAGAGCATCTCCTTTCACATTTTGCAAAATAGAATTGACAAGCCAAAGCTTTTCCTTATCTACAGCAGAAGAATCACATAGAATACCATATTCACCACTATGAATATCTACATAATCAAGCTTGTTCTGGTAACTGGAAGAATAAAAACGTACTCCGCCCCACTGTCCGGGCACCCTGTCATAAGGAAGATTGGTAAACAGATTGTCCAATCTGTCACCTCGAAACAAGACCGGTGCACCAAGTGTACCTTGAGCCTCAACAGTGCCATGCACCAACATAGATGCTTTATCGTGAAAATAGAGTCGGGTTCCGGCTTCACATTGTAGTTTTGCACCTTCATTTATCCGCAGACTATCATAAATAAGTATGGGCCTTTTAGATGTAAAGAGTGTATCTTTCTGAATGGTTTTTCCTTTTAGAATAAGCACATCCTGTCCATAGGCCAACAATTTTACATCCTGCTTAACTCCGTTGGTAGTAAACACCAAAGAATCTTTCATCAATATAGGGTTATCTCTGTTCTGAGGATTAATTTTCACCTCAACAAAAATATGCATACTGTCTTCTCCCTGTATCTCTATATCAGAAAAGTGAGTTCCTTTTTCTCCATCCACATTTACTTTAAAGCCCGAATTGGCAGCATTTGCCAGAACAATAGAAGAAATTTTCAGCGCTTGCTTATTGGGATTATAAACTTTAATCTGTGCAGTGGCTGAACCAATGGAAGTAAAAACAGTGTCAAACGAAAGGGTATCCTGCGAAAAAGCCAACAGATGAGAAGAGTCAGTAGAGAAAGTCTCATCATTACACGAAGAGAATAAGGTGCTTATTCCTGTCAGCAGAAAACAGAACTGTATGATTGAAAGAATTTTCTTCATTAGTTTACAGATAAATATAGGGGTAACTTTTTGGCTACCCCTATATAGAAACGCAGAAAGTGCGTAAATATTATTTCTTTGCAGGAATATTTACCAATACTTCAAGCAAATGTTTCCAGAATTTATCGACTGTTGGGATCAACATACGTTCATCAGGTGAGTGAACACCGCGAAGAGTTGGACCAAATGATACCATATCCAGTGAAGGATATTTCTCTAAAAACAGTCCACATTCCAGACCGGCGTGAATAGCTTTCACTTTAGGCTCTACGCCAAACAAGCGAACATAAGCTTCTTCCGCCACTTTCAGAATAGGCGATGCCGGATTTGGCTTCCATCCCGGATAACCGTCGCCAACAGAAACTCTTGCGCCACCCAGTTCGAAAGCAGCTTTTACAGCAGCAGACACATCTTTACGTGAAGAAAGAGTGGAACTACGCTGGCTGGTTTCTACACGAATAATGTTTTCTCCCGGCATTTTAATGGAAGCAAGATTGGAAGATGTTTCCACAAATCCAGGAATTTCCTGACTCATTGCAAAAACGCCATGGAAAACAGTATATAGAGATTTAATCAGACTAGCTGTTGTATCACGGTCTATTGCTGTAGAAACCGGAGATTCTGACTGAAGCACCCATTTCATATTAGGTTCAGTAACAGCAAACTCAGCTTCCACTTCAGATGCAAAGATGTTCAGATCTACACGAACTGATTCTTTATTTGCCATTGGAACAGCGCAAACTGCATGTGCTTCACGAGGAATTGCATTGTGCAGGTTACCACCTTTGATCTCACAAAGATAAAAATCATACTTCTCAGTCAGCAATGACAAGAAACGTACCAACTGCTTGTTAGCATTGGCTCTATTCTTATTAATATCATCACCAGAGTGCCCACCTGTTAACCCTTGAACACCTACCTGGAAATAGAAATAATCCTGAGGAGCAGGAATTGGCTGATAAGTATATTCGGCAATAGTATTTGCACCACCTGCACAGCCAATAAAAAGTTCACCTTCATCTTCCGAGTCAAGATTAATAAGGATATCTCCGCTCATGAAACCTTCTTTCAAAGCAAAAGCTCCGGTAAGTCCCGTTTCCTCATCAACTGTAAACAAACACTCTATAGGTCCGTGTTCTATATCATTGGAAGCAAGAATAGCCAGTTCTGTAGCAACTCCTATCCCATTATCAGCTCCAAGAGTTGTACCTTTAGCTTTGAGCCATTCTCCATCAACCACCGTCTGAATAGGATCAGTGAGGAAATCATGTTCCACATTGCTGTTCTTTTCACAAACCATATCAATGTGCGACTGAAGTACTACTGTCTGAAGATTCTCTTTTCCTTTAGTAGCCGGTTTCTTTATTAAAATATTACCCGCTTCATCTACCTTTGTTTCCAGCTGATGTTTTTCTCCAAAGTTCTTTAAAAACTCAATTATCTTCTCTTCTTTTTTAGAAGGACGCGGCACCTGGCAAATCTCTTCAAAATAATGAAATACGAGAGCCGGTTTTAGTTCTGCTTTATTCATATGTTATTATCTGTTTATACTTAGTATATTTATTATGAAATTACTAAATATGGTTAAATTGTTTGCTTTATATAAACCATACATATACTTTTTATTAAAAAATAGAATGTATAATCCATCCAAAAGTCTATATTTGCAGCACAAAAATAATAGAAATGCTTGACACTATTCTTTTAACACTGTTAATAGTTGCTATTTTGAATATTATAATCAGACATAAAAGTATTATTATAAAAGATTGTAACCTTATTTATGGCTACATCTTCGAATTTGAAAAACACAATATAAAAAAATAACTATTTTAGAAACTATATTCAAACGAATTATGAAGAGAATTAACTACCTTGCAAAAGGGATCTTAGCTGCGGTTGTGATTGTTATGTTTGCACAATGTAACGGTAAAAAGACAGAAACTGACGAATCTGTAGACACCAATGCTAAAGGAGCAATGCCAAGCAATCTAAGAGTTGCATATGTTGAGATAGATACATTGCTTACAAAATACAACTTTTGGAATGATCTGAATGAAATGATGATGAAGAAAGAAGAAAACATTCGTGCTACTCTTAACCAAAAAGCCCGCGAACTTGACGCAGAAGGAAAAGAATTCCAACGTAAGGTTCAGAACAACGCTTTTGTTAGCCGCGAAAGAGCAGAACAGGAAAATTCACGTTTAGTTAAAAAGCAACAGGATTTGCAGGAACTACAGACCAGACTGCAAAATGAACTACAGGCAGAAAATCAAAAGAACAGCATCCAATTGCGTGATTCTATCAATGCTTTCCTTAAAATATATAATAAGAAGCATAAATATAGCATGATTTTCAGCAATACAGGATTTGATAATCTTCTATATGCTGACAAGTCTTATAATATCACTAAAGATATTATTGATGGTTTGAACGAAAGATACGCTCCTTCTAAGAAGAAATAAAAACATTTTTAGCATAAAAAAATGCCGCTTGAATTCAAGCGGCATTTTTTATGCTATATAATATAAGTTAACTCAACGTTGACCTTCTGTAATTCAGTGGTGATATGCCTGTATGCTTTTTAAAATATTTACCAAAGAAAGACTGATTAGGAAAATTTAATTGCTGAGATATTTCCTGAATAGTATAAGAAGAATTAAGTAATACTTTACTCTCCATAATTATACAATAATCTATGCAATCTTTAGCAGGTTTGCCAACTATTTGTTTTATTAAAGAAGACAGGTATTTAGGAGACACACATAGTTTATCTGCATAAAAAGATACATCTCTAGCCTCTTTAGAATGTTCAAATAACAAAGAAAAAAAAGTTCCTACCATCTCCTCTTTACGTGACATCGGAGCAGCTTTCTCCTTATCCCGGTTCCCATAACAGTGAAGATTTATAAGCAATGAAGATAACAGATGCTTAACAATATCTTTTCTATAATCATTCTGAACATTTTTTACAACACCCAACATAAGATTATAATATTCCATAAGCAGCTTCATTTCTGTTTCTTCTAACACAACGGACGGAAACTTTTGCTTAAAAAGATAATGAAGTGGATATTTACGTAAATCATTAAATAGTTCGCATTTAAAATCATCTGTAAAAGCTATAAAGACAGAACGAAAGTCATCACTTATTTTATGATTGAATACAATATGATTCTTTGCTAAAAATATTACTTCATTCTTCTTTATCGTATGTTTCACAAGATTAACTTCTACTTCAGCGTATCCATCCAGACAAAAGCCCACATATATCCTATCACTATGCACTGGATATTTAAGGGCAAAAGAATTAACCAAACCGGAACACAAAACAAAATCATTGTCAATTGATACTGACTCTTCAAAGAAATTCAGAAAGCTATTAACCATAGTTTATTCTATTTTTGACCACAAATATAAGCTATATTTATAAATACATCAATATAATAAGGAAAAATAGAACAATTATAATGAACTTTGGAACTTTCTTGTTGTTTACATTATTATGAACTTTGCAAACTGTAATTTAGGTAAAAGATATATTAACTAATATGTTGCATTTTATGATTAAGAAAAAAGGTAGATTGTTTATTGCTCCACTATCAATTGTCGGAGTTTTATTGGTATGTTTGTCCTTCTATTCATGTAAAAAGAGTGAAAATAAAGGAGGAGAAATGATTCAGGAGTATGCCGTTACCATACTTAAAAGTTCAGATATGGAACTAAAGAGTTCTTATCCTGCAACAATTAAAGGAAAACAGGATATTGAAATTCGTCCGCAGGTTTCAGGTACCATCACTCGTCTTTGTGTTGATGAAGGTTCTGTTGTCCATAAAGGCCAGACTCTGTTTATTATTGATCCTGTTCAATATCAGGAAGCCGTTAATGTTGCTCAGGCTTCAGTTAATGTTGCAAAAGCAAATGTTGCGACAGCACAACTGACTGCTGAGAACAAACGTGAACTAGCAAAAAACAACATTATAGGTTCGTATGATCTGCAGATGGCAGAAAATTCTTTGTTATCAAGTAAAGCTGCACTGGCACAAACTAAAGCTCAGTTGATAAGCGCCAAAAAGAATTTATCATTTACCCGTGTATCAAGTCCGTCAAACGGAGTTGTTGGAAGCATACCTTTCCGTGTAGGGAGTTTAGCTAGTCCAGGTACTGTTACACCTCTTACTACTGTTTCTGATATTTCAGATATGTATGCTTATTTTTCAATGACTGAAAGACAGCTTTTAAGTCTTAATAACGAAGGTAATTCACAGAAAGATATACTTAAGAAAATGTCAAATGTAGAATTGCAAATGATAGATGGAAGCATCTATGGTGAAACCGGTAAAGTAGAAACTATGAGTGGCGTTATTGATCAGAGTACAGGTTCTGTCAATGTACGTGCTAAATTCACTAATAAAAACCGAATCTTAAGAAGCGGAGGTACAGGATCAGTTTTGATTCCTTATAAAATGAGTAACTGTATTGTTATTCCTCAGAAAGCTACTTATGAAATACAAGATAAAAAGTATGTATACGTAGTTGATAGCAAATCAACAGTGAAAAGTACTCCTATTGAAATATTCTCTTTGGATGATGGTCAGAATTATATTGTAACATCTGGTTTGAAGGCTGGTGACAAAATTGTTACCGAAGGTGTAGGTACACTTAAAGATGGCATGCAAATTAAGGAAATAACTCCTGAACAGGCTGCTGCCAAACAAGCTCAGGCACAACAATCTTCTGAAAAAGCTTCTAAGAAATAGGTGTATATTAAAACAGAAGAAATATGAAATTAGATAAATTTATAAACCGCCCGGTACTCTCAACAGTTATATCAATTTTTGTTGTTGTACTGGGAATCATCGGACTTGTATCATTACCAGTCGAACAATATCCCAACATTGCACCTCCAACCATTCAGGTTAGTACAATGTATACAGGTGCGAATGCGCAGACGGTAATGAACAGTGTTATTGCTCCACTCGAAGAATCAATTAACGGTGTGGAGAATATGACATATATGACCTCCACTGCCTCAAATAATGGAATGGCAACGGTTAATGTATACTTTAAACAGGGAAGCGATCCTGATATGGCAGCTGTCAATGTGCAAAACCGTGTAACTAAAGCACAAGGATTGTTACCGGCAGAAGTTACTAAGGTAGGTGTCATTACCACCAAACGTCAGACAAGTATGCTTATGGTGTTTTCTGTCTATAGTTCTGACGACAAGTATGACCAAACATTCTTGCAGAACTATGCCAAGATAAACATCATACCACAAATTATGCGTGTGCCTGGCGTAGGTGATGCTAGTGTTATGGGAGCACGTGAATATTCTATGCGTATATGGCTTAAGCCAGAAGTTATGGCTCAATACAAGCTAATACCAAGCGATGTATCTGCTGCACTGGCTGAACAGAACATTGAAGCTGCACCAGGACAATTTGGTGAAGATGGAAATCAATCTTTCCAATATGTAATGAAGACAAAAGGTCGCCTGCAGAAAACAGAAGAATTTGAGAATATTGTTATCAAAGCCTCTGCAGACGGGAATATACTAAGACTTAAGGATGTTGCGCGTATTGAATTAGGAGCTCAGTCGACCAGTGTAAATAGTTATATGAACGGACATAACGCAGTAACTTGTATTATATATCAAACGCCCGGTTCTAATGCTACTGAAATTATCAAGAACGTGACTTCATTGATGAAGAGTACAGAGAAGTCTTTGCCTACAGGAGTAAAATACAATGTCATAATGAACACCAATGACTTCTTGTTTGCTTCAATTTATGAGGTACTCAAAACGTTATTGGAAGCCTTCATACTTGTAGTTTTAGTAGTATATATTTTCTTGCAGGATTTCCGTTCCACACTTATACCGGCAATTGCTATACCGGTAGCTTTGATTGGTACTTTCTTAATGCTAAAATTATTTGGATTCAGTATCAACTTATTAACTTTAAGCGCATTGGTACTGGCCATAGCCATAGTGGTGGATGACGCGATAGTGGTGGTTGAGGCGGTCCACGCCAAAATAGACCAGGGATATAAATCACCAAAGCTAGCTTCCATTGATGCTATGAGTGAGATCTCCGGAGCTATCCTTTCCATTACTTTGGTAATGATGTCTGTGTTTGTTCCAGTTAGTTTCATGGGAGGAACTTCGGGAGTATTCTATAGACAATTTGGTGTAACAATGGCTGTCGCAATTGGTTTCTCTGCCTTAAACGCATTAACCCTTAGTCCGGCATTGTGTGCTATGTTCCTGAAACCTCATAATAAAGAGGGAGATGATCATAAAACAAGTTTTATGGAACGTTTCCACATAGCTTTCAATACAACTTATGAGAAGCTACTGGAAAAATATAAAGCTAGCATATCCCGAATCATCAAACATAAATGGATTTCATTTGGTTTGGTTATTATAAGTTTCATTTTACTAGTAGTATTAATGAAATTTACTCCATCCGGAATGGTACCAAATGAAGATACCGGAATATTCATGATGTCTGTAAACATGGCACCGGGAACATCATTGGAACGTACCGAAAGAACAATGAAACAAGTCAACGAGATGCTGAAATCTAACCCTTCTATTGAAACCAACATGCTGATTGGAGGTTATGGACTTATATCAGGTGCAGGTAGTTCTTATGGTAGTTTTTTCTGCAAACTTCGTAACTGGGATGAACGTAAAGGTAAAGGACAAGATGTAAATAGTATTATTGGTATGTTATACCAACAAACTGCAAGCATTAAAGATGCTCAAATACTTATTTTTGCTCCTCCAATGATTTCCGGTTACAGTATGACTAATGGTTTTGAAATGAACCTTCAGGATAAAACGGGTGGTAGTCTGGATAACTTCAGTAAGGTGTCACAAAACTTCCTGGCTGCTTTAAATCAGCGGCCTGAAATTGCAAGAGCCATGACTTCATTTAATCCAAACTTCCCTCAATATCAAGTTGATGTGGATGCAGCTAAATGTAAGCAAGCAGGTATTAGTCCAAATGCTATTTTTGAAACTCTTCAGGGATATTACGGTGGTATGTATGTTTCTAACTTCAACCGTTTTGGTAAGTTATACAGGGTATATGTTCAGGCCGATGCAAAATACCGTATCAGTCCTGAAACATTGAACAGCATATTTGTTCGCAATGGCACTGAAATGGCTCCAATCAGTCAGTTTATGACGATTAAGAAAGTCTATGGTCCGGATGTAATCAATAGATTCAACATGTTTACCTCAATGGCTATAAACGGATCTCCGAAACCTGGCTATGCTTCAGGTGAAGCAATTAAAGCTATTGAAGAGGTTGCTGCAAAAACTCTGCCTACGGGATATGGATATGAGTTCTCAGGTATGACACGTGAAGAACAAAGTACTGGAGGAAGTACCACTGCAATTGTATTTGTTCTTTGTCTTGTTTTCGTTTACTTATTGCTTAGTGCACAATATGAAAGTTATATATTACCACTCGTAGTAATATTGTCCATTCCGTTCGGTTTGGCAGGAGCATTCGTATTTGCTAAGTTCATGGGAACTCAGAACGATATTTATCTGCAGATTGCGCTAATTATGTTGATTGGATTGTTAGCTAAAAATGCTATTCTAATCACTGAGTTTGCTCTTCAAAGAAGGCATTCAGGAATGAGTGTAACCTATTCTGCCATACTTGGTGCAACAGCTCGTTTGCGTCCTATCCTGATGACATCTCTGGCTATGATTATTGGTCTGTTGCCACTTATGTTTGCCAGCGGTGTTGGTGCTAACGGTAACAGAACTCTTGGAGGTGGTGCTGTAGGTGGTATGTTAATTGGTGTGATATGTCAGATATTTGTAGTACCGGGATTATTCGTTGCTTTTGAATATCTGCAGGAAAAGATCAAACCTATACAAAAGACAGGAATGGATGTCAGTGAAGCAATTCCTGAACTTGAACAATACAGTAACATTGATAATGAATAACGGAATGAAAAAACAAATAATAGGAATGATGTTTGCAACTGCTTTATTAAGCAGTTGCAACATCTACAAAACATACGAAAGACCACAGGTTGAGACTTCGGGTATGTATCGGGACACCACTTCGGTGAATAACACCTTAGCTTCCGATACAACTAATATGGGAAATCTTCCCTGGAAGGAAGTTTTCAAAGATCCTAAACTCCAGGCTCTGATAGAAATGGGACTTTCCAGGAATGTAGATTTACAGACAGCCATGCTACGCGTTGAAGAAGTGAAAGCAGCTTTACTTACCGCCCGCTTAGCCTTTCTACCATCGTTATCTCTTTCTCCTCAAGGTACTATAAGTAGTTTTGATGGAAATGCGGCTACTAAAACATATCAACTTCCGGTTACGGCTAGTTGGGAATTAGACATATTCGGTAATATGTTGAATGTTAAACGAGAGGCTCAGGCATCTCTTTTGCAAAGCGAGGCTTACCATCAAGCTGTGCAAACACAGGTAATTGCCAATATTGCCAATTGTTACTACACTCTGCTAATGCTTGATAAGCAACTGGAAATTACAGAGAAGACAGCTCAGAGCTGGGGTGAGAATGTAAATACGATGAAAATAATGAAAAAGGCTGGTATGACTAATGAAGCTGCTGTATCTCGGAGCGAAGCTACTTATTATACAGTCAACGCCACTTTGCCGGAGTTGAAAAAGCAAATCCGCGAGACAGAGAATTCGCTTTCACTGATTCTTGGACAGGCACCGCAAAGTATTGAACGTGGTACATTGGCCGAACAACAAATGCCAGAGAAATTTTCTGTAGGTATACCTTTGCAGATGCTTTCAAACCGTCCTGATGTAAAGCAGGCAGAAATGGCTCTTGCCGGTAGTTTCTATTACACAAACCAGGCTCGCTCAGCTTTCTATCCTAAAATAACTATAAACGGATCGGCCGGATGGACAAACAGTGCCGGAGGTGCTATCGTTAATCCGGGAAAGATTATTGCTTCAGCTGTTGGCTCTCTTACACAACCAATATTTGACAGAGGTGTAAACGTAGCCAAACTTAAGATTGCAAAAGCTCAGCAACAGGAAGCTTTACTAGCTTTTCAACAAAAGATCTTAAATGCGGGCACAGAAGTAAGCAATGCTCTTTATAAATATCAGGCTTCAAATGAGAAAAATGTTCAGCGCAAACAGCAGATTCTGTCTTTGAATAGTAGCGTTGACAAAACTCAGCAGTTAATGAAACTTGGTTCTTCTACATACCTTGAAGTTCTTACAGCTCAGCAATCTTTATTGAGTGCACAACTGTCAGACGTTCAGGATAGTTTTGAACGCATTCAGTCGGTAATTAGTTTGTATCAGGCCTTAGGTGGTGGAAGATAATATAATTAACTCTAAATATAAATGCATATGAACACGATTAGCCCGTTGGCTTATGTCAATCCGGAAGCAAAAATTGGAGAAGGAGTAGTTATACATCCTTTTGCATATATTGATAAGAATGTTGTAATTGGAAACAATTGCACTATTATGCCTAATGCCAGCATTTTAAATGGCACACGTTTAGGTGATAATAATCAGGTTTTTCAGGGAGCTGTTCTTGGTGCAACTCCACAAGACTTCTCCTATCACGGTGGAGATACAATACTGGAAATAGGAAATAATAATGTTTTCCGTGAAAATGTTGTTGTAAGCCGTTCTTCAAGCAGTAAAGGAAAATCTGTTATTGGTGATAAGAATTTCTTTATGGATGGAGTCCATATCTGCCATGATTGCAATATTGCAGACCATTGTGTTATTGGAATAAAATCTATTATTGCAGGGAACTGTGTTGTTGGTTCTCATGTGATATTCAGTTCTATGGTTAGTATGTTTCAGGATACCAGTGTTGGTGCATGGAGTTTGGTACAAGGAGGATGTCGCTTAAAGAAAGACGTTCCTCCATATATTGTTACCACAACAAATCCTACCAGCTATTATGGTGTGAATGTTGAAATCCTTAAGCATCATAATATACCCGAAGTAATAATTCAGCATATAGCTCAGGCTTATGGTTTAATATTTCATGCAAAAGTAAGCATTGCCGATGCTCTTATCAGAGTAGAACAGGAAGTTCCTATGAGTGATGAAATACAATACATTATTGATTTTATAAAAAATTCAAAAAAGGGACTTATCTAAGAACTGATCATTTACCATATCAGGTATTATATATAAAAGCCGTAAGCCAGAACAAATTAGTTGGTTTACGGCTTTTTATTTTTATACTTGAGAGCAAATTATAAAACTACTTATTTTCCCATAGGATAGACTTTTAGAACAGATATAGTCCAAAATACACCTTTAAAGTGAACGCCTGGAATAGTAACTTTGCACCATAAACAAGATGAAATATGGTAAGAACAAAAGCTCACCTTCTAATACTATTCTTTGCTCTATTTTTTTATTCCTGTGATTTATTTGAATATCAGCCTTACGATGGCCGCATCAGCGGAGAAACAGGAATTAATGCCAAAAACATAAAACGTATAAAACAAAACACTGAAGGAAAAACCACCATTCGCTTTGCGATGATGGGTGATTCACAGCGCTTTTATGATGAAACAAAAGATTTTGTAAATCACCTGAACAAACGTAACGATATTGATTTTGTAATTCATGGAGGCGACCTAACCGACTTTGGTTCTACGAAAGAATTTATATGGATGTGTGATATTATGAATTCTCTTAAGGTTCCTTATGTTGCTTTACTGGGCAACCATGATTGCTTAGGCAACGGTGAGAATATTTTTGAAGAGATATTTGGCGAAGAGAACTTCTCATTCATGGCCGGAAATACAAAATTTGTCTGTCTTAACACCAATGCACTTGAATACGACTATTCACATCCGGTTCCAGATTTCAGTTTTATGAAAAAAGAGATTCAGAACATTGAACCGGGACAGGAAAAGACTGTAATTGCAATGCACGTAAAGCCGTATGCTGAACAGTTTAATAACAATTCAGTTGAGCTCTTTGAATACTACGTAAATAAATTCCCGAAAGTTCAGTTTTGTGTAAACTCTCATGATCATAGATTAGAAGTAGATGAAATATTTAAAGATGGGATTACCTATTATGGAAGCGACGATATGGGAGGCCGGAATTATTTACTCTTTACAATAACCCCTGAAGGATATAATTATGAAGTGGTATACTATTAAAAAGACTATATATATAGGAGGACTTCTCCTTATGATACCCTTCTTTGTAAATGCTAAAAGCAAGTACGAAGAAAAAGCAGAAAAGTATAAAACCCATTGGCAAAAGCTGATTCCAACTTATTCGAAGTTACAGTTTGCCGGTTCTATGGGATTACTATCTGCCGGAATTGGATGGGATTATGGGAAACGTAAACAATGGGAAACAGACTTATTAATTGGTTATGTTCCACATTATTCTTCAAGTGCGAAAGCAACATTTACCATTAAACAGAATTTCATGCCATGGAAGTTCAATTTAGGAAGGAACATTTCAATGGAACCGTTGGCTTGTGGTCTTTATATAAACACGGTTCTTAATGAAGACTTCTGGGTAAAAGAACCCGACCGCTATCCAAAGGGATATTACAACTTTTCAACAAAAATACGTTCTAATATATTTGTTGGTCAGCGATTTACTTATAACATGAACTCAGAGAAACATAGTTTTGCAAAAGCTGTTACTCTATTCTATGAATTAAGCTCCAGTGATCTTTATATAGTAAGTGCATCTGGCAATAACTATCTAAAGCCCAAAGATTATATACACCTGTCTCTTGGCGTAAAGCTACAGATACTGTAATTATTCACCATTAAATAAAATCCATTGGTGAATGGTTGAAAATTATTGGCGAATAACCGGAAATTCTTTCAGGTTTGGTTTCCTCTAAACTCCCGCCTGCTTTTTTGGAAGACAGGCGGGAGTTTGCTCAACATCCGGTTACGTTTTTAAAAAAGCAGGCGGGATGTTTTTTATCTCTTTTTTTTGAAATTCTACGCAAAAATGAAAAGCTACCCTCACTCCCTAACTATTTCATATATCTAATTAAAGCACAACACATTAACCCGTTAGGGTAGCATTTTCAACCATCACTTTTGCCTCACTTTTCAAGCCTACCCTAACGATTTCGAATCATTTATTGCAATTTCGCGCACTCCTGTCAGCTAAAATAGATATCTACTTTATATGCTGCTAAAGCAAAATCTTGCATCAAGAAATAATTAAAATGTGTTATTAGAGCACGAAAAAGTGAGGGTAGACACCTTTCGTGAGGGATCAGTGAGGGATCAATTTGCATCCATCACGGTGTAATCAATTACTATTTAGCCTGTTACATTAAATAGTGAGGGAGTGAGGGATGATTTTTTTTCGCTCCGTAGACTAAAATAACGTTTATTTATAAACCTCTTTTGCTTTCACCTTTACAATCTTTCCAAAACCGGAAAGCTTATTCATATTGATTTTTTTAGCATTACCAACTACAATATACGAAATTAAACGTCCCTTTATATTCTGGTTGTAAAAGTCCACAATGTCTTTTATATCCATATTAGCCACTCCAGCTATAAGTTCTTTATTTGGATCAGATATATACCCCTCTTTTATTAAGGATGCAATTTTAGAAGATCGCTCACGTAAAGATGGATATTCATTATTGGCTTCATTCACCACGTCCTGTCGGGCCGTTTCTACTCTTTCCGCCTTTACCGGCATTTGCTTAATCAATGAATCGAGCACATCCATTGCATCGGTTGTTTTATCGCACTGGGTAGAAAGCATAGCCAAAAGTTGACCACTTTTATCTTTATACTTATATGAAGGAAGCTTATATGTTGCCCTAACCCTATATGCAAGGGAACGAAATTCCCTGATCTGTTGAAAAACAATAGAGCTCATACTTCCACCAAAATAATTATTAAACAGAACAGATTTATAACGAGATGAAACATCTTCACTCACTCCTCCCTGAATATAACCGGCCACAATGCTTTGAGATGATTTTGAATCATCAATAAAATAGACTGTAGGTTTAGTATATGTATTCGATTCTCTGTAGATTGGAGTATGTGAGGCTATATTAATATCCTCTACAGCAATATTCTTCATTATCTGAGCAGCAACTACTTTTGCAGACAAATTACCGCAATAATGTATATTGCACTCCACTTTTTTAACTTCATTGAATTCAGCAATCAGGTCTTTACCTTTAAGCTTTTTTATTTCAGAAACAGACAAGCAGTTTAAATATTCAGATTGATCACCATAACGTACTTTATTTAGCAAAGCGCTCGCCAGCTCATCAGGAGATTGCTTTATTGCTTTTGATCTTAACTTAGCCTGATCAATTACTTTCTTCATTTTTTTAGGCTCGGCTTTTACATGGTTCAGAAACTCACCGGTCAATGCCAGTGTAGTATCGAAGTTCTTATCAAATCCCGATATCTGAACTACAAACTTATTCTGTTCAGCAACAAAAGACAAGGTGCTTCCCAGGTTTTGTAATTTACCTCTGAATTGTTCAAATGAAAGAGAATCAGTACCCAAAAGATTTAGGTAAGTGCTCATTGGAGATAATAACTTTGACTCTAAAGTTCCTTTGCCATACTCTAAATTTAAGGTAAAGATATCATTTACCGGATTAGCTACAGCATAAAGAACTACCTTTGGAGCAATCTGAATTGCTTTTGCATCATTATCAAAATCAAGAAAACGAGGATGAGCATCCAAAGTCTTTATCTGCTCCATTGACTTTGCATAATCTGATTTAGATTCTGTATTCTTTGGAATGATCGGTGCAAAACCAGGTTTCGTAAGATTATTCTTGGGATAATGACCGGTCTTCTTGGTTACCTGAAGATAATTATCCGTAAAATATTTATTAGCGACTTTAATTATATCATCTTTGGTGAGAGCATCAATTCTTTGAACCTCATTGAGATAATCGCTCCAATTCTTTCCTTCAGAAAAAAGAGATAACATCTTCTGAGCACGAGAATCAATATTCTCAAGATCTCTTTCATAATTTCTTTTTTGCTCAAGTTTCAGGCTATTAAAAAACTCATCTGAGAAATCGCCATCCTTCACTCTTTTAATTTCGTGCATCACAAGTCTTTTTGCTTTGCCATAAGTCTGAAATAGTAATTTAGGTACAGTAAGAACTCCAACTACGCCTGCTTCATTCAAACTTTTATTCATAGCCACAGTTTCCATGACTTTGCCTTCAACAGTTAGCTTATCCAGATATCCGGTACTATTGTCATTATTTAAAAGACCTATAGCTATACGAAGAGCTACTTCATCCTCGTGATTGGCAGGAACACTTCTCCAGCCAAGAACCAATATTTTAACGATAGGAATTGGCACTTTTATCTTAAACTCTTCCTTTCCAGAAAAGGGAGTTGGCGATATTATCTCTCTTTTTGGAGCTTCTCCTTTACGTATTCTGGAAAAGGTTTTCTCCAGAATGGGGAGTATCTCTTCTGTATTAAAATCACCACTCAATATTAATCCCATATTACCTGCAACGTAATAGCTTTCAAAGAACGTTCTCATATCAGAAAGCTTTGGGTTCTTGAGATTTTCTGTGCTGCCAACAATAGGGAAAGCATAAGGATGGGGAGCAAAAAAGCGTTCGGTCACTTTCTCCAGCGCTTGGTATCCCATCATATCATTATACATATTCTTTTCTTCGTAAACTGTTTCCAGCTCACTTTGAAACAAACGAAATACCGGATTAATGAGACGTTCACTATTAAGTTCAGCCCATTGATTTATATACTGAGGAGAAAAAACGTTATGATAAATGGTGCAATCATCCGAAGTACTTGCATTTAAGCTACTTCCTCCATATCTGGATATCAGACGGTCAAATTCATTTGGAATAACATATTCAGCAGAGCGAATAGTCAAAGCATTTATCTCTTTCTGAATTTCTTTACGCTTTACATCATCCTTTGTCAATGCAAGTTCATCATATTTCTGAGCAATAGCGTCTAACAGAACTTTCTCGGCATTATAATTCGTTGTGCCTATTTTATCAGTGCCTTTGAACATCATGTGCTCAAAATAGTGAGCAATTCCTGTATTAGGGCAATCCTTTGATCCGGCTTTAACTACCACCGCACCAAATATCTTAGGTTGAGAATGATCTTCATTGAGCCAAACAGAAAGTCCGTTACTTAATTTATACTCTTTTATATTAAGTGATCCCGAAAGTTGAGCATGCGCCGTTCCGCTCAACAAACCACAAAGAATTGCTGATAACACTTTTTTTTTCATTTTAGTTTATGTTTTTCTACTTTTTCCCCTCAACCTGAGGTATGCGGAAAGCTGTATATAGCTCGAGTACTGCAGCAATAGTCAATGTCATCATCCACTCATTACCATGAGGAAGAGTAAACATTAACACGCCTGATATTACAAGGAAAACAGCCCCGAAAATTTGCTGGCGATAAAGACGCTTCAATGTTATGTCATTCCCTTCATAAGGAATAAGAATCTGAACAAGGGCTATACACAAGGCTCCTGCGCTATATATATATGGGGAAAGATTCCAACGGGTAATGTATGATGCAGCACCTATAAGTAAAAGCACTGCTCCCAAGATAAAGATTAAAGATTGATATTTTTTCATTTTTGAGGTTCCTCTTCTGTACTATCAGCCTGAATAACATAAACATCTTCATTAGGCTTTTTCATCAGATACTTTTCACGTGCTACCTTCTCAATAGAACGTGGATTAGTAGTCAGTTCATTTAGCTTTTTTGAATTTTCGTTATAATCCGCCTGATATTCTTTTATACTTTCATGGAGTTTGTTTATCTTACGGATATTTGAAACACGGTGCACCATACTGTTCTCGTCAAGAAAACCAATGATTGTCACAAAGATAAGTACTGTAATCCAGTATTTATGCTTCCTGATAAAGTTCCAGATAGTAAGAAGTTTAATCATTTTACATTAATTTGAATATGGATACAAAGATAGAAATATTTCTTAACCTAGGTTTTAATAATCGATAATTTAATGTACATTTGCACTGATTGAAAAAGAAAGTATCCAGAGAATATGGAAAATTATATCGTATCGGCTCGCAAATATCGCCCATCAACATTCGAATCTGTTGTGGGACAAAAGTCATTAACTACAACATTAAAGAATGCCATTGCCTCTCAGAAGCTGGCGCATGCATATTTATTTTGTGGTCCCCGAGGTGTGGGAAAGACAACTTGTGCGCGTATTTTTGCAAAAACCATTAATTGTTTGAATCTGACAGCCGAGGGTGAAGCTTGCAATGAGTGTGAATCGTGCATGGCTTTCAACGAGCAACGATCTTATAACATTCATGAGCTGGATGCTGCTTCAAATAACAGTGTTGATGATATCAGACAACTGATTGAGCAGGTACGTATACCGCCACAGATTGGTAAATATAAAGTATATATCATTGATGAGGTTCATATGCTCTCAACTGCTGCTTTCAATGCTTTCCTTAAAACACTGGAAGAGCCTCCCAAGCATGCCATCTTTATTCTTGCCACAACTGAAAAGCATAAACTTCTGCCTACGATTCTTTCCCGTTGCCAGATTTATGATTTCAACAGAATCAGTGTGCAGGATACGGTTAATCACCTTACTTATGTAGCTCAGAAAGAAGGGATAAATGCAGAAGCTGATGCATTAAATGTTATCGCACAAAAAGCCGACGGCGGAATGCGTGACGCTTTATCTATATTTGATCAGGTGGTAAGCTTTACCGCCGGAAATGTACAGTACAAAAGCGTTATTGAGAATCTTAACGTTCTTGATTATGAATATTACTTCCGTTTGACCGACAAGTTTATCGAAAATAATGTGAGTGATTCGCTGCTTATCTTTAATGATATTCTGAATAAAGGATTTGAAGGCAGCCATTTTATAACAGGACTCGCATCTCACTTCCGCGATTTACTGGTAAGCAGAGATGCTGAAACTCTTCAACTTCTGGAAGTTGGAGCCAGTATCCGTGAGCGATACAGGGAGCAAGCAGCAAAATGTGCTCCAAAGTTCCTTTATAAAGCAATGAAAATATCTAACGAATGCGATCTGAATTATCGTGTAAGTAAGAATAAGCGCTTTTTAATTGAACTGACATTAATTCAGCTTGCGCAAATAACGTCGGAACCTGATGATGAAAGTCATGGGCGTAGCCCTAAACAATCTATAAAACCAGTCTTCACACAGCAAAATAATGCTACGGTACAGCAACAAGTAGCTGCACCAGTTTCTCAGAACGGGCAACAAACTCCTTCTGCATTGCCAAATATGGCACCTAATTCCCAATCTGCGGTTCCGCCTCCGGTTCATAAAAATCCGGTAGGTAACATTGCTATAAAGGAAGAAAAGAAAATTCCTGTAATGAAAGCCGGAAGTTTAGGCATTTCCATTAAAAATCCTTATCAGGGTGAGCAGAAGAAACAAAACAGTGTTGCTGAACAAAGCCAATCTATAAAAAGGACCGAGGAAGATTTTGTTTTCAACGAAAGAGACCTTAACCATTATTGGATGGAATTTGCCAACGCACTATCTATTGAACAAAGGGGAATTATGATGCGTATGAAAAACTCTTCTCCGAAATTATTGTCTGATACTTCTTTCGAGATGGTAGTAGATAATGAAATTGTTGCAAGAGACGTGACTACAATGATTCCTAAGATTCAGAATTATCTGCGCACCCAGTTACGCAACAGCAAGATTTCTATGACTGTTAGGGTAAGCGATGCTCAGGAAACGGTTCGTGCCTACAGCCGGGTGGAACGTTTTCAAATGATGGCCCAGAAGAATCCTGATTTGATGAAGCTTAAAGAAGCTTTCGGACTCGAACTTTCTTAAAACGGTGTTCATCAGTCGTATAACAAAATAGAGAGTCTCACCATTTATACTCCAATAAATAGAATATTATTATTCAATAAAAAAAAATCATTCACCAATGCTTTTAGCTATTGGTAAATGATTTAGAAAATATACGTGAATGGTTAGGGAAACGAGCTGAATTACTTCCTGTTCATTAGTCGGTAATTCGCAATTTCTTCATATTTTGTTCCTGGACGTCCATAGTTGCAATACGGATAGATAGAGATTCCTCCACGTGGAGTGAAGATTCCTGTCACTTCAATATACTTTGGATTCATCAGGCGGATTAAATCTTTCATTATTATATTCACACAATCTTCGTGAAAAGCTCCGTGATTACGGAAACTGAACATGTATAATTTCAGACTCTTGCTCTCTACCATCTTAACATCCGGTATATACGAAATGCGTATTTCGGCAAAATCTGGTTGACCGGTAATAGGACACAGACTTGTAAACTCCGGACAATTAAACTGTACCCAGTAATCATTATCAGGATGTTTATTATCAAATGCTTCCAATACTTCAGGAGCATAGTCATTCTTATACTCTGTCTTTCCTCCAAGAAGAGAAAGTTGATCTTTTAATTCTGTCATAGTCCTATATTAACTTTATTACTTTTGTTTTCTTATCTTTAGATATTCCTGCAAACCGTGATTCCGGAGTTTACATGAAGGACAATGTCCGCAACCATCGGCTGGCACACCATTATAACAAGTCAGCGTCTCGTAACGAACAAGGTCAAACACTCCAAGTTCATCAGCTAAAGCCCAGGTTTCTGTTTTATCAATCCACATTAATGGAGTATGAATCACAAACTGTTCGTCCATTGCAAGATTAATAGTCACGTTTAATGACTTAATAAACGAATCACGACAATCAGGATAACCACTAAAATCGGTCTGTGAAACTCCGGTTACCAGATGGCGCACACCATGTTCGCGCGCAAACACAGCTGCTATACTAAGGAAAAATAGGTTTCTTCCAGGTACAAATGTATTTGGAAATGATTCTGCCGGCTTTTCCTGATCCATCTCAATAGAGTTGTCGGTAAGGGAACTGCTTCCAAGCTTACTGATAAAAGATGCATCTATCTGATGAAATTCAATACCCGCTTTTTCAGCTATGCTACGTGCAATCTCCACCTCCTTTTGGTGCTTTTGTCCATAAAGAAAGCTTAGTGCATATACTTTTTTAAATTGCTTTTTTGCCCAAAAGAGGCAGGTTGTTGAATCTTGTCCACCACTGAACAAAACAACAGCCGATTCATCTTTTATTCTCATTAAATATCTCTTACTTTAATAACACTATATGAAATATCCTCATCGTAAACATCTGTTCCTTCCACTTGTTTCACGTAATTCACAACTCTACGGGTAATTGGTAGAACAAGAATCTCAAACAATGTCTTAGCAACTGTTTCTACAATAATAATCTGAAAAACTATATTCAATGGAATCACAAAAAGGAAAGCGATGGTTGTGAAAACAAACGTATCAGCCAACTCTCCCACAATGGTAGAAGCTATAGCACGCTGACCAAATTTCTTTCCTTTATGCATAATCTTCATTTTGCTCATTACATAGGCATTTAAAAAAGAGCCTACCAGAAAAGCAATCAGACTGGCAAACGCAATACGCGGAGTCTGTGCCAGAACAGAAGAATAGGAATCCTGCATAGTCCAATGAGGTGCTGGAGGAAGAGCAACCGAGATCTGGAATAACAAAATTGCCAGAAAATTAATGGCAAAAGCAATCCAGATAATAAGTCTTGCCTTACGAAAGCCCCACACTTCAGTAATACAATCATTTATAACATAAGAAATAGGAAAGATAATCAATCCGGCAGTTGAAGGGAAGCCAAAAATTTCAAATTGCTTAACTGCTAGAATGTTGGAAAGAACAAGGCACATACTAAAAAGTATGCCCATAAGCATAAAAGAGACCGTAACTTTACTTTTCATTTTTCTTGTTTTTTACGTGGTATATCAAGCACACGACCTTTATTCAAGGCTTCGTATTTTATATTTCGGACACAAAGGTAAGTATTTTATTATAGAAAATGAAAGTAAAGATCGTTAAAAGTTAAAAAATGAAGATGAATCGCAAAAGAATCAGAATAACATTTTGTATAACCAATCTCCCGAATTGAGCTGGAAACAGGAAAGAGAAAGGGCACTCAATGCGAATTGAGTGCCCTAATCTCTCTATTTGTTGATTGTCTTTAGAAAGTATAATCTACACCCACACCAAATACTTTATTTGTACGAGTGAAAACATCTGTTCCGGCAAGACCTGTTCCATTATAGCCTGTACTCTTAGAATCTTCAGCAGTCGACTTAGAAACTTTAGTATATTTATCATAGTTAGTGAAGAAATATGCCACATTCACTTTTAAGCTCTTTGTCAGTTTGAATGCTGCTCCCATACCTATAGAATAAGAACTTGTAGTGAAGCTCATATCAGACATATAACCATCCTGCAAATCATAATTTGTACTTTGGTAACCTCCACTGACAAGAACTCTGTCTGTAATATCCCATTCAGCACCGGCAAGATATTCGTCTGTTCCTCCACTTAAATATTTCTGCTTGTTATTTGCCATTCTTGCATCTTTATCATAATAATGGTTCAGTCCCAATGAAGCACGCACAGTAGGAAGAATTGAATACTGAGCACCAACAGTAAACATAGCCGGAATATCATTAGGAGTATTTACTCCATGATCATAAGCAAGTACACCTGTAGTGTTTACTTTTGTTTTATTCTCTATATTAAGATTTGTTCTGAATTCGTATTTAGCACCGATATTCAGTTTTCCAATTTTATAATCCAGACCAATAATCGGAGTAATTCCCCATCCAGTCTGATCACAATCTAATTCTTTATCAGCAGTTCTTTTTGCTACTGAAGATGCAGAAGCAGCGGCGGCTGTATATTGTTGAGCAGCAGCTGTATTTCCAGCAGCTGTTGCAGCAGCAGCTGCTGCTGTGTATTGATTTGCAGCAGCAGTAAAATATTGATTTACATTAATCATTTCACCTCCACCAATATTAGCTGAGATATTTCTTACATATCCAAAATAGCTGTTACTTACATAATTCATTCTACCTCCGGCAAAAGCAGAAAGATTATCAGTTACTTTATAAGTAGCTCCAAGTTGCAAACCAAAAATATACTGGCGACCTTCCATGAAGCTATTAACATCATATTTATCTGTTCCAGCAATGCCAGCTTTTACAAGCATCAGAGGAACCATTGCTACCTGAGACTCGAAAGAAGCCAATCCGTCATTGAAAGTGGCTTTACCACCACCACCTGTTACAGCAAAGCTTCCTGAAAAAGTCCAGTTTCTTTTCTTATAAGCTGCCTGAAAACTAGGAATGAAAGGAGCTGAAGCTTCACCCTTAAATTCTTTAGTTGCAGATCCTCCATTCCCTACGAATGGAGCAAAAGTAGAGTTGATAGTTCTTGTCTGGAATGCACTCTGTCCATTAAAAGACAAATGAAAACCATCATTCAGAAAAGCAACACCCGCTGGATTAGAATAAACAGCATCAATTTCAGTTGATGCACCACGGGCAATATTACGAAGAAAAGCAACGTTCTGATTTGTATTTGTTAAAAGCCCCCCTGCAAAAGTTGGAACTGAAACAATTAATAGCATAGCGCTAATCAGGCATAATTTTTTCATATTGTTCTTTATATTAATATTTAGGGCGCAAAGGTAGTATAAATTAGCACACTACAAAGATATTTGAGCAATTATTTCTCTTTACTTGTCAGCAACGAATAAATATAGCAGTCAAAAGAAACTGTTTCAATAGAAACAAATATATTCTTTTGATACCTTTCCTTATTTCCATATAATCTGAAATGCATTTTATCAGCCAAAAAAAATAGGCTACCCAATATGGATAACCTATTTTTCATTACTAATCAACCTTTCAAACTAATTCAACACAAAATCCACTGTTGAACGTATATCTGTAGACGATGAACCAATATAAACTTTAAATGCTCCCGGTTCTGCCAGCCAATTATGAGCCGTTTCGCTAAAGAATTTAAGCGCATCTTGTCCAATTTTAAATGAAACAGTTTGTTCCTCTCCCGGAGCAAGCTCTATCTTTTGAAAAGATTTCAATTCCTTTACCGGACGAAGCACACTGCATTTTTCATCACCAATATAGAGCTGAACAACTTCTTTGCCTTTTACCTTTCCAACATTCTTCACCGGAATAGTAATAGTTAACTCCTCTGAGCCCGAAATAGTCTTTTTATCGGCAACAGCTTTTCCATATTTAAACTGAGTATAACTCAATCCATGACCAAATGGAAAAAGAGCCGGAATCTTTTTAGTGTCGTGCCAACGGTAACCTACCAGAATATCTTCTTTATACACTTCTTTAACGCCATCTCCCGGATAAGAAATAGTACCAAATGAGTGTGCAGCGTTATCGGTCAGTTTTACAGGAAATGAGAATGGTAGCTTTCCGCTTGGATTAACCTCTCCGGTAAGTACATCAGCAATTGCATTACCTGATTCAGAGCCCGGATACCATGCCTGCAAAATACTTGGAATACTCTTTATCCAAGGCATCTCAACTGCATTTCCACTTAAAAGAACCATCACGATATTCTTGTTTACTTTCAACATATCGTTAATTAATTCGTTTTGTCCGAAAGGAAGAGCCAACGATTTACGGTCGGCATTCTCGCAATCTTGGAAATTATTCTTATTTAATCCACCTACAAAAATAATCAGATCGACTTCAGCAGCCTGCTTTACAGCTTCTTTGCGAAGAGAATCTGTATCGAAACCCGGTTTCATCTCACGATCATATACTGGTTTGCCCGATGCATATCCCATCGTGTATTTTATCTTATCGCCAAATTTAGCTTGCAGTCCGGCCAATGGTGAAACTTCTTTCTTCACCTTCAGAACAGATGATCCTCCACCTTCAGTCAAACGACGGGTTGCGTTCTCTCCTACCACCAGAATTGAGCGATATTTACTGGCATCCAATGGAAGAACAGCACCTTTTTTCTTATCAGCTTCATTCTTTAAAAGAACAATTCCTTCCTGAGCCACAGTGCGTGCAACAGTATAATGTTCTTCATTGGTGAATGATCCCCATGGACGATCGCTATTCATCGCTGTACGGAAAATCAACCTAAGAATACGACTTGCTTTATCTTCAATCGTGCTCATTGGATAAGTGCCATCTTTTAATCCTTTCAGGTAAGCTGATGCTAAATAGTAATCATCATACGCAAACTTCTTGCCCGAGCTAAGACCATTGGTATACGATCCCATTTCAATATCCAGTCCGTTAAGAACAGCTTCCTTTGTATCATGTGCCCCACCCCAGTCGGTTATTACACATCCGTCGAATTTCCATTCGCCTTTCAGGATCTTATTCAATAATAGATCGTTGTGACAAGCGTGTTCTCCGCGTACCTTATTATATGAACCCATTATACTCCAGCTTCCGCCGTCAACAATTGCAGCCTTGAATGCAGGAAGATAGATCTCATTAAGCGCACGATCACTTAACTCTACATCAATATTTCCACGCCAAACTTCCTGATTGTTCAATGCATAATGTTTCACACAAGCTGAAACACCATTAGATTGTACTCCTTTTACATAAGGAACTACCATGATGGAGGCAAGATATGGATCTTCGCCCATATATTCAAAATTACGGCCGTTTAGCGGAGTGCGGTAAATATTTACGCCAGGTCCCAACAATACATCTTTTCTACGATAACGCGCCTCTTCACCAACAGCCTTACCATAAATAGCCGACATCTTAGGGTTCCAGGTAGCAGCCAGACAAGTCAGAGCAGGAAAAGCAGTACAGGAATCGTTCGTCCACTCGGCATTTCCCCAACTATCCCAAAGAATTTCTTCGCGAACACCATGAGGACCATCGCTCATCCATATCTCAGGAATTCCCAGACGAGGCACACCGTGACTGCTAAACTTGGACTGCGCTGAGCAAAGTTTTACTTTTTCTTCCAGTGTCATACGTGAAAGCGCATCTTTTACCCGCACTTCAATAGGTTGTTTCTGGTCCAGATACGCAGGCACTTGCTGAGCCTTTAACGAAGCAGCACCCATTGTCAGTGCCATTGCTGCATAAATTAATTTCAGTTTCATATTAGATTCGTTATGTTATTTTGTTGTATTTATAAGTAATTCGTTACTTTTTAGTTTACCCGAGGTTGCCTTCAGAGTGATATTTCCTTTATTTTCAGTTGATTGAATCACAACCAGGCATTTTCCATAGAAAGCCTTACGGAAATTTGCCTTGAAACTTTCGCCACTTATCGGACTACCGTTATCAACTCCTGCAATAGTTCCGGCTCCTTTCAGATCAAAATTAATCAAATTATCGGCATTAGAACAAAGATTTCCATCTTTATCTCTTACTTCTACAGTCACAAAACTAAGATCTTTACCGTCGGCAGTAATCCGTTTTCTATCACCAGTCATAACAATCTGAGCAGGAGCACCAGCTGTTTTTATCTCTTTGGTGAGAACCACTTTACCAGCTTTACGGGAAACAACCTTGATTGTTCCGGGAGCAAACTTCAGACGCCACATTACATGAAAGTCATCTTTACCTTTTGTCTTAACCCCTTGCGATTTTCCATTGAGAAAGAGTTCAACTTCATCGGCATGATTATAGTAAGCCCAAACATCAACTGTTTCACCCAACTTCCAGTTCCAGTGAGGAAAGACATGAAGTACATCTTTATTTGTCCATTCGGACTGATACATATAATATATATCCTTCGGAAAGCCAGCCAAATCTACAATTCCAAAGTAGGAACTTCGTGCAGGCCAATCGTAAGGTGTAGGTTCTCCAAGGTAATCAAATCCTGTCCAGATAAACATTCCGCTGATAAAATCATTGTTCTTCACCAATCTCCAGGTATCTTCGTGAGTAGATCCCCACGGAGCATGACAATTATCATAGGAAGAACAGGAATAAGAATCATCATGAAAAGGAATATCCCAACGGACTGGCCAGATATACATACTATCACTTGGCATACGGTAATAACCACGAGTCATCAGTGCAGATATGGATTCCGTTACAATAAAAGGTTTACCGGGGAAATTCTTGTACACATCCTTAAAGTACGATTCATGATAATTAAAACCAATAATATCCAATGCATTAGAACGGAAAAGGTGATTATTAGGATCAGGTTCGTTGCAACCAGATGTAATTGGGCGGGTTGGATCAAGCGATTTAACCATATCGGCCAGCTTTAAGGTTAGCAATGAGTTTATACTCATAGAATCTCCCTTTTGTGCAAGCATTTTAGGATCACGTTTGAAGTTGAGCAATAAATTGGCAGCCTGAAGATCCAGAGTATCCGCATTTGCATCAGTCCACTGTTCCAGTACTTCATTGCCAATGCTCCACATAAAAATGGATGGATGATTACGGTCACGGAGAATATGATCGGTCAGATCGCGCTCATGCCACTCATTAAAATAACGGGAATAGTCATGCGCTGTTTTTTTCTTACGCCACATATCAAATGATTCGTCCATCACAATAAAACCCATGCGGTCACACAGATTTAGTAACTCAGGAGCAGGAGGATTGTGCGAACAGCGAATACCATTACAACCCATATTTTTGAGAATCTCCAACTGACGCTGGATAGCACGGGTATTTACTGCTGAGCCCAGACAGCCTAAATCATGATGCATACACACTCCATTTATTTTAGTAGGAACACCATTCAGGATAAATCCTTTTTTTGCATCAAATATAAAGTTACGAATTCCAAAAGGAGTTTCGTACTGATCAACTACTTTCCCGTCTACACTGATCTGAGAAACTGCTTTATATAGGTAAGGATTCTGCAGTGTCCATAATTCTGGTTTAGATAGTTCAAGGTTTTGTTTCACCTCTTGTGCTTTTCCTGCTACAACTTTCACAGAGGAAACACTTCTCTTCACTTCCAAACCTTTATTATTGAGAATCAGTGAACGAAGTTCGGCAGTAACGTCTGTCTTTGAATCATTTTTTATTTGAGTGGCAAGTGCAATGGATGCTTCATCTTTAGAAACGCTCGGAGTAGTAACGTATGTACCCCACTGATCAACATGCACAGGATCTGCAACAGTAAGCCACACATTCCGATAGATTCCGCAACCAGAATACCAACGGGAGTTGGGTTGTTCGCTATTATCGACACGGACTGCAATCACATTTTTCTGTCCAAACTTGAAGTAAGGAGTCAGGTCATACCGGAAAGAGATGTAACCGTAAGGTCGCTTTCCCAGCGTAGTGCCATTTATCCACACTTCGGCATCCATATATACACCATCAAAATCAACAAACACTTTTTTTCCTTTATTTATAGGATCCAGAGTAAAGGTCTTCCGGTACCAGCCTACTCCACCAGGCAGAGCTCCTCCACCACAACCGGAAGGATTGTCTTTGCTAAATTCTCCTTCAATCGCCCAATCATGAGGAAGATTCAGCTTTCGCCACGAATTATCTTTGTAACCAGGCGAGAAAGCCTCGGGGATTTCGCCTAAATGGAAGGTCCAGTTTTTATTAAAGTCCGATATAACACGGGATGTCATACCGTAGCCGGGAACAGATAAAAGCATTAATAATGCAAAAACTGCGGAAAAATTTAAGATGTGTTTCTTCATAATTTATAAAGTTAAGAGAATTCTTTTTATTTCCTTGTACAAAACAATTCATTCTTCTGTACAAAAGAATGAATTGTTCTGTACAGAAGAATACAATCTTTTGTACAAGGATTTATTTACCATTCAGGTTATAATTTAATAACTTGCTTTAAGCCATTATATTTTATCGTCTTACCTTTAATTTTCAAGTCGAATGGCTTCGGAGTAGATTTGTTCACAAATTCTACATTGAACGAACGTTCTTTAGGCATTCCTTTGAATTCACCTTTACGATCGCCAATAGTCAGAGACTTAGAGGCTTCATCATAAGAAAATTCAATAGTAGCATATTTGCCTTTCTCATAATTATAATTATCACCTTCGTCTTCATACAGTGTAAATGAGCCATTTTGTCCACCATATATATATAAGGTAATATGATCTGCTGGTTTTTCACTTGTATATTGAATATTTGGACCGTAAGGAATAATAGCTCCTTCGTGAGCATAAAGAGGCATTTTCTCGTAAGGAGCATCAACTTTCAAAGTTTGTCCGCCACGAACATATTTTCCGGTATAGAAATCATACCATCCCGTTGTCTCAGGGAAATATACTTCACGTGAACGAGCTCCGTATTGATACACCGGACAAACCATTAGCGAAGGACCAAACATATACTGGTCACCTATATTATTTACTTTAGTATCCTTTTCAAAATCCATCACCAAGGCACGCATAATTGTGTAATCCTTGAAATAAGTCATCCCGGCAAGTGAATAAATATATGGCATCATACTGTAACGCAGCTTTGTATAATATACTATTGACTGATAAGCTGGATGATTATCAGGGGCTATATTATATACTTCGCGGTAAGGGAACTGACCATGTGCCCGGAATAAAGGAGCAAATGCACCAAACTGATACCAGCGGGTGTTGAGTTCACGCCACTCTTTCAGGTCGGCATTCTCAATTCCATTCTTGTCAAACTCGTGCTGACCTTTTTCATACCTCTTTTCCACGCAGAATCCACCAATATCCATAGTCCAGTAAGGTATACCAGCCATTGAGAAATTAAGTCCCGCAGATATTTGTGCTTTCATATCTTCCCATCGGGTTGCAATATCTCCACTCCATGTTGCAGTAGAATAACGTTGCAATCCGGCAAATCCTGAACGGGTTAAAAGGAAAACACGTTTATCAGGGTCTACTCCTCTTTGTCCTTCATAGATTGCCTGCGCATTCATCAAGGCATACGTATTGAAATATTTAGTTGAAGGCCCTAAAGCTGTAGGACCACAAAGTTTCTTTCGGTATTCCATATCCGTACAATCACGAACATTAGGTTCGGAAGCATCCATCCACCAGGCATCAATACCCTTTGTGTAAAGCTTCTCTCTCATCTGTTCCCAGAAAAGCTTACGGGCACCAACAGAATAAGGATCATAGAAAGAACCTACATAACCTGGTCCAACCCAGTCACGGATACTATCTTTTACAGCTTGATGATACATCCATCCATTCTTGTCGAACTCTTTATAGTTTGCTGTTGTAGCATAGAATTTAGGCCAAACAGAAATCATAATCTTTGCATTCATCTGATGAACAGAATCAACCATAGCTTTTGCATCGGGGAAACGTTTCAAATCAAAATCATGGCTTCCCCATGCATTTTCCGGCCAGTAATTCCAGTCGAGCACAATGTTATCAAGAGGAATCTGACGTTTACGGAACTCTTTCAATACACCCAACAATTCATCCTGTGTTTTGTAACGTTCACGACTCTGCCAGTATCCCATTGCCCATTTTGGCATAATCTGAGATTTACCGGTCAGTTTACGGTATCCGCTAATCACTTCATCCATATTTTTACCCTTGATGAAATAGTAATTTATCTCATTCCCCATTTCACTATAAAGAGCAAGTTTGTTTTGTTGGCTGTCAGGAACAGGACTCAATGCCTTCAAAGCAAGATAAGAAACACCACCATCAGGTTTCCATTCAATACGGATTGGAACACGTTTCCCTTTTTCCAGATTAACAGTAAACTTATAGCTGTTAGGATTCCATGCAGTACGCCAACGTTCCTGCACAACCTTCACATTATTAATATAGACTTCTGTATAACCTGCATAGTATAGCCAAAAATGATAGACTCCACTTTGATTGGCTTCCAGCTCACCGGAGTAAGTAACATTGGCACCATCAAACGGGAAATCAGCCGGAAAATTCTTAATTGTTTTAATATCCTCATAATCAACAATAGATTCTGTACGGGTCACAGTTGCTTTTCCAGTCCTTGAATCCGGAACATAAGTAGCTGTCAAACCTCCTTCTTTGCCGTTTGCATCGAAAAGTTTAAACTGATTTAGCTGAGCGTATTCACGATCATCACCAAATTTACTCAAAGAGTAGTTATCCCATAAAATTCCATAGTTTTTGTTTGAAAGAACAAAAGGCACAGACACTTTCGTGTTATACTGGAAAAGAGACTCGTTCTTACCTTTATAATTGAATTCATCGGATTGGTGTTGTCCTAGTCCATAGAAAGCTTCATCATCGGGAGATTCAAAAACCTGGCGCATAGTGTAACCCTTGGTTCCCTCTACCTCAATAGGAGTAAAAGATTTACCACCACCCTTATTTTCCCGGAGAATGGAATTTCCTTTTGCATCTGTAAAGTTCACTTCACCAGTTTTCAGATTAACGAAAGCCTTTAACGATTTTGTAGAAAGAGCTACAGCTCCATTCTTACTTTCCAACTGAAAAGAAGGAATCTTTCCTGTTTGAGGAACTATAATAAGGCTCTTTTCTTCTGAGAATTTATCTTCAGGAGTTGCCAACACATGAATGGTCTTATCGTTTATCACTTGCAGCCTAACCCTCTTCAGGTCAGTATTCTTTTCCTGTTTCAAATTTACAATAACCCCATCTGCCGTTTTTTCATATCCTGGTTTAACGCAAGACATAAATAGTAAACCGGCCAACAAACAAATAGATGTGTTCTTCATCGCTCACTATATATTTTAATTCAATTTATCAATAATGCAAATTTAGTTTATTTCAAAATAATCCACATTACACATTTGTTTTATTAGCGTACGCCTTTTGATTCTAAAGGGTATCTTTTTGTTTCTTCGTGGGGTACCATTTGTTTCATAGACAAATTAAGGGCTAAACTTTCTTAAATTCACTAGCAGTTTTACAGTAATATATTTGGGTATACCGAAGAATTTGACTTTATTTGCAATGATAATTATAAAACAAAACGGAATATGATAAACACTTCTATGACTCACAATAACCTATCAGGCCTTAAGCGTGAGGACTTCCAAAAAACAATTAATGGTAAATCCACTGATTTATTTATTCTCAAAAACAACAATGGTTTAGAAATCGCAGTAACTAATTATGGTGCCGTAACACTTGCTATCATGGCTCCTGATAAAAACGGGAACTATTCTAATGTTATTTTGGGACACGACACTATAGATAATGTAGTAAACAGTCCCGAACCATTTCTAAGCACCACTATCGGACGATACGGCAATAGAATTGCTAAAGGAAAGTTCACTTTATGCGGTAAAGAATATACTCTTGCTGCAAATAACGGTCCCAACTCACTTCATGGAGGACCAAAAGGATTTCATGCTGTTGTATGGGATGCCGAACAAATCAATGAACACACACTTGAACTGAAATATACAGCGCAGGATGGCGAAGAAGGATTCCCTGGAAAACTGGATGTTATTATGACTTATTCATTAACTGATGCAAATGAGTTTTTAATAAATTATAAAGCTACAACAGACAAAACAACCATCGTTAATCTAACCAATCACGGTTTCTTCAATCTTGCCGGCATAGCCAACCCCACCCCTACAGTTCTCAACAACATCCTTACTATTAATGCTGATCACTATACACCTATTGATGATGTATGCATTCCATTTGGCGAAATAGCTAAAGTTGAAGGAACACCGTTGGATTTCAGAACTCCTCATATTGTGGGTGATCGTATTAACGATAAACATCAGCAAATCGAAAACGGAGCAGGATATGATCATTGCTTTGTACTAAACAAAAAAGAAGCGGGCGAACTTAGCTTTGCAGTGAAATGTGTTGAGCCAAACAGCGGACGTTTCATGGAAGTATATACAACAGAGCCTGGCGTACAACTTTATTCAGGCAACTGGCTGAATGGCTTCAGTGGAGCACATGGAGCTACATTCCCTGCCAGAAGTGCTATATGTTTTGAAGCACAACTTTTCCCTGATACTCCTAATAATCCTCATTTCCCATCTGCAGTTCTTAATCCGGGAGAGGAATACACACAAACAACTATTTATAAGTTCGGAGTAGAACAATAAATAGCACATTAAACAAACCTAATTTATAAAAAACAATTTAAATTTAATCACCATGTCTGAAAAAGAGCAACAAAGCTACTTAGGGCCATTTATAACACTGGTCTTCTTATTCTTTATCGTCGGATTTCTAACGACAGCAAACGGCCAGTTTCAAGGACCTTTGAAAGCCGCATTTTTAAGTAACGCAGGAGACCTGAAAAATACTTTTGCTACACTTATTTCATTTTCCTGGTTTTTAGCATACCCACTTACAGGAGGAATCGGTTCTTCATGGGTTACAAAATATGGATATAAAGGTACATTGGTTCGCGCATTATTAGTAATGATCGTTGGTTTAGGTATCTTCTTCTCATCATCCTGGTACACTGTACAGTTCCCTGGATCAAGCATACAGATTGCATCTGCAAATGTTCCAATGGGATACTTTATTTTCTTGCTGGGCTCATTCGTTGTAGGTTCTGCCGCAACAATCCTGCAGGTGGTAATCAACCCTTATTTAACAGCATGTTATGTAAAAGGTACACAAGCCGTTCAACGTTTAAATATTGGTGGTTCATCTAACTCTATAGGTACTACTTTTGCACCATTCTTTGTAACTGGTATCGTATTTGGTGGTTTATCAATGGAGCAAGTTCAACCAAGTCAGTTAATGGTTCCATTCGTTGCATTGATGGTAGTAATAGCTGTTATCGTTGGTGTTCTTTCAAGACTGTCTTTACCAGATATCCAGGGAACAAAAACAGAAGTTGGTGAAAAACTAGAAAAGAGCGTTTGGTCTTTCAGTCACTTAACATTAGGCGTTATTGCTATTTTCTTCTACGTTGGAGTTGAAGTAGCTATTGGAGCAAACATCAACCTTTATGCAATTGAGACTCAAGGAAAAGCAGGATTATCATTCTTTGGAATGGATTCTGTGGGTATTTTCGGTATTAAGTTTGCAATCCCTGCTCTTATGGCAACATTGTACTGGGGAGGTATGCTTATAGGTCGTTTGGTTTCAAGCTCATTAAGCAGTGTATCTCCACGCGTTCAGCTTGCAGTTACTTCTATCCTAGCTGCATGTTTTGCTGTAGCTTCAATGATTACAGATAATCCTTGGTTACTTGCAGCAGTTGGTCTGTTCCACTCTGTAATGTGGGGAGCTATCTTTACATTATCAGTTGACAAACTAGGTAAATATACATCAAAAGCATCTGGCGTTTTCATGATCGGTGTTGTTGGTGGAGCTATCATTCCACTTTTACAAGGTATGCTTGCCGATGCTTTAGGCGGATGGAGAATGACTTGGTTTGTTGTAATCTTGGGTGAATTATTTATCCTATATTACGCATTACTTGGATCAAAAATTAAACAATCAGCAGAATAATATAAATATAATCATCTAAGTCCCTTCCTCAGGGGAGAGACTTAAATATGTTACTTAAATATACAAAACACATTATGGATATTGAATATGTAAGAAATCGCTTTGCAAAGCACTTTGATGGAGCAGTAGGCTCAGTATACGCATCACCTGGACGTATTAACCTTATCGGAGAACATACAGATTACAATGGCGGATTTGTATTTCCGGGAGCTATCGACAAAGGAATGATGGCTGAAATCAAAATTAACGGAACTGATAAAGTAAGAGCTTATTCTATTGACTTAAAAGATTATACAGAATTTGGCTTGAACGAAGAAGATGCTCCACACGCAAGTTGGGCAAGATACATCTTCGGAGTGTGCCGTGAAATCATCAAAAGAGGTGGCAAGATTCAGGGATTCGATACTGTTTTTGCAGGCGATGTGCCTCTGGGTGCAGGAATGTCTTCATCTGCAGCATTGGAAAGCACTTATGCTTTTGCATTGAACGATATGTTCAACTGCGGTATTGATAAATTTGAACTGGCTAAAATTGGTCAGGCAACAGAACATAACTATTGTGGTGTTAACTGTGGTATTATGGACCAGTTTGCTTCAGTATTTGGTAAAGCAGGTAGCTTAATCCGTTTGGATTGCCGCTCACTGGAATACAAATACTACCCATTCAACCCAACAGGATATAAGGTAGTATTGTTAGACTCAGTTGTTAAACACGAACTTGCTTCGTCTGCTTACAACAAACGTCGTCAATCTTGTGAAACAGTTGTTGCTGCTATCAAGAAGAATCACCCAACTGTAGAATTCCTTCGTGATTGCACAATGGAAATGCTTCAGGCTGTGAAAGCTGACGTTACAGAAGAAGACTACATGCGTGCTGAATATGTTATTGAAGAAATACAGCGAGTATTAGATGTTTGCGACGCTTTGGAAAAAGGAGATTACGAAACTGTAGGTGAAAAGATGTACGGAACTCACCACGGAATGAGTAAGCTTTACGAAGTAAGCTGCGAAGAACTTGACTTCCTGAATGACTGCGCTAAGAAAAACGGTGTGACTGGTTCACGCGTTATGGGTGGTGGATTCGGTGGATGTACCATCAACCTGGTTAAGGAAGAACTTTATGATGCATTCATTGCTGATGCAAAAGAATCTTTCGAGGCTAAGTTTGGCAGAAGTCCTAAAGTATACGATGTAGTTATCAGTGATGGTTCCCGCAAATTAGCTTAAACAGAACTATTTACTTATATATAGAAGGTGTATCATTCAATAAATGAATGATACACCTTCTTTTTTTATTCCATATAAACAATCAGTTTCACCACTTTATTTTCATTTTCTGCTATATAACATACTATAAACTATATCATCATATCAAATTAAGTGTTACTTTTACACTCAATAAATATCACCTTAAAAGTATCAATAAATGAAAAAATTTTGGTTAACACTTAGCATTGCCGCAGGTATACTAGCATCCTGTGCCAATAAGCCCCAGCAAGCGGCTACTCTTTCAGGACTAAAAGCAGAAAACTTCCAGACTGAAGTAAAAGGAAAACAGACAAATCTGTACGTTCTTAAAAACAAAGCCGGAATGGAAGTGTGTATAACAAACTTCGGAGGAAGAATTGTTTCTATTATGGTACCGGATAAGAATGGTAAAATGCAGGATGTAGTACTTGGCTTCGATAGTATTTCAAATTATATTCATATACCAAGTGACTTTGGAGCTTCTATAGGACGATATGCCAACCGCATCAATCAAGGAAAATTTGTTTTAGATAAAGATACTATCCAATTACCAAAGAATAATTTTGGCCACTGTTTACACGGAGGACCAGAAGGATGGCAGTATCAGGTATACGATGCAAAGCTGGTTAACGACACTTGTCTTGAGCTAACCCGTATCTCTCCTGACAAAGATTCAAATTTCCCGGGTAAAGTAACAGCTAAAGTAACTTACACACTGAAAGCAGATAATGCTATTGACATCAGCTATGAAGCTACAACAGATAAGAAAACGGTTATTAATATGACTAACCACTCCTATTTTAATCTATCCGGAGATGCAAAGAATTCAGTAATTAAAGATTCTCTTTATGTTAACGCAGATAAATTTACTCCAGTAGACAGTACATTTATGACTACCGGAGAAATTCTTCCTGTTACCAGCACACCAATGGATTTTACAAAGACTAAACTGGTAGGTCAGGACATTGATAAATTCGATTATATCCAATTGAAAAACGGAAACGGTTATGATCATAACTGGGTATTGAACACTGCAGGTGACATTACTAAAGTAGCAGCTAAACTTACATCTCCTATCAGCGGTATTTCTGTTGAAGTGTTTACCAACGAACCAGGAATACAGGTTTACACAGGAAACTTCCTCGACGGAACTGTCAAAGGAAAACGTGGTGTTGTATACAATAAGCGTGTAGGTCTTTGCCTTGAAACACAACATTACCCAGACAGTCCAAATAAAAAAGACTGGCCTTCAGTTATCCTTGAACCGGGACATACATATAAGAGCCATTGTATCTTTAAATTCTCCGTTGCAAAATAAAAAAAGACAGAACTATTCTATAAAGCATGAATTATTATAGTCACGAGAAACAATTCTATGTAGCTGTCGATTGCATCATTTTTGGATTTAACCAGGGAGAATTAAGTCTCCTCCTGCTAAAAAGGACTTTTGAGCCGGCAATGGGGGGATGGTCACTGATGGGTGGATTCGTTAGAGAAAATGAAAGCGTGGATGATGCAGCCAAAAGAGTTTTAAACCAGCTTACAGGATTGGAAGAAGTGTACATGGAACAAGTGGGCGTATTCGGCGATTTAAACCGTGATCCGGGAGAACGTGTTGTTTCAGCAGCATATTACGCCATGATCAATATCAACGAATATGACCGCGAGTTAGTGCAAAAGCATAATGCCTACTGGGTTAAGACCAACGAAATGCCTCCGCTTGTATTCGACCACCAGTTAATGGTGGACAAAGCACGGGAACTAATGAAGCAGAAGGCAAGTACAGAACCTATAGGTTTCAATCTTTTACCTAAGCTATTTACACTTACTCAGCTGCAAAGTCTTTTCGAGGCAATCTACGGAGAGCCTATTGATAAGCGGAATTTCCGTAAACGGGTAGCAGAGATGGACTATATAGAGAAAACAGAACAAATAGATAAATCAGGATCAAAACGTGGAGCTTACTTGTATAAATTCAACAATAAGATCTACAAAAAAGATCCGAAATTTAAGTTATAATAGAAACATATGTTAGAAGCATTAAAAGAAAAAGTATTTCATGCCAACCTGGATTTGGTGAAGCACGGATTGGTAATCTTCACCTGGGGAAACGTATCGGCTATTGACCGTGAAAGCGGCCTTGTTGTAATCAAACCCAGCGGAGTATCTTATGATGATATGAAAGCGGAAGATATGGTAGTAGTTGATCTTGATGGAAATGTGGTTGAAGGTAAACTGAAACCATCTTCAGACACTGCTACTCACCTGGTGCTTTACAAAGCATTTCCTGAAATTGGCGGAGTTGTTCACACTCACTCAACCTATGCAACAGCATGGGCACAGGCAGGAATCGACCTTCCAAATATTGGAACTACTCATGCCGATTACTTCCACGATGCAATTCCTTGCACTGCCGATATGACAAAAGCAGAAGTAGAAGGAGCTTATGAGTTAGAAACAGGTAGTGTGATTGTAAAACGATTCGAAGGAATTAATCCGGTACACACTCCGGGCGTTCTTGTAAAGAATCACGGACCATTCTCATGGGGAAAAGATGCCACTGATGCTGTTCACAATGCAGTTGTAATGGAACAGGTTGCCAAGATGGCCTCTATTGCCTATACCGTTAATCCGGCATTGACAATGAACCCTATGTTGGTAGAAAAGCACTTTAACCGTAAACACGGACCTGGAGCATATTACGGACAAAAGTAATCCGCTTTAAGGAACAAGATAAATAAGAGATATTAGATTTAGAATTATATTAAAAATTAGAAAATTATGGCATTTCAAGATTTCGAAGTATGGTTTGTAACAGGAGCTCAGCTTCTTTACGGAGGCGACGCAGTTGTAGCAGTTGACGCACACTCTAATGAGATAGTAAAAGGACTTAATCAATCAGGAAATCTTCCTGTAAAAGTTGTATATAAAGGAACTGTAAACTCTGCAGCTGAAGTAACAGCTACTATGAGAGCAGCAAACAATGAAAGCAAATGTATCGGTATCATTACCTGGATGCACACTTTCTCTCCTGCTAAAATGTGGATTCACGGATTGCAGGAATTGAAGAAACCACTTCTTCACTTCCACACACAGTTCAATAAAGAAATTCCATGGAATGAAATGGATATGGACTTCATGAACCTGAACCAATCAGCTCACGGAGACCGCGAATTTGGTCACATGGTTACCCGCCTTCGCAAAAACCGCAAGGTTGTTGTTGGTCACTGGCAAGATCCTAAAGCTCACGCTAAGATCTCTGTATGGATGCGTGTAGCTGCTGCATGGGCTGATGCTCAGGATATGCTTATCATCCGTTTCGGTGATAACATGAACAATGTAGCTGTAACCGATGGTGATAAAGTAGAAGCAGAAATGCGTCTTGGTTACCACGTTGATTACTATCCAATCGGTGATCTTGTAGCTGTTCAGGACACAGTAACAGATGCTGAAATTGCTGAATTGGTAAAAGTATACGAAAGCGAATACACATTGGCTGACAATGCTAAAGAAGGTGGAAAAGACCGCAAACAAGTTGTTGAAGCAGCTCGTGGAGAACTAGCTCTTCGCAAATTCTTAAAAGCAAAAGGTGCTAAAGGATTCACAACTAACTTCGATGCATTACACGGAATCAACCAACTTCCAGGACTTGCTTCTCAACGTTTGATGGCTGAAGGTTATGGTTTCGGAGCTGAAGGCGACTGGAAAACTGCTGCTTTGTACCGCACAATGTGGTTCATGGGTCAGGGCTTAGAAGGTGGTGCTTCCTTCCTTGAAGATTACACATTGAACTTTGACGGAGCAAAGAGCGCTATTCTTCAGGCACACATGCTGGAAGTTTGTCCACTTATCGCTGATGCAAAACCAAAATTGGAAGTTCATCCATTAGGTATCGGTGGCAAAGCAGATCCTGCTCGTTTGGTATTCACTACTCACGAAGGAACCGGAGTTGCTGCTACAGTAGTAGATATGGGTAACCGTTTCCGCATGATTGTAAACCAGGTAGATGTTATCAAGTCTAAACCACTTCCAAAATTGCCAGTTGCTTCTGCACTTTGGATTCCACAGCCAAGCTTCGAAGTAGGCGCTCACGCATGGATCCTTGCAGGTGGAACACACCACACAAGCTTCTCTTTCGCCCTTACTCAGGAATATTTGGAAGATTACGCTGAAATGGCAGGCATCGAAATGGTTGTTATCGACAAAGACACAACTATCAGCAACTTCAAGAAAGAATTGCGTACAAATGAAATTTATTACCTGTTAAACAAAGCTTTATCATAACAAACAGCTATGGAAAAGAAATATGTTATAGGATTAGATTACGGTAGTGATTCTGCTCGTGCCATCATCGTTGATGCACTGACCGGGGAAGAATTGGCTACAGCCGTAAAATACTATCCACGCTGGACAGAAGGTAAATATTGCAATCCTGCAAACAATCAATATCGTCAGCACCCGCTTGATTATGTTGAAGTACTTGAAGCTACAGTAAAGGAATCATTGGCTAAATGTCCTGCAGGTACTGCAGAACAGGTTGTTGGTATTGCTTTCGATACAACCGGTAGTACTCCTGTATTCACAAATGAAGCAGGTACTCCCCTATCTTTGCTTCCTGAATTTGCAGAGAACCCAAATGCGATGTTCGTACTTTGGAAAGATCATACAGCTGTAAAAGAAGCTGCTGAGATCAACAAACTTTGCAAGGAATGGAAGATTGACTATTCTGCTTATGAAGGAGGAATTTACTCTTCTGAATGGTTCTGGGCTAAAGCATTGCACGTTCTTCGTGAAGATGAAGCTGTTCGTAAGAGCGCTTACTCAATCGTTGAACACTGCGAATGGTTACCAGCTATTCTTACAGGTGTAACAAAATCAAAAGATATAGTAAGAAGTCGTTGTGCCGAAGGTCATAAAGCTATGTGGCATGAGAAATGGGGCGGACTTCCGGCTGAAGACTTCCTTATTGCACTTGATCCTGTTTTAGCAGGTCTTCGTGATCGTCTCTTCACAGAAACTAAAACTGCTGATGAAGTAGTTGGTCATCTTACAGAAGAATGGGCAAAACGCCTTGGCCTTACAACAAAAGTTGTTGTAGCCGGCGGAGCATTCGACTGTCACATGGGAGCTGTAGGATCTGGTGTAACACCTCGCACACTTGTACGTATTATCGGTACTTCAACTTGTGATATCATGGTTTCTTCTTACGAGGAAATGGGTGATAAGCTGATCAAGGGTATCTGCGGACAGGTTGACGGTTCAGTAATCCCGGGCTATGTAGGCCTGGAAGCTGGTCAGTCTGCTTTCGGTGACATCTACGCATGGTTCAAACGAGTTCTTGAATTCCCAATCAAACAGATTGTTGGCAACAGCAAACTGATTGACGAAGCAACAAAAGCTAAGTTGGTTGACGAAGCATGTAGCCAGATCATCCCTGCATTAACAAAAGAAGCTGAACTGATTCCTATCAGCGAAAGCACAGTTATTGCTACAGACTGGATGAACGGTCGCCGTACTCCTGATGCTAATCAGATGTTGAAAGGAACAATCACCGGACTAACTTTGGGCAGCTCTGCTCCACGTATCTTCCGTGCATTGGTTGAAGCAACAGCATTCGGTTCAAAAGCCATTGTTGACCGCTTCCGCAGTGAAGGCGTACAGATTGATGCAGTAATTGGTATCGGAGGTATTTCTTTGAAATCACCTTTCGTTATGCAAACACTGTCTGACGTTCTTAACATGCCAATCAAAGTCTGCAAAACAGAACAAGCTTGTGCATTAGGAGCTGCCATGTTTGCCGCTACTGCTGCCGGTATCTACGGTAAAGTAGAAGAAGCACAAAAGGCAATGGGCTCAGGATTCGCTAATGAATACCATCCAAATGCAGAAAATGCAAAAGCTTACGAGGCAATATATGAGCAATATATTAAAGTAGGACAATTCACAGAAAAAGAATTGTTCTGCTAATAAACTTCACAGGTAAGGCAGGAAAAAGAGATAGGCACCTTAATGTCATTCTGTAAAAATACTTATTGTATTTTTGCTTTAAAAATCTCTTCCTGCCTTACTTTTTGCTTAAACTCAATCAATAAAAAAACACTCTTTTCTAAAAGATAATTAGCCATAAACTGTTATCTTTGCCAACAAACTTAACGAATCAATCTTATGAACGATAGTAAACTAATGAGCCGCGCAGCAGATAATGTGCGTATTTTAGCAGCTTCTATGGTAGAAAAGGCAAACTCTGGTCACCCGGGAGGTGCCATGGGAGGTGCAGACTTCATCAACGTCCTTTTCTCCGAATTTCTTGAATATGATCCCAAAAATCCAAAATGGGAAGGTAGAGATCGCTTTTTTCTTGACCCGGGACACATGTCTCCCATGTTGTATTCTATCTTAGCTCTTACGGGTAAATATACATTGCAGGAACTTTCACAATTCCGTCAATGGGACAGCCCAACTCCAGGACACCCTGAAGTAGACGTAATGCGTGGAGTAGAAAATACATCCGGCCCATTGGGACAAGGACATACTTACGCTGTTGGTGCTGCTATAGCAGCCAAATTCCTTAAAGCTCGCTTCGGTGAAGTAATGGGACAAACTATTTATACTTTCATTTCCGACGGAGGTATTCAGGAAGAAATTTCTCAGGGAGCAGGTCGTTTGGCCGGACACCTTGGACTTGATAACCTGATTATGTTCTATGACTCAAATGACATTCAGCTTTCTACAGGAACCAATGCCGTAACCAGCGAAGACGCTGCTAAGAAATACGAAGCATGGAACTGGAATGTTATTAAAATCAATGGTAATGATCCTGATGAAATCCGTAAGGCTCTTATTGCTGCTAAAGCAGAAAAAGGACGTCCTACAATTATCATTGGTAAAACTATTATGGGTAAAGGCGCCGTTACAGCCGAACACGAAAGCTTTGAACGCAAATGCTCAACTCATGGTCAGCCATTGAGTGCCAGCGGTGCTTCTTACGACGAAACAATTAAAAACTTAGGAGGTGATCCTACAGATGCTTTCAAAATATTCCCTGAAGTTGCAGAGCTTTATGCTAAACGTGCAACTGAATTGGAAAAAATCGTTGCTGCCAAATATGCTGCTAAAGCAGAATGGACTAAAGCTAACCCTGAACTAGCTGCTAAACTGGAACTATTCTTCTCTGGTAAAGCTCCTAAAGTAGACTGGGCTGGTATCAAGCAAAAAGCAAATGACGCTACACGTGGTGCTTCTGCTACTGTTCTTGGTGCATTGGCTACTCAGGTAGAAAACATGATCTGTGCATCTGCCGACTTATCAAACTCTGATAAGACTGACGGATTCTTAAAGAAAACTCACGCCTTTACAAAAGACGATTTCAGTGGTGCTTTCTTACAGGCAGGTGTTGCTGAGTTAACTATGGCATGTGTTTGCATCGGTATGGCTCTTCACGGTGGTGTTATCCCAGCTTGTGGAACATTCTTTGTATTCTCTGACTACATGAAACCAGCTGTACGTATGGCTGCTTTGATGGAAGTTCCTGTTAAGTTCATCTGGACACACGATGCATTCCGCGTTGGTGAAGATGGTCCTACTCACGAACCAGTAGAACAAGAAGCTCAGATTCGTTTGATGGAGAAACTTAAGAACCACAAAGGTCACAATTCTATGTTGGTTCTTCGTCCTGCTGATGCAGAAGAAACTACAGAAGCATGGAGACTTGCAATGGAAAATACTACAACTCCAACAGGATTGATTTTCTCTCGTCAGAATATTGCTAACCTTCCTGCAGGAACAAACTATGCTGACTCTGCAAAAGGTGCATATATTGTTGCCGGAGCTGATGAAAATCCAGATGTAATCCTTATCGCTTCAGGTTCTGAAGTATCAACACTTGTTGCCGGAGCTGAATTGCTTCGCAAGGATGGTGTTAAACTTCGCATTGTATCTGTTCCTTCTGAAGGATTGTTCCGCAGCCAGAGCAAAGAATATCAGGAATCAATTATCCCAGCCGGAGCCAAAGTATTTGGTCTTACAGCAGGTCTTCCAGTAAACCTTGAAGGTTTAGCCGGAGCCAACGGTAAGGTATTTGGTCTGGAATCATTCGGATTCTCTGCTTCTTACAAAGTGCTTGACGAAAAACTTGGTTTCACTGCACAGAACGTGTACAACCAGGTAAAGGCTATGTTATAATCGTAACATAAAACTGTAAACAGATAAAAATGAAAACTATTGGTATTTGCTCTGATCACGCAGGCTTCGAATTGAAACAGTTCGTTAAGAGCTGGCTAGAAGCCAAAGGTTGGGCATACAAAGACTTTGGAACGTACACAACAGACAGTTGTGACTATGCAGATTTTGCTCATCCGCTGGCATCAGCCGTAGAAGACGGTGACTGTTATCCGGGTATTGCTATCTGCGGTAGTGGAAATGGCATTAACATGACGCTCAACAAGCATCAGGGTATCCGTGCAGCTCTTTGCTGGACTCCGGAGCTCTCTCATCTTGCCCGTCAGCACAACAATGCTAATATTCTGGTTATGCCGGGTCGCTTTATCGACACTGCAACTGCCGACCAGATTATGACAGAATTCTTTTCAACTGATTTTGAAGGCGGTCGCCATCAAAATAGAATAGAGAAGATTCCTGTAAAGTAAGAACGTTCTTATCAAATAATAAAATCCCGCCTGTGAAAACAAGCGGGATTTTTTATTTTAATCCTTTAGAGATCTATCAGAAATAATATCTGAATCCTATCAGGAATGTATATCTTGCCATTCCATTATTGTCATACATAGCTGAATAAGTATTTCCACGATTGTCTTTCAGATCTCCAAGGTAACTGGACAAAACTCCGGCACTTGCTCCAAGCCCTATGTGAGGAGTAACCATATATTCCAGTCCCAGATCAAGATTTACCGCTGAGCCATCAGCCCACAAATGATATCCGTTGCTGGCATTATCATCATGTCTATAGTAACCAATTCCAAACTCAGGCTTTAGCATCCACTTTTCGGCAAATCTCCATCGCCAACTTAACACCGGAGCGAAATAATTTTCATGAAATGTCTCTTTTACCCCAAATACCCATCCCGACGAACGGAAGCCGGAATAGAGAAGACCTATGCCAGCTCCACAGTTAAAAGTATGTTCGTACTGCAAACGCCACTCCATACCATTGCGTTGAGGAATGGAAGCAAAAGAAGAACCACTTTCTCCATTATAAATACCACTATAGATATGCCCATGTCCCATATCGACCGAAAAAATATTTCGAGGAACAGAATACCGTTGCATCAATTCATGTTGCTCTGCCGCCTGGTTTTTAAACACCTCGCTCACCAGAGAATCATTCTTCATCGCACCTTCTCCCAGGCGCAATATGCTCCCTGCAATCTGATGACAATTACCTCCACCAGAGGAAGGCATGGAATGACTGGTAATCATCAACCCATTTCCACCCGCTTTGGCAACTTCTGTTTTTGCCAGACGGATAACATCGGAATAGGTGCATTTAGCAGCAATGCTTCCTTTTCCCACACTCACCCGTCCAATGGTTCTGGCAGAGGTCGGAACACGCTGACCTACCCCGTAAACAATAACAGAATCGGGTACAACAATAGGTGGATATATTTTTACTATGTCAGTAACCACTATTGGGTTACAGGATGCCAAAACAACCATTAATAACAGAGATAAAAAAAGATTTCGTTTCATAGGTTCTTAATAATCATGAATTACTATTTATAATCAATTTTCAGAGCCAAAGGTAATACATTTTTTAAAATACAATAAATTGGAATGTTTTTATTATATGAAAATCATTGTTATTCAATGACAAATAATTATTTCAACCTATTGTTAATAATTTAGCAATATCTGGCACGATTATTGTCAGTATATAATCTTTGTACTTACAAAAACATTAAAATCTTAATACTATGAATGTATCCTTATACAATGGCGGGAACAAAGGACGTCCCACGTTTGTAGAAAACCTCGCTATAGAAGCAGCTATCAACTCGTTCAAAACACTGAAGTACGCAACGCTTGTTGATAGTATCCGCAATGAGAACAGCGATTCAGCCAAAGCTTGGGAACAACTCCCCTCCTTTACTTTTGCCGCTTCCTTCAAGGGTGGACGAACAAAGACAAATATGGAGCAGTACAACGGAGTAATTCAGCTAAACAGCGGCAAACTGGAACCCGAACAAGCCATTCGCTTACGGGATAAGGCAGCACAAGAACCCAATACATTGGCAGCATTTGTTACCACAGAAGGCACTGGAGTTGTAATCTTATCCGTTATTTCCAGTCCGGACGGCTCTATACCCGATAGTAATGAGGAGATTAGCAAATTTCATGCTCATGCCTTTTCCGTTGTCAGCTTATATTACGAATCGTGTTTGTATATCGACTTTAAGAAAAACGAACATTCCTTATTACAGTTAACCTCAGCCACTTACGACCCTGAACTGTTTTTCAACCCCGAAGCCGAAGTCTTCCTGATAGCCACCAAGAAAGATTTCGAAAAGAAAACAACGAAGCTACTCCGAAACATGGAGGGAGAGCCTGTCTCCTTTTCACATCTGCCGGTAGGCGATCAGCGGGATGTCGAAATAAAAAGAGCTTTTGACCGTGCTTACTCCAACGCGCTCAATGTGGAGTCATTCAGGGAAGATAACCGGTCGGAGTTTGTGTACGGTTTGGCATACTTTTGTTGCCTGGCAGGTATTCCGGAGGCCGAAACCGCCAAACTGGCACTCCAACGCTGCACCACGGAACATTTCACCCCCGATGACCTTCGTCTCACCATCCGCATTAAGTACAAGGAATACGAGGATGCCGTGGGTGCTGACAGCGGACTGACAAAAGTGGAGAAAGAGACACGCATGCTCGAAAGGTTTATCAAGCGAAACTTTATGCTTCGTCGCAATGTAATTCTGGAAGGTATTGAATTTCGTTATGCCGATCAGTCGAGTCACGAATGGACAGAACTTCGCGATCATCACCTCAACACCATTTACATACGCGCGCACAAAGAAGGAATAAACTGTACCCTCAATGATGTAAAGGCAATGGTCGATTCCGAGATCACCCCCTCCCATCACCCTTTCAAGGATTATATCTTTGTCCCTTTCACCGAATGGGACGGGCACGACTATATTGCCGATGTGGCAGCCACCGTACCCACCAAAGATCCCGAGTATTTTGAATGGTGTTTCCGCAAATGGTTTGTGGCTTTGGTGGCTACTTTGATAAACGACCGAGTAATCAATCACCAGATTCTGGTATTGATAGGCGGCAAACACGGTATGGGGAAATCCACTTGGCCAGAACGCTTGTTGCCTCCCGAATGGCGGAAGAGCCATTTCGACGCCAACGTGTTTTCCAATAATCCGAATGCCACCCGCATGAAACTGAGCACGGGCGCCATTCTGAATATTGATGAATTGGACACCGTTCAGCGGTACGATCAGGAAACAGTGAAGGAACTTTTCACCACCTTCAACATCAACATTCGCACTTCGCCCGACCGTCCACCCCGTAATTTCACACGCCATGCCTCATTTTTCGGCACAACGAATCACCTGGATATTCTGAGAGATTACACCGGTAGCCGTCGTAACTTGTGTCATGAAGTAACCGGTCCCATAAACTTTGATTTCAAAATAGATTACAAGCAACTCTACGCCCAGGCATGGAACATGATTATCAACGGTTTCCGCTATTACTTCAATGCAGAAGAGAATGATATTGTGGAACAACACAATCAGCATTACATGGAAACGGATGCGGACATGGAACTGTTCTATGAATATTACCGCAAACCGGAGGGTGAAGAGGAAGGCATTTACCTTTCTGCTGCGAAACTGGCGGATTATATTAAGAAGAAAACGGGGATTGCTACTAGTAAGAAGATGATCGTTAAACTGGGAAGGAACTTGAAATCACTTAATTATCAGTGGAAAAGAGTAAAAGGAAAAACAGTCTACAACGTAGTTATCAAGGAGTTAGATTAACAAGGGGTGTCAGAGGTGTCAGTAAAAAAAGGTTTTTCAGCGTTTCAAAAATATTTTTTTGAAAAATCTGCAAATTGCGGAATTTTCAAAATTTTATTTTCAGAAAGAGAAAAAAGACTTTTTCTCTGACACCTCTGACACCCAGAGATATATTCATATTAGCTAATATACTATAATTCAAACATATAGGCATATTAGCAAATATGACTAAACGAATTAGCAAAAACAAAACGAGACATCATATCGATCATGTACACAATCGACTATCGAACATGTACATGTTCGTATTCAATCTTGTACATGTTTGTAGAAACCATAAACCAATAAAACATTAATTACTATGGGCATACCATATAAATTCAAGGAGATAAACGATAATTTAAGTAAAGACACAAAGAAAAAAGGCGGTGTTCACCCAATAATAAAAAGCAGAGAAAAGCTAAACACAAAAGCATTAGCCGAATACATTGCAGGAAACGACCCATTACTACGTACAGAAATGGAGCTGGCAATAACCAAAACATTTAGTGCAATAGAGAAAGCTTTAAAAAACGGTTACACAGTTGCCTTAAATGACTATGGTGCTTTCCAACTTTCTGCCCAATTCCGTGAAGATTTTAATCCTGAAGAACCTCATCGTGCCGAGAGCATTGAGGTGAAGAGTGTGAATTTCCGGGCTTCTACTAAGATGAAGAAGCGGATTAGTGCGGCTGGGTTTGAGAAGAGTGAACGGTAAATGATTTTCATTAGTTAAATTCTTTTTAATCAAATTTTGTTTTATACCTATCAAAGAATGTAAGTATCAAAGTTGATGTCCGAATAAAGAATAAAACAGTTTGGCTGTCTCAAAAAATAATGTCCAAACTTTGTGCAATAAACTAATATCTTCAAGAGCAGAAAAATTGCCATTATCGACAGTTATTTCTATTTTGGAAATAATTGTCGATAATGGCAAAAAAGACAATACTTATTTTTATAAATTAGATATTATTATACTCGTTGGTTTTCGGATTAATTTATTGTTTTGATAATTTAACAATATCTCTAACTTCCATAACAGAGATAGGATATCCTATTCTTGCTGCATTAATTATTGCTAAAGAAAGCTCTTTCAGAGTGCATACGTATTTAGAAAAAAGCAGTAAAAACAAAGGATATAAAAAGTCGATATAAATATAAAATTTATGAGTATTTTTTAAACCTTTAGTTGGCCGAATAAACGCTGGACGAAAACAATAAGCTCTCTTGAACGCTAATGTTTGCAAGTCATTTTCTGTTTTTCCTTTAATCCTCGCCCACATTGATTTTCCTTTTTCTGCACTATTGGCACCAGCTCCAGAAATGTAACAAAAAGTCATATTCGGATTCTGTTTAGAGAGCACATTAGCAAATTCCATGGTAAGTGAATAAGTCAACCTGAAGTATTCAGGTTCGTTTTTACCTACAGAACTAACACCTAGACAAAAGAAACAAGCATCATAGCCTTTAAATTTGTTTTCGACAGCAGATAAGTCAAAAAAATTGGCATGAATTAGTTCTTTAAGTTTAGGATGCTGTAAACCTAATGATCTTCGGTTTACAACCAAAATTTCTTCTATATCCTTATGATGGAGGCATTCATGTAACACACCTTCACCCACCATACCTGTTGCTCCTGTTATTATAACTTTCATATTCCTTTATTTTCTATGTAATTTAGAAGTTCCTGATAATAAATATTTGCTCTCTGCTTTGAGAAATAATCGATTAATGCGAAGGCTGAACCGAACACAATTAATGCCATTGCAATTGCCCTAAAATGTACATTTTCAACAAAATATAATAACAATATAGCAACTATAAAACATACTAAGCTGATAGCTAGGGACATTGGATATAAATATTGAAAGTCCTCTACCCGTTTAATTTCATTCTTTATAAATTCATATTGATCTTGATGATATATTTCCTCTACTAGATCTACTTTCTTACTATTAGAATAAACACCGCCGATCCCAACAGCTGTAAAAAATAAACTAATTGTGAGAAAAGGTATAAACAATGCTTTTGCAGTTGAAATATATCCGTAATGATAAAATAACAGTGCAACAAACAAGAGAAAAATACCAAATCCGAGAATAAACTTTCCTTCAAAAATCTCACCATTGTACCAATTTAAAGTATGCTCTATCATTTCTTATAATTTAAATATGATTATTGCTTTCTATTTTTGTATATTCTTCATTGGCTTCTTTACGATACTTTTAATTATGTTGATATGAGATAACTGTCTAAAAATGATCAAATATACTAATAATTAAGATTAAAAGGATGCAACACTATATAAAACACCAAAATAAATCCCAACAAAAAAATAAATTTAGTTGGGATTAAATATGGGATTATCGTGCTGAATAGCCACCGTCAACAAGCAGAATAACACCTGTCATAAAAGGACATTCGTCAGATGCCAAGAAATAAATTGCATTAGCAATGTCTTCCACAGTTCCGGGACGTTTCATCGGATGTATGGAACCCAAATCTTCAGCTGTTAATTGCCCAGATGCAATAACGTCATTCAAAATATCTGTCAAGATAGCTCCTGGTGCCACAGCATTGATTCGGATTCCAGATGTGGCATATTCTATAGCCGCACCTTTGGTCATTCCCACTACAGCATGTTTAGTTGCGCCGTATTCGCCTGCATACTCTATGCCGTTTAGCCCTGCAATGGAAGCCAAATTTACGATTGTTCCTTTGTTTTCTTGTTTCAACATTTGCAAGATACCATAACGCATTCCATAATATAGCCCCATTACGTTGGTTTCCACCATATTGCGCATATTATCTTTGGATGTTTGTGCGAAGAATTTAGGCTCGCCTGCAATCCCTGAATTATTGACGATTACATCTATCGAACCGAATTTCGCAACGGTGTCTGCAATCAATTTTTCCACTTGTTCTTCTTTCGTTACATCTACGTTATAAACGGTAGCTTCGTAACCAGCTTGTTTAAATTCTTCCAAGAATTTTTTTATTTTTTCATCGTTTCTTGAAGTAGTTACTATATTGTAACCGTTTTTGGCGAATTTTAAAGCAGTTGCTTTACCAATTCCTGTTGTGCCGCCTGTGATAATTACTGTTTTGTTCATTTTTGAATATTTTAAATGTTACAATACAAAAGTAATATGTTAACGCGAGAGAGATTTTGCTCATAGGTTCAACATTATTTGTTTTACAGACCATTTAGATATTGCACTCAAAGAACAGTTATATCAATAATGGCAGTTTATGAAACTTTTTTTCTAAATCCACGATGAGGTTTGAGCGGAGTACTTACTACACACATCAGAAATAGTAATTAGTTACCAATATTTATTTGTTTTAATTAGCTTTTCCCTTGTTTAAACACGGCTCAGTATAAAAAGTTGTGGGATAAGTGTTAATTCTTTATCTTTGAACAATGAATAAAAAGAAATCCCCAAGCATTGCAACTAGCACATTTTATTTTAGTTAGCTGGTTTTCCTGGAATTTATTCACAAGATTGGGTTCCGCAATAAAAGGCTTGCCATTCCTATGTATTCAATTTTTGAACTATTTAAAAACTGATTAATTTGCAGATAGTTTCGATTACCTCCTGTGACAATAACACTGGCATTACATTCATCCGCAATCTTTGAAGCTTCTTCTTTATAATATATATCTTTTTTCAATGAATTTGCATACCAGTTGCCACTTACTTCAATTGCATCGACTCCCAGGTTAGATAATTGTTTACATGCATATAAAGAGTCTTCAAACGATTGACCTCCTTCAATCCCATCAGAACTATTTATTTTAACCCAAATTTGAAAATCGGTACCAACAGCACATCTTATGGCACAATAGGTTTCAAGTAACATCCTTACACGGTTCTCAACACAACCACCATACAAGTCAGTTTGTTGATTATACATTGGAGAAAGAAATTGGTTTAATAAGAATCCGTGAGCTGCATGAATCTAAATACCATCAAAACCTGCTTTTTTAGCTCTTAGTGCAGCTTGAGCAAACTTTTCCTGCACGGATTTTATTTCATGAATATTCATTTCTTTAGGCACAATTCCTGTAATTAAATTTGCAACCGAACTTGCTCCTAAAACAACTTGTTCTGTAACGTCACCCATTACAAAGGATCCAAATGCAACCAATTGCAGGAAGTGGTGATGCTTTTTCCAAATTGTCAATCAAAGTAAAACCAGTAATAATTGTTCCTACGCCTCCTTTAGCCAGATTCACATAGGATTCAATACTATTATTGTTCAAATGCCCTGAAATAGAATGATCGCCTATTGATGACTTAATAAAACGGTTTTTCAAAGTTAAATTCCCTATTATTGTAATATCAAGTAATTCTTTTATTTTATTTTGAAAATTTAATAATTGCGATTATAGTCAGATTGTTTTTAAGGTATAATAGCCAAGCTTTTATTTCTAAGCCTCAGGTTACATTACAGCATTATGTTCTAAGTAAGCTTGGATACCAAGAGTTCCTCCTTCTCGGCCAATACCGGATTGTTTCATTCCGCCAAAAGGAGCATAAGGATTGTGATTAAATTTATTTATCATGATTTGACTAGCAATGATTTGTTTAGCAATCTGCCCAGCTCTATCCGGATTGGCAGAACTCACATAGCCATACACATAAGAAGTGTCATTGGTAATTCGAATAGCCTCTTCTTCTGTTTTGTATGAAATGACTAACAGTACCAAACCAAAAATTTCTTTCTAAGCAATCATCATACTATTTTTTACATTCACGGAAATTGCGAGCTTATTAAAATTAGTTAGAATTATCTTTCATTTTCTTCCCAAACTTCAATTCGTTCTTTACTGGCTTTTATCAAAACATCAGAAATACCATGTCCCAAAGCAAGACGTAATGGCGGATTTTCTGATAATACTACATTTAAGACCTGTTGAGCTGCATCTTTGGGATTTTCAGCAGCCGACATCATATTTTCAGACATTTTCATAAACTCCTTATATCTCGTTGCATAAGGTTCAATATTAAACGGCGTAAATCCGACAGCATTAATGAAATTTGTGCCAAATGCTCCTGGTTCAATGATGGTTACTTTAACTCCTGTACCTTCCATCTCTTTTGCCAAAGTTTCGCATAAACCTTCGAGTGCCCATTTGGTAGCAGAATAGGCTCCGTTGAACATGAAGGTTGCCATACCCCCCATTGAAGTAACTTGGAAGATATGCCCTGATTTTCGCTGACGCATTAAAGGCAATACGGCTTGTATGATATTGAATGAACCAAAGAAATTTATCTCCATCTGTTTCCTCATTTCCTCTTCCTTCATTTCTTCCACAGAGCCAAAATGGCCAAATCCGGCATTGCTAACCAGTATGTCAATGCGTTTATAATAATTAATAGCTATATTAACACAATCAAAGACCTGCTTTCGGTCAGTCACATCTAATTCCATTGGCAATAAAGTAGCGGGATAGGACTTAGACAATTCAATGAGTGATTCAATGTTGCGTGCCGTAGCAACTACAAAGTCACCATTTTCTAACGCAGCTTTTGAGAATTCAAAACCAAAGCCTCTGGAAGCTCCAGTGATAAACCAGACTTTATTCACTTGCATAATTTGTATTTTATATTAAAATATATGCAAAATTATATTGTTTGAAAATATTTTAATTTGCTCAAAAGTCTATAGTTTTTTGTTTAAAAGATCACCTAAATGCAGGTTGTAGATTTTCGAAAATTGAAGTTTTCCCGATATGTAGCATTCCAAAGTTATTTTATATGGCTCGTAAAAGTATAACAAAAGAGACTCGAAATCATGGGTAATGAGTAATTCAATGGATGTGACTGATGCAAAAAGTCGTCAATCACTGATAACTCACCATTTAATTTATTTATCATTTTACTATTCATAATATAAGGATATTCAGAATATTTAAAGTATCAGATATTATTAATGTAAAATAAAACAACTTATATATTTGGCTTACACTACAGCATCATATATATATTTTTACATAACAAGTAAATTTGAATGCCAATCCTTCTCCGTTTAGGTCAAGCAGGATTGATTCATCTCACCTAAAGGAGTCTAAGGATTGTGGATGAATTCATTTATTATGGCTAAACTGCATTGGTCGTGTTTTATAATGCCTTAGAAGCATTAAATCCAAACCGTTGCTTAAAGGCGAATGAAAAGTGAGAATAGTTCTCAAAACCGACCTGTATATATATATCAGTAGGTTTTTGCCTTTTTTCTACAATAAGGTATCGTGCTTCATCCAGTCTTTTTCCTTTTAACCATTTTTCAGGAGTTGAGTGAAACAAGGCTTTAAAATCTCTTTTAAAAGTTGATAGACTACGACCAGTTAACCGAGCAAATTCCTTAAGCGGGATATTATATATGAAGTTTTTGGTCATGTATTTCTCTATGTCGATTTTAAAGGGTTCGCTCAAATCAAAAAGGAATGTTTCTAGATCATGATTTGATTCTAACAACAGCTCAATGGCTTCAGTGACTTTGAGGTCAGCCATACTGGGTGACAACCGTTCCGGCTCACTGTAATACGGCAACAAAGAGTCAAAATAAGCCTTTATAAACTTATTTTTTGACAAATTTATGTTTGGATTTCCAGAATATCTCTCCTGCTTAAGAATATGTTTTTGAGTAGCATAGGAAATCAAAGCGTTTTGACTTAAAAAGACATTGATTGACTTAAAGGGAAACCCATTTTCATCAGGAAATTTTATAGCTCTAACAAGCTCATTTCGTTTAACTAAGCAAATATCGCCGGCCTCATATAAGAATGCCTGCTCACCAATTTGCATTTGAAGTTTTCCTGAAACAACATAAGTAAGACTATGCTCAGCTACAACAACTTCATTTGAAAATTTTTTTTTGTATTCGCATGAATACAAAATACTATTGTTATTGAAAATTTCATTTGCCATACTCATAAATAGGTAAAAATTAAATTCATTTTTAAATGACCAATTTAGCATTTTTTCCAAAATTAAGGAGGAAGTTATTGTAATTAAAACTACTTTTCCCCCATTTTTTATATATTAAATTGATAACACAAAATTAGTTGGTTTTGAAATATATAATTTTGGTCAACGGCTCAATCTACTTTGGTTAAAGGTTCATTTTATAGTTTAGACTTAGAAAATGAAATTATAGAATATAGTGATCCAAAGAAAAACAGGGGCCTATTTAGGCAAAATGATAATAAAAAATATTAAAATAGACCAAACTAGCTACAACGAGAATATATTATATACGATGCTACTACCCACCCAAAAGCCTCCTTCTTAAAACGACTTATTCCAAAGAGGCAACCGTCCATAAACATCAAAATGTTTCTGCAATAATATAGCTTCAACAAATCCTGGCAGATCAAAGTTCTTTTTATCAAAGGTTACATGCCAGTATATATCTAGAGCATCTGCACCAAGTTTGGTAATCATGCTCTTAAAGAATGAGTCTCTTTTAATGCCTTCTTTTTTATAGTTTATACACTGATTCAGCATAGGGCCATTGAAAGTTCCATCTTGTTCTAAAGTTCCTGACTTGCCAATATAAACAAGTTCAATATGCCCCCTTATCAAAGCATATACGCAATATACACCTGGTTCATCAGGAAGGTCCTTTGCCACATCTTCCAGACAAGTTCCTTTCATAAAAAAGAAATGTCCATTTCTATGATATTTTTCTAATTCACCAAACATAAAATCAGATTTAGTTTATACAAATATAAAGGATAATCCAATAAACCATTCAATCATTGCCCGATATTTGTTTGTCAAATCTCAATGATATTTTTTTTTAAACAAGAGTTATTCAATGGTTTTCTATTCTTTCATAAAACTGCATCTTATAAAAATCTCCAACAGGTATTAATTTACCGGAGATTTTGATATGATTTCGCTCAATAGATTCAATTTTAGATAGAGCAACAATATAGGATTTATGAACCTGTATGAATTGGTCTTCGGGAAGAGTCTTCAATATAGCTTTCATGCTTTGCTTGGTAAGAATTCTCTTATCTGAAAGATAAATTTTTAAATATCCCTGCATTCCTTCAATATACAGAATTTCATCGAGATGTACGTTTTCACGACGATATTCTGTCTTTATAAAAATTTGGGAACCATTGTTCTCATTCTTTGCTCCTGCTTTCTGTTTCAGATCATCGGATACTCTGTTAACAGCCATTTGGAAGCGTTCGAAAGAGTATGGTTTAAGCAGGTAATCAAAGACGCTCAATTCATATCCTTTCAAAGCATAATCTGAATAAGCAGATGTAATGACAACATCGGGTTTCGAGGAAAGATTTTCAAGCAATTGAATGCCGGTAATCTTTTCCATCTGAATATCAAGAAATAGCAAATCAACAGTCTGCGTTTTCAGGAATTGCAATCCTTCCAAGGCATTATCAAAACTGCCTTTAAGCTTAAGAAAGGGTATGCGGGCAACAAAACTCTCCAGCTTTTCTGCTGCCAACGGCTCATCTTCTATTATGATACATGATATTGTCATAACTTTATTGTTAATTCAGCCCTAAAGGTATTCAATTCCTTTATTATCTGCAACTCATGATTCTTGGGATATAGAAGAGCAAGGCGTCTTTTTACGTTTTCCAATCCTATGCCCGATTGGGTTGTTTTGGGGGAAATTGTCTCAGTATCGAAGTAGTTTACACAAGTGAAGCTTAAAACATTATCACTTATAGCAATTTTTATATCAACAACCGGCATGGGCTCTGCATAACACGAATGCTTAAAAGCATTTTCTACAAAAGGGATAAAAAGCATTGGGGCAACCTGAGTGTTACAAACATCTGGCTCTGGAAAAAAGTAACGTATATAATCTACATTCTTAAAACGCAGTTGTTGAAGCTGTATATAACTGGTAAGATAGTCTATCTCTTTTTGCAAAGGAACTGTCTCCGTTTTAGTCTCATAAACCATATATCTAAGCATTTCAGACAAAGTAATAAGCATTTTTGAAGCAGTTTTAGGTGATTTACTAATCAAAGAATCAATATTATTCAACGTATTGAAAAGAAAATGAGGATTAACCTGGAGTCTAAGTAACTTAAGTTCGTTCTTTAGATTTTTGTTCTCTATTTCTGATTTCAGCTGAATATTAGCAAACCAGTTTTCGAAACCTCTAACCAAACATCCACATTGGGCTATAATAAAAGAACCAACCATTGATGGCAAAAGGAGAATATAATTCTGCAAATTTATTCCTGGGGTAATAAGTTTTGATATTATCAAGAAAACAACTGAAACAGAAATACTTATAAACACTGAAAGAATTAGGTATATAACAAGTTGACTCTTCTCAAAATATCGTATCAGCCAATAATAGGATAAATAGAATATGACTGCTGCCCAAACAAAATTGATATAAAACTGGATAGTAAGTTCTTGTAGTGCGATTGAGAAATCTCCCTTTGGCACAACATATAATATTAGGTAGAACAGTACGTAAACCAGCCAGAAAAGAGAATGAATAAGTATTTTCAGAATATATTTCATAATTTCATTTAGTCTACAAAGCTATTAAAAAAGTTATATATGCAAAGGAATTGTTCCACATTGTTACAATCAGGCCCTCGGTCTTGAAAACAAAGGGATAGCATAAAATATCATTGGAACCAGACACATTATCAGTATGGCCGGACTACTGGAACTAATACCGAAAAGAGTAAATTCTGCCACAATACGAATAAGATAGAATAATGAAAAGAGGCTAAGAATAGGATATCTGACAGAACTGTCCAAGAGAGCTTTTGTTTGAAAAACAGGGATAATTCCCATAAAAAACAGCATCAAAATACAAATGGCATGGTATGTCAGAAAAATAGCCCTATTCACACTTGATAAACTATTCAAAGTATTCTCCCAATTAAACATCGGATAAAAGAGTAAGTGGAAGACAACAAACAGCAAGCTGATACAACCAGCAATACGTAGTAAAAGAGTCTGAGTTTTCATTTTTTATTTCTATTTATTAGTTATATGTTCCAGATTACTTTTGAACAAGATGACCCCAAAAGATAGCCATAATATTGTTTCACAAATAATGGCTACCAAAATAGAAGAATTCACTGTTCCCTTAATAAATTCATAACTTCCAACGCAAGATAATCCAAATAGTGTAATTCCAGTAGCCATACAAATGGTTTGTCTAGCTTTTGAGTGAGGTAAATTTCTCGTTCCAAACATCAATACAGAAATTCCTAACATAAACATTGATGCCCTCCGGGCAAGAACTTGCCCAGCTTCAGAAGATTGTAATCCTAAATCTTTAATAAAAGAATCAGGCATAAAAAGTAATTGAACAAACAAATAAAGGAATAATGCGGAAGTTGCAATGCTTACAATTTTATAAGAATAATTCATAATATATATGTTTTAATATCACCATTCATATTTTAATACTCACATACTCTGGCTAACATATTTCTGATAATCAGATAATGGAATGGTCTGATTATAGAGAAATAAATTTTTCCCATTAAATTGTGGAATCTGACAACCGTTGCAAATTTCACTACAGAAATCTCCTGATTGGCTTCATGCTGAAGGGAAAACCAGGCTTCAAGATGCTTATCATTTGCAAACAACAGAATCTCTTGTTCACTTCGTTCCAGTACTTTAAAAAATCCGAAGTTATGACCTTTTTGTGCATTTGGGTCTATATTTAACTCTGTGGTTGTTTCCAGACCAAAAGGTTTAACCAACGTATTACGTAACTTATAAAGAAAAGTAACCCATTTAGGTTCGACTAAGAACGATGACAAACACAATTCCAGTGTAATTGTTCCTTTATTAGCCTTCGATTGATAACACTCTACATAATCAGCTTTTCGACAGACGTCGTAAATAAAGGAACGTTCAGCAATATCAACTTTTTCCATTCGTATAATATTTATCTTTATGCAAAGATGGTGTATCAAAAAGGTAAAATCAAATTTAGTTCACCAAACGGCAAATTATGGTTACGAAACGAACAAATATTTAACATCACATATTGTTATTTATTTGCCAAAGATTATCTTTGCAAAAAAAACAAACAGATATTAGAACCATGAAAATTAAACTAATATTTATTTTCGCTTGCCTACTTATGGCATGCCAGAAGGAAGATAACGTCGCTCAGCCCATTGACAGTTCTACACTTGGAATAGATCATATTACAATAAACAATAAAGACTATGCTATAGCCAATAGTTTGATGATTGATAAAAGTGCTCCATTGGTTTGCATAGGCTCTTCAAGTTCCAATAATACAAAAGTGGGATTAGATTATATGTGGTCATCTCTAACAGAAGATCTGTCAGCAGTTTCTTTAACAAGTAATAAAGCCCAGGTGGAGGTTAGCTGGGAGGAATACCCTAATTACAAAACCTGCACTTTAAAAGTTTATACTACCAATCCTAAAGCTGAAGTTAAGTATGTTATCTCAGCTCTGGTTAAATAATTATTTAAAAGGCATCAAATTTTATAAGCTCAACTATTTTTTATAAGTCAATCTTATATCAGAGCAAGCAACCTTATCCTTGCAGACAATATGGGAGGAAAAGATAAAATGATTAAAGAAGTCGGCATGCTGAAAGAAGATGTCCGGAATAAATCGTGAGCGATAATCGGAATGAGTATTTACTTCTTCCAGATCGGCCATCTGCATGAAATTAAGATGCGGTGCCATGCGGGAGATACATTCGTTATACGGATTATCAAACTTAAGAATGCTTACATTATTCATCTGGGTGATATAAGACAGAATACTTGCCGGATCGGGCGCCAACAACAGGAGATTCTTATAGAAAACAACGTAGGAATTAAGATCTGTGTCTTTTATTCCTGAGAGTTGTTCAAAGATTGTATTCTTTGGAAGCAGATAAAGCTGATAGCTTTGATTGCCTGCATATAAAATCGGCGACTTGACTGTTGCTTGTTTTCTATCCGGCAGGAATAATCGCAACTCTTTTTCTGCTTTAAGTGAGTCTTTTAACGGGATGTACAACAAAGAGAGTGGCCTGCGGACTGTATCTTCAGGATAAAAAGAGAGACTTGCCAAACGGTCAACGGCATGTGCTTTAATAAAATGCATCAGGTGAATATCCGCTTCTTTCACATTATCGGGATAAGGTGCAAGGGCGTATTCCTGACGAGCTGAGTTTGCCGCGATATATTCTAGTTTGGAGATGCTTGTTTCGTTTGCATAATAGGTGTAACGGGGAAGCTCCTTTTTTGATAGATTTTCTACCGGAGATTGCTCTTTAAGCGCATTGACAAAGGAAGAACTGGTATCTGCATCGGCACAGGTTCCCGACAGGCGTATTGCATCACGGCCAAACTTTATATTCAGATCACTCCATCCGAATTGTTTGCTTCTTACATGTAAAGATGCTATGCTATTATAACTTTTATGATCCTGAGAAAGTCCAAAGGAGGGATCGTTAAGGACTGATTTTCCACCTATATGGGTATTGATTACTTGCTTTATAAGTCTTTCTGAATAGCTGACTGCAAGAAAGCCTGCCGACTTATAATAGCAAAGGAACGAATCTCCTCCCAATGGGCATATTCTTATTTTTTCTCCTTTGTAAGAGACTTTTTTAATGGGAAAATCAATAGGACGATTTTTCTCTATTTGTTGTTCAAACCACTTCTCATCTCCCGGGGTAGTATTAAAATAAATCACCTGATCGAGCTCTGATCCGGGAGAGTGAAAGCTGATCAGCATTTTATTCATCCTTGGACTGAGTCCGTTAGGTGCCGAATTTGTCAATGCATCAAAATGTTCTATCAGATCATTAGCTATCCGGGAAAGTCTCAGCGAAGGTAGTCTCTTTATATATTCCGTACTTTTAATCTCTTTGATCAGTGAAGTCAGGTCATTGGTTTCAAACACAGCATTGCAACCGGAAGGTACGAGTGAATAAAGATTGACCTCAGTAATTTTCTCACGGGAACTTATCCCCATGTAAAAGAACGCTCCTACTCCTATGAAAAAGAGTAGAAAAAGCGAAATGGCCAATATTTTTATCCTCAATTTCCGGTTCATAGCTATATGCATTCAATACAATATAAGTATATTTGTACCGTTATTTATTTTAGGTAACGTACAAAAGTAATAAATATTCTAACATATAATGAAATATTTGATTAGAAAAGAGATCGCTGTTTTTTTTAGCTCTGCAATGGGATATGTGATACTCTTTGTGTGGTTGCTGGCAGTATCTCTTATGCTATGGTTTTTTTCCGGAGAATACAATTTGCCGGATGCAGGTTACGCCACTTTACGCCCTTTCTTTTCTCTGGCTCCCATCCTTTTTTTATTTTTGGTACCGGCAACAACCATGAGAATGTTTGCTGAAGAAAAAAGAATGGGTACGCTGGAATTACTATTCTCTCGTCCGCTAAAAATCAGCACTATTGTGATGAGCAAGTTCTGGTCGGCATGGTTGTTAATGATGATCGCCCTACTCCCCACCCTACTCTATGTGATAAGTATTTATCTGCTCAGCATGGCCGGATTAGATTGGGGCGAAGTGATAGGTGGATACTGCGGATTACTCTGCTTGCTGGCTACATTTGTGAGTTTCGGATTATTCACTTCCTCGCTCACCAGCAATCAGTTGATTGCTTTTTTACTTGCAATTCTATTATCCTTTGCAGCGTTCTATGGATTTGAGCTAATTGCATCGCTCACCAACAGCGGCAGTCTGCACAATGATTGGGTTGAACTGGGAATTCAGGCTCATTATCAATCCATGGTACGGGGAATAATCGATACCCGGGACCTTATTTATTTCGCGACTCTTACTTTTTTATTTATTTATCTCACAGTACAAGTAAACGCACGCAAACGATGAAAAACAACGCTATAAAAGGTATCGGATTGCTGGCATTACTTCTGGCTGTAAACATTTTATCTTCCCGTATTTTTCTGAGAATGGATCTCACTTCCGAGAAACGATATACCCTTTCTGACCAAAGCAGGAAACTTATTAAAAGTCTGGACAAGCCTCTGGAGGTAATTCTTTACCTGAATGGAGACTTGAATCCGGCATTCGACCGTCTTCGGACATCAACAACAGACATGCTGGATGAACTTTCGATTTATGCCTCTCACGGTATTACTCTGCGAAAAGTAAATCCATCGGCAGCTCCTGATGAGAAAACCCGTCAGGAACATTATCTCAAAATGGACAAACGTGGCATGCGCGGAACCTCCGTCAATGAGCACGACCGTGAAGGTAAGCTTTCATCAAAAGTAATTTATCCCTGGATAGAGCTGGTGTACAATGGAGATACCTTGCCGGTTAGCTTACTCAAAAAGAATATAAATCTTACTCCGCAAGAGGTGCTCAATACTTCTGCTGGAGAATTGGAATACAATCTGACCGAGGGAATCAGAGTGCTTACTGTTAGTAATCCTGAAAAGATTGCTTTTATTGATGGACACGGAGAATGGAGTGAACCGTATGTGTACGAAGCTACGAATCTATTAAGCAGATATTATAGTGTGGACAGAGGACGATTAAGCGGAAATCCGGAAGAACTACTTCCATACAAGGTGTTAATTATAGCCTCACCACAGAAGACTTTCAGCGAAAAAGAGAAGTTTGCATTGGATCAATACTTAATGAATGGGGGAAGTATTCTTTGGCTGGTAGACGGAACAAAGATTTCTCTACAGGAATTTGACGGTACCGGAGAATCTTCAACCCTGAAACAGGATGTTAACCTGGACGACTTGCTTTTTACTTATGGCGTAAGAATTAATCCGGTAACTGTACAGGATATGCAGTGCACTGCTATTCGTTTGGCATCCTCGGAAGCCGGATCAAAAGAATCTTTTACCACTCTTCCGTGGTATTTCGCTCCATTGCTTATTCCTTCAGCTGAGAACATGATTACGCATAATATTTCGCCACTCAAATCGGAGTTTGTGAGCACAATTTCTTTTGTAGGTAACGACCAACTAAAAAAGCAGGTTTTACTCACCACTTCGCCAAATGCACACACTCTCCGTGTACCGGAGAAAGTAAGTCTGCGTTATGTGGAAATGCCGGCGGAAGAGTCTTACTTTAATGAGCCCAGTCTTCCTGTAGCCGGACTGATAGAAGGAAAATTCCCTTCTGCATTTATAAATCAGCTGACTCCTGACAGTTGCATTGAACTGCCACAAGGCAGATTGTCAGAGAGTAAAAACACCAGAATGATTGTTGTGGCTACCGGAAGTATCATAAAGAATGAATGGAAAGGGCAGCGTAGAGAGGCACAACCTGTTCCAGTGGGATTTGATGAAGTATCCGGTGAGCAATTGGGGAATGCTGATTTTATAAGTAACGCTGTGAATTATCTGGCCAGGAATGATCAATGGCTAAACCTCCGTTCACATAATTACAAGCTCAGGCTTCTTAACAAACAAGCGATCAATGAACAGAGAGGATTATGGGAAATAATAAACATAGCTATTCCTCCCATTTTACTTTTGATTACTGGCTTTGCTTATGCAAGATTCCGAAAACGAAAGCAATAACTCCTCTTGTATCAATTATTGCACTATTTATGCCAAATACTCCTCGTTTGGTGATTACTGATTTACTATTTTTGCGTTATATAAACTAATAACAATAAAAGAAACAACACAATGAAAAAAGTATTCGGAATAATTCCCCTGCTTTTGTTTGCTCTCTTTGCTAATGCTAATCCAATAGGCAATGCATGGGAAGAGTGCGCAAAGATTGAAAAACAAATTAAAAAAACATCCTTTCCTCAACGCACATTCGTAATTACCGATTTCGGAGCAAAAGCAGGAAATGAAGCTGAACCTTGCCACGATGCCATCAATCTGGCTATCGTAAAATGTAATCAGGCTGGAGGTGGAACAGTTATTGTACCTAAAGGGATATTTTACACCGGACCTATTACATTAAAGAGCAATGTGAATCTTCATTTAGAAGAAGGAGCGACTCTAAAATTCTCCACAAATCAGAAATTATATTTCCCAGCCGTACTGACTCGCTGGGAAGGGATCGATTGCTGGAACGCTCACCCATTGATTTATGCATATGGTGAAACCAACATTGCCATTACCGGTAAAGGAACAATTGACGGACAAGGAGCTAATGAAAATTGGTGGAGAATGAGTGGTGCCAAACAATTTGGATGGAAAGAAGGAATTGTTGCCCAAAAGAATGGCGGACGTGAACGTTTGCAGATGTACGGAGAAACTTCTATGCCTGTTTACAAACGTATTATGGCACCGGAAGATGGTATGCGCCCTCAGCTTATCAATTTCCATTCCTGTAATACGATTCTGATAGAGGATGTAAAATTGCGTAATTCTCCTTTCTGGGTAATTCATCCTTTATTCTGCGAAAGTATGATTGTACGTGGAGTAGACATCCTTAGTCATGGACCTAACAATGATGGTTGTGATCCGGAATCAAGCAAGAATGTATTGATAGAAAATACAGTTTTCAATACTGGCGATGATTGTATTGCAATCAAATCAGGACGAAATACTGACGGACGAAAATGGAATATTCCAAGTGAGAATATTATTGTGCGTGGATGCACCATGAAAGACGGTCACGGTGGAGTTGTTGTAGGAAGTGAAATATCTGGTGGATACAAAAACCTGTTTGTTGAAAATTGCAAGATGGACAGTCCAAACCTGGATCGTGTAATCCGAATCAAGACAAGTACTTGCCGGGGCGGTGTAATAGAGAATATTTTTGTTCGCAATATCACTGTGGGACAATGCGGTGAATCTATACTTGGTATCAATCTTCAATACGAGAATCGTGAGAAATGTAATCGCGGATTCAATCCTATGGTACGCAATGTGTATCTTCAGAATATAACCAGCGAAAAGAGTAAATTTGGCGTTTACATTGTTGGTCTGGATGATAACGACCATGTATATAATATAAACATGGAAAATTGCCGCTTAAATAATGTAGCTCAGGGAAACTCTATCAAAGGAGCAAAAGATATCAACTACAAAGGATTGTATATCAACGGAGCTGAAACAAATAAATAAAAAAATTTCCGCTTTTCATTGTATATTAATACGAATAAATAATATCTTTGGACTATCTTTTTTCAAGAAACTCCTTAAATATTAATTTATAAAATAATACAATGAAAAGCGGACATTTATTTTTAAAGCTGTGCATCTGTTTATTGTCATTATGTGCAGTCAATTCCAATCTTCTTTCACAAGTCAATCCTCAGGTCTGGGGAAAAGCACCTTACGTATCTCCTGATATACATGCAGATCATTCTGTTACTTTCAGAATCAGTACTCCTGCCGCAAAAGAAGTTCTTCTATCTGCTTCGTGGCTTTCAGGCAAAAACAATCAGCTTACAAAAGACAGTACTGGAATGTGGTCGATCACAATTGATCCTCTGACTCCCGAATTATATGGATATTCATTTCAGGTAGACGGATTGAAAGTTCTGGATCCTGCTAATTTACATATAAGACGAGATTATACAATTCTGGAAAATCAGTTTATCATTCCAGGAAAGCAAGCCGATTTATATGCCGTTCAAAGTGTAAAACACGGAACTATATCTAAAGTATGGTATGATTCAAAAACTTTAGGAATGAACCGCAGACTAACTGTTTATACGCCGAATGGGTATGAAGGAGGCAAAAATCAATATCCGGTGTTATACCTTCTCCATGGTGTAGGCGGCGACGAAAATGCATGGATTGAATTGGGACGTGCCTGCCAGATACTGGACAATCTGATTGCTCAGGGTAAGGCCGTTCCTATGATTGTAGTAATGACCAATGGACATGTGAACCAACAAGCTGCTGCCGGAGATGCTCCCGCTGGTTTTATCAGACCGGAATTTGGAGCGGACGTATTCAACAGTGACTTTGAAAGAAGCTTTGTTCCAGATGTTGTTTCGTTTGTAGAAAGTCATTACAGAGTAAAAAAGGAGAAAAGCAACAGAGCTATAGCTGGTCTTTCAATGGGTGGAATGCATACGCTGACAATTGCAAACATGAATCCGAATAAATTTGATTATATTGGATTATTTAGTCCGGCAACTCCGACTCTTATTGAAAAGCAAAACACCCATGCTGACTTTTATAATAAAATAGATTCTGATGAAAAACTGAGTGAATTAAACAAAGCCGGATTTAAACTCTACTGGATTGGATGTGGGAAAGAAGACTTTCTTTATCAGAACGTAACGAACTTTAGAAAGTCATTGGATAAAAATCATCTAAAATATACATACAGGGAAAGTGCCGGAGGACATACCTGGGAAAACTGGAGAACTTATTTATCAGAATTCGCTCCACTATTATTTAGATAAGAATATACGCATCCATTAATTACAACAGAATACGAGTAAGAGGCTACCCATAAAAAGGCAGTCTCTTTCTTTTTGTACTTTCAGATCCCATAGAAACATTAATATAAGTCCCATTTAATAAATTAAAATCTGATTGTAAAACCATTTAATATCAGAAAGATAGTAATTGTATTTCTTGTTTTTTTTATTTTTTCTTATTTTGTGCATCTTGTCTGTTCTTTTTTCACTATTCGCAATACATAAATCAAAAAATAAAAAGTATCTTTGCATGTCTCAAAGCATTAGAAATTCAAAAGATGGAAGAACTTAACGCTATAAAAGGACTAATAGACAAAGGTGAAGTAGAAACTGCCATTAACGCATTGGATCAATTTATTGAAAGCAATCCAACGTGTGATGAGGCGTTTTATCTTCGCGGAAACGCTTACCGCAAACAAGGGAACTGGCAGGTAGCAATAAACAATTACCTCTCTGCTATTGAACTTAACCCTCAAAGCCCGGCCCTTCAAGCTAAAAAAATGATCATGGACATCCTGAATTTCTACAATAAGGATATGTACAACCAATAAATTCTTAAATTATGGCTAAAATTATAGGAGCGATAGTAGTTGACACCGAACGTTGCAAAGGATGTAATCTTTGTGTGGTGGCATGCCCGCTTAATGTGTTGTCTCTAACAAATAAAGAAGTAAACATTAAAGGATACAATTTCGCTCAGCAAGTATTAGAAGACACTTGCAACGGATGTTCTTCATGTGCAACAGTGTGCCCTGACGGATGTATTACTGTTTACAAAGTAAAACTTTAAGTAATTAAAGTCATTATTAATCAATTAAGTAAAGAACTTAAAAAAACTTGAATATATGGAAGAAGAAGTTGTTTTAATGAAGGGTAACGAAGCTATCTCTCATGCAGCTATTCGCTACGGAGTTGATGGTTATTTCGGTTATCCTATCACTCCTCAATCCGAAGTATTGGAAACGCTTGCTGATCTGAAGCCATGGGAAACTACCGGTATGGTTGTTTTACAGGCTGAAAGTGAAGTTGCAGCAATAAATATGGTGTACGGAGGTGCTGGTTCCGGTAAAATGGTAATGACCTCATCATCCAGCCCTGGTGTAAGTTTAAAGCAAGAAGGTATTTCTTATATTGCCGGTGCAGAACTTCCTTGTTTAATTGTTAACGTAATGCGTGGAGGTCCGGGTCTTGGAACAATCCAACCTAGTCAGGCTGACTATTTCCAGACTGTAAAAGGTGGTGGTCACGGTGACTATAGATTGATAGCACTTGCACCTGCTTCTGTACAGGAAATGGCAGATTTCGTAGGACTGGCTTTTGAACTGGCTTTCAAATACAGAAATCCGGCTATTATCCTTGCCGACGGTGTAATTGGTCAGATGATGGAGAAAGTTGTACTTCCTAAACAAAGAAAACGCCTTACTGACGAAGAAGTTATTGCTCGTTGTCCCTGGGCTACTACCGGAAAGATCAATGGCCGCAAGCCAAACATCATCACTTCTCTGGAATTAGATCCTGCAGCGATGGAACAAAACAATCTTCGTTTCCAGGCTAAATATAAAACAATTGAAGAAAACGAGGTTCGCTATGAAGAGATTAACTGCGAAGATGCAGAATATCTGATCGTAGCATTCGGATCTAGTGCACGTATTTGTCAAAAGTCTATAGAGCTGGCTCGTGCCGAAGGCATCAAAGTCGGTCTTCTTCGTCCTATCACTCTATGGCCTTTCCCAACAAAAGTGATTGCTAAATACGCTGAAAAAGTAAAAGGAATGATCTCTGTGGAACTTAATGCCGGTCAAATGGTAGAAGACATTCGTCTTGCTGTTAACGGTCGTGTAAAAGTGGAACACTTCGGACGTCTTGGAGGTATTGTTCCTGATCCTGATGAGGTTGTTGAAGCAATCAAAGAGAAACTAATTAAATAAGAAGACGCATGTTGAATATTGATAGAATAAGAACAATTCTGAACATCATCTTTATGATTGGCGCTCTAAGCACTATCGTAGTTTACTTTACTGTAGAAAATCAGATGGTGATGTTTATAGTTTGTTGCTTTACCATTTTTGTTAAATTCATAGAGTACGCATTGCGATTCACTCAAAACAGCCTGAATCAAAATAAGAGGAGGAAAGACAATGAATAAAGAAGATATAATCAAACCAGAGAACTTAGTATATAAGAAACCAAAGCTAATGAATGACAACCCGATGCATTATTGCCCGGGATGTAGTCATGGTGTAGTACATAAATTAGTAGCCGAAGTAATTGAAGAAATGGGCATGGAAGACAAAACTGTGGGAATCTCTCCTGTAGGATGTGCTGTCTTTATCTACAATTACATTGACATTGACTGGCAAGAAGCTGCTCACGGACGTGCTCCTGCAGTTGCTACAGCAATTAAACGTTTATGGCCCGACAAACTTGTATTCACTTATCAGGGAGATGGTGACTTGGCTTGTATTGGTACAGCTGAAACAATTCACGCCTTAAACCGAGGTGAAAATATTACAATTATCTTTATCAATAATGCTATTTACGGTATGACCGGCGGTCAGATGGCTCCTACAACACTTGTTGGGATGAAAACTGCAACCAGCCCTTATGGTCGTGATGTAAAACTGCACGGATATCCACTTAAAATGACTGAAATTGCTGCAACTTTAGAAGGAACAGCTTATGTAACCCGTCAGTCTGTTCAGACAACTGCTGCGATCCGCAAAACAAAAAAGGCTATTCGCAAAGCATTTGAAAATTCAATGAACGGTAAAGGTTCTAATTTGGTGGAAGTTGTTTCAACTTGTAACTCTGGTTGGAAGATGAGTCCGGAAGCATCAAATAAATGGATGGAAGAACACATGTTCCCTTACTATCCGCTAGGCGACTTAAAAGATAAAGAATAATCTAAAAAATCAGAGCAATGAAAGAAGAAATAATCATAGCTGGATTTGGTGGACAAGGAGTCTTGTCTATGGGTAAAATCCTTGCCTATTCAGGTTTAATGGAAAATAAAGAAGTAACCTGGATGCCTGCTTACGGACCAGAACAAAGAGGAGGAACAGCTAATGTTACTGTTATTGTAAGTGACGAAAAGATCTCCTCTCCTATCTTAAGTAAATACGATACTGCAATCATTTTAAATCAACCTTCTTTAGAGAAGTTTGAGAGCAAGGTTAAACCTGGTGGAGTATTGATTTATGACGGATATGGAATTGTAGTTCCACCTACACGTACAGATATTGAGATTTATCGCATTGACGCTATGGATGCTGCCAATGAAATGAACAATACCAAAGCATTCAACATGATTGTGTTGGGAGGATTACTAAAACTTCGTCCTATTGTAAAAATTGAAAGTGTTATTAAAGGATTGAAAAAGACCCTTCCGGAACGTCATCATCATTTGATTCCGATGAATGAAGCCGCTATTCAAAAAGGAATGGAATTAATTAAGAAAATATGATAGCTAAAATCAAGCAACTACTTGAAGAAGTTGAAACATTAAAAGCAGCTAATGCTGAAGAGTTAGAAGCTCTTCGTATTAAGTATTTAAGTAAAAAAGGAGCCATCAATGATTTGATGGCTGATTTTCGTAACGTAGCAGCTGATCAGAAAAAAGAAGTGGGAATGAAACTGAATGAGCTTAAGACAATGGCTCAGGAACGTATCAATATCCTGAAAGAGTCTTTTGAAAGTCAGGACAGTGGCGCTTGCGATTTAGATTTAACCCGCTCTGCTTATCCGGTAGATTTGGGAACTCGTCACCCTTTGTCTATTGTTAAGAATGAAATCATTGATATTTTTGGCCGTCTGGGATTCAGTATTGAAGAGGGACCTGAAATTGAAGATGACTGGCATGTATTCTCTGCATTGAACTTTGCTGAAGATCACCCTGCCAGAGATATGCAGGATACATTCTTCATTGAATCTCATCCTGATATTATTTTGCGTACACACACTTCATCTGTACAAAGCCGTGTGATGGAAGTTACACAACCTCCTATCCGCATTATTTGTCCGGGACGTGTATATCGTAACGAAGCAATTAGCTACCGTGCACACTGTTTCTTCCATCAGGTAGAAGCTCTTTATATTGATAAAGACGTATCTTTCACTGACCTGAAGCAAGTTCTTCTGCTTTTTGCAAAAGAGATGTTTGGTGCAGATACAAAGATTCGTCTCCGTCCAAGTTATTTCCCATTTACTGAGCCTAGTGCTGAAATGGATATCAGCTGTAACATCTGTGGTGGTAAAGGTTGTCCTTTCTGCAAACACACCGGATGGGTGGAAATCCTTGGTTGCGGTATGGTTGATCCTAACGTTCTTGAAAGTAACGGTATAGACAGTAAGGTTTACTCCGGTTATGCTTTGGGGATGGGTATTGAACGAATCACCAATCTTAAATATCAGGTAAAAGACCTTCGAATGTTCTCAGAGAACGATACACGATTCCTGAAAGAGTTCGAAGCGGCAAACTAACTTAATATAGGTAATTAATATGGGGATAATGAATAGCTCAATAAACTGAATTATTCATTATCCTTGTTTATTATCTCCCCTTAATAATCATCTTATGGCAAAAGACAAACTGGTTACCCGCAGTTATATCTTTATCCTTGCGGCGAATTTTCTATTGTACTTTGGCTTTTATCTACTACTACCAATACTTCCTTTTTATCTCACGGAAGTTTTCCATTCAAGTAATGCTACTATAGGACTTATTCTGTCCTGCTATACCATCGCAGCACTTTGCATGCGTCCTTTTTCGGGATATCTGCTCGATACATTTGCCAGAAAACCACTCTATTTATTCGCATATTTCATCTTCACCGGTATATTTGCAGGCTACCTGTTTGCAGGTGCACTTACGTTATTCACTATCCTGAGAATTTTTCACGGCTTTGCGTTCGGTACTGTAACGGTAGGCGGAAACACCATTGTGATAGATATTATGCCTTCATCACGAAGAGGCGAAGGACTTGGGTATTATGGGATGATGAACAACACCGCCATGAGCATTGGTCCTATGGTTGGACTATTTATGCACGAAGTTTATTCATTTGAAGTAATCTTCATCTGCGCATTTGTATCCTGTTTCATTGGTCTGATTATGGCCTCTCTGGTAAAAACACCGGCAAGGAAATGTGTAAAACGTGAGGCTATCTCGCTGGACAGATTTATTCTGATAAAAGGAATTCCGGCAGGGATCGACTTAATGCTGCTTTCTGTTCCTTATGGCATGACCACGACTTACGTAGCGATATATGCAAAAAATATGGGGATAACCAGTGGAATAGGTCTATTCTTCACCTTTATGGCAATTGGAATGGCTGTTTCACGTCTGTTCTCGGGCAAGCAAGTGGACAAGGGGCGCATAAGAACCGTTATTTCCTGGGGAATGTATCTGGTGTGTGCATGCTATTTCCTACTCTCGGCCTGCAATTTTTTGATGGATTACAGCAGAGTGGCCACTACCGGAATCTTTTTTGCCATTGCACTTTTACTAGGTGTAGGATTTGGAACTATGTTTCCCGCGTTCAATACGCTTTTTGTTAATCTGGCTCCAAATGCACAACGAGGAACTGCTACCTCCACTTACCTCACTTCATGGGATATGGGTATCGGAGCTGGTGTACTTATAGGAGGTTACATTGGACAATTCGCAACCTTCGACAAAGCTTTCTTCTTCGGAGCCTGCCTCACTGTCTTTTCCGTAATCTATTTCAAAATAAAAGTTGCTCCTCACTTTGAGATAAACAAATTAAGATAAAATGAGAAAGAAAGAACTATACAATAAAGTTATAGAATGGTTCAAAGAGAATATGCCGGTGGCAGAAACTGAATTGAATTATAATACTCCCTACGAACTGTTAGTTGCGGTGATTCTTTCTGCACAGTGTACAGACAAACGGGTAAACTTAATTACCCCAAAACTCTTGCACGATTACCCAACAGCTGAAGCAATGGCTGCAAGCTCGCCGGAAGTTATCTTTGAATATATCAGAAGTGTTTCTTATCCAAACAACAAAGCCAAACATTTGGTAGGGATGGCCAAAATGCTGCATAATGATTACCATGATGAGGTTCCGTCCGATCTTGATTTACTGGAAAAGATGCCCGGAGTGGGAAGAAAGACTGCCAACGTGATTCGTGCGGTAATATTTAACAAAGAAGCAATGCCGGTAGACACACATGTGTTTAGGGTATCAAACCGTATTGGCTTGACTACAAATTCAAAAACGCCGCTTGCCACCGAAAAAGAGTTAGTAAAATATATTCCGGGGAAATTACTCCCCATTGCTCACCACTGGCTTATACTGCATGGAAGATATGTTTGTACGGCAAGAAATCCAAAATGTGATAGCTGTGGATTGAATTTGCTATGTAAATATTACAAAAGTGAATATAATGTAATAAACTGTAAGACAAAAGGTGAAATTACGGGAAATAATTAAATAATATTTAAGCGATAAGCGGGAAATAATTAATACCTTTGCGTTCGCATTTAAAAAAAATCAGAATTTTAAATAATAAGAGAATTATGCAAACAATTGAAAAATTCAACTTTGCCGGAAAAAAGGCATTCGTTAGAGTGGACTTTAATGTTCCATTGGATGAAAACTTCAACATCACAGACGACAATCGTATTCGTGCTGCACTTCCTACATTAAAGAAGATTATCGCTGATGGCGGTAGCCTTATTATTGGTTCTCACCTCGGACGTCCGAAAGGAGCAACTGACAAATTCTCATTAAAACATATTATCGGTCGTGTATCTGAATTGCTTGGCGTAGACGTACAGTTTGCCAGCGATTGCATGGGCGACGAACCTGCTGCTAAAGCTGCAGCTTTGAAACCAGGTGAAGCTTTGTTGCTTGAAAACCTTCGTTTCTATGCTGAAGAAGAAGGCAAACCAAGAGGTCTTGCTGATGATGCAACAGACGAAGAAAAAGCTGCTGCTAAGAAAGCTGTAAAAGAAAGCCAGAAAAACTTTACTAAGACTCTTGCTTCTTATGCTGATTGCTATGTAAATGATGCATTTGGTACTGCTCACCGTGCGCACGCTTCTACAGCACTTATCGCTAAATATTTTGATACTGACAACAAAATGTTCGGTTTCTTAATGAACAAAGAAGTAATCGCTGTAGAAAAAGTAATGAATGACATTCACCGTCCTTTCACTGCTATCATGGGTGGTTCTAAAGTTTCTTCTAAAATTGAAATCATTGAAAACTTGCTTACTAAAGTAGACAACCTTATCATCACTGGTGGTATGTCTTTCACTTTCACTAAAGCAATGGGTGGTAAGATTGGTTCTTCTCTTTGCGAAGACGATAAAATGGAATTGGCTCTTGAGCTGATGGAAAAAGCTAAAGCTAACAACGTAAAGATGGTTCTTGCTGTTGACTGTAAGATTGCTGACAAATTCTCAAATGACGCCAACACTCAGTTTGTTGCTGTTGACGAAATTCCTGATGGATGGAGTGGTTTGGATATTGGTCCTAAGAGTGAAGCGATCTTTGCTGAAGTTATTAAGAACTCTAAAACTATTCTTTGGAATGGCCCTACTGGTGTATTTGAATTTGATAACTTCGCATCGGGCTCTAAAGTAGTAGGTGAAGCTATTGTTGAAGCAACTAAGAACGGAGCATTCTCTCTTGTTGGTGGTGGCGACTCTGTGGCTTGCGTAAACAAGTTCGGTTTAGCTGATGGCGTTTCTTATGTATCAACAGGTGGTGGTGCATTATTGGAAGCTATCGAAGGAAAAGTTCTTCCGGGAATCGCTGCTATTAAAGAAGCATAATTACTTCTAAGGAAGCAAATATATTTTTTAAAGAGAGTGCTTCAAAAGTGAATGACGAGTCCGGTTACGGGCTCGGAAAACTTTTGAGTCGCTCTCTTTTTCTTTTTTTACCGGTTAATATTATGAGGAATTATACTTTCATGAAAAAATACATTTTTGTTCTGTTTACTATCCTTGCCACATTAACAATTAATTCCTGCAAAGGAAAAGAAAAGCTGGCTGACAAGAATGAATTGCAAGAAATAACCCTTGGCGTAATGCCATCAATGGATTATATTCCTTTTGCTGTGGCCCAAAAAATAGGAATCTATGATTCTTTAGGATTGAAAGTCAACTTTGTACGATATCTCTCATCGGACGACCGTGATGATAATCTCAGATCGGGAAAGATAGATGGGGCAATAACCGATTTAACAAGAGCTATCACGCTGCAGGCCAATGGATCGGGATTGAAAATAATCATGAAAAATGACGGGATACTCTACCTTATTGCAGGAAAAGAATCCGGAATAAAGAAAATCTCAGATTTGAGAAATACTAATATTGGTGTTTCCGAAAATACTGTAACCGATTTCTCTGCCGATATGGTTTTACAATTGGCTAATATCTTAACTGTAAATGTAAATAAACCCAATATAAGCAAGATGCCTGTTCGCCTGGAGATGCTGCAAAACGGACAGATTGATGCTTCATTTTTCCCCGATCCTTACGCAACTGTTGCCATAAGCAACGGACACAAATCATTGATATCTACAAAAGATCTGGGCATCAGTGCTACAGAAACGGTTTTTACCAAAAATGCCATAAAAGAGAAAGAAGAAGAGATTAAGGCATTGGTGATAGGATATAATCTTGCGGTGAAGTATATCAAAGAGCATCCACAGAAAAACTGGAGCGAAATACTGAAAGAAGATACCGATTTGCCCGTATCAATAATCAGGCAAATTCCCCTACCCGATTATCAACAGGCTGAACTTCCAAAAGCTAAGGATATCAAAGCAAGCATCAGCTGGTTAAAGATAAAGCAACTGATTCCGGAGAGTTATAACGAGAAAAATCTGATTGACAGTACTTTCGTTAGCAATCCATAGCTTTCAATTTTATAAAACAACTGGAAACCTTTTTGAGTCCTTGTACAGAAGATTGCATTCTTTTGTACAAGAGAATTAATTGTTTTGTACAGAAGAAAACAATCTTTTGTACAAAACATTATTGTTTACCGGAATTAATATCTGCTTTACAGGAATAAGGAGGAGAAATGAAAAGCCGGAAGCGCAATTCTGGCAAGGAAGTGTGCAGAAAGCTTACCCTGAGAAGATAGAAAGATTAGGATAAATTAAGTAGGCAAATCTGAATATTTTTTTATCTTTGTTTGTTATAAAAGAAACTAATAGTACGAAACAATGAACGAAGTAACCATAAACGAAGAATATGAAAGGATTGTCCATTTTCTGGACCAGAAAAGATTGTCTGAAGCATTAAACCGTTTGGATGTCTTTACTCAGGATTTGTCTGACTGGGCTTTAAGGAACTCTCTGGAAGAACTGCAAACTTCCTATCGGTACATGTTACAGTACATGCAACAGGGCGTTACAGATCCTGAGCGCAATGCTTTATACCGGAAATTACTGAGCACAGCATATAAACTAACGGACAAAGCCCGTATTATTAAACTCACTCCTACCTCGACAGAGTATTATTTCGACCGAAGAAGATATCACAAGTTTGTACCTCTTCGCTCGCTTCCCGCTGTGCAAATGGAACTGGAAAGTTACACCGAGGACATGGCGGTAGGCAAATTGCTTCATTATACAGATAAACAAGCGGCTGACCTGGCTGCCATAAACCGACGTCACGAAACGGCGGTATCGGAACTTTTCTATATTCTTTGGCTTTCCGATCACTGGGAAGCTCAGGAAGAAGAAGAGGCACGCAATTTTCTGCAATCGTCAATGGTTCAGCTCAATGATATATCTCTGTTTGTCAGCGCACTGACACTAAGCCTGATGGCGTTTTTCGATATACGCAAACTGATGCTACTGTTTGATGCTTACCAACATAGCGCAAACGATATTAACCAGCGGGCTATTGTGGGACTGGCACTTATTATCTATCGTTACGATAAGCGTTTATCTCTTTATCCCGAAGTAGCAGCACGGTTGAAATTACTAAACGAAGATGCTATCTTTGCCAATAACCTGAGCACCATACAGATTCAGCTTTTGCGTTGTCGGGAGACAGAAAAGATAGATAAAAAGATGCGTGAAGAGATTCTTCCCGAGCTAATGAAGAATCCGAACCTGAAAAATGTGAAGTTTAACAACGAAGCTCCCGATGAGGAAAGCGGACAGAACGATAAAAATCCCGACTGGGAGGACTGGATGGACCAATCTGGTTTGAGCGAAAAACTAAAGGAGATGAATGATCTTCAGATGGAAGGGGCTGATGTTTATATGAGCACCTTTGCCCAACTGAAAACATATCCTTTCTTCCGGGAAATGGCCAACTGGTTTTATCCGTTCGACATGCAGCACTCTGCCGTTGTGCAAACATTCTCAACCACTCCGATAAAACGGGATGTATTGCTGGATACCATCTATCAGTCGGGCTTTTTCTGTAACAGCGATAAGTACTCTTTCTGCTTCACCATGATGCAGGTGCCCGAAGCTCAACGGGAAATGATGGCACAGCAATTTGAAGCTCAGAATGAGGCTATTAACGAAGACAAAAATTACGATAAAATTCTGGCTTATGCTCAGCATGCTGACACCATTAGCAATCAGTATATCCACGATTTATATCGTTTCTTTAAAATTCATCCACGCAGGCATGAGTTTAAAGATCCGTTTATGGAATCGCTTAACCTTCAACACTGTGTTTCATTAAAAGATACAGTTAGTGATAGCTCTAACCAGCTAACTCTTGCAGGTTATTTCTTCCATAAGAATTACCTGATTGAAGCCTGGTTGCTCTATGAAGATATAGTAAAAGATAATAAAGGCGATGCCGAGATATACCAGAAAATGGGCTATTGCATGCAAAAGAACAAAGGTTATGAGAAAGCAATCGAGGCTTATCTGCAGGCCGACATTCTGAAACCCGACAGTATATGGACCAATCGCCATCTGGCTATGTGCTACCGACAACTGAATCAGCTGGATAAAGCATTGATCTATTATCAAAAGGTGGAAGCCGCTCAGCCGGATAACCTCAATGTGCTGTCGCAAATAGGTCATTGTCTGGTGGGGCTTAAACGATATGAGGAGGCATTGCATTATTTCTTCAAGGTAGAATATCTGGATTCTGAATTACCAAAGATATGGCGGGCCATTGCCTGGTGCTCTTTTATTATTGGCAAACACGAGCAGGCCATGAAGTATTACAATAAGTTGCTGGAAAAAGAGACGCAGTTACTCGATTACCTGAATGCCGGTCATGTGGCCTGGAGTTTGGGACTGCTAGAGAAAGCTGTGAAAATGTACGCAACTAGTCTGGCCATGAGCGATAACCCGGAGGCTTTTCTGGAATTATTCAATAAGGATAGAGCAGACCTGATTAAACAAGGTATTAAAGAGGACGACATTCCTCTGATGCTCGATCTGTTAAGATACTATCGGTAAAAATATACAAAGCAAAAGGGACTTTCATTCGTGAAGGTCCCTTTTACTTTGTATACGATAAATTATTTGTACTTCTTAAAAAGCTGATTTCATTTCTATTTTAGACCATTCCAAGAAAACAGAACACTAAACAATAGATAATCAACAGGTTATCAACGAATTTATTTTTAATCAGTTTTACTTTCCAAAAACAGATTTATTGCTAGAATAAATTGAGGGGGTAACAGGGTACCTCCTTCTGAAACTCCGTGATAGCCGCGGTGCTAAATTTTTGCACGGGACATATAAAAGAAGTTATTTTATAAGTTTGTCACCACTCGTGAAATATTGCAACATCAATTATTTGACGATATATTCCCAATAGGCAACGTCAATCCACTTATCGAACTTCCTTCCGGTTTCTTCAAAATGAGCAACTTTCTTAAAGCCCATACTTTCGTGAAGCTTTATGCTCGGTTCATTCGGTAAAGCAATGCCAGCAGTAATTGCATGAAGTGAAGTATTTTTCAATTCAATAAGCAATTGCTTATAAAGACTTTTACCAATGCCTTTACCCGTACAGTCCTTATTCAGATAAACGGAAGCTTCGGCAGTTGCACTATATGCACATCTGTTTTTCCAGGAATTCACATAGCAATAACCCACCACTTTAGAATCTTCCTCAAATACCATATACGGGTATTTAGCAGAAATTTCCTCAATTCGTCCGGCCATCTCCTCAACAGAAACTGGTGAAGTTTCAAATGTAATTGAAGTATTCAATACATAGTGGTTATAAATGTTGCAAATAGCCTCAGCATCTTCTGTTTTTACGTTTCTTATCATAGCTATCTATTTATAATTATAAAGTTTTCAGTTCGCGGTAAAGACGTTGGATAGGTAGACCCATCACATTAAAATACGATCCGGATATTTTCTCAACGCCAACAAAACCAATCCATTCCTGAACGCCATACGCTCCGGCCTTGTCTAAAGGTTTATAGTTAGTCACATAGTAATCAATTTCATCGTCACTAAGTTTGGCAAACGTAACCTCGCTGACAGAGGCAAAGCTCTTCTGAAAAGATTTTGTGGTGAGACAAACTCCGGTAATCACCTGATGTGTTTTACCCGACAGGCTTCTTAGCATCTCTTTAGCCTCATCCTCATCCTGAGGTTTTCCAAGCACTTTTCCTTCAAGCCACACAATGGTATCGGCAGTGATAATCAGTTGGTCGGGCTTAATCAGATGCATATAAGCATCCGCCTTACCTTTGGCAATATGAATAGGAATTTCTTCTGCCGCTAAATTATCGGGAAAAGTTTCTTCAATATCGGGCAGCGTTTTTACGCTATATTTCATTCCAAGTCCCGTCAAAAGCTCCTTTCTTCTCGGAGAGTTAGACGCAAGTATTATCTTGTAGTTATTTAAGTTATCCAGCATTTTTAAATTTATTCTTTTACCATCCAAAAGCTTCCCCGTTCATCCATTTACCCTGAGCCTTCATCACCTGTTCCACAACATCGCGGCCACAGCCATAACCTCCGTTCTTATGGGAAATGTAAAGAGAAGTAGCTTTTACTTCAGGAGCTGCATCTGAAGGACAACAAGGAAGTCCGCAATTCTGAAGTACTTCCAGATCGGGAATATCATCACCCATAAAAAGAATTTCATCGTCCTGCAGGTTATATTTCTCTTTAAAATGCTCATAGTCTTTGATCTTAACGCATGATCCCATATAAACATCCTTTATTCCCAGCCCTTCAAAACGAATACGAACAGCATTTGTCCGTCCACCAGTAATGATTGCAATATGAAATCCGTGCTTCACCGCCAATTGCAGTGCATAACCATCTTTAATATTCACGCATCGCATTGGTTCGCCACTTGGATGCAAAGGAATTGTTTCGGGACTCAATACTCCGTCCACATCAAAAGCCATCGCTTTTATTTTCTTTAAATCGTAATTTATAGTACTCATAGTTTATGTATGCTCTTACTTATTAATTGATAAATCTGCTGCATCTCGGGTTCATCGGCCAACAAATCCAGATGTTTGTTTATAATCCGTTCATCGTAACGAACAGCAGGTCCGGTTTGCGCTTCTTTGGGAGAAAGAACATGTGCTTTCCTTTCAGTTTCTTCAATCAATGGAAGCATGTAATCAAAAGGTAAGTCATATTTCTTAAGTAATTTCTCGGCTAGTGCATACATATGATTGGTAAAGTTGCACGCAAAAACCGCCGCCAGATGAATTTGCCTTCTCTTTTCTGAGGATAGTTCCGTTACTTCATCCGTTACACAACCGGCTAATTGCTTTAGCAAATTAAGATCGGCAGGGTTATTACTCTCTACAAAAGTATGGATATTTCGGAAATCAACTATTCTTTGTTTGCTAAACGTCTGTAATGGATAAAAAACGCCCTTGCGCTTTATAGAATCCGGCCATATATCCAAAGGCAGACTTCCGGAAGTATGCGCCATCAGAGCCTTCTCTTTACCGACTATAATCTTAGGCATTAATTCTGTGAGTGCATCATCTTTTAATGATACAATATAAATATCGGCATCATTGACAATATCTTCCAGAGTTGTGGTATAGTCAGCCTCAACAGCATCCGCCAGTGTTTTGGCAGAAAGCTCTGTCCTACTATAAATCTGGTCAATTTTTATATGCTTATCGCAAAAAGCTTTTGCCAGATTGGTTGCCAGATTTCCGGCACCAATAAAAACAATTTTATTTTCCTCCATATTTATTGATATGTATCTTTTCCCATTGCAGGTGATCTTCATTAAATGGTTTGCGTTCCATTCCTTTATGTCCAATTGCAATAATAGAAAGTACTTGCAGTTGTAACGGAATATCCAGTATTCCATGCACATATTCATCGGAAGACATTCCTGTAGCCGTGAATCGTTCACGAATTTGTACCCAGCAGCTTCCCAATCCCATATCTTCGGCCTGCAACTGAATCATAATAGAAGCAATTGATGCATCTTCAATCCACACATCACTATCCAAGGGATCTGCAGCCACAACAATAGCCAATGCCGCATCTGCAATAAAGCTTGAACTATTTTCCTTGCAATGAGCCAGTTTAGCCAATGTTTCTTTATCATCGACCACAATAAACTGCCAGGGATTTGTACGTTTGGATGAAGGAGACATTAAAGCAGCTTTTAACAAATTTACCACTTCTTCCTGTGTTAGCTCTTCAGAAGTAAATTTTCTGATGCTACGTCTTTTCTTTATCAATTCACTGAATTGTTCCATAGTTATTTCCGCATATTCGTTATTCACCCACAAATATACGACTAGGAATTTGAAATCTTGGTAAGAAATTATAAATTTGCATCTGCATGTTATTAAAACTCATTACATATTACCACGGAATTGATATCCCGGAGTTACCCGGAACAAATGTTTTCTACTCGAAAGAGATGTTTCAGGTTTATGAAGCTCTTCCGGGGTACGCTCCTATTCTGATTGTGGCATACGATGCAATGAAGCCTATTGCTAAAATACTGACTGTTGTGAGGAAATGCAGCCGTTTAATACCTCCCAGCTTCATAAATCAATATGAAATATACGGAACCGGAGAGTATTTTGATGAAGATATTGATTCTGAATATCTTTTTAGTAAGATGCTGGAATATATAACCAGCATAGGAACTAAGGAATCTTTCCTCACTGAATTCAGGAACCTGGAAAACCCATTATTCGGATATAAAGCTTTTCGTGAGAATAAATATTTCCCGGTCAATTGGCTGCGGGTAAGAAACTCTTTTCACAATACCTCTGATTTGCTGCAAAAGGTAAGTGTATCACGACGGAGACAAATAAAAAAAGGATATGCTAACGGGGCAAAAGTCAGTGTGGCCAACAAACTGGAAGAGATTCAGTTATTCTCCAAAATGATTAAAAGGAACTATTCATACAATATACGCAAGCACTTCCCTTGCATAGAGTTCTTTGATTATTTTGATGAAAAGGCGGTACACAGTAAGATGAGTAAAATCTTTATCGTAAAATACAAAGATAAAATTATCGGAGGGTCTGTTATAATCTTTTCGGAAAAGAATGCCTATTTATTGTTTTCCGGAGGCATAAGGAAAACTCACAAAAAACTCTACCCCGGCGTACTTGCTATATGGGAAGCTTTAAAGTTTGCAAACAATGAAGGTTATGAACATCTGGAATACATGGATGTGGGACTACCTTTCAAGAAACATGGATACAGAGATTTTGTTCTTCGTTTTGGCGGACAACAGAAGAGTTCCCGGCGATGGTTTCGTTTCAAATGGTCTTTTTTAAATAATTTTCTTGTTAGAATATACACTTAATCCATTTTTTACGTTATTCATAAAAGAGAGCACAGATCATTCTGTGTGCAAAAAAGAACAAGCTAATTATGAAGTATTGTGCACTCCTGGCACTTATAATAATATTCTTTCCTACAGCTCTTATTGCTCAGGGAACAGCCAAGATATCCGGAATCGTAATGGATCAGGATAATAATCCGATTGAAATAGCCAATGTGCGGATTCAGGGGAGATTAACAGGTACAGTGACTGATTTGAAAGGACATTATTCACTAACTGTTTCATCTAAAGACAGTGTGGTAATTATTTATTCCATGCTGGGATATAATACAAAGAAACGGGTACTAAAGAATCCTCACGGAGAAATTACTCTTAATGTTGTATTGTTTAATTACGGTTACGAACTGGGAGAAGTTACTGTGACCGAAAGTAAACGGCAAACAGGGATGACAGAAAGAATTAAAGCTAAAGGTGCAAAGCTAATGCCGGATGCTTCGGGCGGGAACATTGAAGCTCTGATTGCAACACAGGCCGGAGTCAGTTCTCATAATGAACTGAGTTCTCAATACAATGTGCGGGGAGGAAGTTTTGATGAGAACATTGTTTATGTAAACGGTGTGGAGATTTATCGTCCGTTATTAATTCGTTCGGGGCAACAAGAAGGTCTGAGTTTTATAAACCCGGATATGGTACAGGAAATAGGTTTCTCTTCCGGAGGCTATGAATCAAAATATGGAGACAAGATGTCGTCTGTTCTTGATATCACCTACAAAAAACCGGAGCATCTGGAAGGTTCAGTTTCAGCCAGCCTATTGGGAGCAAGTGCTTACGTGGGTTTTGCTACCAAACACTTCTCAATGATTAACGGCATTCGCTATAAAACCAGCCGCTATCTTTTAGGTAGTCTGGAGACTAAAGGGGAATACGATCCAAGCTTCTTTGATTACCAGACTTATCTGAACTGGTCACCAAACAAGCGTTGGGAGATTGGATTTATAGGCAACATCTCACAAAACAGATATAATTTTATTCCCAAAGACCGTACCACTAAATTCGGAACGATCTCTTCTATTCAGGAATTCAAAGTATATTTCGGAGGACAGGAACGAGATTTATTTCAGACTTATTTTGGTTCAGGAAGCATAACATATCATCTGAATCCATACAATGACGTCACATTTATTGCTTCCGCTTTCCATACCAAAGAGCAAGAGACTTATGATATTACAGGGCAGTATTGGCTAAACTCATTAGACGGAAGCACATCCAACGGAACGACAAATGAAGATCAAACTGTTGGTGTAGGGACTTATATGGAACATGCCCGGAATTATTTAAATGCCAATGTGCAAAGTTATTCAATTGCCGGAAGTCATAAAGTAAAAAGTAACCTTATCAAATGGGGATTGGAACTCAAGAAAGAGTTTATCAAAGACAAGCTTCGTGAATGGGAAATGAGAGATTCTGCAGGTTATTCTCTACCTCACACAAGTAATGAAGTGGAACTGATTTACAGCTTAGCTTCAAAAAATGAAATAAGAAGTGACCGGTTTTCATTCTATACACAGGACACCTACAAATTTTCTTCAAACATAGGATTATTTACTCTCAATGCCGGAGTACGTGGAAGTTACTGGAACTGGAATAAAGAATTTATCTTTAGTCCTCGCATTTCAGTAGCACTTATCCCCCGGTTTAATGAAAACTTAACCTTCCGTGCTGCTACGGGAGTTTATTATCAGGCACCTTTCTACAAAGAGTTTCGTGACACAACAACTGTAGATGGAAATACAATCGTGACACTTAATAAAGACATCAAATCTCAGCGTTCAATCCATTTTGTTCTGGCAAGTGATTATAAGTTTCGTGCACTCGAACGTCCGTTCAAATTCACAACAGAACTTTATTACAAAAAGCTAAGCGATCTGATTCCATACAATGTAAATAATGTGCGTGTAAGTTATTACGGTAAGAATCTGGCAAGCGGTTATGCCACTGGTATTGATATGAAATTATTTGGTGAATTTGTTCAGGGAACAGATTCCTGGCTTTGCCTTTCATTAATGCAAACAGAAGAAAAATTCAACGAAAAATGGATTCCTCGTCCAACAGACCAAAGATATAATATCTCACTCTATTTCAGTGACTACTTTCCGGGAAACAAAAAATGGAAAATGAATCTGAAAGCCACATGGGCAGACGGGCTTCCCTTTGGCCCTCCCCATTCAGGAAGAGAAGAAATGATATTCAGAACTCCCCCATACAAAAGAGTAGATATTGGTATGTCAAGACAACTTATTGACAATGAGAATGGAGACTACAGAGGACGCATTAGTCGCCATATCCGCAACATGTGGCTTGGAGTAGACGTTTTCAATTTGCTTGGAATAAACAATGTGAACTCCTATTATTGGGTTACTGATGTATATAATAGTCAGTATGCAGTACCTAATTACCTTACATCACGTCAAATTAACGTCCGGCTCCTTTTAGAGTTTTAACTGCATAATAGTCTAAATTAAATGCAGAAATATTTCTTTATTAAGAAGTAATTGACTTTCTTTGTATTGTTATATCCTATTAGGAAATATTAATATACTAACAAAAAATAGAATTGTCATGAAGATTTCTCACATTGAACATTTGGGTATTGCCGTTAAGAGCATTGAAGAAGCTTTACCTTATTATGAGAATGTATTAGGTTTAAAGTGCTACAGCATCGAAGTAGTTGAAGACCAAAAAGTTAGAACTGCTTTTCTAAAAGTAGGTGATACTAAAATAGAACTATTAGAACCTACAAGTCCTGAAAGTACTATCGCTAAATTTATTGAAAATAAGGGTGCCGGCGTTCATCATGTAGCATTCGCTATTGAAGACGGAGTAGCCAATGCTTTGGCAGAAGCAGAAGGAAAAGAAATTCGGTTAATCGACAAAGCACCTCGTAAGGGAGCAGAAGGATTGCAGATAGCTTTTCTTCATCCAAAATCAACACTCGGTGTGCTAACCGAACTTTGTGAACACTAAATTATTAACTTTAATATCATAAATTCATGAGTAACCAACTTGAAAAAGTAAAAGAGCTTATTGAACTACGTACTCAAGCTCGCTTAGGTGGTGGCGAAAAAGCTATTGAAAAACAACACGCGAAAGGGAAATACACTGCACGTGAGCGTATCGCTCAATTATTAGACGATGGTAGTTTTGAAGAGTTCGATATGTTTGTTAAACACAGATGTACAAACTTCGGACAAGAAAAGAAATCATTCTTAGGTGATGGAGTTGTTACCGGATATGGAACCATTGAAGGAAGACTAGTATATGTTTTTGCACAAGACTTTACAGTTTTTGGAGGCTCATTGTCTGAAACAATGGCGCTAAAGATATGTAAGGTAATGGATCAGGCTATGAAAGTAGGTGCTCCGGTTATTGGAATCAATGACTCAGGTGGTGCACGTATTCAGGAAGGCATCAATGCATTGGGCGGTTATGCTGAAATATTCCAACGTAACATCCTGGCATCTGGAGTTATTCCTCAAATCTCAGGAATCTTTGGTCCTTGTGCCGGTGGTGCTGTTTATTCTCCAGCACTTACTGACTTTACCCTGATGATGGAAGGCTCTTCATATATGTTCCTAACCGGACCAAAAGTTGTAAAAACTGTAACCGGTGAAGATGTTACTCAGGAAGAACTGGGAGGTGCAAGCGTTCACTCTTCGAAATCGGGTGTAACTCACTTCACTGCTAAAACAGAAGAAGAAGGTTTAGGCATTATCCGCAAATTACTTAGCTTTATTCCTCAGAACAATCTGGAAGAAGCTCCGCTTGTAAAATGTGAAGATCCAATAGACCGTTTGGAAGATTCATTAAATGAAATTATTCCGGATAGTCCAAACAAGCCATATGATATGTACGAAGTTATCGGTGCTATCATTGATAACGGTGAATTCCTTGAAGTTCAGAAAGACTATGCAAAGAATATTATTATCGGATTTGCTCGTTTCAATGGACAGTCTGTTGGTGTAGTAGCTAACCAGCCTAAATATCTGGCAGGTGTACTTGATAGTAATGCTTCTCGTAAAGCCGGACGTTTTGTTCGTTTCTGCGATGCCTTTAATATTCCTATAGTTACTTTGGTTGACGTTCCTGGATTCTTACCAGGTACCGGACAAGAATACAACGGAGTAATTCTTCACGGAGCTAAATTACTTTATGCTTATGGTGAAGCAACTGTTCCAAAAGTAACTGTAACATTAAGAAAATCATACGGTGGTTCACATATTGTAATGAGTTGTAAACAACTTCGTGGCGATATGAACTATGCATGGCCAACTTCAGAAATTGCCGTAATGGGTGGTGCCGGAGCTGTTGAAGTGTTATATGCTAAAGAAGCCAAAGAAGCAGAAGATCCAATTGCATTTATGGCACAGAAAGAAGCTGAATACACTAAGCTGTTTGCTAACCCATACAATGCTGCAAAATATGGTTATATTGACGATGTGATTGAACCAAGAAACACTCGTTTCCGTATTATCCGTGCATTACAGCAATTGCAGACCAAGAAATTAATTAATCCTGCTAAGAAGCATGGTAATATTCCATTATAAGTAACTACAAACCTTAAAGTTATGAACAAATTATATAAAGGAGTATTAGTCATCACATTGCTTGCTGCAGGTATTGGCGTTAATGCCCAAAACACTGAACCAGGAGATTCAGCAGGTATAGGCATGGCTATTATTGGAATGGTAACTGTTTTTATCGGATTAATTCTTTTTTCACTTGCATTTAAAGTTATTGCCAACATTTCTATTGGGTTAACTAAAAGAAATGCAATGAAAGTTCAGGGAATTACTGATATGAAAGTTGCACACGAAAAATCTATCGGATCTGAATCGGGAGAAATTTTTGCTGCTATATCAATGGCACTGCACGAATATCAGGATAATGTACATGATGTGGAAGACACAGTATTAACCATTGATAAGGTTAAACGTAACTATTCTCCATGGAGTTCTAAGATTTATACTTTAACTGAAACCCCGCGTAGACGTTAAAAGCATTTCAATATTAATTATTTAATTAAATAAACAATGAAACAATATAAATATAAAATCAATGGAAACCTCTATAAAGTTACGGTTAATGACATTGATGAAAACAATATCGCGACAGTTGAAGTAAACGGCACACCATACAAGGTAGAGATAGATAAACCTATAGTTCCTAAACCTGTAACTCGTCCGGCTGCTGCTCCTAAAACAGAAAGTGGTGCTCCGGTTGTTACCCGTAAACCTGCAACTTCAAATAAGAGTGCAGTTAAGTCTCCGCTTCCAGGTATCATTTTGGAACTCAAAGTTAAAGTTGGAGATGTTGTAAAGAAAGGACAGACTGTTCTTATTCTGGAAGCAATGAAGATGGAAAACAACATCCATGCGGATAAAGATGGAAAGGTTACTACTATTAATGTAAACAATGGAGATTCTGTTCTTGAAGGTACAGATCTGATCATAATCGAATAATAGTATGGGAGAACTAGGAACATATCTAACAAATAACTTTGCTGACTTCTGGAATTTCACCGGATTCGCAAACGCTACGCCAGGCGGGCTTTTAATGCTGCTTGTCGGAATGTTTTTAATCTATCTGGCAGTCAAAAAAGACTTTGAACCGATGTTACTCATTCCAATTGGTTTTGGTATACTTATCGGTAATATTCTTCCTTTCAGAATAGATGAAGCTGGATTCTATGACGAAGGGTCAGTACTCAACATTTTATATCAAGGTTTACAAAGCGGATGGTATATTCCATTAATGCTTTTAGGAATTGGTGCAATAACAGACTTCTCAGCCCTGATATCTAATCCTAAATTAATGTTGGTGGGAGCTGCTGCTCAGCTTGGTATCTTTGGTGCATATATACTTGCTACGGTTTTAGGACTTGATTCTAATCTTGCTGCAGGTATTGGTACAATTGGTAGTGCAAGCGGACCAATAGCTATTTTCCTTGCAACAAAGCTATCGCCCGAATTAATTGGAGTAATTGCAATATCTGTTTATACCTATATCGCTCTGATTCCGGTTATACAGCCTCCAATCATGCGATTCTTAACAAATGATAGTGACAGAACAATCAAGATGAAACCTGCACGTCAGGTATCACATACAGAAAAAGTAATGTTCCCGATCATCGGATTATTGCTGACCTGTTTATTGATTCCTGCTGCACTGCCATTGCTGGGAATGCTTTTCTTTGGTAATTTACTGAAAGAAAGTGGCGTTACCCGTCGTTTAGCAGAAACTGCAAGCGGAGCATTGCTTGATATAGTAACTATCCTTTTAGGATTAACTGTTGGTATTACTCTTACTGCATGTAATTTCTTTACTGCAAATACATTGTATACCATTGTCCTTGGTTTATTAGCGATAGTTATTGCCACTGTCTCAGGAATCCTGTTTATTAAGTTATTTAATCTGTTCCTTAAACAAGGTAATAAGATTAATCCACTTATTGGTAGTGCCGGAATATCAGCTCCTGTTTCAACTCGTGTTGCAGAAGAAGTTGCTCTTGAATATGATTCAACCAATTACTTATCGGCTCATGCCATGGGTCCTTGCGTAGCAGGTTTTATCGGTTCTGCAATAGCTGCCGGTTTATTCATGGGATTGTTAATGTAAACATACATTCTAATTATATTAAAACGTCTGCCTCCTTAAGAGCGCAGACGTTTTTTTGTTACAAGCCATGCAATGAAAACGTTTGCACAATCTTATATAAAAAGAACAACAACGATCTCCAACAGGGAAATTATATTTTGCGTACATTAGTCCCTATATTACTTTATATTAATTTAGGCCATGAGAAAAACACTTTTAACTTTCATCTTGTTTATAATAGCAGTAACTACAAATGCAGCTGGTATGATAGATAAGATAGAACCATCTTTCTGGTATGTCGGGATGAAGAATCCGGAACTACAACTAATGATATACGGAGAAAACATCGCTTCGTCGGATGTTTCTGTACGTTATCCGGGAGTTTACTTAAACAGTATAGTTAAGCTGGAAAGCCCCAATTACCTATTGGTTTACCTCACACTCGACAAGGATGCAAAGGCAGGCAAAGTTGAGCTGACTTTCACACAAGGAAAGAAAAAAAACATTCAGTATTATGAACTTAAGGAACGCTCAATGAAAGGTTGTGAGCGAATTGGTTTTGATGCATCGGATGTACTTTACATGCTAATGCCCGATCGTTTCTCCAATGGTAATCCGGGAAATGATAATGATAAAACATTATCCCCTTCCTCTGCAAACCGCAACGATCCCAACGCCCGTCATGGAGGCGATCTTACCGGTATACAAAATCATCTGGATTATTTTAATGATCTTGGAATTACCGCATTATGGTTCACCCCTGTTCTTGAGAATAGCATGACAGGCGGATCATATCACGGATATGCCACTACGAATTACTATAAAGTGGATCCTCGTCTGGGCACAAACGATGAATATAAAGACCTGATTGAAAAGGCTCACGGAAAGAAGCTTAAGATTGTAATGGATATGATTTTTAACCACTGCGGTTCTGAACATCCATGGCTAAAAGATATGCCATCGCGTGACTGGTTTAACTTTCCGGATTATGAAAAGAATTTTGTTCAGACAAACTTTAAATTAACACCGCACGTTGACCCTTATGCATCGGATTATGATTTTAAAACAATGAACGATGGATGGTTTGTGCGCAGCATGCCCGATTTAAACCAAAGAAATCCGCATGTTCTTCGTTATCTTATTCAGAATAGTTTCTGGTGGATTGAATATGCAGGCATTGATGGCATTCGTATGGATACATATCCGTATGCAGACTTTAATGCTATGTCACAATGGATGAAAGAGCTGAATGAGGAATATCCCAATTATAATGTGGTAGGTGAATCCTGGGTTACCGAACCGGCTTACACAGCTTACTGGCAAAAAGATTCTAAACTGGCTGCCCCACGTAACTCCAACCTGAAAACTGTAATGGATTTCAGTTTCTATGATAAGATGAGTCAGGCAAAGAAAGAAGAAAGCAATGAAGATGGCAAAGGGTTAAACCGTATATATAACAATTTTGTGTACGATTTCCTCTACCCTAACCCATTGTCGGTAATGGCATTCCTTGAGAATCATGATACCGACCGTTTTCTGGAAGATGGAAATGATATTGCCGGATTAAAGCAAGCCGTTACATTACTTCTTACTACCCGACGCATTCCGCAGCTTTATTACGGTACGGAGATTATGATGAACGGCAGAAAGAACGTTAGTGACGGTAATGTTCGTAAGGACTTCCCCGGCGGTTGGAAAGATGATGCGCAAAATGCTTTTACCAAAGAAGGACGCACCGATCTACAGAACGAAGCATTTAATTTTATCAGCAAAATTCTGCATTGGAGAAAGGATAATGCTGTAATATCAGAAGGTACTATGAAACATTTCCTCACACAAAACGGCATCTATGTTTATGCCCGTTGTTTTGAAGGAAAAACAGCTTTAGTTATACTTAACGGAACAAGCAAAGAACAGAACCTTCCTATTAAATCTTACAAAGAGGTAATAAAAGAGAAAACAACAGGCAAAGATATTATCAGTGAACAGACTGTAGATTTAACCAACGATCTGACACTTTCACCAAGACAATCGATGATTATAGAGTTATAAGAATAAAAGGATTGGATGGATAACAAAAAAGTGGCTGTAATCTTTAAAAGATACAGCCACTTTTTTATTCTATTAGCTTACCGGAACAGGTACCGGATTAGGCACTAGTTCTTTCTTTTCTACGCTTTCATTTATAGTGGGTTTGCTGTTTAGCAGAATCTCATTGTGGTCACACCCCGGATTGATAGCATTTACATCTACATTTCCATGAATGCCTTCAATTCTTCCCTTACGAGTAAATTGCCAGATATGCCAGTTATTTCCATCCTTTAATTCCGGATTTCCATCACCATACTGAGCAATAAATATTTTATAATCCTTATAACGATCTATCAGATAACTATTATAAAAAGCACTAAAGGTATATATCACAGGCTTCTTTCCATAGTAAGCCTCAATTTCATTCAAGAAGACTTGAAGATTCTTATGAAAAATGTCTGGAGTCCAGTACTTACATTCTTCAATGTCAACTACCGGAATAAGATCCTGACGCTCTTTTTCTGCAGTTTGCTTAAAGTTTTCAAACTGTTCTTCAGCAGTCGACTTGGAAGTAAAATAATGATAACTACCCACTAACAGACCTTTTCCTTTAGCCAGACTAATATTTCTTTGATAATAATCATCTTTAATAGTACTACCTTCCGTAGCCTTTACATACACAAATTTTATCGGGTTATTTTCATAACAAGACACTCTATCCCAATCAATATATCCTTGATAATGTGATACATCAATTCCACATATTCCATCCACTATTCTCGGAGCAACAGGCATTCTATCAACAACATGTATTTGCTTCTTTGGAACACTACGATGATGATGTCTCTTCTTTCGGGCATCAACGTTAGATGAGAACAACAGGAATATCAGAGATAAGATTATAGATAAAAACTTCTTCATTTTAGCACTAAAATTAAACACGCCGCTAAGTTAACAATTTTATCCGGCAATGTAGTCTTTTAAAATATTCTTTAAAATAGATTTGATTTCTTTATAGTTTTAATGATTAATATCCATACTTAGAGCAAAACAAAACCAATGGTTTACCAAAAGGTGTACTGCTTATTTATATTTAGCCTACGCTATTTACCAGTTTAAGCTACACTATTTAAACAATTTTTCCTGAATAAAGGTTCTATACACATAAATAAAATAAATTCTAATCTCTTTTTAATATTATATAATCTAATAATACGAATACATATAAACTCTTTTATCTATCTTTGCCGACAAATTGAAATTACGTAAAATTTGCACAAATAATAGAGTAAAAAGATGGATAAACAGATTTTCCAAACAGAAAACACATTAAGATGGAAGAAGTTTAAATGGAGCATGAGGTTTATATTTTTTATTGCCGCCATTCTTATAGCAGCATTAATCATCATGCTTTTCATTGACAAAAGTCCGTCTCTTCCATTCAGACAAGATTATAGAAGTGTTGTAACGGCTTCTAAACCTTTTATGCAGGAAACAAAATTATCCAAAGAGTATAAAGGTTTCAGAGAATACATCTCTGATAAAAAGTGGCACACTAATTATGAGAAGGAAAATGAAGCTAGCTTAAAAAGATACAGAAAGTTTCAGAGTAATAAAAACGAGCCTAATGTAGTTAAGAGCATAGAAACCTGGAATAAATTCCCTGCAGGAATCCGCTCAGCATTTTATGTTGCATGGGATCCGCAATCTTATTTCTCTTTGAAAAGAAATATCCGCAATCTTAATTTAATAATGCCGGAATGGTTCTTTATTGATCCTAAAACGGATGAATTAAAGACTAACGTCGATCCACAAGGATTCAACCTCATGAAGAAAAGCGGTGTACCTATCATGCCTATGTTAAGTAACAACTTTGACCGTGAGTTTAGGCCTGAAGCTATCGGACGAATCCTGCACAGCGAAAAGAAAAGAAAGAAAATGATATTCCAGGTTCTGGCTCAATGCCTCCGGAATAAATTTGTAGGAATCAATATTGACTTTGAAGACTTAAATGAAAGTAACAATGAATATTTAATTCAGTTCGTAAAAGAAATATCAACAGCTTTCCACTCAAAAGGATTGCTTGTTACTCAAGACATCATGCCTTTCAATGATGACTATAACATTAAGGAGCTAGCAAAATATAACGACTATCTGTTTTTAATGGCTTACGATGAATACTCTTCAGGCGGTGATCCAGGTCCTATCAGTTCTCAAAAATGGATAGAAGCTACTGTTGATGATTTAGCAAAAAAAGCTCCGGCTGGAAAAATAATTCTTGGTCTTGGTGCTTTTGGTTATGACTGGTCAGTACCAGCTATTACAAATCAAAATCTTACTTACCAGCAAGCTCTTTCAAAAGCATCAGCCAGTAATTCAAAAATCAATTTTGATAATAATACATACAATCTGAACTATGCCTATAAGGATGATAAAAATATTGTTCATCAGGTGTATTTTACAGATGCTGCAACCCACTTCAATACAATGAGATTTGGTGCTGAATACGGACTTGCCGGCTTTGGTCTGTGGCGTCTGGGTAGTGAAGATAGCAGAGTGTGGAAGTTCTATAATAAAAACCTGGAAAAGAATGCTGTATCAAAAATAAGCAAAAGAGATCTTGAAGATGTAAAAATGGTCAATGACGTTGACTATATCGGTGATGGCGAAGTTCTTGATGTTCTGAATACTCCGCACCCAGGGAAGATCAGAACAGAAATAGACAGCACTGAGATGCTTATCTCTGAGGAAAACTATATAAAAATACCAAGTACCTATCAGATAAGAAAATATGGAGAAGCTGGTCCGAAACAATTGTTGCTTACATTTGACGATGGGCCTGATGAAACATATACTCCTCAGATTCTGGACATTCTGTCCAAATACCATGTTCCTGCAGCTTTCTTTGTTGTTGGATTACAGGCTGAAAAGAATCTGCCGTTGATTAAACGAATCTATGACGAAGGAAATCTGATTGGTAATCACACGTTTACTCACAGAAACGTAGCAAACAATACTCCTGAGCGAACTTTCATAGAGCTTAAACTTACCCGTTTACTGATTGAATGTATTACCGGACATAGTACAATCCTCTTCCGGGCACCGTATAATGCAGACAGTGAACCAGCCAGTATGGAAGAAATTGTTCCGGTTGCTTGGGCCAGAGAACAAAATTATCTTGATGTCGGTGAAACAATTGACCCTGAAGACTGGCAAGTTGGCATAAAAGCGAATACAATTTTCATAAGAGTGGTTAAGGCTGTAGAACAAGGCAGAGGACATATTATTCTGCTACATGATGCCGGAGGAGATACTCGTGCAGAAACAGTCAAGGCTCTTCCTATGATTATTGAATATTTTCATAAAAAAGGATATACTTTTACTACTATATCCTCAATACTTGATAAAGACAAGCAAGAATTAATGCCCGAAGTACCTAAAGGAAATGGTTATTATGTGATGCAGGCTAACTTAGCCTTGGCATCTATTACTTATTGGGCAACTAATTTCCTGACATCGCTATTTATCATATTTATTATCATGGGAATAGCCCGATTAACATTTATGATGATACTTACAATAAGAGAAAGACACAAAAACAGAAGTATTATATATGATGAAAAGCTATTGGAAAATGCTCCATTGGTTTCCATTATTGTTCCTGCTTATAATGAAGAAGTAAACGCGGTATCTTCACTGAACAATCTGTTAAAACAGAACTATCCGAATTTCAATATCATCTTTATAGACGATGGAAGTAAAGACGAAACTTACAAAAGAGTTTGCGATGCTTTATCTACGAATGAAAAAATAAGGATATTCACTAAGCCAAACGGTGGAAAAGCTTCTGCTTTGAATTTTGGTATCGGGCAAACAGACGCTGAATACGTGGTATGTATAGATGCTGACACAAAGCTTTATCCAAATGCCGTTTCGTTAATGATGTTACACTTCCTGGATAAAAAGAACGAACGTAATGTAGGTTCGGTGGCCGGAAATGTAAAGGTTGGTAATCAGATAAATCTTCTAACCAAATGGCAGGCTATAGAATATATAACCAGTCAGAACTTTGACAGATTGGCTTTTGCTAATATCAACGCAATTACAGTAGTTCCCGGTGCAATCGGTGCATTTAAGAAAGCAGCAATAGACGAAGCCGGAGGATTTACTACTGATACCCTTGCTGAAGATTGTGACTTAACAATACGTATTCTTAAAGCCGGATATACAATAGAAAATGAGAATAAAGCCATAGCAATGACTGAAGCTCCGGAAAAGACTAAACAGTTTATTAAACAGCGTACCAGATGGAGTTTCGGAGTAATGCAGACTTTCTGGAAACACAGAGACACCTTGCTGGACAAGAAGTTCAAAGGTTTGGGAATCTGGGCTATGCCAAATATTCTGATATTCCAATTCATTATTCCGTTCTTCTCTCCATTAGCCGATCTATTTATGCTTTTCGGTATTTTCACTGGCAATGCAGAAAGGATAGGGTTCTACTACCTTATATTTATGCTCGTTGATATAAGTATTTCTGTGGTAGCGTTTATTTTTGAAGGAGAGAAAGTTACAAAACTGATCTGGATCATTCCACAACGATTCTGTTATCGATGGATAATGTATGTTGTACTCTTCAAGAGTTTCAGGAAAGCGATAAAAGGCGAGCTGCAAACATGGGGAGTATTAAAGAGATCCGGTAATGTTGCAGATTTAGATGAGGATTTATAAGTAATAATAAGTAGAAAGAAAAAGGAAGTTGATAAGAATCAACTTCCTTTTTCTTTGATACTCAATTAAATAAAATCTCAGCTTTATGATCGTAGTATTTATACCTCAACCTTTATTATTTTAATATCTTAAATGTATCTAAAGTTCCGTCAGCCAATTGAGTACGTACTAAATAACAACCGGAAGATAAACCCGAAGCTTCAACAAAAGCTTTATTATCTACATTTTTCACCAGCAAACCATTGATTGAATAAACCTTTATATTCTTCACGTCTTTATCGGTCACTACTCTTATCTCGGAAGTTGAATTATCATAATAGGCCTTCACGCCAACGTAACCTTCAACATTTTCAATTCCAACCGAAGGAAAGGTTGTCTGACGGTCAATATAATACAGAAATCCGTGAGCAGGAATAGTAATACTGGTCGTTGTTGAAGTAACATTCAACTGGTCACCTGTCATCAGGTCATACCAAACACCTGTTTTTGGGAAAGTTACTGTAGAATTTATCATTGCATCTTTTAAGTTTGAAACCTCTACCACACTCAAATCATTATGTGATATTGTTACACTCTTCCCATTATCCCAGTCACTCGATGATATGCTTCTAGTAGCAGTTCCCTGAGTAAAGGCATTTGGGTATTTCAACCGCAAATTAAGAACACGACTATAAGTCTTATACAAATTCATCCGTTCGGGAATATCCAGGTAATCCCATTTTACAGGCTTTGCAGCTAATCTGTCTCCACCTTCCATGATGGAATAATCATACCCAAGTTCACCAAATTGCCATATCATTTTAGATCCTGGTACAGTAAAGAAAAGAGCTGCTTCTGAAGATAGTTGCTTCATTGTAGAGGCTAAATCATTTTTTGTAACTCCATTAGTCATAGCTTCATATCCCATCCTTTCTTCATCGTGACTTTCCATATAAGCAACCTGTGTACGGGTAGATACATTCATATAACTTAAGTCGGCATTTGTTCCTTTTGCTATTGACTTTCCTGAATCATTCATCTTATTCCATAAAATCATTCCATTGTCAGAAAGAACCTTTTCTTCCGTATCTACACAAAAATGTTCAAGAATAAATAACACATTCGGCTTTACTTCCTTAGCAGCATTATAGTATTCAGTAATATTATCAATACGTGTTTGGTCATAATTACCAGCTGTAGCCTCAGTTGAAGAATTATCGGTTAATCCTTTCGACAAATCAAGTCGATATCCGTCCACATGAAATTCCTGAATCCAGTATTTCATTACACGCTTAAAGTAATCTTTTGTTCCCACATATCCATGTTTAAAATCACAGAATACACTATAAGGATGAGGGGCATCTACATTAAACCAGGGATTAGCATCGGAAGTTTTACTCGCCGTACTATTCCAATACAATTTTGCCATCGGGTTATTTCCTGTTGCATGATTAAGTACCATATCTAAAATAACTGCAATTCCTCTTTTATGGCATTCATCAATAAATAGCTTATAGTTAGCTTCCGTGCCATAAGCCTTATCTGGTGCAAAATAGAAACAAGGATTATATCCCCAGCTACTGTTTCCATCAAATTCAGTAATAGGCATCAACTCTACCGCATTCACTCCCAGATTTTTTAAATAATCAAGCTTATCAATAGCAGCACTAAGAGTTTTTTCTGAAGTAAAATCTCGTAAAAGCAATTCATAAGCTACCATATTATTCTTAGTAGGAGCAGTAAAATTAGTCGCTTGCCAGTTATATGCCGCTTTACCTGGTTGCAGAACAGATACAATATCACTGGTCTTATCTTCAGGATAAACAGCTATTCCCGGATAAATTTCACTATATTGATTAATCCATTTATCATTCCATGGATCTTGTATTTTCTGACAATAAGGATCGGCTATTCTTTTTGTTGTACCATTAACATATGATACTAAATATTGAAAGCCATATTCTTTTCCTGGAGTAAGATTTGGGATTGTTACCCACCATGCATCATTATAACCAGAGGAAGTAGTACTCCGATACATCATATACTCTGACATTGGAGTCCAATTATTAAAGTCTCCAATAACATAGACGTCAGTTACTTTATCTGCATCATAATTTCTTCTTATAGGTGAATAAAGTACTAAAGTAGCACTTTTACCATCAGCTGCATAATTAATACCATATTGCATGCCATCTGGAATAGCTTTATAAGTTACAGCTCCTTTATAAGTCACTAATCGGGTAGATGTAACAGTCTCAGCTCCTAAAGAGGCCTCTACTTTTACAGTATAGCTCCCGGGAGAAGTAAAATTATAAGAAGACGAAATACTCGTTGCATTAGTAGCTGAATTTATCAACGCATTATTGACATACATATTAATATTGGCAGCATCAGAAGTAATAGCATTAAATGAAATATTCTGAGATGTAGTAATCAACATGTCATTTGCTGGATTTGTAAAAAGAACATGCAATCCAGATTCATAAACAGGACAAAAAATATCAGTTCCTCCGTCTCCTTTTCCTTCAGGACTTCCTGTTGAACCTCTGAATACGAAAGCTAATTTTAATATTTTTTCATTAGCTGGAACTCCATAAAATGAGCGTATATCCGGAATTGTCAATGAATACTTATTATTACCTAAAGATGTCATTTTACATTCAGGCTTATTCGTATTCCAATCAGCTTTTACATAAGTCCAGTTTCCATTACTCAAATCGGTAATAACTCCTGTATGTGCATATACATCACCAGTATAATTTAGTAATCCGCCAGAGCCTTTTGTTGCATCAAATGTAATTACAACTTGCTTACCTTCAACAGGAAACAAAGGAAGTGTTGTTACAACTTGTGCAAAAAGACATAACTGATAGAAAAACAGAATGATTAAGAGATAAAGTTTTTTCATACCTATCATTTTTAAAAAGACAAAGCGAAGTTAAAAAAACTTCGCTTTGCCAATATTATACAGATCTTTTTTATTTAGCTATCATAATAATATGTTTGGTTATGTCATTGAACTTAACAAAATAAGTTCCTGCTTTTACCTTCACATTATCACCACCATCAAATTTAGCAAACTGTCCTTGTTTTTCTTTCCACAAACCATTGCTACCACCGAAGCTGGTTCCCCAATCATGATTAACACGAAGCTTTAATTCCCCATCAGAAGGTATAACAGTATTGCTATTGATCCAGATATGCTTATCAAAAGAACTCTGAGTTAAATCTAAGTCTCCTGCCCATCCATTAAATGCGCCAATGAATGAGATCTGGTTATATTCAGTAACAGCACCTGTATATGGAGTAACAGTGTATTTGTTATTGTTAAGGTCAAGAGTCATTGTATAATAGCCATCAGCTGTAAAACCGCCAATATTACTACCATTAGTACTCAAAACGCCATCACTTCCGTAACCCCATTGAGTACTCCAATCGCCTGGATTTTGGATAATTTTAAATTCACTTCCTGACTTAACATATCCTGTATAAGTATAAAGCATATCATTCATGTCACTATCGGCAAAAATACTCATTGTTAAGTCATTGTTGTTCCAACCATTATTAAATATATTACCTACAAAATACATTGGTGTACGAGCTCCGCTATATGGAGTAACCGTCATACTTACTGTATTGGAATAAAGCGCCGGCACAGAATCATTTATAAAAGCTTTAAGACGAAAATCCACAGTATATGCTACTTTTGAATTCGACATTTTTAATGCATTCATAGCATCATTGAGCTCAAATGTTTTTATTGGAATTTTCTCCCCTTGTACTTTCGTTGCGAGTGCTTGAAAATCCTTAAATTCATTATTCCCCTTACAAATCTGAACTGTATAGGTTACAGCAGCCGGAAAACCATAGTTGGGTTGCTCACAGGTGAAAATATCTATAATACTATTCGCATTTTCAGCGATTAGTGTATAAGAACTATTACTTGGCGTATTCAAAACAAATGAAATTGCTTTGTTTTCGCTATTTTTCATTGGATTTATTACAGGATCCATGCTGTCCGTACAAGCTGAAAATGCAAGCAGACCAGTCACAAAAAGTAATAATATATTAAATTTTTTCATACTAAATTTATTTTAGAAGTAGAACACTAAATTAATAACCCGGATTCTGTTTTAAGTTACTATTGGCTGTAAGCTGAGCTGTAGGAATCGCATAAAGAGACATATAATTTGGTATAGAAGTACCCTCCGATGTTCCACCTTTCCAATCCCAAGTATAACCAGAAGTAAACTTATTATAACGGATCAAATCTGTACGGCGTTGTGCTTCAAAATAGAATTCACGGGCTTTTTCATCAAGAATAAAGTCCAATGTTAAATCAGAAGCAGAGATTTTAGAAGCATGAGCACGATCACGCAAAGCATTGACAGCATTCAGAGCTGCAGTTTTATCACCATTTGCTCTAAGAGTAGCTTCTGCAAACGTAAGATTTGCTTCAGCCAAACGGAACAAAGGAAAATCCATATCTGGGAATTGCTGATTAGGATCACTTCCTATAACTCCAGCCTTGGTTCTGTTTTTAAATTTAGTTACTGAATATCCTTCTTTAAATTCTATTGGTTTTGTAATATTTAAAGTACGATCTTTTGTCCAGAACGAAGCACGATCATCTGTAGTATTATCAAGATTACCATCAGAAACAAACTTTTTAACTAATGCAGCACGTGCACGATTACCTCCCCAAGCCTCTTTCGTTCCAAAAGTAGCTACAGTGTTCATATCTCCGGAAAGGAAACTTGCAACAAAGAATAATCCACTCCAGGAACGAGTCTTAATACCATCATAACAGATAGGAAGAATCATTTCGGTTGAAGTGTTATTATCAGCACAAAACATATTATTATAGTTTGATTCAAGAACATAGCCTGCATTCATAACTTTGCCTGCATATGTAGCAGCATTTGCCCATTGAGCTGTACCTGTATAAACTTCTGCGTTAAGATACAAACGTGAAAGTAACATCCATACAGCCGCTTTATCTGCTCTACCATAAAGATTTGTTTTAGGTGCTTTCATTGCTGGTTCAATTGCAAGAAGCTCAGTTTCAACGTACTTAAATAAATCAGCACGACTTATACGTTGTGGTAAATATGTTCCAATACCTGTATTTTCATCTACAAATGGTACATTTCCGAACAGATCAACTAAATAATAATAGTCCAAAGCACGGATAAAACGAACTTCTGAACGCTGGGCTGAAGTATTCTCATCAGACAAACCAGCAGTCTGAATAAGAAAGTTATTACACTGTGCTATTTGTATATAAAGGCGGCTAAACATATCAAGAGTAACACCATTAGATGCACCAAACTTGGAAAAATTTAATGGATACACTTGAGTATCAGAGCCCCATGCACAAATTGCCTCATCGGTAGGTAATTCATTAAGATTAAACAACATACGCATAAGTCCAGAAGCTCCTTCATCAGTACCTTCGATATCAGGTTTCCCTGCAGGACCCTGGTTTCCTGTTATAGCAAGGCCAGCATATATCTTCGCAAAGTTTGCATCCTGATCAAATTGAATATTAAGATTAGGATCAATAGGAGTTACATCAAGGTCATTAACACATGAAGTAAAATTCATGGCAAATGTCAATGATAAAACAGGTATGATATATTTAAATATTTTTGTATTCATATTCTGTATTATTTAAAATTAAAAGTTAAGACTTACACCTAGAATTCCAACCAAAGGACGTGGATAAATGTTTTTATCCAAACCATCTTTCACTTCAGGATCAAGGCCAGCATATTTTGTAATAACAAATGCATTCTGTACTGTTCCGTAAACACGTCCACTAACTTTACCAAATAAATTTTTAAAAGTATGGCCTAAAGTTATATTATCACAACGTAAAAATGAAGCATTCGTTACATAATAGTCAGATAATAAACTTACATTCTGGAAATTAGATTTGAAAGCGGATAGAGGTCTGTTAGAGAGATAACCTTTATTATTAATACTTCCTTCACTAATAGCAGCTTTTGAAGAAGCAATATTATTATAGACATAGTTTCCAAGGTTAGACCTTAAAGAGAAACTAAAGTCCCATGACTTATACACCAATTTTGATGTAAATCCCATAATAACATCTGCAGAAGGTTTCTCTAAAAAATAGCGGTCATCGTCATTAATAACACCATCTTTATTGCGATCTACAAAAAGACCTTCTATTGGCTTACCTGCCTGATCATAAACTTGTTCAAATACATAAAACGAATTAGCAGAATGTCCTACTCCTTGTGCCTGAGCTTTATTTCCGGTACCACCATCAATATCCCCTGTAAGTACTATTGTTGAAGCATTATCCTGGGCTGTTAGTTTAGTAATTTTATTAGTATTCCAAGCTGCATTGAAACCTAAATCCCAAACCAAGTCTGGAGTAGAAATTGCTTTGGCATTAATTGCAAATTCAACACCCTGATTTTTCAATGAACCAATATTACTAACGATACGATTTTTAAAGTTGGTTCCTGAAGGAACATCAATCACATTGATAAGGTCTTTCGTTTTACGATAATAATAATCTAAAGCAGCAGTAATTCTGTTATTTGCAAAACCAAAGTCTAAACCAGCATTCCATGTTGTTGTTTCTTCCCATTTCAAATTAGGATTGTATCCATCAGGGCGAGATATTTTTATAAATTGATTACCTAACTGATAGAATGCACCATCCTGACCAGCATAATATGTAGCCATATATGGATAATCTCCCTGAGAAAGATCTTGTTGTCCTGTAATACCATATCCTAAACGAAGTTTAAGATCAGAAACAGCATCAACATCTTTCAGAAAAGACTCTTCTTTAATCTTCCATCCTAATGCAACTGATGGGAAAAGTCCCCAACGATTATCTTTAGAGAAACGTGAAGTACCATCATCACGTAAAGTGGCTGTAACCAAATACTTATTCATAAATGAATAATTCAAACGGCCAAAGAAAGACACTAAATAATTTTCTGTTTTAAATATGTAACTTGTTGGATTATTTGAGTCAAGATTATTATATGCATTTTCTGTATTTCTATGAAAATGTTGCCATGAATAACCACCCATTATATCTATGTGATGAGCATCGTTCAAATCTTTTGCATATTGCAAATAAAAATCTAGTAAGTGATTATATTTATCAATAGTTTCAGATCCAGTCTTTCCATTTTCAACATAACCAATAGGTGATTCTTTGGGGTAAAAAACATCTTGAGTTCCAGTAGCAACATCCATACCTAAATTTAAGTTTGCATGCAATTCCGGAAGGAAATGGAATTTATAATCAAACTGAGCATTAGCAATAATGTTCTTTGAATTTGCTGTTTCTTTTTTCTGCTTCAACATAGAAACAGGGTTTTTAGTAGCAATAGAGATGAACTGACCTGCATCTTCCCATGCAAAATAACCACCATATTTACTATTACCATCCATTACTGGTTTTGTAGGATCAAAGTCTAAGGCTGCACCTATTGCACCTGTATCTGCAAATCGATTATTAGAAATCATCCCCTTGGCATTAATATTCACATTCAAGTGATTATCAAAAAATGAAGGATTTAAATTAAATGAACCTGTATAACGTTCAAAATTTGATGTATCAAGAATACCATTTTGATTTGTGTAACCAACAGATACACGATAAGGCATATTCTTTAAGCCACCAGAGACTGTAACATTATGATCATGTCCAAGAGCTGTTCTGAAAATTTCTTTTTGCCAGTCTGTATTTGCAGTACCCAATAATTTAACAGCTCCTGAAGTTGCACCAAATTTATTGGTAACAAAATCACGGAATTCATCAGCAGACATCACATCAATGCTATTAACTTTTGTACTTACTGATATATTTCCATCATAAGATACTCTGGGAGCTGCCCCCTTTTCTCCTTTTTTAGTAGTAATGATAATTACACCATTTGAAGCGCGTGATCCATAAATGGCAGTAGCAGATGCATCTTTAAGAACTGTAAATGTTTCAATATCATTAGGATTGATTGTACTAAACATATTAGAAACACCTTTAATACCCTCATTATCAATAGGAAGACCATCGATTACAATAAGAGGTTTGTTACTTGCAGACAAAGAAGAACCACCACGAACACGGATTGTCACATCACCGCCAGGAGCACCACCATCTGATGTAACATTTACACCAGCTATTTTTCCGGTAATCATGTCAGTAGCAGTTGTTGTAAGCCCACGATTTAGTTTATCTGGCTTGATTGCTGTTACAGATCCGGTAAGATCATTCTTCTTTACCGTACCATAACCAATAACAACTGTGCCTTCAAGCATTACGGCATCTTCCTGCAAAACAATCGTCAGGTTTTTTAATGCTTTTACTTCTGTCATTTTATAACCAATAAAAGAAACTGTAAGAACGGAATTCTGAGGAGCCTGAAGATGAAATACTCCATCAAGATCGGTAATAGTGCCGGTAGTGGTGCCCTTTACAGCAACATTTGCACCAATAATAGGCTCACCCTTTGCATCCTTTACAACTCCCGTAACAGTGATCTGCTGTGCAAAGACGCCCATCGACAAGAACAATCCTATCAAAATTGGGAGGATTGCCTTCACGAGTTTAAGATTAACTTGCTTCATGCATTTAAAAATTAAAGTTAACAATATTATAAATAATTGATTCTCTGAAAATATTGGAATAAATCCTAAAAATTCATTTCAACTACGCAACAAAAATAGAATTTATTAACTATTATTTATACAGCTAGTGTGTTGATTTTGTTACTTTTGCCATGCAATCGTTTGCACTCCAAATATACATCCTACAAATAACAATTTAAAATAATCTGATACAATTATTATATTTTTGTTGTGAGAACATTTATAAACACAACCTTGGATCTAAACTTTAGAAATAAAATGATGAATTACAAGCCACAAATTACAATTAAAGATATTGCCAGGGCATTAAATGTCTCTCCGTCAACAGTTTCAAGAGCACTCAAAAATAATCCCGATATTAGTGAAGAGACCAGGAATACTATAAATAAGTACGCGCGCGAACATAATTATAAACCCAACGAACTGGCTTTGAATTTACGAACCAGCCGTTCAAATACAATTGGTGTTATTATTCCTCAATTTGTCCATCATTTTTTCTCGTGTGTATTAGATGGCATTGAAGAAGTTGCTTCGAAAGCCGGATATAATATTATTATAGCACAATCTAATGAAGAGTATGAGCGTGAAGTTAAAATTGTTCGTACATTTCTTGCAACGAGGGTTTGCGGGGTTATTACTTCATTAGCCAAAGACACCTCTCACTATGAACATTATCAGGAATTACTGGATAATAATATCCCAATTGTATTCTATGATCGGATTTGCACCGGAATAAATACTGAGCGAGTAGTTGTTGACGATTATGCCGGCGCTTTTGCAGCTGTGGAATATATGATTCAAACTGGATGTAAACGCATCTTATTTTATAGTGCACCTCTTAATCTGGAGATTTCTAAGAATCGCAGGAACGGATATTTGGATGCAATGAAAAAATATAAGGTTCCGGTAGATAATAGTATGATTAAAATTTGTGATACACGAGAACAAGCTATTGCCATAACGCCGGATATCCTTGAAGCACCCAATCGTCCCGACGGTTTCTTTGCTATTAATGATGAAACAGCGTCTGGTATTTTGTATGCTTGCAAACTTGTTGGATTAAAAATTCCGGAAGAGATTTCCATTTGTGGCTTTTCTGACGGAATTATTGCCCAAACAACCGATCCAAAACTCACTACGGTGGAGCAACATGGAAAAGAAGTTGGAGAAAGTGCCATAAATCTGTTAATAGATAAGTTGGAGAATAAAAAACCTGATGAAAAAAGAGCTGCTAATAGAATTGTTAAGACAAATCTGGTAGTTCGGGGAACAACAAAATAGAAGAGTTAAATTATCAGACAATCATATTTACATGGTTATCAAGTAATTAATAAAATACAGGTGGCAGAGGTGGCAGATAAAATTAATATTTTAGGATTTCTGAAATTAAATTTTGAAAATTCCGCAATTTGCAGAATTTTCAAAATTAAATTTTCAGAATGAAAAAAAGTAAGTTTTTACTGCCACCTCTGCCACCCAGACTGGTAATTCAGGGCTTTCAACTGAATGTAAAAAGGAAGTCAACCTCTTTTGGGCTTTAAACCTAAAAAGGTCAACCCGTATCAGAGTTAATAAATTAATCGGTCAACTGATTATAGGCTTAAGAACATAGTAGTCAACTGGAATCAGTTTAATACAGTTCAAAGCAGGAACTAATCATTTTCCGGTTTATAAATGAACTAATCATGTACATGTTTGACTATAAACATGTACATGATTGGGGGCTAAACATGTACATGATTGCGCCTGATTAACCCGAGAAAAACAATAGTTAGTATAATGATAATTAATAAACAAAAATCATATAAAATCTAATTTTGAATAATACAATGAAGACAAAACCAGATCTCAGCTTTTGGAAACTATGGAACATCAGTTTCGGTTTCTTTGGCGTTCAAATTGCATACGCACTTCAAAGTGCAAATATTAGTCGTATATTTTCCACATTAGGTGCCGACCCTCATAACTTAAGTTATTTCTGGATTTTACCTCCTCTTGCAGGAATTATTGTTCAACCGTTGATTGGTTCTGCCAGTGATAAAACATGGACACGATTCGGGCGTAGGATTCCTTATCTTTTCGTTGGCTCCCTGGTTGCCGTTGTAGTAATGTGTCTTTTACCTAACGCCGGAAGCTTTACAAACTTTATCAATGCGATGGCTTTCGGACTATTTTCACTTATGTTTCTTGATACCTCAATAAATATGGCAATGCAGCCTTTTAAAATGATGGTGGGAGATCTTGTAAATGAAAAGCAAAAAGGCCTGGCATACTCTATTCAAAGCTTTTTATGTAACGCAGGAAGTCTGGTTGGCTATCTTTTCCCATTTATTTTCACATTCATAGGAATCAGTAATGTTGCTAAGAAAGGAATGGTGCCCGACTCAGTAATTTACTCTTTTTATATCGGTGCAACCATCTTAATTTTTTGTGTAATCTATACAACCATCAAGGTAAAAGAAATGCCTCCAAAAGAATTTGAAGAATTTCATGGCATCACAGCTGCAGAAAAGAAAGAAAAGACAGACTTTGTTTATTTACTTAAAAATGCCCCGAAAGTATTCTGGACAGTTGGATTGGTTCAATTCTTTTCCTGGGCTGCTTTTATGTACATGTGGACCTATACCAATGGAGCAATAGCCAGCAATGTATGGGGAACAACCACTACTGCATCTGCTGAATATCAGGAAGCCGGAAATTGGGTTGGCGTTTTATTTGCAGTTCAGGCAATCGGTTCTGTATGTTGGGCGGTAGTGCTACCTATGTTCAAATCACGCAAATTTGCCTATTCTGCAAGTTTAATATTAGGAGGCTTAGGTTTCATCTCTACCCTCTTTATTCACGATCAGTATTTGCTATTTGCTTCATACTTTATGATCGGATTTGCCTGGGCAGCTATGTTAGCAATGCCGTTTACCATTTTAACCAATTCCATTTCCGGAAAAAATATGGGAGCTTATCTTGGCTTGTTTAATGGAACTATCTGTTTACCACAAATTTGTGCAGCTCTTATCGGCGGCGGAATACTACACCTTGTAGGCGGGAAACAGGTAAATATGTTAGTTCTGGCAGGGATATTTCTTATTGCCGGAGCCGTTTGTGTGTATCTGATTAAAGAGACAACAGCGAAACATAAAGAAAATTAAACGAAAAATTAGTTTTTTAAGAAAATTTTATTTGTTTTTTTTATTACCTTGCAGCAGGTTTTCATCTAAGCTGAAAACAAAAGGAAAAGTGCAAAAAGCATAGACTGCACAAGACTGTGTTTTTTGCACTTTGAGTCTTTTGTTTAAAGACAAACATTCAGCTAGGAACTAACATCACAAAGTGAGCACGAATAAAAGGAAGAATGAATAGATATCTTAAAATTGACGGTTGGAATATTATTGAAGAAGATTTTCATGCTAAGAATCAAAGAGCTTCAGAAAGTATATTCAGCATTGGCAACGGAAGAATTGGTCAGCGAGGTAACTTTGAAGAGACTTATACAGGCGATACTCTTCAGGGTTCTTACATAGCAGGTCTATATTTTCAAGACCGCACACGTGTTGGTTGGTGGAAAAACGGATATCCCCGCTATTTTTCCCGTATGCCTAATGCCCCTTACTGGAGCGGAATTAATCTTAGGCTGATTGATGAAGAACTGAATCTTGAAGAATGGGATATAAACAAGTTCGAGCGTAAGCTTCTAATGAAAGAAGGCATCGCCGAACGGACTGTTACTGTTACTTCTCCGAAAGGACATACCTTACAAATTCATGTGGAGCACTTCTACAGCATGGAGCATTTAAATCTTTGTCTGATAAAATACAGCGTAACCTCAGTTAATTACGAAGGAAAAATATCTCTCCTCCCCTACATCAATGGAGATGTTATTCATGAAAGTTCCAATTTTAATGAAAAAATGTGGAACATTATCCTTGCTAAAACAACACATGAATATGCTTTATTATGGACACAGACAAAACGGGAAGACTCGCAGGCTTGCTGTGCCACAACTTATCAACTATTCAAGAACAATAAAGAGATAACCAGTAGGCCAATCAGGATAGAAAAAGAAAAGTTTGTAGGGTTTAGTGTTGGTAGCGATGTAAAACCTGGCGAAACTTTGTCTTTGATAAAATACACTTCTGTAGTATCTTCACTTTATTGCGATAGAAAGGAGTTAGTAGACCAATCTATTGCTGAAGCTCAGAATGCAAAAAATACTGGATGGGATTCTTTTTTGGAAGAGCAGCGAAAAGACTGGAGCAAGTTATGGAATAAAATGGATGTACAGATTGAGGGAGATGACGAGGTTCAGCAAGCAATCCGTTTCAATATTTTCCAGATACATCAGAACTACAAAGGGGACAACCCTAGTCTGAACATTGGTTCAAAAGGATTTACCGGTGAAAAGTACGGAGGAAACACTCAATGGAATACAGAATTATGCTGCATTCCCTATTATTTGCTTGCCGGCTCCAGAAACTTAGCCATAAATCTTTTGCTATACAGGTACAATCATTTACCAAAAGCAATAGAAAATGCTGAAAAATTAGGATTCACCAATGGGGCTGCTCTATATCCAATGGTGACAATGGACGGAACTGAATGTCACAATGAGTGGGAAATTACTTTTGAAGAAATTCACCGTAACGGAATCATTGCACATGTTATTGACTTATACACCAATTTTACAGGACAGACAGATTATGTGGCTAAATATGGCCTGGAAGTACTAATTGGAATATCCCGATTCTGGAGTCAGAGAGTAAGTTTCTCCTCATCCAAACAAAAGTATGTGATATTAGGAGTAACAGGTCCAAATGAATATGAAAATAATGTAGACAATAATTGGTATACTAATTACAGTTGCATTCAGAATTTAAAATCTACTCTTCACTATCTGGAATTAGTAGAAAAGAATTATACAAATGATTTCCAACGAGTTCTGAAAAAGACTAATTTCCAGTTGGCAGAAACAAAGCGATGGAAAGATATTATTGAAAACATGTATTTACCTGTTGACAATGAAAAAGGGATCTTCGTTCAGCAAGATGGATACATGGACAAGGAACTAAATGTAGTTGCAGATATCAATCCATCAGAACGTCCCATAAGTCAGCACTGGTCATGGGACCGGATTCTGCGTTCATGCTTTATAAAACAAAGCGATGTTCTTTTGGGTATTTATCTTTACCGGAACGATTTTGATATAGAAACAGTAAAAAAGAATTTCCAGTTTTACGAGCCTCGCACTCTTCACGAATCATCCCTCTCCTATTTCATACATTCAATACTTGCCGCACGTATCGGAGAGATTGATAAAGCTTATGACTTGTTTCTAAAAGCTACTCGTTTGGATTTGGATGATTATAATAATGACTTAAAAGAAGGACTTCATATAACCAGTATGCCCGGAAGCTGGCTTGCATTGGTTGATGGTTTTGCCGGAATGAAACTAAAAAACGGTAAAGCATCATTTGAACCACTAATCCCGCGTAAATGGAAATCATATGCTTTTAAAGTAAATTTCAATGGATACTTTTTACTTATAAAAATAAGTCAGGGAGAAATGAATGTAAGCAATCTGGCAAGTCAGGATGCGTGTATTCAGGTTTATAATAAGAACTATTCAATAAAGGCTAAAACTGATATAATAATTCCTATTAATCCTAGCGAAAAATAAAAAACGGTCCATTTTAAATGAACGTGCTTAACAAATACCTCTTGTGAATTGTTTTTTGTTGTATATTTGCGCCTAATTATGAAAAGGATATTATTAATATACATATTTTTAGTGGCTCTCACTCAGGCATCACTTTATGCTCAGAGTACAATGCAGAGATCTATGGATCAAATGGGTCGTTCTACCTCTTCAAATGGTAGAAACAAGAATTCTGAAAGTGGTCATGACAGCACACAGGTTAATACTGCATCTATTGATCCTAAACTTTATATGTGGAGAGTTGACGAACGACTTGGGAATATACAATTGATTCCTACCGATACGATTTATCACCAATTCCAGAACCAGAACCTGGTTGAGGGAGTGACCGGGCACAACAATTATCTGGGTAACATGGGCTCGCCTTCAATGTCCAGAATCTATTTTGAGCGCCCGGAATATTCTCAGTTTTTGTTTACCGATCCATATTCCAGTTTTTATGTAAAACCGGAGAACTTCAACTTTGCTAATTCACATTTACCGTATACTAATCTTACATACTACAAAGCCGGATCAAAAGTTGATGGTGAAGAATGCTTTAAAAATTATTTTTCAGTGAATGTAAATAAGCGCCTTGCTTTTGGTTACAACATTGATTATCAGTATGGACGTGGATTTTATTCAGATCAGTCAACGGCTCACTTTAACGGAGCAGTGTTTGGAAGTTATCTTGGAGAGCATTATCAGGCTCATTTATTATATAACAGTTTCTATTTAAAGATGATAGAAAACGGTGGAATTGCAGACGACCGTTATATCACAGATCCACTGGCAATGAGTGAAGGCAAGAAACAATATGAACCTGCAAATATTCCGGTCAACCTATCGGATACATGGAATAAGAGCCATGACACATATGCATTCTATACCCACCGTTACAATCTGGGATTTAAAAGAGAGAAAGTTAAAGTTGCAAAAGAGCCTGATAAATCAAAGAAAACAGAAAAGAAAACAGGGAATAAGCCAGATAATGGACCGGAAAAACCAGTAGAAAAGGAGATGGAATTTGTTCCTGTTACCAGCTTTATTCATACTATTAAAGTAGAAAGAGCACGCAAAAGTTTCGTCTCCAATACTGAGACAAAAGGCTTTTATAATAATACATACATTAATAAAAACAGCCTGACATCGAATGACTCTACCAGCTACTTGTCTGTAAAGAACACGTTTGGAGTAGCATTACTGGAAGGATTTAATAAATATGCTCAGGCTGGCCTCACAGGATATATTTCTCACGAGCTTCGTCAGTACAGATTAATGGATATGGACTCCGTTAACGTAAATAAGTATACCGAAAATGAAGTGTATGTTGGAGGAGAATTATCCAGAAAGAATGGCAAGTTACTCCATTATTCAGCAATAGGAGAAGTGGGTATGCTAAAAGAAAGCATCGGCCAGTTTCGCATAAAAGGAAATCTGGACTTGAATTTCCGTCTTTTTAAAGATACTGTTACCTTATTCGCACGTGGAAATATAAGCAACACACTGCCTTCTTTTTATATGCGTCATTATCACTCAAATCACTTCTATTGGGACAATGATAATTTCTCTAAAGAGTTCAAAACAAGGTTAGAAGGTGAATTATCAATTAAAAGACTTGGTACTAACTTAAAGGTGTCTGTTGAGAACGTTAAGAATTATGCCTATTTCGATAGCACAGCAGTTGCAAATCAATTCTCTGGTAATATACAGATATTGGGCGCTACCTTAAGCCAGAACTTCAAGGCAGGTCTCTTACATCTGGATAACGAAATTAGCTATCAAAAGTCAAGCAATAACAGCATAATTCCGCTTCCAGAATTGTCTCTTTATCATAACCTGTATCTGGATACCAAACTAGCTAAGAAGGTTCTTAGTCTGCAATTGGGAGTAGATGTTCGCTATTTCACCAAGTATTATGCACCAGCCTATACTCCTGCCATTGGAAATTTCAATCTACAGAATGAAGCTAATGGTGTAAAGATTGGAGGATATCCTATCGTAAACTTATATGCTAACCTCCACTTAAAACGTACGCGCTTCTTTATTATGTATTATCATGTAAATCAAGCATCAGGTGGGGCTAACTCATTCTATGTACCTCATTACCCTATCAACCCTCGCGTAATGAAGATTGGTATTTCCTGGAATTTCTACGATTAACATGAAGTCGAGAGGATATATTAAATATCTGATTCTTGGAATAATATCAGCAATAATTGCTGTTTATTTTACAGGAAAGGGCTCCTCAAAAGGAGAACCCAGAGACTTTGCGGAAATTAAAAAATCGGGAGTTCTACGGGTTGTTACTGAATATAATTCCCTGAGTTATTTTGTTAACAAAGACACAATATCCGGATTTCAGTATGAACTGGCTAATGCTTTTGCCAAAGCCAAAGGACTGCGTTTAGAAATTGTACCCGAAATGAGCTTTGATAAACGTTTAGAAGGTCTGTCAAACGGAAGCTATGATATTATTGCTTATGATATGTTAGTAACAAGTGAGTTAAAGGACTCCATTCTATTAACATTACCTATCCAGTTGAATAAGCAAGTATTGGTTCAACGAAAAGCAGGTGCAAACAAAACTCCATATATTAAAAGTCAGCTGGACCTGGCTCACAAAATACTCCATGTGGTAAAAGGCTCACCTTCGATTCTTCGCATCAAAAACCTGAGTAATGAAATAGGTGATGCTATTTATATTAAGGAAGTTGAGAAGTATGGTTCAGAACAACTAATGGCTATGGTTGCTCACGGAGATATTAGTTATGCCGTTTGTGATAAGAGCATTGCTTATGCTTCAATAGATTCTTTTCCTCAGCTGGATATTCATACTGATATTAGCTTTACTCAATTCTATTCATGGGGTGTAAGCAAAAAATCTCCTGTATTACTTGACACTCTTAACTCTTGGCTTAAAACATTCACCAAGAGCAAAGAATATCAACGTATTTATAAGAAATATTATAAAGCTTGATTTTGTTCTTTCTCTGTCTCTACCTGCTTTTGTGTAGCACTAAAATACTGGAACATCATTGATACTGACGGAAGCATTTGAGCCAGATAAGTGATAAAATAGGCAAACACACACAATACAAACATTAAAACGCTGAAATAGCCAGGCAAAGTTGAAGGATTACCCTCAAGAATTGAGCTAAATGACAATGATTGAACAAATGAGCCTACTCCCCAGGGAGTAAAAGCTATACCCTGAATTATTAAAGCAAAAATATCTGCCAGGATTAAGAGGAAGAATGTTCCGGCCCAGTTGGGAATTCCGAGTTTAAATCCTTTCTTTATAGCAGCCATAACCTTTATCTCTTCAAACAAATAGATTTCCTGAGCGTAAGTAAAAGGAATCATTATAAAAAAAAGCAAAGGAACAGTTAGAATCAATGTCCACGGAGATAGCAACATTAAGCTTGCAAGCAAGGCTAAATAAATGATAGTGAAAACTAACAAGAGAAGATTTACAATAAAGAATCTTTTCGAATTAAATACTATTTTGCTTCTTATATCCTTAAAAGAAAGTCGGGCCAATGATTCCCGCAATGGATATTCTTTCACCAATGTGTAAAGTATGCCTTTAAAAAAGATATTTCCTATGGCACAAATCAGCACAATCACACATATTAAAGCTAAATATTTGGTAATTTCAGGGGTGACTGACTTTACTTGTTGAACCTGTATTGCCAGGTTACTAAATATGGTGAATAGTAATGAAACAAGTACTGCTAATGGCAATAAAATAAAAGAGCAGAGTTTTACCAGAACTTTTAAATTATTCTCAATAAAATCGAAAGCGGCCGAGAAACGCCCTGCAAGACTGCGGGACTTAAAGAATATAATCTTTGATGTTTGATTTTCCATTTATAGAGTCTTTTTTATCAGTTTATTCATATTTTGTTATGACAAAAGTAATTAAAAACAATATATTTGCAATTCGAATAACTGTTATTTTTGTTATAAGATAAATAAAGAGGATTAAGAAGAATGATTAAATGGGGATTTATTGGTTGTGGAAACGTGACAGAAAAGAAAAGTGGACCTGCTTTTAAGAAGATTGAGGGCTCTACTGTTGTTGCGGTAATGAGCCGTGATGCAGAAAAAGCTAAAAATTACGCAGAGAAAAGAGGCATTAAGAAGTGGTATACTGATGCACTGGAATTAATTGAAGATCCGGAGGTCGATGCTGTTTATATTGCTACCCCACCCTCTTCTCATGCAACCTACGCTATTATGTCCATGAAAGCAGGCAAACCTGTTTATATTGAAAAGCCAATGGCTAGCAGTTATGAGGAGTGTACCCGCATTAACCGTATTTCACAAGAAACCGGAGTTCCTTGTTTCGTTGCTTACTACCGACGCTACTTACCATATTTTATTAAAGTAAAAGAGTTAATTGAGCAAGGAGCTATTGGAAATGTAATCAATGTTCAGATTCGTTTTGCACAGCCTCCTTACGATCTTGATTATAATAAAGAAAACTTGCCGTGGCGTGTACAACCCGACATAGCAGGTGGAGGATATTTCTATGATCTTGCTTCTCACCAGTTGGATATTTTGCAAGACATATTTGGCTGTATCCTTGAAGCAGAAGGATTTAAAAGCAACCGCGGAGGATTATATAAGGCAGAAGACACTGTTAGTGCTTGCTTTCAGTTCGATTCTGGGTTAGTTGGCTCCGGTTCATGGTGCTTTGTTGGTCATAGTTCGGCTAAAGAAGACCGGATTGAGATTATTGGTGACAAAGGTATGATCTGCTTTTCCACATTTACATTTGATCCAATTGCTATTCACACAGAAAAAGGACGCGAAGAGTTTATAATTGAGAACCCTGAACAGATACAGTATAATCTTATTGAGTCGGTAATTCATCATTTACAGGGAAAATCTGTATGCACATGTGATGGCATTAGCGCTACTCCAACCAACTGGGTAATGGATAAGATTCTTGGTAAAATTTAATATAAAACTACGCTATTCTTAATGAAAAGATTGCTTACTTTCTTTTGCTTATTACTTCCTGCTATTTTTCTGTTGGCTCAGAATGAGAAATCAAACTTTATAAAAAAAGGGAAAGAGCTGGGAGAAATGGCAAAAGAAAATATTAACACAATCGGACATAAAATAAATGAGATTGATACCAGCTATGTGGAGCCAAACAAATATACCTTCGCATTTATGCTTGAAAACAGCAACTGGTATGAATATTATCGTCTCAGCAGTAATGAAAGTAATCCCCAGCGGATTACTATTGCGCCAAACATGAGTTATAAACTTGGTGGATATTTCGGATGGAAATGGATATTTCTTGGATGGTCTATTAATCTGAAAGATCTATTGGGTAATGACAATTCATCAAAAAAGAAAACAGAATTTGGACTGAGCCTTTACAGCTCCATGGTTGGAGGAGATATTTATTACCGAAAAAGTGGTAGCGACTTTAAAATACGCAGTACCAGTGGAATATTTAATAATGGTGAAACCCCCGAATATGATAAGGATATTGATGGCTTTTCTATTGATATAAAAGGTGTAAATGCTTATTGGGTCTTTAACCATAAGAAGTTTTCATACCCGGCAGCATATAGTCAGTCTAGTAACCAGCGACGTAGTGCAGGATCTTTTATTGCTGGTTTTTCTTATTCTCAGCACAGGATTCATTTTGATCATAATCAATTGCCAGCCCCTATACTTGAGAAGCTTAGCGATGCGCTAAAGTTTAATGAGGTCAATTATTCTGATTACAGTTTAAACTTCGGTTATGCATATAACTGGGTATTTGCCAAAAACTGGCTGGCAAATATTTCCCTGGCACCTGCAGTTGCTTATAAGAAATCAAAGTTTGACTCAGAGGAAAAAAGCTATCCTACATTTAAGGACATTAACTTAGATCTGATAACAAGAATGGGAATTGTATACAACGACTCTAAATATTTTGTGGGAGCTTCCTTAGTGATGCATACTTATGATTACCGTACTAAAAACTTCTACCTGAACAATAGCTTTGGAACCATTAGGGTTTATGCAGGGCTCAACTTCTCAAAGAAAAAACAGTATAGAAATAAGTAACAAACAAAAAGGCTATTAATTCTTTACATATATAGAGAGTTTTATATAATATATTAGAACGTTGAAGTTTACTAAAATTCTCAGCAGTTATGGTCATTAATAAACTAACATTAGCATTATGAATAAAGAAGAATTTATGCGCAGAGCTATTGAGCTTTCTATTGAAAACATTGCAAATGGCGGAGGCCCTTTTGGCGCCGTTATTGTGAAAGATGGAGAGATTGTGGCCACAGGAGTAAACAGAGTGACTGATTCTTGTGATCCTACCGCACATGCGGAAGTATGCGCTATTCGTGCCGCCGCAAAAGCACTGGGCACTTTCAATCTGAGCGGATGCGAGATTTATACATCCTGTGAACCTTGCCCAATGTGTTTAGGGGCTATATACTGGGCTCGTCTGGATAAAATGTATTACGCAAATACTAAAACTGATGCAATGAACATTGGCTTTGATGATTCTTTTATCTATGATGAACTGGATCTAAAGCCCGGCGACAGGAAACTACAGTCGGAATCATTACTTCGCGACGAAGCTCTGAAAGCCTTTGAAGCATGGACAAAGAATACTGAAAAGATTGAATATTAATCGGTAAAAGGAATATTAAAGAATTATTCCAGAAATATTTTTCGTTTGATATACATCTAAGCATCTATTTGATATACATCAAGAGACCACTTAGATATACATCAAACAGGCACTTAGATGGGGGTCTAAATCTTTATTAATCTTTATTCCTTCTTCTAATCACATAAAAGAAATCCTCTTCTGAAACTTAAATTATCAGAAGAGGATTTTATATTGTTATCCTGACAAACAAGAATTCTATTTACCTAAAATCTGAATCCTAAAGTTAGAAGAACTTGTTGTTTATCGTTATTAACTATCGTTTTATTTAATTCTGCGATATCAAAAGCATAAAAGTCTTCTTTATATGCGCTGTATTGGTAAGCAATATCTGCATAAAAGCTTCCGCTTCTGTATCCCAGACCAAGAGTATAGTTATTTATAGATTTTTCATTTGAATAATCAGTATCAGTGCGAACAGAATTTAAAGGTAAGCTTTTGTATGCACCATCTTTATACCCAGCGCCAATATGATTATATCCTGCACGGATTGCAAATTCAGGAACCAATTTTACTTCAGCACCTAAACGGAGTGTACTTACACCTTTCAACATGTCTTTCATCATTGAATTTTCGTAAGTCATTGAAGAACCATCATAATAGCTTAACTTAGCTGTAGAATAATCTTTGTACTCATATTCCGCACCAAGAGCAACATTACTTCCAATTGTATAACCCAAACTTAAGTTGTATTTCCATGGGGTACGAATCTGATATTCAGTAGCAACATCACCTTTAATCTCTTTATAAGTATCAATAGAAAGTGGATTAACCGGAATAATATAGCCATTCTTAACATCAGCATCAGATGTTAAAATAGCACTATTATACATAGTCAAATTATAGAATGTAGGAGTATGTATTGCTGCTCCAATTCTTAAAGGAGAATCTTCGAACGGACGGAAAATAACTCCTGCTTTGAAATCAACTCCGGTCCCTGTAGTTCTCATAAAATTCTCAAGGGAATAAGAATAGTTATTGTTATCCTTGAAATATGGAATTTCATTACCTTTATCATCAAGAGGATTAATACTTGAATTAAAAAACTCACTATACAATGTATTCTTTGTATAATTTAAATCGTAAGCACCAAGCGTAAATCCTAAATAAACCCGATTATTAATATTGAACGACACATTAAAATCATAAACATCAATGCCACCTCTTTCTATGGAACTATAACTGCCAGAAGGATCATTAGCTTGAAAGCCAACATATTCGCCTGAATGCTTTGGATCTAGGTTCGGCCGAATTAAAAAACTATTCCATCCTAAGATTGAAAGCCAACTTGCATAAGATCCATTATTAGCTAATTCACCAAGTCCCATTTCATTTTCAGAAAGACCAACACCTTGATGAGGAGCATTAGCCATATTAGCCATCTGATCTGTTTGAGAAGTTCCATTCAAATTACCCTGCATTGCAAAATCTCTATTAAAAGATTTAGCTTTATGATAATTGAACCCAAAGTTTACATACTTCAATGCTGTTTGATTCCCTATCTTTGATGAATAAACGAAACCGATATTATCAAACGAACCACGTAGCTTATCAGAATTCATTTTGCTACCATTGAAATTACTCTCAGAAGTTGTATAATTGATACCGAAAGACGTCATCAAATCGTTGCTTCTGTAAAGACCAATTCCGGCAGGGTTTGTTCCTATAGTGGAGATATCTCCTCCTAATGCGCCCATTGCACCACCCATACCTACAAAACGTGCAGTTCCATTAAGATCACTACCGGAGAACTTCGCTGCATCATATATTGTCTGAGCACCAGCTTCTGTACTTAGCAAAAGCCCACATGCTACTAATTTTATTAAGTTTTTAATTTTCATAGAAATTTTCTTTTATAATGAATTACTATTATCAACTATAAACAGAATATCAGGCTTATCTTCTGCCACCGCCAGAGCGTGAGCTACCTCCACTGGAAGAGCTTCCTCCTGAACGGGAACTTCCACCTCCGCTATAACTACTGCGGGATGAGCTATTATCACTAGGAGTATAACTACGACTTGAAGATCTGTTATTATCAGAAGATCTATTATTGTCATAAGTAGAACGTCTTGATTGGCCTTCACTACCATAACTACTTCTGCTTTCTGAGCTGGTTCCACGACTGTATGAACCGCTTCTTGTTGGAGTTGATTCAGGACGACTGTATGAAGATCCTCTTCTATCAACACCTTCACTACCGGTTGAATAAGTACGGGTAGAACTTGGGCGGGTGTAAGTTGATCTTCTTGAAGGACCTTCTCCCCGATCAAAGCTACCTGATTCAGAACGGATATATCCGGAACGGCGGCTTACTCCTGAATAGTCATCAGTACTACGGGTACCCACTACTCTGCTACTTGAAGAGCGGCGACCTATTGAAGAACGGTCTTGTATACTTCCTGAACGAGAATAGCTTGAAGAACGACGGTCTATTGTAGATGTACGTGAACGATCACTTCCAAATTCAGAACGATGGGTGTTGTAATATCCACCACGACCGGCCCATTGTCCACCATAGCCTCCGCCATAGTAGCCACCATACCATGAGTTATATCCGTGACCGTAATAAGGGTATCCACCATAGTAACCTCCCCAGGATCCGTAACTACCATAGTATCCACCATAATATGGATAACCCCAGGAAGAGCCCCAGCCCATGCCGTAACTATTATAGCGCCAATCCCACCACAAACGATTAGTAAAGGTAGGAAATGCATAAGCATAAAAGTCATCAACATAAATATTCCAGTCCCATGAGTTCAGACCATATACAACATCCCAATAATAAGGACTACTGATACTTACAGCAAAGCGAGGATTACGAAAACGAACAATTCTTTGTGCGTATTCATAATCATCTTGAGTTCCGTTGAAGCCATTAACCCACTCGCCACGTTCTGGGTTTAGTTTTTCTTCAACAAATAATGTATCATTTGTCACATTGAAATCATTTTCTTTCGCATCATAACGACGGTTATATTCGTCTATATCGCGAACATCACCCTTACGGTCCTTAACCACAACCGGCATATTGGTAGAAATATAAGTACGCTTCCTTTCGGTCACTTTCTTTTTCTCTACTTTCCTCACCGAAGTATCCTTTTTATCAGGATTGTAGTAAAGATCATCATAACTTTGAGCCATCACCACTGGCGACACACAAAGCGCGATTAGCAATATCTTAACAATCTTTTTCATGATTCTTTTAGTTTAAAATTGATTATCTCTTTTAAATCCGATACAAAGATAAATAAGAGAATCATCTATAAAGGAATATTTTCCCCAAATAGTAATAGGGATTTCCCTATTTTACGTACCTTTGTGCACATAAACGTTAAGAATAAAGCATATTATGAGATATTTTGAAGTTACATTTAAAACAAACCCTTGCACAGCAACTGTAAACGATGTACTTTCCGCTATTCTGGGGGAAATTGGTTTTGAAAGTTTTGTTGAAGAAAACGATGGTATTAAAGGATACATTCAACAACCTGTTTATGATGAAGCTACATTAAAAGAGGCGATTGCCAATATCCCTCTGGAAGATGTCACAATCTCATACGACACACAATTAATGGAAGATAAAGATTGGAATGAAGAATGGGAAAAAAACTTCTTTCAGCCTATTGTTATTGGTAATCGCTGCGCCATTCACAGTACCTTCCACAAAGATGTTCCAAAAGCAGAATATGATATACTAATCAATCCACAGATGGCATTTGGTACAGGACATCATGAAACAACCAGTCTTATTCTGGAAGAACTATTAGATGCTGAATTGCAAAATAAATCTCTGCTTGATATGGGGTGCGGAACTTCTATTCTGGCAATTCTTGCTGCAATGCGAGGTGCTAAACCAATTACAGCCATTGATATTGATACCTGGTGTGTAGACAATTCAAAAGAAAATATCCTTTTAAATAATGTAGACAACATTACAGTAGAACTGGGAGATGCAAGTTCTCTTCAGGGAAGAGCGCCTTTTGATGTTATTATTGCCAATATCAACCGGAATATATTGTTGCAGGACATGAACAGCTATACTGCATGTATGCACAAAAATTCAGAGATTTACATGAGTGGATTTTATGTCTCAGACGTACCTATGATTCAGGAAAAAGCAAAAAGCCTTGGTCTTAAATTTATTTATCATAAAGAAAAGAACAACTGGGCTGTAGTTAAACTTATAATGGAATAAGATTATTGATTTTTCATTATAGAAACCCGAGAGGTCTGAGTTACAGAGTTGGTTCGTTCTTTTGAATTTTCAGGATAAAAAACAAAAACCAAAGCAACCAATATAAGAATATACAAGATCATTTGTCCTGCTATTTTAATAATTTCCTTTGCCATGACACAATTGTAATTAGTTTATATAGTTAATGTTTCAAATTACTATATAAACGAAACTACATATAGCTTATTGTATTTTGGAAGAGCTATTTTTTTTGAGGGTCATTGCTTTTAATTCGTCCAATGTTCCATTGAAAATATTAAGATCCACATTTTCTTTCACACCGGGGATAGAGCCAACATCTGTATGTTGCCAGAACTTCCATTTTCCTTTATATTGTACTGAATCAACATAATAATGGGCAATCCAATAAGGATATCTATTAAAAATAGAATCATTCAAATAACTTGTCTTAAACTTATAGGATGTATAAATAATTGGTTTCACTCCATAATGGGCCTCAACAATATCTAGCCATAGCTTAACAGCTTTAACCAGGCTTTTACTGGTATGCATTCCTTTTTTCTCAACATCAAGAACCGGTGGAAGATCAGCACTATCCAACTTTACGGTGTTTATGAAAAATTCCGCCTGCTTGGCAGCAGGTGCTCCCGGATTGAAATAATGATAAGCGCCGCGAATAAATCCATACTGACGAGCTAAATCAAAGTTTTTCTGGAAATTATTATCACTGTGATCACCTCCTTCGGTAGCTTTAACAAAAACAAACTGCAAGGGATATTCCGGAGCCTGATACTTAACCAGTTCTTCCCAATTAATCTCCCCTTGATAATGAGAAATATCTATGCCATGAACTTCAAAGCCCAGAGGCATGCAAACCCCGTACTCTTTATCACCATTACAATGTTTCCACCTATATGAATAGGGACGAATAAAGAACCAATAAAACAGTGCAGAAAAGAATAAAATCACAATTATACTCAGCACACGAACCAACCAACGAGGTAAATCTCTCGGCGTTCCCTTTCTTTTACGGCCTTTGCCTGCAGAGGAGGATTTCTTCTTTACAGAAACCTTCTTACGCGTTTTTTGCTGGCCATTAACTGCTGACATGGGATTTTTATTCATTTATAAAAAAGCATCTTATCGTTTAAAAAAAGTTTCACCACAAATTCCACAGACTAAGCAAATAATAAATATATGTATTTCAAATATAATTTTTTACGCAATCTGAGTAATTTGTGGCGAATCTATTATAGAGTCAATAATCTATTGACTAGTATTTATTTACCTTGTTCCAATTGCAATGTTTTGGTCGGCTGATCACAAACTTCTGTTGGACCAAAATACTGAATAGGACCTGGATATACGTAATCTGTATTTACAGCCCATTCGTCACGTTTTGCAGCAAAAGCAAGGAATGGTTTGCCATCAAGTTTCACTAACGCTTTTTGGATAACCGGTTTCATTTCACCATGACGTTTTTCCATATTCATCATCATAGTAATTGGAACACCACCAGCAATCCATTGATCAGCAGGAGCAGTAGTATTTCTGATTGAAGACATATATCCGGTTTTGCCATTAGCAATCAAGGCAGAAGCTGCATAACCAAGTGAATAACAATAGTCAGCATCATAATTTGAAGGAGCAGCACAACGTCCTTCGTAACCGAAGAAGTGAACTTGTGAAGCAAACTTACCTACAAATTTACCTTGTTCTTTCCACTCTGCCAGTTTATTACCAACCATTTCGGCAAGCAGTTTTTCTGTTTCAATAAGTGAAACCTGAACATTTCCGTGAGGATCGCGGTCTAATGTTAACTGACGAGCTACACCTTCTGGAAGACTTGCATAAATTTCAGCATTAACCTTTGACAGTTTAGAGATGATATAATCACGTTGGTGAGATTTCTTAATATGAGAGAATTCTTCAGCATTGCTTGCAAGGAAATCATTCAGTTCAGAAATCAAAGCCTTCATTGCAGGGATAAACTCAATCAGACCTTCAGGAATCAGAACGGTTCCAAAATTCTTACCTTGTGCTGCACGAGCTGCTACTGCATTAGCTACATAAGTAACAACATCATCAAGAGACATGTTCTTTGCTTCAACTTCTTCAGAAACGATGCAGATATTTGGCTGAACCTGCAATGCACATTCCAAAGCAATGTGAGAAGCTGAACGACCCATCAATTTAATGAAGTGCCAGTATTTACGAGCAGAGTTACAATCTCTCTGGATATTACCAATAACTTCAGAGTAAACTTTACATGCTGTATCAAAACCAAAAGAAGTTTCGATCATTTCATTTTTCAAGTCACCATCAATAGTTTTTGGACATCCGATTACCTGCACGCCATATTTCTTTGCTGCATAATATTCAGCCAGGACACAAGCGTTAGTGTTAGAATCATCACCACCGATAATCACGATAGCTTTGATACCTAATTCACGAATAATCTTTAATCCTTGTTCAAACTGATCTGCACTTTCAAGCTTTGTACGGCCAGACCCAATCATATCAAACCCACCAGTATTACGGTATTCATCGATAATATCAGCAGTCAGCTCCATGTAGTTATGGTCAACCAATCCACCAGGACCAAGAATAAATCCATAAAGTTTGCTATCCGGATTTAGCTTCTTTACTCCATCAAAGATACCAGATATCACATTGTGACCACCAGGAGCCTGTCCACCTGAAAGTATAACTCCCACATTAATAGCAGGACATTCTACTGTTTCATTAGATTCAACGAATTTAACGATAGGCATTCCATAAGTATTTGGAAATAATTCCTTAATTGCATGCTGGTCGGCAACTGATTGTGTTGGCTCTCCTTCGCTTGCTTTTACCTTACCACGAAGAGCTTTGGGTAATTTTGGCTGATAAGCCGCTCTGGCAATTTGTAATGCGCTTTTAGTCATTTTAATTAAATTTGTTTAAAGTGTTTAGGTACTTAATATATTAAGTGATGCAAATTTCGCTTTTTTTTCTGAATAATAAAAGCCAATCCAAGTTTAAAACTACAATTTAATATAAATTTAGTAGTTATTTAAAGCCCAAAAACAGACGATATAATCAATTAAAAATAGTATAAAATTGTATTACCATCAACACACAGATATTTCTTAATAAACAATTCTAAACGAAATATTACCTATAAGAAAGTGATAATATTTACAGTTTAAGAAGAGCATGCCTGTACATCCAGACAAAAACAATAAATACACTCCGTCAGAAGCAACAGATATACCCGGATAAATAAAAAAAATCTTAAATTTTATTAGTAAAAACAATGAAGCAACTTCAGAAAAAGTCGTTATCTTTACCAAGATTTCATTTAGTATTAACTTAAAAACAAAAAGATCATGGCAAGCAGAAAAGATTTAAAGAAGCATGTAAACTATATTTCAGGGGAATTATTCACAGAGTGTATGATAAATAGCTTATACGTTCCTGGAACAGATAAGGTAAAAGCTGACGAGTTAATGGCTCAGGTTCTTGAATTGCAACAGGAATTTATCAGCCGCATCAGCCATACTCAACCTGGTAAAGTTAAACAATACTATAAAAAATTCCATCAGGATTTCAACAGTCGCATGGAAGCACTAATTGAAAGTATTGCTGCATTGAGCTAATATTAGTTTCAACTAAAATAATGAAAAAAGCAATTTTTAGTTTTATCTATCACAAATTAATGGGATGGAAATCGGTAGTAAAAGTAGAGGATTACGATAAACAAATTATCTGTGCTGCTCCGCATACCAGTAACTGGGATTTTATTATAGGCAAATTATTTTATGCTGCTATAGGAAGAGAAACCGGCTTTATGATGAAAAAAGAGTGGTTCTTCTTTCCATTGGGAAGTCTCCTTAGATCAATGGGGGGGATTCCTGTAAACAGAGATAAGAAAAATTCTATGGTGGAACAAGTTGTCAGGGTAATTAAGGAAAGCAAAAAATTTAGTTTAGCAATCACTCCAGAAGCAACCCGATCAAGAAATCCACATTGGAAAAAAGGCTTCTATTATATTGCAATGAAAGCTAATATTCCCATTGTGTTAGTAGCTATAGACTATTCAACTAAGACAATAACTTCGGAAAAAGTAATTACTCCTTCCGGAGATATTGAAAAAGACATGCGTGAGATAAAACTTTATTTTAACCAATTTAAAGGGAAGAACCCAGAAAACTTTACAACCGGATTATAAGAGAAAGAAAATGAAGACGGCTTTGCGTATTTCACTGGTACAGATAGACATTGCCTGGGAAAACAAACAAGAGAATCTTCGCAGGCTTGAAGTTAAACTTCGGGCATTAAGCGGAAAAACGGACTTGGTTGTGCTTCCCGAAATGTTTTCTACTGGTTTTACAATGCAAAGCCATCTTTTTGCTGAAACAATTAATGGAGAGACCTTAACTACACTCCGGCAGTGGTCAAAGGAATACAATATAGCTCTTGCCGGCAGTTTTATTTGTCTTGAAGACGAAAAGTTCTTTAACAGAGCATTCTTCTTATCTCCTGACGGTGTAGAACACTTTTATGATAAGCACCATCTTTTCAGGATGGGCAACGAACCCCAACACTTTTCAGCAGGCGATCAGCGATGCATTTTCTCATGGCAAGGCTGGAAAATTTGCCTGATGATTTGTTACGATCTGCGTTTTCCCGTATGGTGCAGAAATGTAATCAACGAATACGACCTTCTTGTCTTTGTAGCAAACTGGCCTACTCCCCGAAACCGTGCCTGGGATACTTTATTATGTGCGCGTGCTCTGGAAAATCAAAGTTATGTATGTGGTGTAAACCGTGTGGGTGTCGATGGAATGGGTATTCACTACTCAGGAAATTCAGCTCTATATAATATGAAAGGAGAAAATCTTATCAACTTTGCAAAAGATGAAGAAGGAATCCGCACTATTAATATCGATTTAGACTCTCTTCGTTCGTTTCGTGCTAAATTCCCGGCATGGAGGGATGCCGACTTCTTCGCCCTCTAATTAAACACTTATTAAGTTTTATATAAAAATATTTAGTGATTAAATAATAAAATTATTTATTAAACTACCATTATCATTATTAAAAGGTTGATTAAATAAGAAGAATAGCATATCTTTGTGACTCTCATAAATCTAATCGTAATAAAAAAATGTATAATGAAGACTAATCTAAGTTCGCAAATTACATTAAATCGGGTCTCACCCAAATACTATAAGCCCGAAAATGCTTTTGAACGTTCAGTTCTAACTCGCTTTGAAAAAATCCCCACAGACATCTATGAATCCGTGGAAGAAGGTGCTCGCCAGATTGCAGCAGAAATAGCTCTTACTATAAGAGAGAAGCAAAAAGCAGGACGATTCTGCGTAATGGCTCTTCCCGGAGGTAATTCACCACGTTCCGTATTCGATGAGCTAATCCGTATGCATCGTGAAGAAGAGCTTAGCTTCCGTAATGTTATTGTGTTTAATATTTATGAATATTATCCTTTAGCATCAGAAGCAATGAACAGCAACCTGAAAACTTTACAGGAAATGTTTCTTGACCATGTAGATATCAACAAACAAAATATCTTTAGTCCTGACGGAACTATAGCAAAAGATACTATTTTTGAATATTGCAGACTTTACGAGCAACGAATTGAAAGTTTTGGCGGCATAGATATTTTACTATTAGGCATCGGTCGTGTAGGAAATATCGGTTTTAACGAACCAGGTTCACAAGCAAACTCTAACACTCGTCTTATTTTACTGGACAATACATCCCGTAATGATGCAGCTAAAATTTTCGGAGGTACAGAAAATGTACCTGTAAGTTCTATCACAATGGGTATTGCAACCATCCTTGCTGCAAAGAAGATATTCCTGATGGCATGGGGAGACGACAAGGCTCAAATGATAAAAGAGACTGTTGAAGGAAAAGTAAGTGACGTTATTCCTGCATCTTATTTACAGATGCACAATAGTACCCGGGTAGCACTCGACCTATCTGCCGCATCTAATCTCACACGCATTCAGCGCCCTTGGCTGGTTACTTCTTGTGAATGGAACGATAAACTAATCCGCAGTGCAATTGTATGGCTTTGTATGTTAACAAAAAAGCCTATTCTTAAGTTAACAAACAAGGATTATAACGAAAACGGATTAAGTGAATTACTAGCCCTCTACGGATCTGCATATAATGTAAACATCAAGATATTCAATGATTTACAGCATACCATCACCGGATGGCCGGGAGGTAAACCAAATGCCGACGACACCTATCGTCCGGAACGTGCAAAACCTTATCCAAAGCGTATTATAGTCTTTTCCCCACACCCTGACGATGATGTAATTTCCATGGGAGGAACAGTAAGACGACTTGTGGAACAGAAGCATGATGTACACATTGCATACGAAACATCTGGAAACATTGCTGTGGGAGATGAAGAAGTAATTCGATTTATGCACTTCATCAACGGTTTCAATCAACTATTTGATGCAAAAAGTGAAATTATTGATAAGAAATATAAAGACATTCGTTCCTTTATTAATAATAAGAAAGAAAGTGATTTTGACAATGCAGATATGCTTCGCTTAAAAGGATTAATCCGCCGTGGAGAAGCCCGTACTGCTTGTGCGTATGCCGGAATAAAATCCGATCATGTTCACTTCCTTGATCTCCCATTTTATGAAACAGGAAAGATTCAGAAATCACCTATCTCTGAAAAGGATGTTGAGATTGTACGTGCTTTACTTCAGGAAGTTAAGCCTCACCAAATCTTTGTAGCCGGTGACCTTGCCGACCCGCACGGAACACACCGCGTTTGTACGGATTCTGTTCTTGCAGCAATTGACTTGGAAAAAGGAGAAAAATGGATAAAAGACTGTCGCATCTGGATGTATCGTGGTGCTTGGGCTGAATGGGAAATAGAAAACATTGAAATGGCAGTACCTATTTCACCGGAAGAATTAAGATTAAAAAGAAATACAATTCTGAAACATCAATCACAGATGGAAGGTGCTCCGTTCCTTGGAAATGATGAACGCCTGTTCTGGCAGCGTTCAGAAGACCGAAACCGCGGAACTGCAGCATTATATGATAGTCTTGGATTGGCTTCCTACGAAGCAATCGAAGCTTTTGTAGAGTACATTCCTCTATAAGCAGTAACAAAAAAGAAATACCAATCCACAGATTAACACAGATTAGCAATAAATTCTGTGAGAATCTGTGGATTCTGTGTGTTTAAAAGTGTACTTTTGTGTGTAAAATTACGACAGATGAAGAAACAATATATACTATTTTTCCTTTTAATTATTTTTGCGACAAAAGGTTTCGCACAAGATATTGATAAAAATGTAGAGGAACGCTTAAAGAATTTCTTTGAGAACTATACTTGTTCAACCGCTCAAATAGGAAAATGTAAATTAAACAGCTTTAAACTCGATTTCGATGCAAAGAAGCTGGACATATACTCAGGAGAAAATTTTTCCTATCAGCCATTTCTACCCGAAACGGTAGAAGGTATATATCGCCATCTGTCACAAATACTACCCGGTCCGGTATGCTATTTCAAAACAACCGTTTATACAGATGGTAAATCCATAGAAGAACTTATTCCAAACATTTACAGAAAAAAAAGAAAAGATAAATCCCGTATACTGGGAGACATCAATTATCAGGATGCTCCGTGGGTTAAGAATGTTTCACGCCCAATTGATATTTCACGAGGGCTGCAAAGCAGACACATCGCTCTCTGGCAAAGTCATGGAAAGTATTTCAAGAATGGGAATGGAAACAACAATGGAAACGGAGCCAGTAATGGAAATGGTGACGGTAACGGCCACAAAATCAGTAATGGTAGCTGGCTGTGGCAACGCCCACGATTATTTTGCACAACAGAAGATCTTTTTACCCAATCAATAATTCTTCCTTATGTAATTCCTATGCTTGAGAATGCCGGGGCAGATGTCTTTACTCCCCGTGAACGTGATACACAAAAGAACGAAGTAATTGTTGACAACGATAATCCCCGGTCGGGTTCACTTTATATTGAGGTAAAGAGTAGAAAAGCCTACTGGAATACACCCGATGTAACTGGTTTTGCTCAGAAAAAGAATATCTATCAGGATGGTGAGAATCCATTTACTGATGGTACGGCCCGGTATGCAAAAACGGAAAAGAAAAAGAACCGGGCATTTGCTGAATGGGTACCCACTATTCCCGAAGAGGGAAATTATGCTGTCTATGTATCATATCAAACACTTCCTGAAAGTGTGGCAGATGCCAAATATACTGTTTTCCACAAAGGAGGAGCAACAGAATTTACTGTAAACCAAAAAATTGGCGGAGGTACATGGGTTTATCTTGGAACCTTTACTTTCGATAAAGGATCTAACGATTACGGAATGGTAGTGCTAAGCAACGAAAGCAAGGAAAAAGGAGTTGTTTGCGCAGATGCCGTTCGTTTTGGAGGTGGAATGGGCAACATTGTCCGTGGAGGAGCAGTCAGCGGTTTGCCACGTTATCTGGAGGGAGCCCGTTACTCGGCACAATGGGCCGGTATGCCCTACTCTATTTATGGAGATGAAAAGCGAGCTAATGATTATGCCGATGATATTAACACTCGTTCGCGCATGGTTAATTACTTATCCGGCAGTTCTGTTTACAACCCTAAAGAGAAAGGACTCGGCGTTCCTTTTGAGATGACCATGGCATTGCACAGTGACGCAGGATATACTTCAAACGGTGGAACTATAGGCTCACTAGGTGTTTATACTACCGACTTTAATGACAGCAAGTTACATTCCGGAATTTCCCGTTATGCTTCCAGAGATTTGACTGATATAATGATTACTCAGTTAAAATCGGATATCAATTCACGGTTTGATGTGCAATGGAATCGCAGAGGAATGTGGGACAAGAATTATAGTGAAACCAGACTTCCGGCTGTTCCATCAATGATTCTCGAATTTCTTTCCCATCAAAACTTTGCAGATATGACTCTGGGACACGATCCCAACTTTAAATTCACTGTGGGACGTTCTATTTATAAATCCATTCTTCGTTTTGTCACTTCTCAGCACGATGAAGATTACGTGGTTCAACCACTTCCTGTGAACCACTTTGCTATTAAATTCGGGAATAAGAAGAACACGGTCAGTCTTTCATGGAAAGCTGTGGAAGATCCATTGGAATCATCGGCAAAACCTCATAACTATATTGTTTACACCCGCATTGGCAACTTTGGATTCGACAACGGCGTGCTGGTAGAAGGAACATCATACACGGCAAAAATTGAACCGGAACTGGTATACAGTTTCAAGGTGACTGCCGTAAACAAGGGAGGAGAAAGTTTCTCGTCTGAGATTCTTTCGGCGTACAAAGCTAAACGCGAAAAAGAAAGAGTACTTATTGTTAACGGATTCGACCGTATCAGCGGACCGGCTATCATCAATACTCCGGATTCTTTAGGGTTTGATTTGAAGAAAGATCCGGGAGTGTCTTATCAATATAACATCTCCTATTGCGGAGCTCAAACCGGATTTAACCGTAAAAATGCAGGTAAAGAAACTTCAGATGGTTTAGGTTATAGCGGTAGTGAGCTGGAAGGCGTTCGTATTGCCGGAAACACATTCGATTATCCTTTCATACATGGAAAAGCAATTCAAGCAATGCCCGGATACTCATTTGTATCGTGCAGTAACGAAGCTGTGGAAAGCGGACGAGTAAAATTAAACGATTACCATCTAGTAGATTATATTCTGGGATTACAAAAGGAAGATTCTACAACATCCAGGTTTATAAACGAAAAATACAAGACATTCACTCCAAAAATGCAGCAACTAATTGCACAATATTGCAAGCGTGGAGGTAATATTCTGGTGAGTGGTTCTTATCTGGGTAGTGATATGAACAGTTCTTTTGAGGAGAAAAGTTTTACTGAAGATATACTAAAATACAGCTTCCAGAATAGTATGCAAAACAGTGGTTCAGGAGATATCTTTGGTTTAGGACTCACATTCGCCATTCCACGTGAAGTAAATGAGCATATTTATTCCGTTCCTGCTCCGGATTGCATTGTTCCTGTATCTCCCGCTTTCCCTGTGCTAAAATATTCAGGTGGAAATTATGGTGCCGCAACTGCTTATAAAGGTGATTATCGTACGTTTATCATGGGATTCCCATTTGAAACAATCGACACTGAAGAACACCGGGCAAAAATCATGGCAGGAATCCTTCAGTTTTTAGGGGGAAGATAGGTGGAGTCTCATTATTATTTATATCTTTGTCAGAAGTAAAAACCTAAAACAAAGATACCATGTACACAATACAAGCAAATGCGTCAGGCACCAGAAGTATGGAAATCTCAGAAGAGAACCTGCTAACTATTCACAAATACATGTTGTTCCAACATTTAATAAGTTGCACAGGTGTAGTTGAGGAACAAGATCTGGATAAATTAAAAATGAATGTCCGTTCATTGATTGCCGCACAGGAAACTGACTGCAAAGATTTATTGGACCTTTGCATTGATGTTATCTATCACAACAACATGAAAGCGTTTGGTCTGCAGCAATTAATCAATCTCTTTAAAGAATGGGAAGCCAAACTTCCTGTAGAAATAGAAGCTATTCCCGAATAATTTTCAGGAACTACATATTATCACACAAGGTGAAGAACGTGCATTTTACCTTAATATTCAATCATATTAAGGTAAAATCCGTATCTTTGCAGCCATGAAAGAGTACAAACTAACAGATTGGCTGCCTACCACTAAAAAAGAAGTGGAGCTGCGTGGATGGAATGAGGTAGACGTAATCCTTTTCTCCGGGGATGCTTATGTAGATCATCCTTCATTCGGAGCCGCAGTCATCGGACGTATTCTTGAAGTTCAGGGACTTCGGGTGGCTATTATTCCGCAACCAAACTGGCGGGATGACCTTCGTGACTTTAAAAAGCTGGGACGCCCTCGTTTATTCTTTGGCATTGCTCCCGGAAGCATGGACTCTATGGTTAATCACTATACTGCCAACCGCAGATTAAGATCGGATGATGCTTATACTCCGGATGGCCGTGCGGATATGCGTCCCGACTATCCAACCATTGTTTATACTCAGATTCTTAAAAAGCTATATCCTGATGTTCCCGTAGTATTGGGAGGAATTGAAGCGTCTATGCGCCGACTTACCCATTATGATTACTGGCAGGACAAACTGCTTAAAAGTATCTTAGTAGATTCGGGTGCTGATCTTTTGATTTATGGAATGGGAGAAAAGCCTATTACAGAGCTTTGTCGTCAGATGCAGGAAGGAATTCCACTTCTTAAAATCACCGATATTCCTCAGACTGTAATTGTGAGAAAGAAAGGTGAAGTACCAAACGAAGATAAAACAACTGATATTCTGCTTCATTCTCACGAAGAATGTCTGAAAGATAAAAAGAAACAGGCAGAAAACTTTCGCCATATTGAGGAAGAAAGTAATAAGATGGAAGCGTCACGCATTCTGCAACATGTAGATAATAATGTTGTGATAGTGAATCCTCCTTACCCTCCAATGACTGAAGCTGAGCTGGACAGATCTTTTGATTTGCCCTACACTCGTCTTCCTCACCCTAAATATAAAGGGAAAAGAATTCCGGCTTATGATATGATTAAGTTTTCCGTTAACATCCATCGCGGTTGTTTTGGCGGATGTGCTTTCTGTACCATATCGGCTCATCAGGGAAAATTCATTGTGTCACGCAGTAAAGCCTCTATTTTAAAGGAGGTAAAGGAAGTGATAGAGCTACCCGATTTTAAGGGATACCTGAGTGATCTTGGCGGACCATCGGCAAATATGTACCGCATGGGCGGAAAGGATCTCAATGTTTGCCGGAAGTGCAAACGTCCTTCTTGCATTCATCCAAAGGTTTGCCCCAACTTAAACACAGATCACCGGCCACTGCTGGATATTTATCATTCAGTAGATGCGATAAAAGGAATAAAGAAATCATTTATTGGTAGCGGAGTGCGTTATGATTTATTGCAGTACGACAGTAAGGACCCGGCAATAAACCGCTCAACAGCTGAGTATACCCGCGAACTGATAGCCAAACATGTGAGCGGACGACTCAAGGTTGCTCCGGAACATACTTCAGACCGTGTGCTTAACATTATGCGCAAACCTTCGTTTTCACAGTTTCAGCAGTTCAAGAAAACCTTTGATAAGTTGAACAGGGAACTAAACATGAACCAGCAACTTATTCCTTATTTTATATCTTCTCACCCGGGATGCAAGGAAGAAGACATGGCCGAACTTGCGGTAATAACGAAGAACCTGGATTTCCGATTGGAACAGGTGCAGGACTTTACTCCTACCCCGATGACTATTGCCACGGAAGCTTACTATACCGGATTTCATCCGTACACACTGGAGCCTATTTTCGCTGCCCATAATCCGAAAGAAAAACTAGCTCAGCGTCAGTTCTTTTTCTGGTACCAGCGCGAATACAAGAATCAGATTATTTCCGAACTAAAGAAACTGGGCAGAAAAGATTTGATTGATAAGCTATACGGAAAATAAGCAATACTTGCCTTCCGTGAACCATTCTCCAATAAATTAAATCCATTGGAGAATGGCTGAAAATTATTGGCGAATAACCGGAAATTCTTTCCGGTTTGGTTTCCTCCAAACTCACGCCTGCTTTTTGAGGAAACAGGCGGGAGTTCAAAAAAAGCAGGCGGGATATTTTTGACTTTGCACTTTTGCTAAATTCTACAAGAGATTTAAAAGCTACCATCACTCTCTCACTATTTTACACAAAGCACTAACAGTCAAATAATTAAATAGTGATGGTTGCATTTCCCGCCCTCACTTTACTCTCACTTTTCAGGGCTACCCTCACCTTTTCGGGCTATTTTTGCACTTTTTATTCACATTTTATCTTGGCATCTTTTCCAAAGGAAAACACATAGAAATCACATTAAAGTAGGTTGAAATGTAAGCGTCTCCGCGATACCATCTTGCTCGTGATGATTTAGCCTTTTATCTTTGTCTTCCAAAAAAGAAGAAAGATGAAAGCATCCGAACTATACACAAAAACAATAGAGGGCTACAAGCAGGAAATTAGTGTCAGTCTTATTACTTTGCGTGATTACTGTAAAACACATCATGTAAATTATAAGGGTATTCAACTCTGGATGTCCAGAAATTCAATTACTGTAGCCCAGTTGAAAAGAGAAATCACTGTGCATTCTGATTCTTCTTCTGATTTTTCGGTTGTCCAAACAGAATCAGGGCAACGGATTTATCCTCTATCTTTTCAGACAGGGGGAGTTCAAAAAGAAGACATCTGTAAGAACACTTATTCATGTGTGAAAGGAGTGAATATAACTTTCCCCGATGGAGTGATTGTTTCGATTAAAGAGATAACCCAGGAAGATCTTAATAAATTTATTCTTTCATGTAATACCCATTAATAGTATGTTTGCACTTACAGAATCCATGAGCTACTATCTCTGTCCTCACTATGTGGACATGCGAAAAGGTATCTATTCTTTGTACCAGTTGGTAAAGTCAGACATGAAACGGAACCCGCTATCGGGAGAAGTTTTTCTGTTTGTAGGTAAGAACAGAGAGTCAATCAAGATCTTGCACTGGGAGAACGGAGGTTTTGTTTTATATCAGAAGAAACTTGAAAGAGGAACTTTTGAGATACCCCGTTTTAATCCTTCCAGCGGTCAGTATGAGATGAAATGGACGACGTTCGTTCTGATAATGGAGGGCGTCTGCATCCGTTCCGCAAAATACAGAAAACGATTCTATACAGATTTAATACGTTGATATATAAATATATAGATAAGTAATAACCTTTATTTTTCTTGGTAATCCTAACAATTATTCGTACCTTTAAGGTATGAATTACAAACGGATTGTTGAACTATTAGAAGATCAGCTCAGACTTTCTTCCGAAAGAGAAAAGGCTCTGCTGGAGCAAAATAGGCAGCAGTCTGCACTACTTCAGCAGCAGTCTGCGCAGATAGAAAGGCTATCTGTACAGACTGCTATTCTAACCGATACGGTCCGTTCACTGGAAGAATCCCTTCTTCAGAAGAAAGGCAACATACAAGTGCTGACCGGTAAGAACCGGGGACTGGGCAAACTCTTGTCCAACAAATCAGAAAAGATAGTTCCTCAAATCAAAGAGGAGGATAAAGTGGAAGAAAAGCCTCGTCCATCACTGAAAGAACGTGGTAACAACAACGCCAAACGTAAAGAGTATTTTGATCTGAAAACCATTATTGATGAGGTTTACCCCAATGATCCCGGCTTTGATAAGGAAAAATCCAAAATCATTAGTTATGTGGACTCTATCCGGTATGAATACATCCCACCTCAGTTTGTCAAACACATCTACCGACTGTACAACTGTTTGTTTAATGAGAAGATGTATACCGCAAAAGCGCCAAGAACTCCGCTGCAGAACTCTAACTACGACGGTTCTTTCATGGCTGGAATACTACAACTCAGATACATCTACTCCATGCCCGTTGAACGAATCATCAAATTGTTTGGCGAGCAGGGATTTGAATTGAACAAAGCTACAGCTCACTCCCTGATTAAGAAATCCGCCTGGATGCTGGATCGTTTGGATGAAGTCTTAAGAAAAACGATTCTTGAGGACAGTTACCTTTGTATGGATGAAAGCTACTATACCGTACTGACTCCAGAGAAAAACGAAAAAGGGAAAGGTGTTCGCAAAGGCTATATATGGGCAGCTCTTGCAAATCAAAAGAAACTCATACAATACTTTTATGAAAAGGGTTCCCGCTCACGTGAAGTTCTGACCAATTATATCGGGGAAGAGTACAAAGGAGCCATCCAATCGGACGGACTTATAGATTATAAAATCCTTGAGACTGATGAATATCCCCATATAATAAGACTTTCCTGCTTTCAACACTGCAAGCGTAAGTTCCTGGATATTGAAGCAGATAAGGATGCCACTCAAATAATAGATGTTATCAATAAGCTTTATAGGAAAGAGCATAAAATCGGGAAGCATTGGAAACCCGACAGGATATTAGAATACAGAAAAAAGTATGCCCCACCCATATTAAAGGAACTCAAAAGAAAACTCTTAAAAATACAATCCAATCCTTCCATGCTTCCAAAGAGCCCACTCTCGAAGGCGATTAATTATACCCTGAACGAGTATGACGCATTGTGCAATTATATAGACAGACCAGAATATGCCCTTGATAATAATGCCATAGAACGATACATGCGGTACATAAGCTTAAGCAGGAAGAACTCTCTGTTTTGCGGAAGCCACGACGGAGCAAAGAGAACAGCGCTGCTTTACTCACTGGCTTGCTCATGCAGGCTAAATGGAATAAACACGTTCGAATACTTTACGGATATATTAAACCGGATGGCTTATATCAATCCCAATGCATCCGATGAAGTTTATCAGAAACTACTTCCGAATTCCTGGACAAAAGAATAAACCTACTATAAGCCCAGAAAACATTTTATAGGGTATCGCGGAGACGCTTACGTTGAAATAGTGAGGGATCGGCCTTTTTGTTAGGGTTCAGTGATGTTTCAAAACCAATCCATCACTGGTATAATAATATGATTTACACCACATTAGTCCCAATTTGTGAGGGAGTGAGGGATGAAAATATATTTCCCCGGATGGATTTGTATTTTCAGGCTCTACATTACATACATCTCACTAAGAATACCTACCGCTGTTTCTACTGTTTCAATGTTTTTTATAATCATGCTTCTGCGGTTATGCTGTTCCCGAAGCTGACAGTTACGGGAATATTTCTGCAGATAACTAATTACCTTATCAAATGCTTCTGACTGATAGTAAGGTGATTCAGGGTTGTTGACAAAGAACAGAGTCATTTTTCCTGCTTTCATAAAGACCTTTTCTGCACCTAACTTCTTTGCATAACGACGGAGGCGGACAATGCGCATCAGCTCAAGTCCTTCTTTCGGTATTTTGCCGAAGCGGTCTTCCAGACGACTCTGGAAGTTCTGCACTTCCTCGTCGGTTTCCATACTATCCAGTTCACGATAAAGAAGCATTCTTTCACTGCTGCTGGGAATATATTCGTCAGGGAAAAGCAATTCCAGATCGCTTTCCACGGTGCACTCCTGCACAAAATTTTGTCCGCTAATCTTTTCTTCTCCTGCTACAAGCTCTTCGGCATAAAGTTCAGCGAACTCATCCGTCTTCAATTCATTTACAGCTTCGGTAAGAATCTTCTGATAAGTTTCATATCCCAGGTCGGCTATAAATCCGCTTTGCTCAGCCCCAAGCATGTTTCCCGCACCGCGAATGTCAAGATCCTGCATAGCAATGTGAATTCCACTACCCAAATCACTAAAGTTCTCGATAGCTTGCAGTCGGCGTTTGGCTTCAGTAGTGAGACTACTAAGCGGTGGAGCCAATAAATAGCAAAATGCTTTCTTATTTCCACGACCTACACGACCACGCAACTGGTGAAGATCACTCAATCCAAAGTTTTGTGCATTATTAATAATGATGGTATTCACATTGGGAATATCAATTCCACTCTCAATAATTGAAGTGGCAATCAATATATCATAATCGTAATTTATAAAATCAAGGATAATCTTTTCCAGTTTATCGGGTTCCATCTGTCCGTGTCCCACACAGATGCGGGCATCGGGAACCAGACGATGAATCATTCCTTCCAGTTCGTATATATTCTGAATGCGGTTATTCACCAGGAATACCTGACCATTACGACTCATCTCGAAATTAATTGCTTCACCAATAATGTCTTCATTAAAGGTATGAACTTCTGTTTGTATCGGGTATCGGTTAGGCGGAGGCGTACTAATGACCGAAAGATCACGGGCACCCATCAATGAGAACTGCAACGTTCGGGGAATAGGCGTTGCTGTCATAGTCAACGTATCCACATTCACCTTCAATTGTCTGAGCTTCTCTTTCACAGATACTCCAAACTTCTGCTCTTCATCAACAATTAGCAGACCAATATCCTTAAACTTTACCTGTTTCCCTATAATTTTGTGTGTACCTATCAGTACACCAATCTTTCCTTCTTTAAGATCATCAAGAATAGCCTTCACCTCTGCAGGCTTACGGGCACGACTCAGATAATCTACTCTGCAAGGAAAATCCTTTAATCGTTCACTAAATGTTTTGAAATGCTGCAAAGCTAAAACGGTAGTAGGTACCAGCACCGCTACTTGCTTATTATCAGCTGCCGCTTTAAAGGCTGCACGTACCGCAATTTCCGTTTTTCCAAAACCAACATCCCCGCAAACAAGTCGGTCCATCGGCATTTCACGCTCCATATCACTCTTCACATCCTGCGTAGTTTTCAGCTGATCGGGCGTATCTTCATAGATAAATGATGCTTCAAGTTCGTGTTGCAGGAAGGAATCGGGACTAAAACTGAAGCCCTTTTCCTCTTTCCGTTGCGAATAAAGCTTTATCAAGTCGCGGGCAATATCTTTAATCTTGGTTTTGGTTCGTTCCTTTAACTTCTCCCATGCACCGGTACCCAGTTTATTCAGTCGAGGAGGTTCGCCTTCCTTGCCTTTATATTTAGAGACCTTATGCAAAGAGTGGATACTAACCATCACCACATCCTCGTTTTGATAAACAAGTTTCATCACTTCCTGAGTAGTGCCTCCGGTTGGAATACGAATTAATCCGGCAAACCGGCCTACTCCATGGTCGGTATGCACCACATAATCGCCCACCTGATACTGATTCAATTCCTTTAATGTGAGAGCCACCTTTCCGCTTCTCGCATTATCACTTTTTAAGTTGTACTTATGATAACGGTCAAAAATCTGATGATCGGTAAAGAAGCAACAATGCAGCGTGTTATCTATAAAGCCTTCGTGCAGGGTTTTATCAACAGAAGTAAAAGGAATATGATCATTTCTGTCTTCAAAGATAGCACGGATACGATCCGTCTGCTTAACACTGTCCGACAATATATAAATCTGATAGTTCTGTTCCAGATAGCTCTTCAGTGAATTGCTTACCAGATCGAAATTCTTGTGGAATATAGGCTGAGCAGAACAGCTGAATTCAACCGTAGCCTGAGGTGTTCCGGTAGGTTTATTTCCAAACTCTATCCGGCGGAAATCCAATGCGCGGACTGTAAACTCTGAACCGTCAATCAGCTTTTGCTCCAGATTTACGTAACCCTCCTCATTTTCTTCCTGCGCAACCAAGGCTTGTGGAGAAAGCGCTTCATCGTGAACCGCCTGAATCCGTTCACGCAACCATAGAAAATCTTTGGTTGCTATAATAGTTTCCTCCAGAATAAAGTCGAGAAAAGAAACTTCTTCTCCTACCCCATTAGTCAGTTCGGGCACAATAGCAATGCTTTCTTTCCTTTCTTTGGAAAGCTGAGTATCTACTTCAAAGCTTCTGATACTTTCAACCTCATCTCCAAAGAAATCAATACGGTAAGGGTATTCAGAAGAAAAAGAATACACATCGATAATACTTCCGCGCACAGCATATTGTCCGGGCTCATAAACATAGTCCACCCGTTCAAAGCCATAATTAGATAGCATTTCCGTAATAAATCCTGTATCAACATGTTCGCCTACATGCAGCTTTAATGTTTTATCAGTCAGTTCATCACGGGAAACAACTTTCTCCGCCAGCGCATCAGGATAAGTCACCACACACAAAGGCTCTTCCGTCTTTTGCAGACGGCTCAGCACTTCTGTGCGAAGAATTTCATTAGCAGCATCTTTTTGTCCGTACTTTATTGCTCTTCGATAAGAAGAGGGGAAGAATAAAATCTTCTCCGACCCGTTAATCTGGGTAAGATCATGATAGAAATACCCGGCTTCTTCAAGGTCGCCCAAAATAAAAACAAACGAATTTTTGCTACTCTTAACGAGTGTGGATAAGAAAAGAGCTGCGGAAGAGGCGCAAAGGCCTCCCAGAAAAATCGTCTTTACCGAAGATTCTTCCAGCAGCTTAGCCACCGCTCCCGTTCCGGGATGTTTGGCATATAGGCTCTGTAATTCTGTTATATTCATAAAATAGCACATTTCCTCACCGCAGATTATGAATCACATCAGTCCGTTTATCCCATATAAAACGATTGTCTCTGATTTAATTAAAAACAACCATTCAAAGGGCTTTTGTGAACTACGGTGAAAAGAAACTAATGTTAGCTGCAAAATTACTAAAAATATATGGTTCTCTTTTGCGGGTACAATAATTTAACTACTTTTGTCCTACTAATTACACATAAATATATGCAAGCTTCCGACAGTATCGTTATAATTCCTACCTACAATGAGAAGGAAAACATTGAAAACATAATCCGCGCAGTATTCGGACTAGAAAAAATATTTCATATTTTGATCATTGAAGATGGATCACCGGACGGCACTGCCTCTATTGTTAAACGCCTGCAGCTTGAGTTTCCTGAGCGTTTGTTTATGATTGAACGGGCAGGAAAACAAGGATTGGGAACTGCATATATTGCCGGTTTCCGCTGGGCAATTGAAAAGAAATACGATTTTGTCTTTGAAATGGATGCCGATTTTTCTCACAACCCAAATGATTTACCCCGACTTTATCATGCATGTACAGCATTAGGTGGCGATGTAGCTATTGGTTCCCGCTATGTGAGTGGAGTAAATGTGGTGAACTGGCCTATGAGCCGCGTGCTTATGTCTTACTTCGCCTCTAAATATGTTCGTTTTATAACAGGTTTGCCTATTGCAGATACCACTGCAGGATTCAAATGCTACCGCCGGGAAGTATTGGAAACTATTGAATTGGACAAGATCCGATTCAAAGGATATGCTTTCCAGATTGAGATGAAATTCATGGCCTACAAGTCTGGCTTTAATATATTAGAAGTTCCTGTAATCTTTGTAAACCGTGAAGTAGGAACATCCAAAATGAATAGTGGAATATTCGGTGAAGCAGTTATGGGAGTTATTCAGCTAAAATTTGACAGTCTTTTCCGTAAATACCCACAAAAGAAATGAAACGCACATTAATTAAAAGCGCTACCATCATTAATGAAGGACGTAGTTTTACCGGTTCTGTAGTTATTGAAGGTGATAAAATAGCCAAAGTCATTGAAGGAACAGTTGTTCCCGAAGAAACATATAGTGAAATAATCGATGCCAAAGGGAAATACCTGATCCCGGGTGTTATTGATGATCATGTGCATTTCCGTGATCCGGGACTGACACATAAAGCAGATATTTTCAGTGAAAGCCGTGCAGCAGCCGCTGGAGGTGTAACATCCTTCATGGATATGCCCAATACGCAGCCTCAGACTACGGACATTGAAACACTGAATGCTAAATTTCAGCTGGGTGCCGAGAAGAGTCTGGTTAACTACTCTTTCTATTTCGGAGCAACCAATAGTAATTCCGACCTACTTTCAAAGTTAGATCCTCATCGTGTGTGCGGAGTTAAACTGTTTATGGGCTCAAGCACAGGAAATATGCTTGTTGACCGCAGAGACAGTCTGCTGAAAGTTTTTGGTGGAACCGATCTTATTATCGCAGCACATTGCGAGGATGCTGCAATTATTGCAGAAAACACCCGCAAGGCAAAAGAAAAATACGGAGATGATCCTGATATGAGATTTCATTCTCTTATAAGAAATGCTCAGGCATGTTATGCATCTTCGGCTCTGGCAGTGGAACTTGCAGAGAAAACAGGTGCAAGGCTTCACGTTCTTCATATTTCCACCGGAATGGAACTGGAGCTATTCAAGAATGCCCCGCTCAGTGAAAAGAAAATAACCGCCGAAGTATGTGTTCCTCATATCGCATTCTGCGATGATATGTACAAACAACTTGGCACACGCATTAAGTGTAATCCGGCAATTAAGACCGCTCTTGATCGCAGCGTACTGATAGATGCCATCACAGAAAACCGCATTGACGTAGTGGCTACCGACCATGCTCCTCACCTTTTATCAGAAAAAGAAGGTGGTGCTTTGCGTGCAGTTTCAGGTATGCCAATGATTCAATTCTCACTCACTGCGATGCTTGAACTGGCTACTCCCGAAACATTCTCTAAAGAACAGGTGGTACAGAAAATGTGTCATGCTCCGGCAGAACTTTTCAAGATTAACAATCGCGGATATATTCGTGAAGGCTATCAGGCCGACCTTGTAATAGTGAATCCAAATACCAGGTGGACATTGACTAAAGAGGCTGTTCTCAGCAAATGTGGTTGGAGCCCATTGGAAAATTACTCCTTCTCAAACAAAGTGGAACGCACATTTGTTAATGGTCATACTGTTTTTGATAACGGACAATTAGATGAATCGTATCGCGGACAGGAATTAAGATTCAGATAAACTATGGTAACAGCTTATAAAATTCACGACCTGGTAGAGTACATTGACTGGCTTTACTTTTTCTATGCATGGAAATTGGGTGCACAATTCGGGCAGATCTCAGAAATTCACGGATGTGATTCCTGCAGAGCGCAGTGGCTGACAAGCTTCCCTGAGGAAGAACGGCCAAAAGCGGCCGAGGCAATGCAACTTTATAAAGAAGCAAACCGAATGCTCGACGAGCTGGACAAGGATTTTGAGGTTAAAGTGATGTATGAGCTGTTTGATTCTAACTCTGATGGCGATAATCTGATTGTGGGAAACGTGGTAATTCCATTCCTTCGTCAGCAAACACGCAAAAAAGATAATGAGCCTTATCTGTGTCTGAGCGATTTCGTTCGCCCACTTTCTTCGGGACAGAAAGATACAGTCGGCATATTTGCTTCAAGTGTTGACCCGGATATGGAAAAAATATATGAAAACGATCCATATAAACATATTTTAGTTCAGACATTGACCGACCGTTTGGCGGAAGCTGCCGTAGAAAAAATGCACGAACATGTTCGCAAAGTAGCCTGGGGATATGCAAAAGATGAAAATCTGACCATAAAAGAGATGCTAAAGGTGAAGTATCAAGGTATCCGCCCCGCAGTGGGATATCCATCCATCCCCGATCAATCAATCAATTTCTTACTGAATGACTTGATTGATATGAGCAGAATTGGTATCCGGCTTACCGAAAACGGAGCCATGTATCCGCATGCTTCAGTTAGCGGAATCATGATTTCTCACCCGGCATCCAGCTATTTCTCAATAGGAAAAATAGGTGAAGACCAATTGAATGATTATGCCCGCAGAAGAGGCATGGAAGTTTCCGAGATAAGAAAGTTTCTGGCAGCCAATCTATAAAGTTAGTTTCTTTATTGGTTGCCTGACATTAAATAATTTATAATCAGTAGTAAAATAAAATAAGCCCAGTAGTATCTGGTTAGCTCTACTCCTTCTTAAAATAAAGTGTAGAGTAAAAATATAAAAGATGTAGATCTTACAGCAAAACGCCTTAATGCTTTTTATAAACATTTCTTTATAAAAAACATTAGGTTTCCCGAATATTTGTGATTTTTCCCTATTTCTCACGACTAACAAAGTGTATAGCAAATGGACGAAACAAGAATGAATAAGGATTTAGAGCAAGAGTTTACGGCGTGTATCAAAGAATATGAGCGCGTCATATACAAAGTTTGCTACCTATACACCACGAAATCAGCAACGTTGAATGATCTTTATCAGGAATCAGTTCTGAATATCTGGCGGGCTTTTCCTAATTTTCGGAAGGAATGCAAAATATCTACATGGATATATCGCATCACTCTGAACACTTGTATTTCGTTTATTCGTAAAGAAAAGAATATTCCTGAGATAGTTTCACTTACACAAGAAGCGGAATGGCTAACGGAAGAAGAAGACAGCTTCCGGGAAATGCTGGCGGAACTATATAGGCTCATAAATAATCTGGGACAACTCGACAAGTCTATTATTCTTCTTTATCTGGAAAAGAAAGACTATGCCGAGATTGGTGAGATTACCGGACTGACGGTTACTAATGTGGCCACAAAACTGAGCAGAATAAAGGATAAATTAAGAAAAATGCCTCACAACTAAGAATAGAAAGATGGAACTTGATGAATTACAAAAGTCGTGGGAAGTATTAGACAACCGGCTAAAGAAAAATGAACTGATTGATGAGCATACGTTAAGCAAATTAATAAGCGAACGTACAAAGCAAACACACAGTTCGATGAATAAAATATTGCTATATGCAAAAACAACTCTCATTCTGGGATTCCTGGCACTTATTGGACTGGGATTTTATTTGATAACAGGAAACCATAATGATAAAGAGTTTTGTTTGTGGTTATTTATATGGATTATGCTTTGCATAGGAATGGTATGGGACAGCATGGGATATATGTATCTCAGAAGTATTAATATTGAAAAAATGCCGCTTGTCACAGTAATTAAAAAGATGACGGCATATCACAGAAATTTCATTATTGAATGTTTTGTAGCTGCTCTCTTTTTTATATCAGCCTTTCTGATACAAGCTATTTGCATTAACCTATTCACTTTGAATTTTGTTTCAATTCTCATATTTTCTATTGTTTGGATTGCAGGATGCATTGCCGCAATCTGGATAATAAAAAGTATGTTTTATGACAAATTAAGAAATATAAAACGTAATCTTGCTGAGTTGAGGGAACTAAACCAGGATTAATTATTTTACTTTACTTAACAACTCTCTCAAAAAAAAAGTCTCTCCTGTCACAAGCAGGGGAGACTTTAAAAGACTAATAAAGAACTTATGATGCAAAAAATCTTTTTATGTCTGACACTGATACTTATATTGCCGGACATATTCATTTACAAGAACTATATTTCAGGTTCTCAGATTAATACTTTTGCAAAGTGTCTTTATCTATTGCCCTCGTTTTTATTGCTGGCCGGACTGATTTATCTTTTTTATTTTACCAGCCACGATGAAATTATTGAGAGAAGCCAACTGGTGGGATGGTTTGTGATGACTTACTTTATCTTTGCCATTCCTAAACTTACCTTTACGCTTATTTCACTCTTTGATATTCCACTTAAATATATATTTAAGCAATCATTTACACCATTTACTTATGCCGGATTTGCAGCAGCAGTAATCTGGGTAGGGATATTGGTTTACGGCTCAATATGGGGAAAAACAAAGTTCGATATAAAACCGGTCACCTACCAGTCTTCGTTACTCTCCAAAGGATTCGACGGGTATAAAATTGTGCAATTGTCGGACATTCACATAGGCAGCTGGAAAGGAAATGGGAAAGCTCTGCTTGAAGCTGTGGAACTGGCAAATGCCCAGCACCCCGATCTTATTGTGTTTACCGGTGACCTGATAAATAATAAGGCCACTGAATTAGAAGGATACGAAGAAACACTCAGCTTGCTCAAAGCAAAAGACGGTGTGTATTCCATCTTAGGTAATCACGATTACGGACCTTACTATAAATGGAAAACTCCACAGGAACAAGTTGACAATCTTATTTCACTGAAAAAGAAAGAAGCCGGGATAGGCTGGATTTTGCTGAATAATGAACATCGCATTCTTCACCATAATGGAGATAGCATTGCTCTGATTGGTGTAGAGAACTGGGGAGAACCTCCTTTTTCAGGAAAAGGCGATCTTAAAAAAGCCATTCAGGGTGTGGAAGATATTCCGTTTAAACTACTGCTCAGCCACAATCCATCTCACTGGAGAAAGAAAGTTTTGCCGGAAAGTGACGTAGCATTGACGCTTTCAGGACATACACACGGCATGCAGCTTGCTTTTGGTGCCCATTCTCTTGCCTCACTTGTCTATCCTCAGTGGGGAGGACTTTACTCACAAAAAGGAAGATCTTTATATGTCAACGTGGGACTGGGATTTCTTGGTCTTCCTTTCCGCTTCGGTGCATGGCCGGAAATCACGGTAATTACTTTGAGAAGTAAATAAACAGTCTGTTATTTACTTCTCTGTTTCATCATTTTCCTTTTTATCCTGATAAGCCGACGGCAACATACCGAACTCTTCCTTAAAGTATTTACTGAAATATTTGGGATTATTAAAGCCTACCTGATAGGCAATCTCAGAAATATTCAGCTGACTCTCGCGAAGTAACTGGGCAGCCCGTTTTAATCGAATGGTACGTATAAATTCAATCGGAGTCTTTCCTGTGATAGAAAGAAGCTTCTTATATAAATGTACCCTGCTCATGCCTAAGTGCTTACTTAACTCTTCAACAGACAGTTCATTGCTGCTGCTAATATTATCTTCCACATACTTAATTGCTCGCTGAATTAACTTTTCATCCAATGAAGTAATGGTAATATCGCTAGGCTTTACATCAATCTGTTTACGGAAAGTTTCCTGTGCTGTATCTCTCCTCTCCATCAGCTTACGAATCCGAAGCATCAGAATGTCAAAGTTGAAAGGCTTGGTAATATAATCATCAGCTCCGGTTTCAAGTCCTTCCAGTTTATGTTCCTCTGCTGTTCGGGCAGTAAGAAGAATTAATGGAATATGAGAAGTACGGACATCACTTTTCACTAAGCGGCAAAGCTCATTCCCATCCATCTCAGGCATCATCACATCACTGATTATCATATCGGGAAGAGAATCAAGAATAGACTCCCACGCCTCTTTTCCGTTACGGGCTTCCTGTATTACGAACTCTGATTTCAGACTATCCTTCATAAAAGTGCGGAAATCATCGTTATCATCAACAACAAGAATCACCGGAAAAGTGGTTGCTTCAGCATTGATTTCTGAAGCCTCAGCTAATTCCTCCGTTTTTTCGTTAATAACCTGAACCTTACCTTCCGAAACAACAAACTTCTTTCCTTCTTCGCTTTTTCGGTTTACAGGAATAGTCACCACAAAGATGCTTCCCTTTCCGGCATTATTATGCACTTCCACCGTTCCTTTATGCAGAAGAACAAATTCTTTCACCATATGAAGGCCTATTCCGCTTCCACCAAATTTATGATCATCACTTTGTTTCACCTGATAAAAACGTTCAAAAATCTTCTCTTTCTCATCATCATTAATACCAATGCCTGTATCTGCAACACGTATCTCCAGTCTTTCTTTGTTATCTTCGTCATAAGCCGGAAGTAAATTTACATGCACTTCCACACGTCCACCTTCATTGGTAAACTTAAAGGCGTTCGACAGCAAATTCATCATTATCTTTCCAATCTTATCTTCATCAAACTCCATTTGTAGCTCGTCTATCGAAGAATAGAAGGTTAATCGGATATTCTTTTTCTCGGAAAGTTCTGCAAATGAAGAACATATATTCTTCAAATAAATGATAATATCACCACAGGAAAGGTTTATCTGATGCCCCTGAACATCTAGTTTACGGAAATCAATGAGCTGATTTACAAGATTAAGCAAGCGAAGAGCATTACGATGCACCATCTCCAGTTTATTCTTCTGCTCATCATTTGTAATTGTTTTAATAACGTTCTCCAGCGGAGAAATAATCAGAGTGAGCGGAGTTCGTAATTCATGACTGATATTGGTAAAGAACCGCAGTTTCATATCATCAATTTCATGATTCCGCTGTGCTTCAAGCTCAATCTGATGCAACTTATAACGACTTCTTTCACTTTTAAGAATTTGGTGTCGGGCACGTAATAAAATTCCAATTAAAAGAAAGAAGTAAAATATATATGCCAGTCCGGAACGCCAGAAGGGAGGCTTTATCACAATCTTAATAGAAGCAGCATCTTCATTCCAGAAACCGTCACTATTAGCAGCTTTCACTTTTAACGTATAAGTTCCCGGTGCAAGATTCGTATAAGTAATTTTGTGAACACTCTCATTTGTAGTCAACCAGTCGGAATTAAAACCTTCTAGCATATAGGCATATTTTGTTTTTTCAGGTAACACATAGTTCATAGAAGAGAAGTCTATGGAAAAAACATTCTGGCTGTAATTCAGAACAATCTCTTTAGTCCAGTTTAGTCCTTCTTTGAGAATGCAGTTACCGTCATATACAGAGTCAACTTTCACGCTATTATTGAAGAGCTGTAAGTCTGTGAATACAACCTTTGGTAATACTCTATTGTATTTAATAACTTCAGGATTAAAGATATTGTACCCGCGAATTCCTCCCATTAAAATCTCTCCTCTGTAAGACCGAAGAACAGAACGTATGTTAAACTCGCTACTTTGCAAACCATCCCGTTCATCATAATTATAATAGGTGTAAGTATAATTACCCGTCTTCGGGTTTGTACCAACTATAATATTGGAAACCCCACTGGATGTGGTTATCCACATATTCTTATTATTATCTTCTATCACTCCGGTTATTACATTATCTGCTAAACCATCTGTTTTATGAATAGGCGTAATCTTATCGTTTTTACGATCAAAGATATTCAGACCTTCACGTGTGGCAATCCATAGAAGTCCGCGACTATCTTCGTACAGCTGATTCACGTTCAGATTAGAGAAAGACTGGTCTCCTCTTTTGTTACTACGTATACGCTCAAACACTCCTGTTCTGAGATTATAGGTTGTAACTCCAATTGCTGTACCTATATAAAGAATATTATCACGCCCCAGACAAAGAGAAGCAATACTCTCTGAGGATAGCTGCTCTTTCTTGCTGTTATTGAACGTAACAAACTGCCCTGTTTTGGGATTTAACCTTTGCAGACCACTGCCTAATGTTCCAATCCAGATATAACCTTCCGCATCTTCCACTATAGACCACACATTATTATTCGCCAGAGAATTAGGGTTTTTCGGATCATTCTTATAATGAATAAAACGACTTCCGTCAAAACAATCCATTCCTCCAAGATAAGTTCCAATCCATATTTTACCATCACGGGCAGCACAAAGACTGACAATAATGTTACTAGTCAGTGTTCCGCTGTTACCAGCAATATGCTGATACAATTTCCGTTCACCAGTAGCTCTGTTATAACAGATCACTCCTGCCCCATTGGTACCTATCCATAAGTTCCCTTTTGTATCTTCAGCAAAAATGGTCACATCGTTATTCAAATTCTTCTGATTATTGAGGTAAGGCATGTGATCTACCTCAAACTTAAAGATACTCTCACTATAATAAGAGATTCCTTTTTTATAGGTTCCCACCCACATAATGTTAGTGTTGTCCCTATAAATGCAGTATATACTATTGTGCGAAATGCTTCTCTCGTCAGTTGCATCATTTTCAAGGTAAGTGATCCGTCCTTTCTGTTTATCAATCAGGTTAATGCCGCCGTGATCTGCTCCAATCCACACATTTCCCATTGCATCCTGATCAATACTCCTGATCACATTACTCGAAAGCATATAAACAGATTTGGTTGCCATGTTACAGATATATTCCCAGCTTCTCTCTTTTGAATGGTAAAGCCACACACCGTAACTGCCGTCAGAATAAATCCAGTAATCACCTTCTGAATCTACAAAAGCAGAAAATCTATTAACACTAACGCTAAAATGAGCAGGGATATAGTTATCTCTTCTGATTACTTTACCGGTTCTTTTATCAACACATTCCAGCAATCCTGTTCTGAACAGAAATATATAAGAAGTTTTATTCTCGCGGATATCAGTAATTATACCTCGGCTCAGATTTCCGACACGTCCGTCCTGTCTGTAAAGAGATAATTTCTTAGTAGTATTGTTGTATTGATAAATACCCAATCCTCTGGCAAAGCACAATATATTTTTCTGCTTATCTATATAGATTAATTCCACTGCGTGATTTATGCCATATTTGACTAACTCAGCCGAAATGTTTCTTCTGAATCTTTCTTTTCTGGAATCATATATAGTATAACCTGAGCCGGTATTTATCCACAAATCGGCATTCGCATCTTCCTGGATATTGGAAATATAGTTATCGATAACAGATGTTGTATCCTTCTCTACATGCTGAAAAAGTTTATAATTGTATCCATCGTAGCGATTTAGTCCTGATACTGTGCCAAACCACATAAATCCTCTGCTGTCTTTATAAATACAATTCACCTGACTATGAGAAAGTCCATTACTAACTTCCAGGTGTTTAAACATAAACTTGCCTTGCGCAAAAACAAAAAATGGGAATATTAAGAAGAAGACAAATAGTGTATATAGATTTTTTTTCATTAGTCGATTTACGTTAGTGGATTAACAGTAGACAAAACTCGTAAAAAATCCTGGTTTTTCAAAGAATATTCATTCAAAAGATAGCAACAGTCAATATTTTATACGGAGCATATCATTTTAAACCAGCTATAGACCTGTACTATATTGACTATTTATGACACATTTCCGACAATATAAATTCTTCTATTGCTTTTTTTTGTATTTTCGTATCCATAAAATAAACCTGTCTATTACAACTTATGGAATCAAAATATACATTCCCGAAGCAAACCTTTTTGCTTTTTCTATCTATAAGATTGCATACTTCCGCTAATAGTAAGAATACAATAAGTAAATAAGTGAAATAAACATATTACTAATTATCTATATACGCAATGAAAAATAAATTTGGTTTTCTAATGCTATTTGCTCTTTTCACAATTGGAGCAAATGCCAAAGTAAAGTTACCTGAAATAGTAGGTGACAACATGGTGCTACAACAAAACACAAAAGTAAAACTCTGGGGAGATGCTGCTCCAAACAAACCGGTTACTGTCAAAGCATCATGGAGTAACGAGAACTTTCGTACCCAATCAGACAAAGACGGGAAGTGGCTTTTATGGATTACTACCCCGGCGGGAAGTTATGAGAACAGAGAAATTTCAATCTCTGATGGCGAGAAAGTAACACTAAAAAACATATTAATAGGTGAAGTATGGTTTTGTTCCGGACAATCAAACATGGAAATGCCGCTAAACGGTTTCTGGAATTGTCCGGTACAAGGTGCTAACGAAGCCATTGCTACTGCAAGCCAGAATAAAGGTATCCGTTTTGCTACAATTTCAAAGGTTCAGGAATTTACTCCTCAAAGTTCTGTTCAGGGGAAATGGAAAATTTGCAATCCGGAAAATGCTGCTTGGTTCAGTGCTACAGCTTATCACTTTGCCACTTCATTAAATCGGGCGCTTGATGTTCCGGTGGGAATTATCAACTGTAGCTGGGGCGGTTCTAAAGTTGAGAGTTGGACTAACAGAGAAATCCTTGAAACATACAAAGATGTTGATCTGTCAAAAGAAGCAATAAATAAAACAGATGGTTGGTTAAGACCATTGGTTATGTATAACGGAATGCTGAAGCCTCTGACAAACTACACCATAAAAGGTTTTCTTTGGTACCAGGGCGAATCAAATGTAGGGAAGCATGATACCTATGCACAAAGATTGGCGAATATGGTTGAGCTGTGGCGCAAAGACTGGGGATTAGGCAATCTGCCTTTTTATTATGTTGAAATTGCACCTTATCAATATGGAGAAGGAAACTGGGGAGCTTACCTCAGAGAAGCACAATACAAGGCACAGTTCCTGATTCCTAATAGCGGAATGATCTCCACAAATGATTTAGTTGAGGAATATGAAGCCAGCAATATCCATCCTAAGAATAAGACAACAGTAGGGAAACGCCTTTCTTACATGGCTCTGAACAGAACTTATGGCTACAAAACAGTTGAATGTAACGGCCCGGAATTTAAATCAATGGAAGTAAAAGATGGGAAAGCTTATCTCAGCTTCAATTATACTCAGGATGGATTCAGCCGTGAAAAAGGAATCAACGGGTTTGAGATTGCAGGAGCAGATAAAGTATTCCATCCGGCTACAGCTGTTGCCGATCTCAATAAAAAAACAATTGTCGTTTCCAGCGAAGAAGTCCAGGAACCGGTAGCAGTAAGATATTGTTTCCGCAACTTCCAGATTGGAAATATATACAATAACAGAGAGCTTCCAATGGTTCCTTTCCGCACCGATAATTATTAAATGTTTGAAAAATGAATAAAAGAATCTTCATAATTGCAATCTGTAGTCTTTGTGCACAAATAGGTTTTGCACAAAAACTGCTGACTGTTTCGTCTCCGGATGGAAACATACAAACAACTGTTTCTATTGGAGATAAAATTACTTATACAGTAACCAGTAAACATCAGACAGTTATTGCACCCTCACCTGTATCGATGACATTAAGCTCTGGAGAAGTCTGGGGAAAGAATGCCCGACTTGATAAAAGCAGCAAGCAAATAATTAATCAGACTATCACTTCACCTTTCTATAAACGTGCACAAATAACCGATCAATGCAATGAACTGAACCTCCGCTTCAAAAAGGACTGGGGAATAAAGTTCAGAGTGTATAATGATGGTGTGGCTTACCGCTTTATAAACTATCGCAAAGAGCCATTTACTATTCAGAATGAGGAGGTAAAATATAACTTCACCGGTGATTTTCCTGCAACAGTTCCCTATGTCCGATTAGACGAGGTGACAGATAAAACGGACAAGGAGATGCAGTTTACCAACTCTTTTGAAAACACATATACCACTGAAAAATTATCCAAACTGGATAGCAGAAGATTGATGTTTTTGCCTCTTGTTGTTGAGGCTGGTAATGGAATGAAAGTCTGCATTACGGAAGCTGATCTGCAAAGTTATCCGGGACTTTATCTGAATAACGCTCAAAAGGATAATTCCTTGGAAGGAGTATTTGCTCCTTATCCGAAGCGGACAGAACAAGGAGGGCATAATATGCTGCAATTTCGTGTGAAGGAACGCGAAAGCTTTACTGCAAAAGTGAACGGTGCACGTGAATTCCCATGGAGGGTAGCCATCATAGCTTCAGAAGACAGACAATTCGCTGAAAGTGATATGACTTACAAACTTGCTGCTCCGTCAAAAGTGGCTGATTATTCCTGGGTAAAACCCGGAAAGGTAGCCTGGGATTGGTGGAACGACTGGAATATTTATAATGTAGATTTCGAAGCCGGAGTAAACAATGCCACATATAAATATTATATTGACTTTGCTTCGGCCAACGGAGTGGAATATGTAATTCTGGATGAAGGTTGGGCTGTAAACTTGAAATGTGATTTAATGCAGGTTGTGCCCGAAATTAATATTAAGGAGTTAGTAGATTATGCAGCAAAGAAACATGTTGGCATAATTCTTTGGGCTGGATATCATGCCTTTAACCGTGATATGGAAAATGTGTGCAAGCACTATTCTGAGCTTGGAGTAAAAGGGTTTAAGGTAGACTTTATGGACCGTGATGATCAGGAAATGGTGGAATTTAATTCACGTGCCGCAGCTACTTGTGCCAAATATCATTTGATACTCGACCTTCACGGAATGTATAAACCAGCCGGACTAAACCGCACTTATCCCAACATTCTTAATTTTGAAGGAGTTCACGGACTGGAACAAATGAAATGGTCGCCTGCCACAACAAATATGGTGAAGTATGATGTGACCATCCCTTTTATTCGTATGGCTGCCGGACCACTTGATTATACTCAGGGAGCAATGCGCAATGCGGCACAAGGAAGTTATGCTCCAATCAATTCCGAGCCGATGAGTCAGGGAACACGTTGCCATCAACTGGCTATGTATATTATTCTGGAGTCACCTTTTAATATGCTATGCGATAATCCTTCAAACTATATGCGTGAAACAGAGTGTCTGGATTTCATTGCCAAAGTTCCTACCGTGTGGGATAATACAAAAGTATTAGACGGAAAAATAGGAGAATACATAATTACTCTAAGACGTGTAGGAGAAACTTGGTATCTGGGCGGATTAACGGACTGGACACCACGAGATATTACCGTTAATCTCTCTTTCTTAGGAAAAGGAGACTATAAAGCAACTCTCTTTAAGGACGGCAAAAATGCACATCGTGTCGGTCGCGATTATAAAAAAGAAGAATTAACTGTCAACTCTTCCTCTACACAAACCATTCATCTGGCTCCAGGCGGAGGGTTTGCCATGAAAATTGAAAAAGCAAATTAAAACAGGCAAAGTCTCCGTTTCTATATTCAAAATAGAAACGGGAATGCTTCATAAACCATTCACCAATAAATTAAAGCCATTGGTGAATGGTTTCAGCATTATTGGTGAATAATCTGAAGATATAACTTAATGGTGATAGGAAACAAAACACGCCTTAAATTGCATCCGGTTATGTGTTCAGGAAAATCAGCCGAGCCTTATCACTTTGCATCTTTTTGAAAATTATACAGAGAAAGGTTCTTCGTCACTTTAGGTGCAAGCTATTAGGTTTTAAACGCAATGAGTTTGACATTAAGTAGTCTATAGCTTGCCCTATTAAACATCTGCCTTTTGATGGCCTTTATTTTATTGACAGTTCCTTCCAAGAGTCCGTTGTTCAAATAAATATCCATTGCATTTTGCACCGCTTGTTGGTCTGCTTTTATTCCACAAGCAAATGTCTTCATGGCTTTTGAATCACATTCCATAGCCTGTTTTATCCAATTTTCCAGAGACCATTGCTTGGGATTTCCTTTTATCATTTCCCTGAATCTCAATCCTAATGTTATGACCTGTTTTATTAATGGATTCTTCAATAAAGCAGTAAGACTTTGCACGGCGGATTCCCCTTTCAATATAAATCTCCGTATACTCCTTATTGATGCATGTTTTTTGTTTTTCCTTTCAGCTATATTTTTGTTATATTTCCTGATTTCCCGTAGCTCTTGCTTTATTTTGTTTCTGATTCCTATCGTGGCAGCCGAGATTGCAATCGTATCCATTTTGCTTTCCATTTTCTTCTTCAATTTCTTTATATCCGTACATCCATGGCTGATTTCCAAAGCCAGTTCATCGACATGTTTTAATATACTCTTTTGCTGCGCAGACATATAATCCTTGCCTGTATGGTGACGTACCAAACGCCAGATAACCTGTGAATGCACTCCTAATTGGCGGGCTGTTTCTGAAATGCTCATTCCTTTTCTGATAAGGCTATCTGCTTGCACAAACAGGTTCAGTTTATGTCGATGTCTGGCATCCCCCAGGCCATAAAGAGCTTCCATGATTTTGGTTCTGCATTCTTCCGTGGAGGGATAAGAATAAGTTTGCTTATGTACACTTAGCCGCGATAATGAGGCTATTTCTTCCGTCAGAGCATCCACCAGATTCTTTATCAAATGGAATCTGTCACAGATTTGGGTAACACCGGGTAGGATACGATTAATAGCTTCAACAAAGTTTCGCCCCCGGTCTCGGGTTATATATTGTATCTGAGGATTATTTCGCAAGAACTGCTCTAATTCATCCCCCTCCCGGCAAGGAAGTACCGCAATGGGACGATGGGTCATCTGGTCTACAATAACACTCCCATATATATGCCCTTTCTTCTGTGCAAAGTCATCTATACCTATAGCCACAGGTAGAGAATTACTACTTTTTGAGGGCAATTCCTTGTGAGCACTCCGTAGACAGGCAGATTGACTGCAGAAGATGTTCTGCCCGTGTAAAAGCTCACTGGCAGTACGGGATGTGACTTTTAGAGATACTTCACGGATACGTTCCTCTACCTCCAGAGTGTTGCGGCCATAGGGAGAAGCCAGGCAGGAATGGTCCTCACTAAAGACCTTGCGGAGACAATGCTCATTTCGGCAACGAAATTTGCGGGTTTTGACCCGTAGAGTCAGGGGATGATTAAATATTTCTGAGCCCTGAAGTTGGCGTATATAGTGCCCATGTAAGCTTTGACTCAAACAACCACAGGCCGGACAGCGGCTACTATTAGAGTTACGGGACAATTCTACAGTGTACGATTTTCCACTTATAGAGACTCTATCCTGGCGATAATGGGGAATATGAAGTTTAAAAGATATAGTTGATTTCTTTTTGTTAACATTGACGTAAATAGGCTTATTTGTAGTAACTTTGCCAACTGTAGATATGCTTTGATTCATTGGAGTCTTGATGCTTTGGTCAGCTTAAAGATACTGATTTTCAAGCATATCTACAACTTTTTAAACACTTCATTCTCTGATAATCAGATAGATACAAATCTTTAGATGGCTTAATTATAGAGGTTGTTAGAAATTTCAATAGAACTTCCCTTTATCACAACTTTTGACAATATCATGACTTTAGATAACGGGGCATAATATTCAAGATAGAAAAACATTTGAAATGCCTATGAATAAAGACTTTTATCTGAATAACTTGCACCTAAAGTGACGAAGAACCCAGAGAAATAAAAAGTAAGCCTCACTCCATCACTATTTCGAATAAGTCATTGAATAAATGGAGTTTAGCCAGTGAGGGTAGCATTTTCAACCGTCACTCATCCATCACTTTTTAGGGCTACCCTCACTATTTCGAGCCCAAAATCACGATTCCGGGCGCCAATTAACAGAATAAGTTACTCACCTTTTTTGAGAAACTGGGAAGTATTTATTTTTAAACCTAACTGCAAACAAATAAAAAAAACGAGTATCTTTGCTCTTCATTTACGGATGAACTTATTTAATTCTAATAATCTGATTACACGAATTAAGAGCTATCCGATAAACAAACAATTCACACTTATTTTTTAACGATTAATAATTAGACAGTTATATGATGCACACTTGGTTTGAATGCAAGATCCGTTACGATAAAGTATTGGAAAACGGAATGAATAAGAAAGTTACTGAACCATATTTGGTAGATGCTTTGAGTTTTACAGAAGCTGAAGCCCGAATTATTGAAGAAATAACTCCTTTTATTTCCGGTGAATTTACCGTGTCGGACATTAAACGTGCCAATTACAGCGAACTTTTTAACGATGAAACAGGCGACCGTTGGTTCAGATGTAAGTTACAATTCATTACTCTTGATGAGAAAAGCGGTGCAGAAAAGAAAGTATCTACTCAAGTATTGGTACAAGCCGGAGATCTTCGCGAAGCCGTTAAAAACCTTGACGAAGGAATGAAAGGAACAATGGCCGATTACGTTATTGCTTCCGTAGCTGAAACAGCAATTATGGATGTATATCCTTATGCTTCCGAACCAAATGATAAGCCAGAATTCCCACAAGCAGGAGAAAATCAATAAATAAAATGAGTATTAAAAGCAATTTACTGGATATCCTATCTCAGCTCCCCGAAGGAGTTAAACTGATAGCCGTTTCTAAATTCCACCCAAACGAAGCTATTATTGAAGCTTACGAGGCTGGACAAAGGATATTCGGAGAAAATAAAGTGCAGGAAATGACAGAGAAATATGAAACTCTGCCAAAAGATATTCAATGGCATTTTATTGGCCATTTACAAACTAATAAAATAAAATACATTGTCCCCTATGTATCTATGATTCATGGGATAGACAGTTATAAATTACTTTGTGAAGTCAACAAGCAAGCAGAAAAGGTGGGGCGAGTAATCCCCTGCCTGCTTCAGATTCATATTGCACAGGAAGAAACGAAATTTGGTTTCAGTTTTGATGAATGCAGAGAAATGTTAGCTCGTGAAGAGTGGAAAAAACTAACCAATATTTCTATTCAAGGATTAATGGGCATGGCAACATATACAGATTCATCAAAACAAATTGAGACTGAGTTTTGTTCTTTAAGTAGCTTCTTTACCGAAATAAAGCAAGAATACTTTGCCCAAAAGCAGGATTTTAAAGAATTATCCATGGGAATGTCTCATGATTATGCTCTGGCAATTGCCAAAGGTAGTACTCTTGTCCGTGTGGGAAGTAAAATTTTCGGAGAAAGGGTTTACTAATGTGCAAAAGTTATGGTGGATTTAAGAACGGAATTTGCGGGATTAAAACTTAAAAATCCTATTATTATCAGCAGTTCGGGACTCACTAGTAGTGCCGACAAAAATGAAAAGCTTGAAATGGCCGGTGCGGGTGCCATTGTTCTGAAATCACTCTTCGAGGAACAAATTATGCTGAAAGCTCAGCAAACAAATGAAGCAGCCTATTATCCCGAAGGGGGTAATTTTCTGACCGAGCATCTGAATGCACAAGACTTAGCTGAATATCTAAAACTAATTCAGGAGAGCAAGAAGCGTTGCTCAATTCCTATTATTGCCAGCATAAATTGCTGTACAAACAAAGAGTGGGTTGAGTTTGCCCGTAAGATTGAATTTGCTGGAGCAGATGCAATCGAGCTAAACATATTAAGTATCCAGGCATCTCCTTATTATGAATGCGGAGAATTTGAGAAACGGCATATTGACATATTAAATAGTGTCAAGAGCAAGATACATATCCCAATTATCATAAAGCTTGGCATACATCTCACTAATCCTGTTTCATTAGTTAGCAAGTTAAGAGCGAGCGGAGCCGAGGGAATTGTTATGTTCAATCGTCTATATCAAACAGATATTGATATAAAAAAGCTGGAATTCATTTCCGGAGAAGTATTAAGTTCTGCATCTGATTTAACTCCTTCATTGCGTTGGATTGGAATTTCATCGGCAACAGTGGGTAATATAGATTATGCAGCTTCGGGTGGAGTGCACAGTGCAGAGGGTGCTATTAAATCTATTCTTGTGGGGGCATCTGCTGCAGAAATTTGCAGCGTTATTTATAAAAATGGGAATCAATGCATTCACCCAATGCTGCAATACATAGAATGTTGGATGAGAGGGAAAGGTTACGAAAATATTTCCCAGTTCAAAGGTTTACTAAAAGCAAAAGACGTGAACTGCACGAATATGTATGAAAGAACTCAATTTCTGCGTTATTTCAGTGAAAGAGAATAAAATTTGTAATATACAAAAGATAGCAAAAGCTCCGTTATGATTGTTTTTTATAACGGAGCTTCTGTTTTAAAATAGCCCCTATTTATAGTTGGTACAAAAGTGTTCTATATTGGTCGGGATTCCACTTTTTCCTCATTTTTATTTGTTATGCAAATTGAAACATCTATATTTGCACAAATTTAAAACAACTGTGCAATTACAATGGAACAAAGTTTTATAGCGTACATTGAAAATAGTATTAAAAAGAATTGGGACTTAGACGCCCTGACTGACTATAAAGGAGCCACTCTTCAATATAAAGATGTAGCCAGAAAAATTGAGAAGTTACATATCATTTTAGAAGAGAGCGGAATAAAGAAAGGTGATAAAATTGCCATTTGTGGTAGAAATAGTTCTTTTTGGGGCGTTACTTTTCTTTCCGTACTAACTTACGGAGCTGTTGCAGTTCCTATACTTCACGAATTTAAAGCAGACAATGTGCACAACATTGTGAACCATTCTGAAGCCAGACTTCTTTTTGTGGGTGATGTGGTTTGGGAAAATTTAAATGAATCGGCAATGCCATTGCTTGAAGGTATTGTACTGATGACAGACTTCTCTGTACCTGTTTCACGTTCTGAGAAACTAACGCATGCCCGCGAGCATCTGAATGAGATGTTTGGACAAAAATTCCCGAAAAATTTCCGCCAGGAACATGTTTCCTACCATAAAGATAAACCCGAAGAGCTAGCTGCAATCAACTACACATCGGGAACTACCAGCTATTCAAAGGGAGTTATGCTGCCTTACCGCAGTTTCTGGTCGAATATGCTTTTTGCACATGAAGTACTGACACTGAACCCTGGAGACAAAGTTGTTTCCATGCTTCCAATGGCTCACATGTACGGAATGGCTTTTGAATTCCTTTATGAGTTCTCTGTTGGTTGCCAGATATTTTTCCTGACCAGAATGCCAAGTCCGAAGATTATCTTCCAGGCCTTTTCTGAAGTAAAACCAAATCTTGTAGTAGCAGTTCCTCTTATTATAGAAAAGATTATCAAAAAGAATATCTTGCCTAAGCTGGAAACTCCTGCAATGAAGATTCTGATGAAAGTGCCTATCATCAATGATAAGATTAAAGCTTCCGTTCGCGAGCAAATGATTAAAGCCTTTGGCGGTAACTTCTATGAAATTATTGTTGGAGGTGCTGCTTTCAATAAAGAGATTGAGCAGTTCCTTAAAATGATTGAGTTCCCTTATACCGTGGGTTATGGAATGACGGAATGCGGACCAATTATTTGCTACGAGGATTGGCAAAAGTTCAAAATGGGATCTTGCGGTAAAGCTGCTCCAAGAATGGAAGTGAAGGTTCTTTCTGCAGATCCTGAAAATACAGTTGGAGAAATTGTGTGCAAAGGTGCCAACGTTATGCTGGGCTATTACAAAAACGAAGAGGCAACCGCACAGGTTATCGATAAAGATGGATGGCTACACACCGGCGACCTGGGAGTTATAGACGCAGATGGAAATCTTACCATCAAAGGACGTAGCAAGAACATGCTTCTTGGCGCATCGGGACAAAATATCTATCCGGAAGAAATAGAAGATATTCTGAACAATCTTCCTTACGTATCTGAATCTATTGTTGTTCAGCAAGGTGATAAGCTGGTAGGATTGGTTTATCCCGATTTTGATGATGCGTTTGCTCACGGTCTCACCAACAAAGATATAGAAAGAGTGATGGAAGAAAACCGTGTGGAACTGAACTCACAGCTTCCAGCCTACAGCCAGATTGCCAAGATCAAGATTTATCCTGAAGAGTTTGAAAAAACTCCAAAGAAGAGTATCAAGAGATTCCTATATCAGGAAGCCAAAGGATAAGGAAGTTCAAAGCAATTAAACAAGAATAATACATTTTAAGGTGTACACTAAATTAAAAAAGAGTGTACGCCTTTTATTTTTTATGTCTAGACCTTTCTCAGATAAGCTGTAAAATTTTCAAAGAAAGTCTCCTTATAAAATCAATTAGATATAAGGTTGTATCAAATTAATTATGTAATATTGCAGTTATATTTCAGGTTAAAGCATTTTAAAATAAATCAATATCAAGATGAGATTAGCCAAACGTTGCATCACTTTTTTTACTACTCTGCTGATTTTATGTAACATAGATTGTTATGCACAGAACAAGTGTGGAGGAATCAACCTTTCACTTTGGAAAGGAATCTCTACCCAACCATGCGATACATTCCAAACAACTTATTTTAATCTGGGAATCCTGTCAAGCATAAACCAGCTGAAGGGTGTTAGCCTGAATGTTTTTAATTGTATTACAGCAAATAATGCTTATGGCATTCAGGTATCGGGGTTATCGAATATTGTTAATGGCTCCATGAATGGCCTACAACTGAGTGGTCTTACTAATATAGCCAGAAATAGTGCCTCTGGAGTCACAGCATCGGGCATCGCAAATATCACAGGGAACAGCCTCAACGGTATAGGAATAAGTGGATTAATTAACATTATTGGAGACGATTCGAGAGCCTTACTCCTAGCCGGTTTTATGAATATCACCGGAAGCAATTCTTCGGGGGTGAATATTGCAGGAGTATTGAATCTTGAAGGCGGATCAACGGGCAAGGGTATTAAAGTTGCCGGACTGGCAAATGTTATCGGCGCAAATCAGTCAGGGATTGCTTTGGGCGGACTGATGAATATTACCGGTAATAATGTAAATGGAATGCAGATGGCCTCGCTGACAAACATTGCCGGAGGACAGACAAACGGTTTGCAACTTTCCGGGCTAGGCAATATTGGAGTTCATGTAAGAGGTATGCAGATGGCCGGATTAAGTAATATTGCAAAAAGCCTGCACGGTGGTCAGGTGGGGATGTTGAATATTGCAGAATTTGCAACGAATGGAGTACAGGTTGGCTTGGTGAACTACAGCAAAAGTACGGCTAAGGCAAAGTTCGGATTGGTCAACGTTAATCCCGACACTCGTTATCAGTTGATGGTATTTGGTGGAAACACAAGCAAAGGCAACGTTGCAATGAGATTTAAAAACAAGCTGTTTTATACCATTCTAGGTATGGGAGATCACTATCTGGGACTGAGCAAAAAGATTTCAGCTTCAGTGTTTTATCGCACCGGGTTGGGAGTTGAAGTCTGCAAGAATTTATTCCTAAGCGGCGATATTGGTTACCAGCACATCGAGAATTTTCAGAATAAATACGTGGATGGCATTCCGGAAAGAATGTATGCTCTTCAGTCACGGGCCAATGTTGAATATCACTTCACCAATAAATTCGGAATATTTACTTCTGGAGGCTATAGTGTAAACAAATACTATAATAAAGGTGGTAATTTCAGCAAGAAGCCTATACTTGAGTTCGGTATAATACTCTTTTAGATGACAAAAAGATAAAGAGTGAAGAATAAACCAATCGTATATTTTATAAATAAAAATCATCTATTTATAAAATAGTTCCTATCTTTGCGGCCCGATTAGAACCCACAAAAGAAAACAAAAGCATGGAATGGCTTGACACATTATTTATGAATCACTCTGCGCTACAAGCCGTAGTTGTTATATCACTTATCTCCGCCCTCGGACTAGCGATGGGAAAAATCCATATCATGGGAATATCCCTGGGAGTAACCTTCGTCTTCTTTGCCGGAATTCTGGCCGGACATCTTGGACTCTCCATTGATCCTCAAATGCTTAATTACGCAGAAAGTTTCGGATTAGTAATATTTGTCTATTCATTAGGCTTACAGGTAGGTCCCGGTTTCTTCAGTTCTTTCAGAAAAGGGGGCATGCAACTCAACATGTTATCTATTCTTTTAATTGCACTCGGCACTATTTTAGCAGTGGCATGCCATTTAACCGCAGGTGTTTCGTTGCCCGATATGGTGGGAATTCTTTGCGGAGCAACAACAAACACCCCTGCCCTTGGTGCCGCTCAGCAAACATTGCAGCAAATGGGGCTTCCATCAAGGAGTCCGGCACTAAGTTGTGCGGTAACTTACCCGTTAGGAGTATTGGGAGTAATCATTGCAGTATTGCTTATTCGTAAGATCTTTGTCAGAAAGGAAGATCTGAATGAAAAGGAAAAAGACAATGCCAACAAAACATACATTGCTGAATTTCAGGTATTCAACCCCGGAATTTACGGTAAAAGCATTAAGGATATTGCACATATTAGCAGTACTAAGTTTGTTATCTCCCGCCTTTGGAGAGACAGTAAGGTTAGCATTCCAACCTCAGAGAAAATTCTGCAAAAAGGAGACCATTTGCTGGTTATCACTTCAGAAAAAGATGTGGAAGCAATGACCGTATTGTTTGGCGAACAGGAAAGTAAAGACTGGAACAAAGAAGATATTGACTGGAATGCAATAGACAGCCAGCTTATTTCTCAGCGCATCATAGTAACGCGTCCTGAGATCAACGGTAAAAAGCTAGGCTCACTTCGTTTGAGAAATCATTACGGAATAAATATCAGTCGCGTTTACCGTGCAGGTGTACAACTTCTTGCCACCTCAGAACTGGTATTGCAAATGGGCGACAGACTAACAGTTGTTGGAGAAGCTGCCGCAATACAGAATGTGGAAAAAGTTCTGGGCAATGCGGTTAAAAGCTTAAAAGAACCAAATCTGGTGGCTGTTTTTATAGGTATTATACTTGGTCTGGCATTGGGAGCTATACCTTTTACCATTCCCGGAATCAGCGCTCCGGTTAAATTAGGTTTGGCGGGTGGCCCCATCATCGTAGGTATTCTGATTGGTACTTTTGGTCCACGACTTCATATGGTTACATACACCACCCTTAGTGCAAACCTCATGCTTCGCGGGCTTGGTCTTTCCATGTATCTGGCCTGTCTGGGACTGGATGCCGGTGCTCATTTCTTTGAAACAGTAGTTCGCCCCGAAGGAGCTCTTTGGATAGGGTTAGGTTTTGCTATTACCTTTATCCCGGTAGTAATCACCGGACTAATTGCATTAAAAGTAATGAAGGTAGACTTTGGTTCTGTATCGGGTATGCTATGTGGAAGTATGGCAAACCCAATGGCATTGAATTACGTAAACGATACCATACATGGCGATAATCCTTCAGTATCTTATGCTACGGTTTACCCGCTAAGTATGTTTCTTAGAGTAATTATTGCTCAGATAATCCTGATGTTCTTCCTGTAAAATCAGGTTCTGTCAGCTGTTTTTCATTCAACAGAACCAAATGCAGGTCTTTAGCTACATCTTCCACAATGTTTTTTGTGGCAAAAGAAAGGCATTTTGTCATTGTATTCAAGCAGACTTCCGTCCGCGCTTGCATTTCAATACTATGCCTGCCGCAAGCTTGTTTGTAAGTGGTGGTGTAAGACTTATGATGAATTATTTTCCCGTCAAGACTTAAAGTAACATCAAGATCAAGATCCGTATATGCAGGGCGTACTTTGTCATTATTAAATTCAGCATAATCTCCGCCGTAAACCATATTATCATCGAACCACAGAACAGAAGTAGTATTTAATTTAATCCTTGATGACGTTCGGCAATGAGTTATTTTTACGTTGAGAATATATTTCCCTTTCTCACTTACCGAATCACCTCTTTCCAAAAGATTAAAACAGGTGCTGTTATTACATTCAGTGGTAAGTGCCTGAGTAAGGAATTCCCTGAAATTCATGTTCAGAGAGCCTTCACCCAAAGTTACGTTAAAGCTTTCGCCAACATAGTTTACTAATATAAGAGGAATTATCAGGGCAGATCTTCTTTTCACTGATGTTTCATAATCAATGTTTGAGTAATCAATAAAATTCAGATAAACATCATGTTTTATGCTATCTGAATATACTGGAGTTGTTAACTCATAGAAGAGATCCCCACGTATGGTGCGAATCTCTTTCTGAAGCAGTTTGCTACTTGTACACGAGCTAAGAAAAACAAATACCGTAAGTACAAGTATTGATAATACCGGTTTTTTCATTTTGAATCTATTGCTTAACCATTTTACCACCATTCTTGTATTTGAATACGATAGCAAAAAGAATACCAATAATGAGAGCATAAGCAGAGAAGATAAACCAAATTGAAGTCCAGTCGCGACTCACTAACTGAGTTTGTCCGGCTACAGTTTCATATTTAGAGAACCAGTCAACCACTGCCCCACTTGCATAGCCGCCAATAATTGAGCCTAAACCGTTGGTCATCATAAAGAATAATCCCTGAGCACTGGCCCTTGTTTGTGGAGATGTCTCCATTTCCACAAAAAGAGAACCGGATATATTGAAGAAGTCAAAAGCCATGCCGTAAACAATCATTGAAAGAATAAGCAATGGCAATCCACTTCCCGGATTTCCTAATCCAAAAAGACCGAAACGAAGCACCCATGCAGTCATACTAATAAGCATAACCTGTTTAATTCCAAAGCGACGCAGGAAGAAAGGAATTGCCAGAATGAAAAGTGTTTCGGACATTTGTGAGATAGAAAGAAGAATGACCGAGTGTGTTACACCAAAAGAATTTGCATATTCGGGTATACTTTTAAAACTACTCAGAAAAAGGTCACCATACGAGTTTGTTATCTGAAGAGCTGCTCCCAGAAGCATGGAAAACAAAAAGAAAATAGCCATCGTCTTTTTCTTGAAAAGTACCAATGCATCGAGTCCGAAAGAGGAAAGTAACGTTTTGCTCTCAGTCTTTGCAGGTGGACATTTAGGTAAGCTGAAAGAATAAACTCCCAAAACAAATGCAGCTACAGAACTGACACAAAGCTGAGCACAGGAATGTTTAAAGCCGGTTAAGTCTACCGCCCACATTGCACAGATAAAACCAATAGTTCCCCAAACCCTGATAGGAGGAAAGCTTTTCACTATATCAAAGTTATGCCTTTCCAGAGCATTGTATGAAACGGTATTGGTCAGTGAGAGCGTAGGCATATATACCAGCAGATTAAGAAGCATTGCCCAATACATCTGATCGTAACTTGTTACCGTTGATGCATAAAACAAACAAGCAGCTCCCAATAAATGACAAATACCCAATAAACGCTCAGCGTTAACCCATTTGTCGGCAATTATACCTATCAGTCCGGGCATAATTAAAGAAGCAATCCCCATAGTAGCAAAGATTGCTCCAATTTGTCCGCCTTCAAAGTGCAGATTACCACCCATATATCCTCCCAAAGAAATCAGCCAGGCTCCCCACACAAAGAACTGTAGGAAGTTCATAATAATCAAACGATGTTTAACGCTCATCTTAAAACTCTTATTATATTTATATTTTTTTTGTATATTATTTCATATCCCGGCAAATATAAATATATTTTCGATAAAAATAGTCTCAAACTGAGCTCTTATAAAGAATCTTTTATTAATAATGTTAAAATGTTATTTCTTTCAGGGAGGAACAAACGAGTTATACACCTTTTATCATTGTAAGTAACATTTTGAATTGTTCAGTGGCAAATAAAGCATGAGTTATGTTGGCTGGCATAATAATAGTTTCTCCCTGCTTCAGGTGAAAAGGTTTGCCTCCAACAGTAACAATTGCTTCTCCATCAAGAATCTGAACCATTGCATCAAAAGGTGCAGTATGTTCACTCAGGCCTTGTCCTTTATCAAAAGAGAATAAGGTCACGTTTCCAGCTTCATTCTTCAATACTTGTTTACTGATTATACCACCTGCAGAATAATCAATTAAATTTCCCAGATTAAGGACTGTTCCTTTCTTAAATAATTCTTCCATATCATTTTATATTTATATGCTACAAAGTAAAAGAGAATACAAGGAATAATTTGTCTCATTTGTTACATCTGACAAAATAATAATTAATTGAACTACATTATTTATTCAAACGCATATATGAAGAAAATTGTTTTTCAATTTGCACCGGATAAATGAGTAACATTATTCTTGATTGTATAAAATCTTACTTAGTTTCTTTGTTTGAATTATGGTTGCATTCCCGTTATCTAAAGACTTAAGTTATTTTGTGTTAAATAATAGACACCAATACTAAATATTTATCAATATTTGTATCTCTTATTAAAATTAATCTAATACATTTGTAAAACAACCACAAAAGATAAACTCGATCTTTTTTTTGAAAGATTCTTTCTTCCCTATTGTGTCTCCTAAGACACACATAAATTGGAACAACAATTAAGAATTCATATCTATAACTTAATATTTATCAAATCTTTATTAAAGAAAAAAACGCCTATGATCAAAGAACAATTGCAAATACAGTTTTATCTGTATTCCACGTCACATTTTTATTGTATTTCAACCGAGTCTCTTATTAATTATTAATTTCAAATAAATATGAATCAAGATATTCGAGGAACCTTTCAAAAAAGATTTCTTTCAGCGTTTGCAGCCACATTGTTGTTCTCCACAGGAGGAAGCATTAGTGCATTAGCAAATATACCAGTTGCGAATGATGCATATAGTGTTAATCAGCAATTGCAGACTATTACCATAAAAGGTAAAGTAACAGACACAAAAGGAGAAGCCATTATTGGAGCCAGTATTTTAGAAAAAGGAACTTCCAACGGTGCGATAACAGATGTCAATGGAAATTTTTCATTGAAAATAAAAGCAAAATCATTACTTACTATTTCCTGCATCGGGTATAAAGCTACTACTATAGCTACAGGCTCCTCTCCCACACTTACTATTGTATTAACTGAAGACACAAAAACGTTAGACGAAGTTGTAGTTACAGCTCTGGGTATTAAAAAAGAGAAAAAAGCACTGGGATATTCTGTTCAGGATATTAAAAGTGATGAACTTTTAAAGAATAAAAGCACCAATGTTATTAATTCTTTGAATGGTAAAATTGCCGGAGTGAATATTACTCAGAGCGGTGGTTCTGCCGGTGCCGGTGCAAATATTGTACTTCGTGGAGGTACATCTCTGGAACGTGATAATCAACCATTATTTGTAATTGATGGAGTTATATACGATAACGGTACTAATATTGCAGGTAACAGCGGATTCGACGGAGCTATGCGCACAAGTACCAGTTATAGTAACCGTGTAATGGACATTAATCCTGAAGATGTTGAAAATGTATCAGTTCTTAAAGGGCCTACTGCTGCTGCATTATATGGATCCCGTGCTGCCGCAGGTGCAATTGTTATCACAACAAAGAAAGGACAGGAAGGACGTACAAACGTAAGTCTTAGTTCTAAAGTAAGTGTAAACTGGGTGAATAGGTTACCTGAACAGCAAAACAAATATAAAAGAGGTACGTATAATCAGGTTGGACTTTTTGATGATTATACAACACAGTCCTGGGGAGATACTTTTCAACCAGGTGAAACAGTATATAATAATATTGCCAACTTTTTCGATAATTCCGTCATATTCGATAATAGTGCCAGTGTTTCAGGGGGAACAAAGAACGGAACATTCTTCCTTTCAGGATCTAATTTTAACCAAGGAGGTATTGTTCCTGAGACTGGTTTTAAGAAAAATGCATTTCGCTTTAATGGTGAACAGAAATATGGTGACCTAACAGTTGGAGTTAGTGCGGCATACACTGCATCGAATACTGATAAAACTCTTACCAGTGGTGGTCTGTACGGTTCAGGTGGAACAGGAGCCATGCTTTCTGTTTTTGGATACTCCCGCAGTGATGATATGAAACATTACTTAAATGACGACGGATCAAGATACCGTATGTTTGAAGGTCGTCAGGAAATAGCCGATGACGAAGATAACCCATATTGGATAATCAATAAAGATAAAATGACTGACAGAACCAATCGTTTTACCGGTTCTTTTAATTTAAACTATAAAGTAGCTAGCTGGATGGATGTTATGTATAAATTAGGCACCGACCGCTATACAACTAAAGCAAAAACTCTTATTTACCCGGGATCTGGAGTAATAACAGACTATCAAAACGGTATGATGTCCGAGTCTGATCAAAACTACAACTATCTTTCATCAAACTTCATGGCCAATTTTCACAAAACTATTTCAGATTTTGATTTAAGTTTACTCTTAGGACAAAGTACTGAAGAGACAAATACAGAAGTAGTGAGACGCTTAGGCTATAATTTTGTAGTTCCTGGATTCTTTAGTTTTGGAAACATTCCTGATACAAGAAAGAAATTCCAGCAAGAAAACAGTAAGAAGCGTTTAATGGGTGTATATGGAGAATTTCGTGCTTCCTACAAGAATTTTGCCTATCTTAGTTTTACCGGGCGTAACGACTGGACATCTACCCTACCTGTAGAAAACAGGTCTTATTTCTATCCTTCAGTTAGTGGTAGTCTTGTTTTTACAGAACTGCTTCCAAAAAGTGATATTTTATCTTTTGGTAAGATCCGTGCATCATGGGCAGAAGTAGGTAAAGATACCGATCCTTATGCAACAAATACTTACTTATGGGATCCACGTAATTATCTGGGTGGCGTAGGATTGATTAATTCCTGGACCAGAGGTAACCCATATTTAGTTCCGGAAAAAACTAAATCTACAGAACTTGGATTTGAAATTCGTTTATTTAAAGGACGACTAGGATTTGATTATACTTACTATACCAATAATAGTTTTAATCAAATTATGACTCCTAGGTTAAGCCAGACTACAGGCTATATCTTGTTGAAAACGAATGGCGGGGATATCATTAATAAAGGTATGGAATTGTCTATCACGGGAGTTCCTGTTCAGACAAAAGACTTTAAGTGGGAAACTACTTTAAATCTATCCGGCAATAGAGGTAAGGTACAAAATCTGTTACCAGGAGTAGATATACTATACGTCACAGATGTACAGGTTGGAAATGCGAAAGCAGCATCATTCAACAATGGCGACTTCATGGCTATTTCAGGATCTAAATGGTCAAGAGATGACAGTGGAAATGTGATACTCGACTGGGGCACAGGAATGCCTACTTCAGATAATCTTGCAACATATAAAGTAGGTAATCGTGAGCCTAAACTGCTAGGTGGTTTGAACAATAACCTTCAATATAAAGGCTGGAATTTATCATTCTTACTTGACTTCCGCATTGGAGGTGATATTTATAATGGTACAGAATATTATATGACCAATGCAGGTATGAGCAAAAAGAGCTTAGAACGTAATTCTATCACTATTTCAGGTGTATCAAAGAATCCTGCAACAAATCAGTATGAAAATAAAGTCTTTACCATTGATGCCGAGAAATACTATAAAGGTACTACTGAAGTAGCTAAATCGGCTGATTCTCAGAGTGGTAAATATTTAATTCAACAGTATTGGCAGACATATTATCCAAAGGAATCAGCAAACTATGTTACAAAAACCAACTGGCTGCGTTTACGTTCTGTCTCACTGTCATATAATGTTCCCGAAGCATTATTAAAAAAGACAAAGATAATTAAAGGGCTTACCGCAACTGTTACAGGAACAAACCTCTTTTTGTGGACAAACTATAAAGGAATGGATCCGGAAACAAGTGCTGCAGGATCAGGTGTTGTAGGTTCAAGTTCTGTAGGAATTGATTATTGTAATGTCCCATCAACAGCAGGGATGTCATTTGGTCTTAATTTGACGTTCTAACAAATACTATTTTTCTAATTTAAAAGAATGATTATGAAAAAAATTAAATATATAGGATTATTTTTGTTTGGGCTGTTAACTCTAAGCTCATGTAATGATTATCTTGATATCAATGTAGACCCCAATACAGCAAGTAATACTGTTGCTTCTGTAGATTCCCGATTAGCAGGTATGCAACATTATTTCGAGTATGGCTATGAAACGGCCGGACTTCGTTCTTCCTTAATAGCAGGTACATTAACCAGAACCTATGCCTCAGGTAATTCACATAACCAACTTTGTGCATGGGATCCTATTCTTGGTTCTACTATTACTCCTTACCAAATGTGGTTTGTAGGTTGTGGATCTAATATCAATGACTTAATTACCAAAGCACAAAAAGAAGAAGCATGGCACTATGTTGGCGCTGCAAAACTAATTCATGCTATGGGCTTTATGCTGATGACTGATTGGTATGGAGAGATGCCTTATACAGAAGCTTTTGGAAATTCAAAAAGCCCTAAATATGATAGTGGAGAGACTATTTTTGAAGGATGTCTGGCAGAATTGGATGAAGCCATTAAATATTTTGAAAAGACTCAGCCTGCTACGGCTACTAAACTATCTGCAGGCGATGGCTGGAATAGTGGAGATGTACAGAAATGGATAAAACTTGCTTATGGAATGAAAGCAAGATGGTTGAATAATCTTTCTAAGAAATCAAAACTATATGATCCAGCTGCTATTTTAGCTGCATTGGACAAGGCTGCTCAGTCTAATAGTGAAAGTGCTGTTATCACTCATTATAATCTTACCGCTGATACAGATAAAGATATACTAATTAGTGACCCTCTTAAAACATCTATATTATATGATGGCATTGGTATGAATACTTATTTCCTGCCAACAAAATGGTACATTGATTTATTGACAAACACATTTACAGGTGGTAGCGGAGTAGAAGACCCTCGTACTGATAAGTTAATACCTTCTGCTCAGTTTAAGATAGATGGCCAGATAAAACTTGTTCGTTCCAAAGGAGTAGATATGATCAATAGTGATATCCGACTGAATAACGGACCCATTTTAGGAACGTATAATGCCACATCACACAAATGGACAGTTAATACAACAAACCCCAGCCGAATGGGAGATTCTGTTTATGTAAATTTAAGGTCACAAGGAGCAATGTATTTTACATTGGTTAATGCCGATGACACTTATAAAGGAACTGACGGAAGAATTTTGTCTACCGGTACATATTATACACGACCAGATGCACCGGGACATTTAATGACCTACCCTGAATTATGCTTTATTAAAGCTGAAGTTTTATTCAGAAAAGGCGAAAAAGGCTCTGCTTTAACAGCTTATAAGGCAGGTATACGGGCTCACATGGAACTCATGAACGCAAAACTGAGTCAATATCCATCAACAGATAACTTAAACAAAAGCGCTATTCCCACAGCTCAGATAGACCAGTTCCTGGCAAGTGCAGCTGTTGCTCAATCAGTGGGCGAATTGACTATGGCTAAAATAATGCAACAAAAGTATATTGCATGTTCTTATTCTATACAAAATTGGAACGATATGCGCCGGTTTAATTATAGTGCAGGAAATATAGGTGACTATGGCGTTGTTTATCCTGATTTTGACAGACCAAAAGAGTTTAGCCAGACTGCTGCAACAAAAATGATAGGCACCAGTAAAAGTGATGAAAGATATTGGTTTAGACGTATGGCTCAATGCCAATACGAAAGGACTTACAACTCTGATAATCTGAAAGCATCTAATCCTGATGCACTACTTGATAAAATATGGTCGTACCCTGTTTGGTGGGATGTTGCCGAATAAAAAGCCTCGCAACCACGCAAACTAGCTTAACAAGCTAATATACAACAAAATAAACCGCGTAGCTTTTATTCAAAAAGCTACGCGGTACTATAAAAGCCACGCGCTTTTGCAGGCATTAATTTTATCTCTGTCACCTTATACACATATCCTCAGTGTATATGGCGCCTTTCAAACTTTATTAGCAGTGATCAGCCCAATGAGATTACCGCATTATCCGTACATTTATCCTTTGCCAGTTCATCTATCCCAGCTTTCCCCGAAGCAACCGATACTCCGTGATAGCACATTCCTTCATTTCCTCCACGCTTGTCAATTTTCTGACGGACCATAATACAACATGAAGTTTTGTTTAATTTATCTATAACTTATTATTTTCGTATACATCCGGGTGTACCCCACTTGTACACCCGGGTCTTACAACGCAGTACATGCGGGTGTAAGTAGCTGTTAGACCTGCATGTAGGCACTAATTACATTGTTACAAATACATAAAATTAAAGTTCAAAAAGCGAACACATAGGTCGCATTTAAGTATAACGAATAAGATTATTTGTCATAAAAACGCTACATTCTACAAATATTGAATGTAGCGCGTAGCTTTTCTATTTTCGCGTAGCTTTTATTTGAAAGCTACGCGCTTTTATTATGCTTAAAATCAATCTATTAAAGGCAGTCAGCGTAACTGCGTAGCTTTATCAGAGAAAACTGAATTTAGGGAGGGCTCGGTTATACGATTTAATTTCAAAGAGCCATTTCATGCCTGATAATTAGCATTGAAATGGCTCTTCGAAATTAGAGAGTGAGGATATTAGTTATATTATCCATTCAAAAGCTTTATTTAAATAATAAACTGGCATATTGTTTCAAAGAACGTCTCCATGTAAGCCATTCATGCGATGTACCCGGAGATTCGTAATAAACATGTTTGATACCTGCTTTTTCAAGTTCCTTATGGAAATTGTTAACTGTTTGGTACATTCTTTCAGGTTCAGCTGTTCCAATACTTAAATACATCAATTTCACCTTTTGGTTGAAAGCATTTACATCCGACCATACACCATTGTATAGCTTAGAGAAATCGCCCTCTTGCTGCATTTGGCCTGCACCACTAAATCCTCCGATGTAGGCAAATTTGTCGAGATTGGACAGTGTGATCTGAAAGGTTTGGAATCCACCCATTGAAAGCCCTGCCATAGCTCTATAATCACGGTCAGCAATAGTGCGGAATTCTTTATCAATAGTAGGAATTATCTCTTTAATAAATACATCTGTCAAGGTATTATTTTGAAACATGCCCCGAAGACCTGACTGCTGATTGTTTTTAGGTGCATCAGGATCAACTGCATATCCCTTATCCATCACTACCAGCATAGGCTTTGCTTTTCCTTCGGCAATTAATTTGTCCAGAATCATATCTACCTTACCCTGATTTGGCCATCCTGTTTCATCTTCACCGCCACCATGTTGCAAGTATAGAACCGGATATGATTGAGTTATATTTTTATCATACCCTGCCGGAGTATAAACAAAAGCTCTTCTCCACGATTTAGTAATATTTGAATAATAACGTATCTGTCTGGTCTGCCCGTGAGAAACATCCTTTGCCAAAGTATAATCGACATTTTTTTCGGGAATCTCAATGCCACTTGCCATACGTCCCATTCCGTAATAAGTGAGACTTGCCGGGTCGCATACAGCTACTCCGTCAATCAGAACAGAATAGTAATGAAAACCTTCAATAATAGGATCTGTAGTTACTGCCCAGGATCCATCTTCTTCTTTAAGCATATCGTACTTCTTTCCTAAATCAATCTGCACTTTTTTAGCATCAGGCGCTTTTATACGGAAAAGAACGCTATTATCTGGCAAAATTTGTGGATATTGAGCACCGGATATATTTGTCGATGCAGGAACTCCAGTCATGACAGCAGTTTCACCTGCAGAAGCTTCTACAGTATTATATTCCTTAAAAACAAAAGAGGTAACAGGCTTAAAAATCAGTTGAGAGAACATATAAAGATTCTGTTTCCAGACTTTAAAATCATGATACCCTCCAGGGATAACATGATAGATATGAGGAACTTGATTGGATACTAGGAAATCGTGTGTACGTTTACTGTAGGTTATAAGTCCATCTTTATCACCACATGAAATCCAAAGTAAATTCAGTTTTTTCTTAGCCTCTGCGGGATTGGGAACAAGTTCCTGAGGTGTTTTAGTATTTGGAGCTGATGAAAAACCGCCTACCCAGGCAAATTTATCCAGATTGCCCAATCCGAAATTTAAAGATTGGCCACCCCCCATTGAAAGGCCAGCAACAGCACGATGTTCACGATCTGTCAAAACCGGATATTTCTTTTCGATAAACGGAATAAGGTCGTTTATTAAATCTTTTTCGAATGTAGCAAATGCCTGAACTCTAGTTCCATCATAAATGTTGCCTACTGCACGGTCATCTTTCATAGCCCGTCCGTTTGGCAACACTATTATCATTGGTTCTGCTTTCTTATCAGCATACAGGTTATCAAGAATAACCTGCGGTTTTCCCTGAATAAGCCATTCTTTTTCGTCACCTCCAATACCGTGTAGCAAATAAAGCACAGGGTATTTTTTACCTTTTGAATATCCTGGAGGGGTATAAACAAGTGCTTTTCGGTTGGCTCCAACAGTTTTTGACATATAGACAACTGTGTCTATTTTACCTTGACGGATACCAACACGTGGAGTGTCAAAGCCATCTGGTAAACCATTAGAAGGTTTACTATTAACATTATGTACAAATAAAAAAGCAACTAAAAATAAAAAAATAAGTTTTTTCATGGTATTTTACAATTAGTTTTGCAATTTAAAGTTTACTAAAAAAGATCCAAACCCTCCCTAAAAGACGTCTCAGTGCTTTGCCAACAAATTTTATTCTTTTATGATCTCAGATAGTCCTATTTGTCGGATTAAAAGAGTACTTAATCCACTAAATAAATTTTAGAATCATAATAATAGTTTCTTTGCAATGCGCAGAACCATAGTGGAGCCATATTGGATGTAAAATAATGATTTTGAATAAAAATCAGGGGCTATCCAAAAAGTAGGATAGCCCCTTTTGCTATTGTTTATTTCGTTAAAAACCGCTATCTTACCGTTGCAAAAAATAAAATAACAGCAATACCTAAAAAGTATTAACGAACAACAGTTATTTATTATTTACCAGCCAATCCGTCAGCGTATCCGGCATAAGTATGTTTACGGTTGTAGTTCAAATCCCACAAACCGATAGGTTCACCAGCACGCCAAAATGAAGAATTACTGTCAGGACTATCTGTTATAGACCATGTAGTTATACCATATTGCTGAGCAACCGGAATAATTTCAAAGTATTTTTTCACAATGAATTTATAGAATTCAGCCATTGCTTTATGTTGATCTTCGGTCATATTAACAGTCTTTACTGTTTTACCATCTTCGTCAATATATCCTAAATCCAATTCTGAAATCTTCACTAATTTACCTGATGCTGCCAACAATTCAAACATCTTCACTATGTGTTCTTCTTTGCTTTTTTGTGAAGTTGCATTTGCAAAACAAGAAACGTGCATTTGTGTTCCAATACCATCGATTTTAGTAACACCATCTTTTTCCCAACGTTGTATCCAGTGAATCAAACTTTTCAGTTTTTTGTTATCGTCCCAATCTGATTCAAGATTATAATCATTGATGAATAGTTTTAGATCCGAAGGATTTCCTTTGAATTCGGCATAGTATTTACGAGCCATACCAACGACTTTACGTACATATTCTTCGCTTCCTAAATAGTCTTGCCAATAGAAGTTTTTAAGAGGGTCACCATTTGATGCAGATTGCAATACATAGAAGCCTTCTCCGTCGTCACCTCCACCTGAAATTGCTTCGTTTACTACATCCCAGGACTTAACGTATCCACCGCAAGCTTCCATCATACCTTTTACCCATCTGTTCATAGCCCAGGTCAGTGTATCAGCCTTTTCTTTTGGAGTTAATGGAATCTTATTGTTTGATGCCAAAGCTTCAATAGCATAAGTATAACCATGCCAACTAGGTTTACTCCATGCACTCAAATCAGCATTTTCAAAAGAAGAATTGGCAATTAAATTGGTATTAGAACCTGTAGCTGTCAATGTTACATCGTCAATGTACAAGTCGCCACTAAATTTGCCAAAAGAGAATACCAATTTCTGAATAGGAATATTAGCCGTAAATTTAACGGAAGAAGTACCCCATTCTTTTCCAATAGATAAATCAGATAAATATTGTACTTTCGATCCATCTGCATTGTTGGGCCAAAAAGCTATTTTTGTTTCTGCAGTAGCCTTTGCACGTATGCTGATTGTATATTCCTGGCCTACAGTGAGAGCTTCTGGCAACATATTATAGATTTGCCAATCCCACATATTCGCTTTAGCTTCCGTAGTTTTTATATGCAATGCATGTTCTACGTTACTGGGATCAACTGCTATTACTTTGTCAGCAATCAAGCCATTCAAGTATTCATTCTGCTGTTGAGAATGCCAGGCTAATGTATGGCCGTAGACGGATAAACTAGCAGACTTGGCCATTTCTATAAATTTCGTTACTTCAGAGAAACTCATAGAACCATCTTTAGCAACACAAGAGCTGTATTTCATAGCATTACCCGGAGTTATCTCATCGAAATTAGCACCAGCCAATCGATAGACAATACCTCCCTGATTAAAATCGCTTTCTGAAATACCCGTTCCCAACTTAAAGTTGGGATGGGTAGTACGATTAATATACGATTTTAACGGAGCATAATCATTTAGATACTCCATAGTCGCTATAGAACTTGGTTTTTCTACAGAAAAATCATTAATACCAGTATCAGCGCACCCGGCTATTATGGCCGATCCTAATGCTGTTATCAGAAGTTTATTTATATACTGTTTCATTTGTATCATTTTTAGGAATCAATCGATTATTTATTTTTCGTTGTGAAAGTTTCCAATTTACTTCCACGGTCACGCGCAACCAATGTATCATCACATGTGTATTTTTTATACAACGTAGGACCATCTGCCTTTTGCTTGTACTGATAAGTCAATACATAATTTAACTTCAGTTCATCACGATCTTTATCTCCCCAAGCCTTTTTTGCACCTTCTTTTGTCCATGTGCCATTACCGGTAACCGAATAACCTTCTGTTCCACTGGTAATTGTACATTTGTCATTGTCGTCGAATGTTAATATAAGGTTACACGTTAATGTTTTAGTACCCAATGTACCATCTTGATTATACACCTTTACAACCGTTGATACAGGATAAGCAACTTGCTTATAGGCATTCGTTGTAAGTCCACGTACCTCATCATTCTCTATATAATTAGCTTTGCGTGCTACTGTAGTAACTGATCCATTATCGTCAATTACATCCGTACCTCGGCTCAGCCAATTCCCAGCCCATTTATTGATGTATTTAACAGCATAAAGAATATAGTTTTTACTCTTCAATATGGTATCAGCATTTTCTACATTAGTCATTCTTAACGGAATAACATAAGTTGTTGAAATAGATTTCGGATCATTGAAGAATGCATCTGTTAATTGTACTTCGACTCCTCCCAACACTTTACCAGGAGGTATAATAATTTTGTTGGATGCCAGTGTATAATAAGAAGAAGGCATAGGTATAATATCACTTCCATCTTTATAAGTCAACCCATCACACAAAGATTCATCAACCACAAAATTTATTATACGATTAGTCTCATTTTTATATACTCCCCCTATGGTAGCCATAATCTGGCATTTGTGCTCATTGTCCAATGTTGTATCATACGTATCTGTACCCAATGTAATGGTACGTATTGGTGTCTGTTTGGCAAAATAGACACTTGTCGTACCGTAATCGGGAAAATCCCAATCAGCATTCTCGCAAGATGTAACCAGTGCACCTAGCATCATAATAGCGGCTATAATTTTTTTCATAATTAATCAAATTAATGTTTTACATTGTAATGAATTACCATCCCTGGTTTTGTTCCAGAGCACTAAATTTTAATATTTCACTATAAGGAATAGGCCCATAATACATATTATCTTTATACGTACGTGTCTCAACTTCTATCGGAGAATAAGTTTTAGTAGCATCTCCTGTAATACTAACCCCCTTAGCAGTTGTATTCCAATTTGCTTTCCAACGGCGCAAATCCCAGAAACGAAAACCTTCAAAACAAAGTTCCAAACGACGCTCATTATGAATCAGTTCACGCATTTTGTCTTTGTCATTCTTGGTAGACTCCAAATATGGATCACCACCAGTTATACCAGCCCGGCTACGGATTGCTTTTATTACGTCATAAGCAGAGTAAGCATGAGAACCCTTTCCTTGAGGGCCAAAAGCTTCATTAGCGGCCTCTGCATAGTTCAAATAAATTTCTGTGTAACGGATACGTGCCTGATAATGCTCCTGGGTACTATTTACATTCGGATCCAGATTGATATCTTGACGTAATAACTTACGCATATAATAGCCTGTACGGGTTGAATAACCTTCTTCCTTGTCCAAAGCATCATTTGTTGTTCCATCAGCAGCAGTTGTAATAACTTTGTCATTTACACCGGCTTTCATTCCATTGTATAAAATATAAGTTGCCAAACGAGGATCACGATTTGCATAAGGATTACTTGCATCGTAACCACTTTCACTAGTAGATATTGGATAGCCATTTAACATGGGGAAAGCATCAACCAAATTTTGTGTAGGATTAATTCGTCCTTTACCGTAAAGAGAAGAAGGATAATTATCACTTTCCAATGAATTGCTTGACGACTTAGTTCCGCGCCACAATATTTCAGGTGGACATTCACCACTACCTAACGACGCAATTTCTTTGTTGCTATACCAAGTACCACCATCGGCATCAATACCAGCAACACCATTAATCCGATCCAAAACGCCAGCTGCATAATCAGCCGCATCCTGCCAAGATGTAGTAGTGCCTTTAGAGAATGCTGGACTCGCAGCCAGCAAAGCAGCTTGAGAACGGATAGCTTCTACGATACGTCCGGAAAGACGTCCACGAAATTTTACACCAAACACACGATTATACTGAGTAAGGTTTACACCCTCATTCAAATATTTTGAAGGTATTTCAGAATTACTGGTTCTATCTCCATAATCAGTAGGTAAAAGTTCCAAAGCCTTTGTTGCATCAGCATAAAGAGCCTTCATACATTCGTCAAAAGTAGCACGTGCATAGTTAAAATCTGTTGAAGCTCCTTCTAGTTCAGTAACAATAGGCACACCTAGTAATTTCCCATCTGCTGTCCATCCGCCATGCGCCTGAAGCAAATAATACATATACATGGAACGTAGCCCATAAGCTTCACCTTTTAAGCGATCATTATACATTTTAGCAGCCAACTCATCGTTTGCCCAATGTACTTTATCAGCATTGGCTAGAAAAAGATTGAGATACTGAATAGCAGCACGGCAATTACGCCAACGTTCAGTAGGGTCATTGTCCGACTGCCAGGCACCTGCAACCATTTTACGATAACTATTTGATGCATCATTACTAACTGCATCATCGGTTGCAACATCATTGAATGAATAAGAAGCAGACGGAATGCGCGTATATGCATTAGATAAAACGCCTTCGGCATATCCCGCATTTTCGTACATGTATTCAAATCCCAGATTATTCTCAATGGCTGGCTCGAACAGATCATCGCATCCTGTCAATAAAGAAGAAAGGATTATTATTTTTATTATATTTTTCATGACAAATAATTTATTTGGTAATCTATCTCATTTAAAACTCAGCTTTCAAACCAAAATTATAACTACGATTCTGAGGTGTAGTACCTACATTCATCTCCATATATTCACGTTCTTTGGCAATAGTCAACAAGCTAGAACCGCTAAAGTACACTGACAAGCCTTTGATAATATTATTTCTCAATATATTTTTTGGAAAATCATAAGTAATTTGCACCTTACCCAAATCTACACGACTGGTACTGTAAATCCAGAAATCGGAAGAACGGAAGTTATTGTCGCCGCTTTGAGTTGTTAAACGAGGATAAGTGGCTGTATTAGCTGTTTCGGGAGTCCAGCGATTGCGCACAACTTCTGAATACTTGCGGTCACCATACACCCACATATATGAATTATTCTTTATTCCTTTCCCTCCTATATTACCTGTAAGGGCAGCAAAGAAAGTGACAGCTTTACATTTCGCTGTAAAATTCACACCGAAAATAAAAGGTGCTCCCCATTTACCTAATACAACCTGATCCTTGCTATCAATTGTACCATCATTGTTTTGATCAATGTATTTTATATCACCTGGTTTTACTTGGCCAAAACTAGAAGTAGAAGAGTTTGCTATATCAGTTTCATCTTTATAGAAACCGTTACTCTGTAATCCCCAAAGAGCATCAATCGGTTTTCCTTCAGCTTTCAAATAATCATATTCTACATTTTCATTAACTTTTGTAGCCTTAGAAGTGTAGTACATTCCGTTTACTCCCAATGTCATGTCTACATTACCAACTTTCTTATTCAGATTAAGTGCAAAGTCAAAACCTGTACGGCGATTGTTATTATAGTTCATATATGGCAAAAAAGAGGAAACCGGCCAGTAGGTCTGGAAATAGCTCGGGAAAATTGTAGATGGAGTAGTCAATAAACCTTCTGTTGAAGTAGTAAATAAATTGGCATTCAATTTCAATAAGCCCTTCCATAAAGAAGCATCAACGCCAACTGTAAATTCCTTGCGTTTTACAAAACTTAAATTGTCATTACCACTACGACGAGAGTCAGCAGACTGCATGCTGTTACCATACGATTCTGACCATCCCCACCAAGTTCCTGATGAAGTAAATACATTGTCGTAAAGATAATATTCAACATTCTTATCGTCAATTGTAGTCTTAATATCTAAGTCTTGATTCAACATTGAAGCAGAAGCATTTAGCTTCAAATCATCAATGATCGGCGAATCTGCAAGGAAACCTTCTTTACTTAAACGCCATGCAGCTGATATGGTAGGTGAAATAGCCTCGCGATTCCCTTGGGCAAATTTTGCCGAATGAACTTCAGCCGCACTAAAATCGACATAATACTTATTTTTATAATTATATCCGAGTTGCAGACCTAAATTCGCATTACTGAGACGATGATACTCTCCGGAAATTGTTTGTTGATAACCATGTGCCAACAACATTGCAGAAATATTATGCACCTCATTGAATGTACGATTATAATTAAACTGACCAGAAAACATTATAGTTTGTGTCTCTGCACTACCTGATACATTTTGCGTACCCGTACTACTATCTTTATTGTACTTATTTAGCGATGTGATTAAATCCTGACCTGAGTAATTGTTCCATACTGCTTCATAAGTAGCATATTTATTATTGATGGAAGTAGAATAACTGGTCGCATAATCAACAGCAAATTGTGTACGGAACGAAAGTCCCTTCAACACTTTGGCAAGATCTAAATTAATACCGGTATCAAATTGAAACTGACGAGAAGTGTGCTTGTTGTAGCCGGCAGCATACATTGCTGCAAACGGATTGGTTGGATCCAATTGAGTTCCACCTAATAGATATTGACCATCCACCAGATAATTACTATTATTGATTAATGTCCTGGAAGAATTGTCGTTTTCTTCAACATAGGAAATTGGAATCAAAGGACTAACACGGTTGGGACGCAGTGTGGCTGAGTTCGACCAAAATGAAGCATTATCGTTACGTGCGTCATAAAATGTTGCATTTGCATTTACCCATCCTGTAACCCAATCATTCAGACGTAAATCTACATTACCACGTATATTCATACGATTTGTATGGTTATCTTTTCCTTCTCCAAAATTAATCAGATCACTAACATTATAAAAACCAATATTAGTATAGAAATGGGCATATTTTCCACCACCTGAAAACTCAGCTGAAGCATCATAAAGATTATATGCCTTTTTTAAATAATCAGATGAGAAAAAATTCACATCAGGATAACGATAAGGATTATTTCCTGTTGAAGTATTATAAATCAAATCTTTTGAATAAGTAGGAGATAAACCATCATTTGCTCGTGCTTCATTATATAAGGTCATATATTCAGCTGCTCCTAAATACTTAGGATATGATTTAGGTATAAATACCGCAGCATCACCACGGGCTTTAATTTGAAGTCCGTCTTCGCGTCCACGTTTTGTTGTAATTAAAATAACGCCTTTAGATGCGCGACTGCCATACAATACAACAGCAGAGGCACTTTTTAGAAATGTTATTTTATCTATTTCAGTAGGCATTACATTATTTGCATCACGGGGTACACCATCAACTAATATTAATGCATCACCCATGTTCCATAGCTGGCCATTATATCCACCTACCAGTGACTGCATATTATCCAAACTATACGTCGAATAGTTTTTATCCGTTAATTGCACCATATCCACTACAGAAACACCTCCCATCAGGTCCTTCTGATTCACCGTACGGAAAGCCACATTGACTTCTTGCTTGGCTAAAGAGTCGGCAGGTGTTATAATTGCTGCATTCTCTTGCGCTACCAGCCCCAATGACGTGAAAGCCATCATAGTCCCCATAACGATTTTTGCATGTATATTTTTCATTCTTTTTCTGTTTTATTAAACTTAATGTTAACACCTATTACCAACCAGGATTCTGATGAAATTCAGGGTAAAGACTTGTATCAGATTTCTTCAAAGGTAACCAATAATGCTTTTCTGTAAAGTTTCGAGTTAAAATTACTTTTTCTGTAAAGCCACTTACTGCATTTTTTGTAGGATCTTCTTTATTGAAAGCACCTGAACGAATAAATTCCTGTGAAGTTTTAATAGTATAAGGAGATTCTGTCAGTAATAACCAACGACGCAAATCATTAAAACGATGCCCTTCATAAGCCAATTCTACAGCGCGTTCACGGCGAAGCTCACCCATGAAACCATCTAATGTACCAGTATATTTAGCATTTATCTCTTTTACTCCCGCACGTTTACGAATTTTATTAACAGCGTCAACTGAAGTCAATGAGCAGTTTGATGATTTGCCCATAGCAGATTCCGAAGCATTTGCTGCTGATTCAGCATACATTAAATAGACATCTGCTAAGCGCATCCAACTCAGATGAATATGAAAGTGATTGCTATATCCATAACCGTCATCGAACTTATTACATTTAACAGGAATAAACTTGTAAAGCAAATATCCGGTGCGACTTCCTTTCGTAGCATCACGCAACTGACCGGAAGTATATAAGCTGGCATAGCGAAGTGGTTCATTTTCTGTACTCAAATTACCTTCTACTACTTTCACACCATCGTATACAATATCATGGTAAAAACGTGGATCGCGTCCTTTCCAAGGATAGGTTGCATCAAAGCCCGATTCTGCGTCAGTCAAAGGTAGGCCATTTGCCATACCATAATAGTTAACATAATTGGCTGTAGGAAGTGATAGAACTCCAGCATCATTAAGAATGCCGGTACCAAATTGCTTACTCAACCCCCAGTTTGTATCGTTCCATCCATAAGAAGGACCACGGAAAATAGCTTCTGTTGAACCAGGCATCAAACCATCTTGCCCGATTGTATAAAACAAGCTAGAGTAATTTTTAAAATCAACCAAAGAATATTGTGTCTGGCCACTTTCAACCAATGTGAGCAATTCACCAAATGCTTCGGCTGATCTCTTGCATAAATCTTTGTTATATGATTTAGATTTTTGAGATTCATAGTTCATTAATGGACTACCTGCCCACAACAAATTCTTACCTAAGTAGCCTAATGCCATAATTTTATTGACACGTAATTGGTTCTTACCCAATGTATTCTTTCCTGCGGTTGTATTATCCCAGTCGATAGGCAGTAAGTCGGCAGCCTTGCGAAAATCGGCAGCTGCTTTTTCTGCACATTCCTGATAGCTAAGTCGAGGAAGAGTCAATGGTTCTCCAGAAGGAAGTACCGTGTCGATATAAGGCAAACCTCCGAAGTATTGCATCAACTCAAAATGGAACCATCCACGAAAGAAGTATAGCTGTCCTTCAATTAAGTTACGTTCTTCTTCTGTAGCATCGGTCATCAATTTTATGTTAGCAAGACCCATATTGCTTTTACGAATACCATACCATGCGAGCGACCATAATGACTTTTCGAAACGATCATTAGAAGTAGTCGAACTACCTCTACGATCCATCCAGCCGCTTTGCCAGCCATCATGTTCGGATTGCCATCCCCAGAAATCGCCTTGGTCAATCTTATAGCACATGTGATAGTCAATACCTACATTCATAATTTCATCTTCTCCCCAGTTAAAGGAATTACTCCAATAACCTTTTGCAAAATCGGGGATGCAATAATATAGCTCTTCCGTATAACCTTGGAAGTTGGTGAAATCTTTAAAAGCATCCGTTGCAGAAATATCAGAGTCGGGTGCTTTATCCAGATAGTCTGTACATGAAGTTGTACTTAGCAGGCACATAACTATCAAGCCGCTTAAAAAATATTTATATATATACTTTTTCATGTTATTTCTTTTAAAGATTGAATTTTATTCCCAAATTGAAACGTTTCAATGTAGGATAAGCTCCTTGAGAAGCCAAACCTGTACCGGCAAAGTTCGATTCACGATCATCTGGCATACGTGTCCATACCCACAAATTATTACCATTCAAATAAATTTTCAGGTTAGAGAGACCCATTTTCTTTATCCAACCATCAGTAAATGTATAGGCTATTTCAGCATTTTTTAAGCGAATAAACGAACCGTCATAGTGGTAGCGAGTCCCCTCATAATAATTTGGTGTAGAATTCCATCGTGGCATGGGTGCATCTGCATTTGTATTTTTTACTGTCCAGTAAGCCCCTTCATCAAAAACAGTATTCAATTTACCGTTGAGTGAGGTAAAGGATACATAACGATCAACATTGGTTACCCCATAGAACTGAACAAAAGCACTGAATCCTTTCCATTCAAAACCAACAGTAGCATTGTATGTATTTTGAGGAGTTCCAGTATATCCATAAGGTGCGTTATCATTAGTGTCAATCACTCCGTCGCCATTAAAGTCAACAATGACATATTGACCAGGTAATTTCTGGTTATCATTTGTATTGTGATCAGTCATTCCAATAACTTCATCCCATGTATTAGCATAGCCATTACTTAGATAAGAGTGATCCTGTCCGATAGCGTATCCTGCTGTTTTTTGATAACTTGGCAAGAATTGTGCATCATCATATTTTAATACAAGGTTTTCGGCATGCGTCATATTGAAATTACCCCATAGGCGCAGACCGTTCTTAAACATTTTATTCAGGCGTAACTCCAACTCATATCCTTTTGTGCGAACCTTACCAAGATTGGCAGTAGGAGCTGTGGTACCAAAATAAGAAGGTACAGAACGTTTATCACCTGATACGAGAATATCAGAACGGTTTTCATGAAAAAACTCTGCACTACCAGCTATTAAACCTCCTAGTAATGAATAGTCAACACCTAAGTTCTGCTTAACTGCTTTTTCCCAATGCACATTTTCATTACCTACTGATGACTCACGATACCATGTATAAGGACTGTTTTCTCCCTTAGACCCCATCATAGCAATACTTCCATTTTTACCTGTTCCGTAAGCCCACTGAGTGGCGTATAACCAACGAGACCCAACATTGTCATCACCGATTTCACCATAAGAATACCTCACTTTTAACATATCTACGTATTTCTTAAGCGGATTGAAGAATTTTTCTTCACTGATCATCCATCCCACGGCACCCGAATTAAAGAAAGCGAAACGATTCTTAGCGCTAAATTTTTCAGAACCATTATAAGCACCGTTATATTCAGCGAAATACTTGTCGGCATAATTATATGTAGTACGGAAAGCCCAATCTTCACGATAATGCGTAAATTCACTACCGGTTGCACGCTCTGTACGGTTAAATACACCCATTGCAGAAACTTCATGTTTACCAAACTGTCCAGCCCAATTCAATTGTCCCTGATAGAACAAGTTACGCTGAGTTTGATTATTATCTATTGAACCACCAGATGTAGTCCACTGTATTCCCTCTTGAAAGTCGAAGTTATTATTACTATTACCAGATTGTTGGTACTTTATTTCTCCCGTATCAGGATCTATCCATTTAAATTGTGTATTGTGATAAAGGTCATTTATACCACGATCATTTTCAAAAAACACATTATCCAATGAGAGCAAGGCACTTGCTTTCAATCCTTTCAAAAAGAAACTAAGATCTTGTTCCAGGGTAAAGTCTGTGTTAATACGAGTCGTTGTCTTCTTTTCAGAACCACTGATCGCCAAATTTACAATTGAGTTAGGTGCACCTTGTGTATTAGAAGGATAATATCCCCACGCTCCATCCGAATATCGGGGAAGAAACGCATCTGAGGGAGCACTATAAGCAGCCTGCCATAACTGCGACGCTCCGAATGAATCATCGCTGACATGCCATGGAGAAAGTCTAAGACCATGTGACCCCGCAATATTAGCTTTCAAAACAGTCGTTTTTGTCAACTGGAAATCTAAATTACTTCGTACATTAATACGGTTATAACCATATCCTGACTGATATCCACGATTATTATCCCACTGACGGAACAAATCACCTTCATGTTGAAAATCTACTGCCGCAAAGTATTTTACAAATCTTGTTCCACCCGAAATATTAACATTTGCATTATAAGCCATTGCATAATCTTTAAACAACTCTTTCTGCCAATCCACATTCGGATAGCGTTCAGCTTCTTCCAAATTAGCCGGATTACGGTATTTCTCCAGAATATCAGCTGATGTAATATCCCCCCATGAATCAGGATTTAAACCCAGTTCATTCTCTATTGCTTGATTACGTACATATAAAGCATTTGCAGAAGCCATAGAACGTGGTAACTTAGACACGACTTTTGCTGTAGCATTAAAACCAACCTCTATTTTGGCTTTACCTTCACTTCCACGTTTTGTAGTAATCAAGATAACACCATTTGCACCTTTCACACCATAAACGGCAGTGGCAGAAGCATCCTTTAATACAGAAACAGATTGTACAGAACTGATGTCTACACTATTCATAGGACGTTCTATTCCATCTACTAAAATTAATGGATCACTATTGTTCCATGAACTGATACCACGAATAACTATCTTCGGATCTTCTTCGCCAGGCATACCGGTACTAGCTGTAGTAACTACGCCAGGCAGGTTACCAGTCAAGGCTGCACCAATATTTGAAACACCACCGGCACGTTCCAGCACTTTACCAGTAGTTTGCGTAATTGCGCCAACCACACTAGCTTTCTTTTGTTGTCCATAACCTACAACAACTATTTCATTTAATTGTACGTTATTATCTTTTAAAACAATTTTTATTGATTTATTACCTTCGATTTTCACATCTTGTGTAACCATACCTACATAAGAAACTACAAGGAGTTGCTTTGTGTTTGGAACACTCAGTGAGAATTTACCGTCTATATCTGTTGCTGTGCCTATTGAACGATTTCCTTTTACAAAGACAGTAGCTCCAATCACTGGTTCATTTTGTCCATCCACTACTATCCCTTTTACAAATGCTTTATCCTGAGCCGTCACTATTAGGCTACTGAATAGCATTAGTAAGAATAAATAAAGATTCTTTTTAGTTTGTCTTTTAACATTTTTCATTATTATTAGTTTAAGATATTGATAACTTAATTATTCATAGCTCTTTAACTATTAGAAAAAATTACTTAACTATCATCAAATAAATATCTCACAAAAATTAAAGTTACAGGTTTATGGAGCAGTAGAAAGATATTTTGCATCCACATTTCTACATTACAAAGCTCGATTTCCTTTTTCTATATATAGAAGTCATAGAATAGGAATCCCCATACTTTTGATGGTGAGCATTAAATAATACGAGAGGATCAACTAGTGTTCATTACTATCTTCATACATAATTATTTATTAAGGTTAAAAAAACACAGACAATTAGTTTAAGAAACACTAAACACCAGGAATCTGATAAAATTGAACTTTGCCATAGCAGGCAAAAGGAATCAACATATACAAAAAAACAAGACTTCGTGTTCTCATTTGATTCAAAGGTAAATCCACAAGGATATATTAAGAATAACCAATTGTTGTTAACAGATTGCAAAACAACTATATTTATCCATTATAGAGTTTTGATAATAGATATTATATTTCTAATTTGAGATATACAATAAGCATAAGTACTTAGAAATAATTAGAACAGCATTAATCATATAACACAAGTCTAATGATGTTACAAAAGACACAGCTTACTGTATATCTCAAAAAACTACATACAATATTTAATGAAGATAGTCTTCATAAAAAGGATCATTTACATGTAAAAACAAAGTCCTTCAATGCAAATAATTTATCACCATTTTCACCTACAAACTTAAGATAAACATCATGTCTTCCGGTTGTAGGAATCGTTTTAGCAGTGAAAGTTTTTACATTCGATAAATTGCCAGTATTTTTAATATTGCAGATAGCAATTTTCTTTCCTGTACCTATAGAGTCAAGCCATACTTCAACCTTACCACCTTTAGTAGCACAGGAAGCAGAAATAGAAATGTTACCAGATTTTTTGTTATAGTTTTTATTTCCAAATTCAACTCCAGCATATAAAGCCCAATCATTATTATGAATATCGTCTAATAAAGCCCCCCCGTTTGAAAGCACAGTCTTCATTGTTCCATATTGATTTGCCGGACATTCTGCCAGAATAGGTGAATAAGCATCACGATATATGTATAGATCAAAATCAGCATACTTTGTTCCCTGAACATATAACCCTTGCCTATTTCCACACCATCCATTATAATTACTAGTAAACCGATCGAGTGTTTCTACATTTATTTTATTACCAACTGGCATCCATTTTACACCATCCTGACTAAAAAAGCCGGTTAGTTCATGATTATTTCTTTCTAATTTTAGCCACACGATATTGCCTATGTTATTTTCGATTTCATAATGAACCTGATCAAAACTAAAACAGATTATTTTTTCACCTTTACTATTTATAGTACTATATATTTTAGCAAACAAATTTTCCAGGCCATTCATAATTCTTATTCCTGCTTCATCAGATGTAGAATCCGGCTTGAAATCAAGACGTGTAATTAATGAATAGTTATGCTCGGCATCCGTTTTTATAACAGTATTTGCCTTAGTCAGACTTTTGGGAGTTAATCTTAACCAATCTGGTCTATCAGAAAGTGAGACAAGTGAGGTTTTAGTATACCCCCAAAACGACCATTCCGGATTAAGCTTTTCAGTAGTAAAGAAATCAGATTTAGGAACCATAAATGGAATTCCGCCAGAAGGTAATAAAGGTGCTTTTTTAACCATATTTACCGGATAATCAGCAACTACGTTATTTTCAGAATCATATCTTACCTGATTCAGCAATCCTTGACGACCTTGTCCATACCATTCATTATTATTTGCTCTGGCCCAAACAGGATGAACTACCCAACATGTACCATCGCTTAACTCTACGGCTGCCGAACTATGATTTGGCCTCCCAAAGATAGCTGTTGATTTATTCGGATCATTCTCATTAAACATATCTACAGGTGTGGTCCAGGCTGATTTATCTGCTGTTAGCGTTTTACTTCGCATAACTTTTTGTCCACCAGATACATCATGAGCAAATGAATAATAATAATATCCATTATGTTTCCACATAACCGGTCCTTCAGCCCAACTGTACGGATGATTTTCATTATCAGGATTCAGCCAGGCTAAATTGTAAACAACTCCGGTTGGCTGTCCAAACGTATCTAATTCTACAATTGCATTATTTGCTTGTCCATTTTTAACAACCAAATACCATTTTCCATCATTATCAATAAAAACTGAGTTATCATAACCAAGACCAAATGGAAGCTGAGATGGATTATTTACTTTAACAGGCATGCTCCATGGTCCTTCAGGTTTATCTGCAACAACAAAATGCATTGCGTTGGCTCTTGAAAAAAAGTCCCAATACTTGTTATTATAATAAACTATTTGTCCGCCCCAGCATCCTCCACTAGGAGCATCTCCATATGAAGACCATGCTGCAGAAACCGGTTGAGCAATAGCTTCCCAATGTATTAAATCTGTAGAATGATAAATAACAGGAGTCGGATTAAACGAAGAACCTGTTGTATAAAAATGATCACCGACTTTAGTTAATGTACAATCTGAATGATCTCCGGGAATTACCGGATTCATAAATGTTTTAAACGAAGTAGATTGTGCAGTTCCCGTCAAGGGATAAAATAAGCTGCATAAGCCAATTAGAATTGTTGTAATTTTCTTTTTCATTGAATAAATTGGGTTTACATGGTTTATTTAGTATAACTATTCTGTACTTTATACTAATAATATATTCTTTATTTAATTAGCTAAACATCTGAATCATTTGAGATAGTAACCCATGTAATAAAGATTGGAGTGAGAACTCACCCCAATCTTCGATCACACTAACCTAATTACTATTCATCAACTAATCACCTTTTATCTTATAAGTCTACATCTATAGATACTCTTCAAACACTAAAGAAGTATATTGTTATTTAAACAATATGATCATCAAACTAAAACTGTTGATTCATTTCTTCAGCACAAAAGTATATTTGAATAGAGTTTTTCACTTTAGAATTAAGATATTTAGTTTTCAATTTCAGACATACAATATATTCTTTGATTATTACAATGCTTTTTTATCAACTTCCATGTATAAAAACAGCTCTAGGACTCTATTTCAGTAGGAGATTTCCCAAAATACTTTTTAAACACTGTACTAAAATATCCAAGAGAGGAAAAGCCACAAAATTCACTCACTTCTGTAACAGTATACTTATGACTCTGTAATAGTTCTAATGCGTAGTCCAGTCGAACCATCTTAATAAAATCTGTTGGTGATTGATCTGTAAGCGACTTTACCTTTTTATAAAGCAATGATGAGCTAATATTCATCGAAGAAGCAAAATCATCTTTTCCAAATTCTGTATTTGCTATATTTGCCCGGACCACTTCCAGCATTTTCTTCACAAACTTATCATTAAGCTTATTGGCCAAAATCTGTTCTTCATTATTATCTGGTCCTTTAATTAACTTTAAAGCCTTTTCTTTGACAATCTCTCTATTCCTGATTATCGACTTTATTCTTTGTACAAGAAGAGTCATATCAAAAGGCTTTGTTAGATAATCGTCTGCCCCTAAACCTAATCCATGTAGTTGTTCAGCTTCACCAGAAAGTGCTGTAAGCAATATTAATGGAATATGGGAAGTTTCATAAGTTGACTTCATTAATCTGCAAAGTTCAAATCCATCCATATTCGGCATCATCACATCTGAAACGACCAGATCTGGCATCTGTTTTTGAATTATATCCCAAGCTACGACACCATCTTCGGCTAACAATACATCAAAATCTGTTTGAAGGGGAGATTGCATAAAGTTTCGAAGATCATCATTATCTTCAACAATTAGAATCCGCATTACTTGTTTCGGCGATCCTTCTTGCTCCAACAGAGGTTGCGAATCAATATTATTCACAACATAAGATACTGATTCTTTTATTTTGGCATTTGCTTTATTCTTCTCTTCAAGAACCTCTTTAAAAGGAATAACGATTTTAAAAATAGAACCGATATTTTCTTCACTAACGCAACTAATATTACCGTCATGCATCTCAACATATTTTTTCACCAACAGAAGGCCGATACCTGAACCTACAATTTTAGAATTTATAGCATTCTCACCTCGGTAAAATTCTCTGAATAGTTGATATTGAGCTTTCTTACTAATTCCAATGCCACTATCTTTTATTTCCAAGGTCCAATTATCAGGTTCACATTTAATATTTATCAGAACCTTGCTATCTGGGTGTGAATATTTAATAGCATTAGAGATAAGATTATCAATTGTTTTTTCCATCATAGATTCATCTACAGCCGTTTGATACCAATCCTGATCTGAAGAAAAATATAAATCTATATTTTGTTTTTTTGCAAATGATTCGAACATCAACCGACGATGTTCAATCAGACCCACAATATCTACCATACCAAGAACCAGCTGTTCTTTTCTGATATCCACTTTTTGAAAATCCATTAACTGGGTTACAACAGTAGAGAGACGTCTTGCCTGTTCAGTTGCCAACGAAAGATAATACCTGCCTACATCGGACATATTTTGCTCTTTCAATAATTCCTCAATAGGAGCTTTGATTAATGTAAGAGATGTTCTTATATCATGAGTGGTATTGGTAAAAAAACGTATTTTTTCTTCATTATGCTGTTGTTTGAACCGCTCAATATAATATTTAAATGATAAATAAATAATACTCACAATAAAGGCAAAAATAAAAAGTTCGAACCACCAAGTCTTCCAAAAAGGTGGAACAACAGTTATACACAATGACCGCTCTACGATTACATGTGAAAGAGAACAATCATATAGCCTTATTTTCAATACATAAGTTCCATTTGGTATGTTTGAATAATGTATGAAGCGATTTTCGGAAGGCTGACTCCAACTATTATCGAAGCCTTCTAATGTCCAGGAGAATTTTGCACCCGAAATACCTCCTATAGATAGGAGTTCTAATTGCAATGTATTTTGATTGTAGTTCAATGACACTTCTTGCAAGCTATCTAATGGAGAACTCAGACTGCTACGAATAGAGCGACCTGCAATGGTAAGATTCTGAAAAAAGATAGCACCTTTTGATTGGCTCTCTGATAATGATTTTGGAGAGAAACGTACCGCACCATTACTTGTACCCCAAATTAATTGTCCGTTATTTAGTTTGCAACGTGAGCCTCGGTTAAAAGAAACTCGTGACAATGGATACACTGTATTGTAAGTGAGTACTCCCATGTTCTTTGGATTCAATCGGCACAATCCACTTTCCGTGCCCAACCACAAATAACCGTCTGCATACATTATGCTATTTACATAATTAGACGGCAGTCCAGATGCAGCTGTAATCTTTTGTGTTTTGCGAGTTTTATAATTATATCTGATTAAACCCTCTCCACTTGTACAAATCCATATTTCATCTTTTATTGCAATTGCATCATGAACCAAGTATCCCTCTTGTAATGTTTTGATTATTCCTGTTTTTTTATCAAGAATGCATAATCCATATGTACAAGCTAAAAGTATTTTGTTTGGTGCCAATTCAGCAAAAGCATTGATAGGCATCGTTGAGTAATTTCTAAATTTATTTTCCTTTGAAAGATAACATATCATTTTACCTTGTACCCCTCCTATCCAAAGATCGCCGTTGCTATCTTTAAAAATATCCAATACAAAATTATTATCTAATGCAGACCCATGAGTTTCTTTCGAATAATGTGCTAATTCGCGACCGGTACGTTCATCAAGAACATAAATACCCGAAGAATAAGTACCCGCCCATATCCGTCCTTTATCATCTTCACATAATGAGATAAATACCGGAGCTTGATTATGCTGGTTTTGATAATAAGTTTTCCATTTTCCAGTTCCGGCTTCCTTGCAACTAATGCCGTTATCAGTAGCCATCCAAATACTTCCCCTTTTGTCTTGTACAATCTTGTTAACTTTATTATTTACTAAAGAATTCGGATTATTGATAGTATGAGTTAATTGATCAACCAGGGGAGTCGTTTTATCAAAAAAAGAGACACCACCACCATAAGTACAAATCCAAATACGCTTATTCTGGTCATTAAAAATGTCATAAACTCCATTTCCGGAAAGAGATGACGGATCATTTACATCTTCTTTATATACGTTCAAAACCTTTGTTCCTTGTCTGTTCAACTCCCAAATACCTTGTCCATCGATCCCGGCTAAAATTGTGGAATCGGAATTTGCCTCTATTGCCAGGATAGGTTGTTTAGGAAAACCATTTATTTTCACCGGACACAGAGTATGCTTATTCAAATCATAATAAAACATGCCGTTCCAAGATGTTCCAATCCAAAGTCTTTTCGCTTTATTATCATATAAAAACCTGCTAACATGTAAATCAGATTTTGGTCCATTTTTGTAAAGCCACTCCCCTTTCATTGTCTGTTTATTAAATAACCAGATTCCTTTTGGTTTAGCAACGAACAAGCGATTGGAGTCATACCAGACTAGACTATGAGTATCTTCTGAATCTTGAATCTTCATAAGATGCGCTCTCTGATATCGGAATAAACCAGATGAAGTAGCAATCCAATAACAATTGGTATTATCAATAACCATGTCAGCGACAACTAAATACTTATTATTCATCACTTTGCCCATATTAACGATCAATTCAAATTGATCCTTAATCGCGTTATAACGAAATAGCTGACCATTATTTGAAAAAGCCAATAAGTCAGAGTTAGCATACACGAGCTTTACTGTTATTACATCTGTATTTTCATATGGTAGTTGATAAATGCGGTAATCATCTCCAGCAAGCCTTAAAATCCCCATTTTAGTAGAAGCCCAAATAAATCCTTTTTTATCTTTGCAAACAGAAGTAGCAACTCGCATTGAAATTCCATATAAAGAGTTGACATCGTAGAACTTTATATTTGAGGAGTATAATGAGAAAATAGTTAGCAAGAAAGTTACAAAAAAAAGTTTAGTTCTCATTTTAGTTTTAGTTTTTCATATATATTTCCCCACTCTTTGTTTTTTAAGGCCTATTCTTGGTTAACAAATGTAAATAACAGTGGCAGATCACCTAAATTAGTAGCAGATAAACAGCTGATTAGTGGCAGATGATCTTTATCCGTTTTAAGATAAACACTTGTATAGCAGCCTACTAATTTATATTAGTAGCAGGTGGCAGATCTATTCTCGTTTTTTCTGTATTTATTGGAGAATGAATTACCATCCATTGGTTTATAATCTGAATCCAAAGCTCAATGCTTTTACAAAACTTCAGTTATGTTTTTCATCAAATTTCCACCATCTAAACATGTTATTATAATTTTAATCCAAGCCTTTGTCTTCAATAACCGGATTACAAAATGCTACCACATAAAATTCTTAATATGATTATCCATATTTATCACACAAATGTACTTCACTATCTACTTTGAATTGCAAAATTTAGATACACATCCATTTACATGGGTTACATAATTCCAGATGAATGTTACATAATAGTTCGTTAATGTTACATCACTCTTCACATTTCGCGACTATTAGCCTGTTTTTATCTATAGAATGACTAAATTTGCAATTGAATATTTAATAGTCTATTTATGAGAATCGCACGAATTTCAACCATCCTACTATTCTTCTTTTATATATGTGGATTTGCACAATCCGGAAAATTATTTACTGTTGATAAAGAATTATCCAGCAGTATGGTTAATAAGGTTTCTCAAGATTCGAAAGGAAATATATGGATTGCTACAGAAGATGGTCTTAATTGCTATGATGGCGCCAAATTTCTGACTTTTAAACATAAAAATGAGGACCGGTCATCCATTAAAAACAATTATGTACTATCTGTCTTCAATGATAGCCACAATAATCTTTATATAGGATATATAAATGGTTTGCAACAATATGATTATGCTTCTGGGAAATTCACTGATATACCTTTATTATCATCTACGAATCGCAAACCAATAGATGCACATATTCATATTATCTATGAGAAAAAGAACGGAGATCTTTTAATTGGAACAGCTGGCCACGGGATGTTTTTATTAAAAAAGAACAGCAAACAAGCCAATCAAGTTATACTTAATACTATTCCTAATTCTTTCATTACAGCTATTCAGGAAGATAAAAATGGCAATCTTTGGATAGGAACTGAGGGTAAAGGCGTATTCTGTTTGACATCAGGCAAGAAAAAGGAAACCAGACAATACCTTAATGAAGCTAAACTAGTAAATCTTGATATTTCCTGTATGTGTTTAGGACCTGACAATAAAATATATGTTGGCAGCTTAAATAGAGGATTGTTTGCATATAATGCATCTACCAATTCTTTTGATGCAATAACTTATCCAGTTAAACTTCCTATAAAAACTCTTTATGTCAATAACCAACATAAAATTATGGTTGGAACAGATGGAAAAGGGTTAAAGGTCTATGACCCTACCTATAAAAAATTTATAGAAAACAAATACAATATCCCGACTTTCGACTTTACAAAATCAAAAATTCACTCTATTATTGAAGACAAGGCAGGAGATATCTGGCTAGGCATTTTTCAAAAAGGAGTCATGTTATTGCCTGCTAATCGAAGCAAGTTCAAATATATTGGTCATAAATCTGTTCTAAAGAACAACATTGGTTCTAATTGCATTATGTCAGTATGCAAAAATCATAATGGAGTTTTATGGATTGGGACAGATAATGATGGTATATATAGCGTTACCCCAAACGGAGAAGTTAAATCGCATTTCAGCCAGGAAACTGGTTCAAATGTTCCTTCTACAATTTTGAGTGTTTTTGAAGATTCAGATCAGAATCTATGGTTAGGTTCCTTCTTTCAAGGTATGGCTAAATTAAATAAAAACACTGGCCATTGTGAATATGTAAAAGAGTTAAATAATGCTTGCGTATTTAGTATTGTTGAAGACAAAAATAAAAATCTTTGGATTGGAGTAATGGGTTCCGGAATTTATTCTATGAATATTAAAAACAATCAAATTGTGCATTATTCTTCTATCACAGGATCACAATATAGTAAAAAACTGAATGCTTTACATAATCGATGGATTACTTCTCTGTTGCTATCTCATGACAATAAATTATATATAGGTTCATATGATGGATTAGGATGCTTAGATTTGAAAACCAAAAATTTCGTATCAACGTATCAGACCAATAAACTTCTAAGCGGATATATAATTTACACTATATTTGAAGACACAAAAGGATTTATCTGGATTGGAACCTCAGAAGGTATGTTTTGCATTCATCCAAAAAATCATCAGATAACATCATTGAATATGAAAGATGGATTGCCAAGCAATGTTATTTGTGGAATTTGTGGAGATAAACAAGGTAATCTTTGGATCAGTACAAATTATGGGATTTCCAAATATAATCCAATAAAAAAGGTATTCACCAATTACTATGCTGACGATGGACTACAAGGAAATGAGTTCAGTAAGAATGCATTATTCAGAGATAAAAATGGAGAAATTATTTTTGGAGGTGTCAACGGAGTTACTTCTTTCTATCCTGAAAAAATAACCAATCCGGCAAAAAAACTTGATATACGCATAACAGGATTCTATATTCATGATCAGGCCATTATGAAAGGTGCTAAATCTGGTTCATACGACATTATTGATACTGCGGTATCTGAAGCAAAAAGCTTCCACCTTGCTGCAAGTGATAATTCATTCAGCATCGAATTTTCAGCAATGGAATTTTGCAATCCGGAACGAATTACTTTTATGTATGCTATGAACGACAAGAATTGGAGTACTCTTCAACCCGGTGAAAGTCATGTTTCATTCAGCAACCTGGCTCCAGGAAAATACCATTTCAAAGTAAAAGCTAAGTATTACGAGACTTATTCTGAAATAAAAGAAATTACAATTCTTATATCACCACCATGGTATGCATCAATTGGTGCTAAAATTATATATTTGATTATAATCATTACGATTTTATATTTTACGCGACAGCAAATCATGCAACGACGTCAAATTAAACTAAAACTTCAGCAACAAGCACATACGGAAGAAATCAACGAAGCAAAACTTCAGTTTTTCATAAATATTTCTCATGAGATAAGAACCCCAATGACTTTAATTATTAGTCCATTGCAAAAGCTTTTGAAGATAGATAGAGATGAAGAACGTCAAAAGCTGTATCATACTATTTTCAGGAATTCTGAACGTATTCTTGCTTTAATCAATCAACTAATGGACATCCGTAAAATTGATAAAAAGCAGATGGTTCTGAAATTCTGTGAAACTGACATTGTCAAATTCATACAAAACCAGACTGAAATATTTGAAGATCAATCACAAAGTAAGCAAATTAAACTAACGTTTCATTCTGATGTATCTCATCTGAACACATGGATAGATCCAAATAATTTTGATAAGATTATCTTAAACTTATTATCCAATGCATTCAAATTCACACCTGAAAAGGGAGAAATAAACATAAGTATCCACACAGGAGAAAACGAGAACGAAAGTGGCGAATTACGTAACTATTACGAAATTATAGTTTCAGACAATGGAATAGCTATAGATAAAGATGAGATAGAGCGCATCTTTGAACGTTTTTATCAAATAAAAAACAGCTTAAATAATTCCCATATTGGTACTGGCATTGGTCTTCATCTGACACGCTCTCTGGTAGAACTTCATCATGGAATTATTAGAGCTGAAAATAATGAAAACGGAAAAGGCTGTCGTTTCATTATCCGTCTACCTCTAGGAAATCATTTCCTGGTATCTGAAGAAATGGTTATGGAAAAGACAGAACAAGATATAACAGATAGCCAGGTAACAATCCAGGAAAAACCTGATAACAATAATACTGTATCAATCAAAACAAAGACTAAATATAAAATATTAATTGTAGAGGATGATCAAGAGATACGTAAATATCTGAAAGATGAATTAGGAAATGAATTTCATATTACAGAAAGCTGTAATGGTAAAGAAGCTCTTGCTATGATATTAAAAAAAGCTCCGGATTTAGTCATCAGTGACGTAATGATGCCAGAGATGGATGGTATGGCACTTTGTCGCAAGATTAAGCAGAATATTAATATAAATCATATTCCTGTTGTTTTACTAACAGCTAAAACCAGAGAAGAAGACAATTTAGAAGGGCTGGATGTTGGAGCAGACAGTTATATCACAAAACCTTTTAATATCGATATAGTAAGAAAAACCATTCAAAATCTTATTAAAAACAGAGAGACTCTGAAAAATAATTTAACCGGGCAACAGAATCAAGAAGATAAATTAGATAAAATTAGTCTCAAAACGCCTGACGAGAAACTAATGGATAGAGTAATGTCTGTAATAAACAAGAACATCAGTAATACAGATTTTAACGTAGAAATCTTAGCATCAGAAGTTGGCATCAGCAGAGTTCACTTACATCGTAAGCTAAAAGAACTGACCAATCAAACTACTCGCGACCTAATTCGTAATATACGTTTGCAACAAGCAGCATCATTATTAAAGGAAAAAGATCAGAGTATTAGTGAAGTAGCATATGCTACAGGATTTGTCAGTACAACTTATTTTTCTACTGCTTTTAAAGAGTTATATGGAATAACTCCAAAAGAGTATATGGAACAATCTAAAGAGTAATCTAAAAAGGCGTAAGATATTACATTTATGATATCTTACGCCTTTTTTTATGAAAAGAGATCAATCAACAGACCTTATTTCATATTATTTGAAACAATGATTAATGCCTCTTTCAATGATGGGCGCCAATAATTCCAATCATGCCCACCATCCTTAATGCGCAATTGATATCTTATATTTTGAAGTCTAAATGCACTAATGAGATCAATATTGGCGTCATAAGTAAAATCATCATCACCACAATCAATAAACCAATGAACTTTTCTCAACGAATCCAGCTTTGCAGCCGAAGCACTTTGTATTGACTTGATAGGATTATTATCATCTATAATTTGCTGACGCCAAGTTGCAGAAGAATCTTTCTTCAAAAAAGCCAAATCCTGACTTCTCAAATAGCTGCTCATGCCGTATACGGTATTAAACATTTCAGGGTGATGAACTCCATATACTACAGATGCACCTCCTCCCATAGAATAACCCGCTACAGCCCTATGCTTTTTATCCGAAATTACACGATAATGGTTTTCAATGAAAGGAATAAACTCCTTGAAGAAGAAATCTTCATACTTCCAATGACTGGCATTAAACCAAATCATATTGTTTTTATTACCTTCGGGGCAAACAATAATCATTTCTTTACACAATCCATTTGCTATTAAACTATCAGCTGTTGTTTGTAATCCACCGTATACGGCCCAATCAGTATTCGAACAATTCCCGCCATGTAATAGATAAAGCACAGGATAAGTTTGTGTTTTATCTGTATTATAACTAGGAGGAAGATATATGGTATACTCTCGTTCACTAATTCCATTAAGCATTGTACATGTCATCTTAGTAAAATCGACTTTGCTTTTTGCCTGAGTCCAGGCTGGATTAACAAAAAAAATAAGAACTAAAAAAACTAATGATATCCTTTTTCTCATAATATATTAAATTGAATTCAATGTTGCACAAAAGTAATAAGGCTAATTAGATAACACAAAGAACTATGTAACATAAACTTTTGCTGATGTGACAGTAATGCCATTAATGAATATGTAAGGTATTCAATGCTTAATCAATATTCAACACTCTGTTCGGTCCAGGTTGGCCCTTTAATGTAGAACATTCCATTTTTATAATATACAGGTTCTATCCCCATTTGAGGTACCTTCTCCCAATTCTGAAGATCTTTACAGTAAGGATAAGGCCGTTTTTCATCCATCAGGTAATGGCAGGATAACCACAATTTCCCATCCGGCCCTTCAAATAAACTATTATGTCCTGTTTCACAATATGGATCTTCTGTATCCTGAACTTTCAGATGAGCATATCCTCCACCAATAGCTAATTCCGGACGATATCCTTTTTTTCGGGTACCAAATATTGGTTCAGGTGATGCCAAAGTCCACGGACCAAGCGGAGATTTAGACTTCAATAATCCAACTTCGTATCCGCGAGTCCAGGTAGAGAAAAACATAAAGTAAGTTCCATCTCTTTTAACTACAAATGGTCCTTCAATACCTCCAATCATCCATTCAGGATAACCAGGTTGTTTCTTATCCAGAATTTTTTGAATATTTCCAATAATTCGTCCCTTCGTCAAGTCTATTTTTGCTTGAAAAAGTCCGTTGCCACTACAATAGAGATATGTCTGCCCATCCTCATCTTCAAACAATGTTGCATCATTATTATATTGAGAAGTAAGAGGTCCGTTAACTAATTTATATGGCCCAGTCACCTGATCGGATACAAATAACCAGATACTATGTGTACTCATACCTTTTGGATCCTCTTTAGTTACTTTTCCACTATTAACAGTAAGCCAATATTTATTCTTTATGAAATGTATTTCCGGAGCCCAGAACCTTCCATTATAAGGACAATCAGCAGATAGTTTGCTTGCATCTATAATCCATGAATGTTGACTCCAATGGATTAAATCATCTGAGACCAATAAACGAACACCAGGATTCGGCCCTGTCCATACAGGATTGGAAGTACCCGTGCAATACCACTGTTTGCCAACCTTGATTATACAATGATCACGCATAGAGACAGCAGTATCTCTTGTTATAGGATTAGTGTAATGAAACACATGCGAAGAGATACTATCCGTTGGTGAATTATTATTATTTACCTGTGCTAAACAGATAAGCGAAAACAAAAATTGCCCTAAAAAGAGAACTACTTTTTTCTTCATTGCTTAATACTACTAAAATTTAATATACTTTTTTGTAAGGACTCTCATTCATTTTCAGATATGTTTGTTCATATCCTCCCATATCAACAATTATTTTGTAAATAACAACTCCAGGATCTAACGGACGGATTGTTAACACATGCGTTCCATCTACTTTTTCAGATAATGGAAGTGTTACAATAGTCTCTATCATACGTGCTGCAGCTGCCGGATACATTTTTGAATAATTATTCTTCCACGTAAGCTGATCATTAATATTCCATATTTTTTCATTCTCTCCATCAAATGATGCAGCCACGCTTTGTCCTCCTTTTTTAAATGGTAATGTACTATCGAAAAATATCCGAAGTTTAATACTGTCAGGCTTTGAATCTGTAACCATTTTATAGCTTAAAAAAGTTCCATCAGTTTTCATAGTGTAAGGCATCAGAGCAATACCGGAAAGAGTTCTTCCAAGATCTGGAATTACAGTCCAATTAGTTTTTTCGTTAGCCTTTTTCTCAAAATAATGTTCACCTTCAATTACAACGACTTTATTCTTTTCACTGAATATATATCCACCATACTTTGCTTCTTCTGGCTTAATACGAATAACCTTTGGCATTATATTCCCACCTTTGGGTTCGTCCCATGATTTATATCCAATATGGGTCTGATCCATAATATGGTTCCAACGGCCACCGGCAACATTCAAATTATAATCTTTTGAATATTCAGCATCACGTTTAAAACAACTTTCAGCACGATCAGCCCAGTAATTAGCTTTCAGATCTTTTTCACCTGCCAATTTTTCATTCATGGCCACAGCATAGTACATATCATAAAGATTTGCCATTGCGCGCACAGGATGAAGTACAAGTTCCATATAAGTATCCTTATATTCGGCAGGAAGTTTTAAGTACTGTCTCAAAGCCCTTGTTTCAAGTGCCAGATAAGCGTCTTTCACTTGAAGAAATTCTCCATTTTCAAGATTATAGGTTTTATGATCCATCATTTCAGCTGTAACACGACTGTTGTATTTACAATACATGCTCAAGATTTCTGCAGCCTCAGTTGATTCTTCTGGGCCAAACTTATCTTCACAAAACTTTCGGGCATATTCTTCTAGATTCTTTTCATTAAAAGATGTCGGGTTCCAAGCCATATTCAGAAAGAAATCCATTGGATATTCATTCGGTTTCAGATCACCCACATTCAAAATCCAAACTTTATCAATACCATAGCTGTAAGTTAATTGCAGTTGCTCCCACATATGTGGAATTTGTGTCATGTTCAGCCATTGATAAGCTCTTGGTGCACCATGTAAATCCACATGATAATACATACCATAGCCACCAGGATGTTTCTTTTGATTAAGTTCCGGCAATCGACGTACATCTCCCCAATTGTCATCACACAACAGAACAATAGCATCATCGGGGACCTTCATTCCCTGATCATAATATTCCAGAACTTCGCTGTAGAGTGCCCAAATCTGTGGAGTTTTGGAAGCAGATTTTTTAGTTACTTTTTCAATAATTTGTCGTTGGTCTTTCATTATTCGTTCTAGTAACTTAAAGTTATCTTCAGCACTTCCGGTATCATTCATTGGTAGATCACCATCACCACGCATAGCCATAGTAACTACTTGCTCGTATTTTTTATTTCGTTCAAACCCATCTTCCCAGAATTTCTTCAGACCAGCTTCATTCGTTTTGTAGTTCCATTCGCCATTACCATATTCTTTATGGTGATTTCCCCATTCTTTTTGTGCACGCATCATTGGTTCATGATGAGAGGTCCCCATAACAATACCATACTCATCAGCAAGTTTTGGATTTTCAGGATCATCCTCATTAAAGGTATTCCCCCACATGGCCGGCCATAAAAAGTTTGCTCTCAGCCTAAGAAGTAGCTCAAACATATGAGCATACAATTTGCTATTAGCACCTCCAAATTTCTCTTTAGCCCAACCGGTAAAGCAAGGCGCTTCATCATTTATAAAAATACCCCGGTAACGCACTTTGGGCTCATCAGAAACATATCGACCAGATAGGACATAGGCTGCCGGACGTTTTTTCGCAGGAACATCAGCCCACCAATACCAAGGAGATACACCTAACTGTCGAGACAATTCGTAAATTCCATAAATGGTTCCTCTTTTATCACTACCAGCAATCACTAAACACGGCTTCGAGTTTATCTTTGGATTAGGGATTGTGGTAATAACAAAGCTTTCCCATTTTCCATTCAAGTCTTTTACATTGAGTTTTTTAGACGAAACAAGTTCATCAATTAGTTTACTCTTGCCTAGAGTTCCAACAACAATCTCATATCCAGTTGAGGTTTCAGATGTGATTAATTTAGGTTTAACGCCAGAAACGCGATCAATATCCATTTGTAAGTCACCAATGGCTCGAATCACTCCCTTGTAATCGCTTATATCATAGCGGATAGATGCGACTACATGTTCACTGGTAACAATCGGGAAATCTCTACTCGATTCAGAGTTTTCTGAAATTATGTTCGATGTCAGCGCACCTATCTGCTGTGCTTTGATCGGTAAACAAAACATAAGAACCGCAAAGCCAGGAATAATTAAACGGCAGCAAAAAGCTACTGTATTAGATGCAATTTTCATGTAAAATAACTATTATACGAATTTTTAATATTGAACTCATTTTTATTCTTTTGAACAAATTTGTTCCTTTTCAAAGAAATTTGAATATTTTTTATCAGTTGCACTATTCAAATTTAATCCAATCCACTTCAATCACATTATTATTAACTGAAGATAGGAACAAATTCTGACTACCTTGTTTTAAACCAGAAATCAAAACTTTAGTCTCCTTCCATTCTTTACTTTTTGGAATGTTTATTTTTGCCAGCATTGGACCATTAATACTGTTTAACTTCAGTAGCAATATTCCTCCTTTCTGAGAAGTAGCTTTTACAATAACTGATTTGTATCTTTTCTTTCCAAAATCAACGGCATTGTATTGTATCCATGCTTTTTTCGCATTAAGCACTGTTTTCCAACCAGCAAATGTATTCAGAGTATCAATAAATGAAACAGAAGTTCCTTTATCACTTATTCGGCTATAACGATCTATCTGTATTTGCTTTGAAGCATCAGTCAATCCCACACCACGAAAGGTAGGTATAACTTCTCGAATAGTACCATCAGCGTTAAAAGACAAGCTATCAATACGTACCGACCTGTTTTTATCAAATTTTGGTGAAAGGTCATTACTGTGGTAGAATAGATACCACTGCCCTTTAAAATTTATAATCGAATGATGATTAGTCCAGCATCCAACAGGCGATTCGTCCATAATAACTCCTGCCATTTTGAAAGGTCCCATCGGACTGGTTCCCATAGCATATTCAAGCCGTTCAATTTTATTTTCAACATGCGGGAAAGTCAAATAATACACCCCTTTACGTTCAAATAAAAAAGGGCCTTCTTTTAATCCTTTTTCCGGCAAATTAGCAATAATCTGAGGTTCTGAAGCTAGTTCCACCATATTGCTTTTCAATTTTGATACCATAAAGTTGCCAGCCGACCAATATAAATAAGCTTGTCCATCTTTATCTATAAAAACATTGGGATCAATACCACTGACCTTATCTATTGATTTAGGCTGTGGAATAAACGGGCCACAAGGATTATTAGCTATAGCTACTCCAACAGAAAAGCCCTTTAAGGCTTTGGGAGGAGCTGGAAAATAAAAGTAATATTTCCCGTTTTTGCTAATACAGTCTGGAGCCCACATACTAAATGCAGTTGAGTCAGCCCATAGTACTTTATTCTGGTTCAAAATAACGCCATGATCTGTCCAGTCAGTAAGATTTGAAGATGAGAAAACATGATAATCTTCCATACAAAACCAGTTTAGACGACCTTGCCCTTCTTTACCCAAAATATCATGCGATGGATATAGATATACTTTATCACCGAAAACCCTGGCTGTCGGATCGGCAGAGAACTGATTTCTTATAATGGGATTCTGAGCTAAAATAACAGTAATATTAAATAGCATAAATGTAACAAGAATCAATCGAGCCAACTTATTTTTTTCCATGGATGTTTTTATTTTAGAGATGTATTAGTTTAAGTATAATATGACAAGAACATTATAAGACTTATTTTCCCTATAATGTTCTGTCACATTTTAAGTATACTATTTTATTTCAGAAATAGTATCTGAAATATGGAAATAATCAAAATCAGCATATCCACCTATGTTTTTAGTGGCATAATTAAACAGTCCAAAGCGATATCCAATAAATTGAGGAATGGTATATGCCATTTTTAATGGTTCACCAATGATATTCCATACCTTACCATCATAGCTATAAAAGAATTTAGCAATATCTGCACGGTCCTTGAAGTTGCATTCGGCTTTGAAATAAACAATATTATGTGAAAGTGGAACACTTTGTATTTCAACAGGCTTTCCAGTTCCGGCACTAATCATTACTATAGACTTGGCTCCTTTATTAACTCTAACCCCTATCTGACCGAAATTCTTTTGTAGCAAGCATAATCCGGCAAAATCTCCATCCTTCATATGAGACACATCCATTGATGTTGAGCCTGTACATACAGGTCCAATGGTACGTTGAGTCAATGTATTTCTTGCCATTAACAGAGTTGAATCTATTCTACCTGTTGTAAGACGCAAATAACCTTTCCTTTGACTAACCGACCATAATTTATTGTCCGGATTATGATTCCATTGCCAAGCCAATGGTAAAGCAGCTGCTCCCGGCTTACGTGTAAATTCGTCAGAAGCAACAATACCAGGAATCAAACCTTTGCTCACTGGTAAATCTAGTGTTTCAGGCACTTTTCCATTCACGCCAATAACAGGCCATCCATTTTCCCATTTAACCGGAACCAAATAAGGAATACGCCCTACCGCTCCAAAATCACGGAATAAATAAGCGTACCATTTACCATCAGGAGTGTCAATAAGTCCTCCTTGGGCTACCCCCTTATCCTGAAATCCAACTAGCCCTTCATACGGACCAGTAATTTTATCTGCTCTGTGAATATTTACAGTACGCATACCGCCGGCTGGCCAGGTTATATTGAATATATAATATTTTCCATTTACTTTAAAAAGCTGAGATCCTTCTGCTCCAAGCCCCTTGTTACCAGACGGAGCACTAGCATTTTCAATTAGCACGCGATTTGTTTCAGATTTAATCCCTGAAAGGTCTTTTTTAAGCTCTACTATATTGAGTTTACCACTTCCATAAATCATATAAATACGTCCATCTTCTTCGAAAAATAATGAATGATCATGCAATGACGGAGCAAAAGAATGTTTTACCCAAGGCCCTTTCTCTAGATTCTTTGTTGTGTAAATATATGTTTTCCCAGTTGTTTGAGCAAATGTTGAAACATAGTAAGTTCCTTTGTTATAGCGAAGACTACTAGCCCATGAACCTCTTCCATAAGTACTTTGACCATTATTAAGATTTAGTGCATCAACATCATCTAAAGTATTATAGGCATAATTCACTAATTTCCAGTTTACCAAATCTTTAGACTTCATAATTGGAACACCCGGACTCATGTGCATGGTAGTGCTACTCATATAATAAGTATCTCCAACCCGAAGCATAGACATATCAGGAACATCTGAAAAGATAATCGGGTTCTGAGCTTTCTTCACCTGTGCTGACAGATTCATAGAATACCCGGAAAGCAGAATTGCCACAACGCATAAAATATTTCTTTTTCTCATAGTATTAAGTTTATATAATTGATAGAGATTACTATTTTCTTGTTTTTATTCTGATTACTGTTAATGACATAGCCGGAGCTGAATAATCAAACACCTTCTTTATTTTAACGGTTGATTTAGTAGGAATTACAGTCTGTGGATTTTCGAGAGTATTTTCAGCCTCAGCGTTACCTGTAAGAACAGTCTGCTCTGCTTTTGAAGTAATGTTGCTGAATCCTTTAAGGTCAATTTTCATCGGTTTACTTTCGCTTCCGAAATTTACCATTTTCAAGATAATATCTCCTGTCTTGCTATCCTGAACACAGGAAGCTGCTAAGTTTGGATTCTTTTCATCTTTCAAAATTACATTATCAAAATAGTAATCTCCCTGATTGGCAGAAAACATTTTTTGTACATAGTAATTTGGTGTAAGATTAACCCTCGAGTTATCAAAGAATATCAAATCAGTCTTCCACTGTGTAAAATCCTTCTTCGCAAATAAAGGAGCGTAAGAAGCCATTCTCACCACGTCGCCATTACGTTCAAGAGCCGTCATATAAGCAGCTTCGGATATAGCATTGCGCATTTTATTTCCCCAGGAAGCATATTCTCCAAGATAAACTTCCGTAGCATTACGTTTGTATGAATCGTAACGGTGCTGATGAGAAATAAACCAATTCGGATCAGTATAATAATGTTCATCTACTACCGGAACTTTCAAATCATCAGCCAGCTTCCATCCTTTTGTAAAATCTTCACCGTCGGGAGACGGACCAACTGTACCAACAACTGTTATTTCCGGATGCTTAGCTTTTACGGCATTAAAAATCATTTTAAAGCGTTCTTCAAATTCGGGAGTTATTTTATCTTCATTACCAATACCAATATATTGAAGATGAAATGGAGCCGAATGTCCTGCAGCAGCACGTTTAGCTCCCCAGACAGAAGTTGCGGAGCCGTTTGCCCATTCAATCAGATCCAACACTTCCTGAATATAATCCTGCATTTCATTCATGGGAATAGCTTTTTGTCCGATTCCGCCTACACGCCATGTACCTCCTGAATTCTGACAACTGACAGCGGCAGGTAAAACAGGTAATGGTTTTGCACCTATATCCTCGCAGAACTGGAAATACTCAAAATAACCTAAGCCTGTTGTCTGATGATAGCCCCAAATATTACGTTGTTCTTTACGCTGTTCAACCGGGCCAATAGTATTTTTCCAGCGGTACATGTTTTCCAAACCGTCACCATGAGAAAGACAACCTCCGGGGAAACGAATGAAACGAGGTTTCATATCGGCCAGCAACTGTGCCAAATCAGCGTTCAAACCATTCGGACGGTTTTTAAATGTTTTTTCAGGAAACAAAGAAACAACATCCATGGCCAGCTTTCCTTTGGTTGTGGCCAAAACGACTAAGCTGACAGTATCATTACTTTCTGTGGGAATCAGACTTGCTGTATATTTATTCCAATTATCGGTTGATGTGGAAAGTTTTGTTTCAGCAAGAACTTTTCCTTTTGGAGTCTGCAAACTAATATTCAATTCAATTGGCTCTTTGCTAAGCTGACGCGCAAACATTGAAAAATTATATTTATCGCCTGCTTTAACTACCATGCCACTGAAACCTGAGTTTTTAATTCCAACCCCAGACAAACCGGTGCTATTGGCTTCGTGTCCCACATGTTCAACATCAAGCACCATGTAATGAGGATTGTTAGGATGAATAGGCGACGAAGTTTCAACGCTTATTTTGCCATAAGAAAATCCGGGAGTGATGTATTCCCAGAAAGAGAAAGGATTCCATTCTTTACGTTCAGTAGGGTTATATTCAAACGAGCGGTTTTGCACTAACTCTGCATAAAGTCCCCCATCGGCAGAATAGTTGATGTCTTCAAAGAAGAGCCCAAACAAATCAGAACTGACCTTTTTCCCTCCTTTAGCTGCCTGAATTGTTACCGGAAATAAAAAACATAACCCAAGTAATATCAGACTTTGAAATGGATTACACGTTAATCTTTGACTAAAAAACGTATTAATGATTTTCATATTTATTAGTTTATTGTTCGTAGATCTTTGGTTATACAATTAGTTACTACAAAGATGGGATATTTTTAGCTTTTTCATTTCTATTTATTGATAATCTACATCTAATTTTAGATAATTCTTGGCTTTTACAGACAGAGCAACATAAGATTATAATTCAATTCGGCTTATTCTTCTGTACATCCGGATGTACGCATCTTGTACACCCGGGTCTAAACAAGTCTTCCACCCGGGTGTACAAATTGTATACACCCGGGTGGAAGACAAAACATTTACTTTAGAACTTTTGATTGTAAACCAGAAAGCTGTTTCTACGACATGACATCTACTAAATAATTCAGGTAGATAAATGAGATAAAGGTGCTAGATCGCTAGATCACTGCTAGATCAAATTAAATTGATCTAGCACCCTTTTTATGTTTATTATCAGATAGTTATACGCATACTGCTAGATTGCTAGATCAATTTTAAATTTTAAATTATTATGTAGCTATTTTATAGTAAATCAGTGCTCACTTTTCTAGCAGTTTCTTTCCAATTACTTTTTCATTCTGACTTTTATCTGTGTGAAAGAATGCGCTGGGAAGGAATAAGTAATTTTGTTCTTCTCAGCTTTAAATTCTTTTGTAACAGGCACATATTGACTTTGTTTTTCATATGTAAAAGCCTCATTAAGTGCATTTCCTGCAACTAAAGTAGCCTCAGCTTTGCCAGTAAATTCTGCTGAATTAGATACTATGTTGGTTGTAATAGCTTTGTCTTTATGTCTGTTGATTACGTTTATGTAAGTGGTATTAGTTTCTTTAGAATAAACCGTTGTAACATCAAGATAAGGTATATCTTTGTATAACGGAGTATTGAATGTATCACATTTAACATAAGTATCGACAGAGTTGCCAAGACAGTTATTTGAAAATGATTTAAAAGTATAGAACAAAGGCGTTTTATAGGTACCTTTCTCTTTATCACTGTTCAGCAAAGAGGTAAGCATAGTAAAATTGGCCATCTTTACAACATCAGCATGACGAATAAATGAATTGAAGCTTTCTGCAATGGGTAAAACAGACAAAGCATTCTTTGACATGATTCCCCACTCATCCACCGAAATATAAATAGGGTTCTTGAATCCCTTCATCACTCTTACGTTTTCAATCTCGTTGGCCGTTACTTTAATCTTTTCTTCAAAATCCATCGCACTCTGACCCATGTAATTGTAATAGTCGTCCGACTTTTCCCAATACCTGTGAATTGAAATATAGTTGATCAGATCACCAAAGCCAGACAGCACTTTCCTGTTCCAGTCTATCCAAGGCGCATTGTTATCATAGCACGAAGACCCTGAAGCAACCAACTGAATATCCTTATCAACACTCTTCAATGCTTTTGCTGCTTCTCTTCCTATTCTTGAATATTCTTCAATTGATTTATGTCCCAATTCCCATGGATAACCATCTACTTCATTACCCAAATCCCAGATTTTAACGTTATAAGGTTCGGGATGCCCATTTTTTGCTCTTAAATCAGAATAGTATGTACCTTTTTTATAATTACAATATTCTACCCAATAGCAGGCATCTAATATAGAACCCAACCCAAGATTTACACAAACCACATTTTCACTGCCTATTGTTTTATTTAAAGCAAACCATTCATCAGTACCAACATGATTATTATCAACGCCACCCCAAGCCAGATTTATACGTGCCGGACGTTTTTCTTTAGGTCCAATCCCATCTTTCCAGTCATACCCCATTAAATAATTACCACCAGGCCATCTCATATTGGTAATTTTCAATTCCTTCATTGCCTCGGTATAATCTTTTCTAAACCCATTCTCATCCGCCAGTGACGATTTAGGATCATAAAGTGTTCCGTAAAGTGTATTATAATCAACAGAGTCGGGCAATCCTATACGTTCTCCTTTAAAATGAATAGGTTCCATGAATACACCGTAAATTTTAGGATCAATTTCGGCAATCTTCCTTTCAACATCAATTTTAATTTCAGCTGTTTGACCAAACAAACTAATTGGCAAAGCCAATAATAAATTAATTAAGATCTTCTTCATAGTATTTATTTCAGTTAACGGTTAATTATTCCTATATATTTTTATTTTCGGACTGTACTTACTTTTATTTACCAGTTACAGGCTTGCCATAAACCTCCACCTCATTAATAGAAACTAGCTTATTCTCTGAATTAATAAAAGTTATTCGGAGAAAACGCCCTGAGACATTACTATCAATAAAATGCTTACGATTCCTGTCATTTACTTTACCAGCATTGTAAACGGCTATACTTTCCCACTTTTGATTATCTATCGATAATTCAATTTTATATGAATCTGTTGTATTTGAAGGAAGTAACATTCGCACTTCAGAAACAGTATAGATATTTTCCAAATCGACCTGCCACCACTTAAATACATCATTTGTTGCAGACTGCCATAAAGATAAATCATCCCTATCGTTTGCACGATTGGCTGTTTTACCTTCCATTTCACTACTTGCACGGGTTGGTTTCTGATAGGCTATATTTACAATAGTATTATTATCAGCTGTTTTTTGAGAAATGGAATAGCGAATATAAGGACGATCAACTATTTCTGGAGAAATACCCTTCACATATAAAGGTGCACCTTTAGTCTCAATTGTAATCAAGTCACTTTGCAATCCGGCTGATGAAGCTTCTATAACTGTCTTTCCAGCATAATATGAGCGAAATTCAATAGCTGCTTTTCCATCACGAACATAAATATCGGATGCATTGCTAAAGGTAATCGAAGTACCTGTAGGAAATTCACCGGGGCCAGAGACAATTTTCAGAGTAACATCAGGAGAGTTGCTAAGTTGTTTTCCATCTTTATCTAAAACCGAAACAATCAATTGCGCATCATCTGTGCCATTAGTACCCGTTATAACTGTCTTGTCTGTTTTCAGTTTCAATTTCGCGGGTATACCTTCAACAGCAGGTTCCGGAGGATCAATACCCTTATTCTCTTTGCGATACCAGTACCACATATTTTTCGGTAAACGGAAATAATCAATCATTCCCATAAGACCAAAATCTCCGGCACGGGTTCCATAATCAAAAGCACACCAGATTGCTTGTCCACTCCGCCAGGAAAATTGTTCCTGTTGTAGATCTCCCCATCCCGGAATATATTTACCCGGACGATTTGCGATCGTAGCACCATATTCAGTAACCACACTAGGGATACCTGGATTAAGGTACAATCTTGCTCCATCTCCATTATAGCCTGCAATATCCCCTAACTTGTCTATCTCACCTCTCTGACAACCTCCGATACCAACCAGTCGAGTAGGATCCAATTTATGCGTAATAGTAGTAAGCTCTTTTAAAAACTCCCGAACTTTGACAATGGTATTTCCACCCGTAAAAAAAGGTTCGTTACACATGCTCCAGACAATGATTGAAGGATGGTTCCGATGGATTCGGATCATTTCACGTAAGTTAGTCTTTACACTTTCCTCAAAATAAGGTTGATCTTCTTTATTCATAGGATAAGCGCCCGCTCCTTCATACCAGTTATCGGTCTCCAGTTGTGTACCACCTGAACCCCAAAAATCATTTTCCTCCCAAAGCATTATACCCAAAGTATCACAAGCATCAGAGTATGAAGGATCATGGGGGTAATGAGAACCGCGAATAAAATCCATACCACAATCTTTTATCATACGAATATCACGCACAAGAGCTGAATTTGTTACTGCACTGGCCCAACCAGCATGATCCTGATGTGCATTGGCTCCTTTAAAATAATAATGTTCTCCATTGAGGAAAAAGCCACGGTCGGCAGTCCATTCCATCCATCGGAATCCAAAGGGAGTTTCATAGGTATCAAGAACTTTTTTCCCATCAAGAATGGTACTGATTGCCTTGTACATAAATGGACTTTGGGGAGACCAGAGTTTTGGTTGTTTAATAGCTTTAGTTGTTTGATCCAACATGACTGTAGAATCTGCTGGTATTATTCTTTTCGAATTAATAGTGGTAATCACTTTACCTGAAGGATCAACTATATCAGTTTTCAATGTATAACTCTTAGCTACAGATCCGCTATTCTTTATTTCTGTTTTGATATTAACAATACCGGATTCCTTAGAAAGTTTCGGGGTAGTAACGAACGTTCCGTACCAAGTTACATGAACAGGATTCGTCACTACCAAATAAACATCACGATAAATTCCACCAGTAAAATTGTGATCACCATTGCGAGGAGCCAAACGGGGATTCCATTCATTATTTAGCCGTACAGCTAAAACATTTTGTCCTATCTTCAATGCATCAGTGATATCATAAGAGAAACCAGTATATCCACCTTGATGTATGCCAACAGATTTTCCATTTACAAATATTTCGGCAACACGGAAAGCTCCTTCGAATTCAACGAATACTCGTTTGGATTTCCACTCAGCAGGAACATCTATCTTTTTCCGATACCAACCATAACCGGTGTACCAGTGTTCAGACTGAAAATACGGCATACTAAAATTATGCGGCAAATTAACATTACTCCAATTATTATCGTTGAAGGCTATATCTTTAGCATCTTTATAGTCACCCAATTGAAACTTCCACTCTCTATTTATAGATATTTTCTCCCGAACTTTAGCATGAGCCATAACACTCAAACAAAATTCTCCAAAAAAAACAAAAAGCAATATCAATATTTTCTTCATATGTGTTTAAATAAGTTACAAAGCTGATAAAAAGAAACAAGGAGTTACTAGAATTTACATATTATGGAATTCTGTTATATTTAAAGTAGTCAACATCAACAAAACCTCCAATTGATTTTGTTGCATAATTGAAAATTGCAAACTTAGTACCCATGAAAAGCTTTTTATAATCGAATATCATTTTAAACTCGGTACCTATTGGAATCCAGTTTATATTATCCAAGCTATAACTAAATGTTGCTATATCTTTATTCAAATTGAAATCACAATCTATACGCAGATATATGGTATTCTAAGACAATTCAATGCGGGCTTTTTCTTCCGACTGAACTCCATTTATTGCCTTACTAGCCCCATCTAGATCAACTACATTAGTTGACATAGTGAGATACTTCTTATTTCCATCCATTACAACAGATAAAAGAGCTGAGTTTCCATTAAACGCACTGAATCCAGCAGCATCACCATCTTTCATTTTCGAAATATCCAATGCTACTACCCCACTACATCGAGGTCCTTCCATTCGCTGAGTTATAGTATTCGGGGCAGCATATAAGTTATTAACTATCCTATTGGTCTTGAGTCTTAAAAAGCCCGGACGCTCAGTTAATGACCAGCAATCATTAATAGGGTTATGATTCCCCTGCCAGTTTATTTTCAATTTAGAATTATTAAAATCATCACTTTCAACAATCTTTTTACCTGTGTCAAAAGTCTTTAAAGGAACTTGTCCGGTTAATGGCACATGCCCTGTTTCATCTCCCAACATAGGCCATCCGTCCACCCATCGGCAAGGCATTAAAAGAGGTACACGCCCAATACCTCCACGATCCTGAAACACTAATCCATACCAATTACCTTTTTTATCATCAATGATACAGCCTTGTCCTACATAAGGAAAACCATTAAAATTATCTTCCAGAATTACTTTCTTCTCATAAGGTCCGGTAATCTTATCAGCACGGTAACAAACTTGTCTGCGTTTTCCATTTTTAGGCCAGGAAATCATCAGCAAATAATACTTTCCGTTATGCTTGATAACCTGACTTCCTTCCAGCAATCCGGTTTCTTCCTGATCACGTTCAAAAATCTTCATGTTAACTCCATCTGGCTTTACATCTGAAAAATCACTTTTAAGTTCATTAAGGGAGCCCGTTCCTGAAAACACATATATCCTGTCATCGTCATCAAAGAATAAAGATGCATCGTGAAAATGCTGCGTTCTCGAAACTAAAGTCCATTTACCCGCCGGATTAGTTGTTGAATAGATATAAGCTCTGAACGGATCATCGTTTGGTGAAAATAACACATAAAATTTCCCTTTATGATAACGAATTGATGAAGCCCACTGACCACGTCCGTATACTGTTCCATCCACTAAATCATATTTAGAATTATCTGTTAGCTTATCAAAGACATAATTTACAATTTCCCAATGTACCAAATCCTTTGATTTCATTATAGGAGCACCAGGCATTAGATGCATTGTAGTGCTTATCAAATAATAATCACTACCAAATCTTGTTATAGATAAGTCTGGCACATCGGCATTAATTATAGGGTTAGTATAGGTTGTACTATAATATTTTTTAGTTTGTCCTACCATTGGTTCTGTTGCACCAAAGGCAACCAATACTACGGAGAGCAAAAAGGTGTATTTATTCATTCCTTTATTTTCTTTGACTTTTAAAATATGAGAAACTACCTTTTACAAGTAATTGTGTATGTTTTACCTGCCTCAGTAGGCAAATCATATAACCAGATTGATTTAAAATTAATAGAATTTAGCTTTGCAAAAGCCGATATCAAAGGATTCTTTACTTTAGCAATTTCAAAGAATGGATTTGAATTTTCTCCTGAAGCCACATTCAATGTTTTGCCACCAGCTAAAGTAACCTCATTAGGAACACGAATACGGCAATTTCCACCTAAATGAGATTTTATGATAATCTTCTGCACCTGATTATTGTCCCATGTAATGCTTACATCAAAACCACCATAAGTCCTCAATCCACTGATGCTTCCCTTTTTCCAGTCATCAGGCAATGCCGGTAAAATATCAATAGCTCCATCGTGACTCTGCAAAAGCATTTCTGTAATACCCGAAGTACAGCCAAAGTTTCCGTCTATTTGAAATGGCGGATGCGCATCAAAAAAGTTAGGATAAGTACCACCACTCTTTTCTTTTACCGGATCTACAAGTGTTAATTGGTCTGTGATTAGTTTTCGTGCATGGTTACCGTCAAGCAAACGTGCCCAGAAATTCACTTTCCAACCCATCGACCATCCGGTTGATACATCACCACGATGAATAAGTGTTGTACGTGCAGCATCAAATAAATCAGGAGTTGTATATAGTGAAATCTGATTACTAGGGTACAAACCATATAAGTGTGACACATGTCTATTTTTATCATTCGGATCATCCCAGTCTCCTATCCATTCCTGTAACTGACCGAAACGACCAATCTGCATGGGAGGAAGATTATTTAATATCTTTTGAAAATCAGCCATCAATGCTTCATCTTTTTTCAGCAACTTAGCAGTTTTAATTGTTTTGGTAAACAAATCGAAAAGAATCTGATTGTCCATAGTCGTTCCGTAAGTAAGTGCACATCCAGAATGCCCTGAAGGAGTATTCTCCGGTGACATAGAAGGACTTACTACCAACCATTTATGAGAAGGTTCTTCTATAAGGAAATCTTTGTAAAATTCACAAGCTGATTTTAATACAGGATAAACCGATTCCAAATATTTTAAATCGCCACTATACAAGTATTTCTCCCATAAATGCTGTGACAACCATGCCCCACCCATCGGCCATAATCCTGCATTGGCAAAATCAACCACACCAGAAATACGCCAGATATCAGTATTGTGATGAGCCACCCAGCCATTGCAGCCATACATTGTTTTAGCTGTTTGTTTCCCGGTTTCCGACAGTTCTTTGATCAATTGAATCAATGGTTCATGCATTTCAGGCATGTTACATTTTTCAGCAGGCCAATAATTCATTTCTGTATTGATATTGATGGTATACTTGCTATCCCATACCGGATAAGTGCTACCATTCCATATTCCCTGAAGATTGGCCGGTTGCCCTCCCGGTTGAGAAGATGAAATCAATAAATAACGGCCAAATTGATAATACATAGAAATCAATTCAGGATCAAATGACTTTGAGAAATTCTTAATTCTTTCATCAATTGGCAGTTTTGCTGCCGATGAAGTTCCTAAATCAAAATTTACGCGATTAAAATATTTCTGAAACGCAGCTATATGGTTCTTAAGCATTGTTGAATAAGGCTTATTCTGAGCTGCTGCAAGATAGTTGGTGCATTTCTTAATTTCATCTGCCGATAAAGTTTTATAATCAGTGAAATTAGTTGCAATAGAAATCAGGATAACAACTTCATTAGCCTTACTTACATTGATCTTATTTGATTCAACATTTGTAGTTCCACCCGAATTAAGAATTTTTGCACGAGCATCAAATCTTACTTGTCCCGTTACTCCTTCATGCGTACTCGAAAGACCAGTCATTTCAAGAGTTTTAGCATCCAACACTTTCGTCGATTTCTGCAGAGGTCCGTCAAAACTTGCTGCAAAAGATAATTTCCCAGGTTTATCAGCTGTAAGTCTTACAACAATAACCTGATCTGGTTTCGATACAAAAATTTCTCTTTTATAAGTTACTCCATCCACTTTATAGGAAGTAGTAAAAACAGCTCTTTCCAGATCGAGTTCCCTGTAATAATCTGTATAGGTATCATTACCCTTAAATGCCAGATTCAGGTTTCCAGCTATCTGAAACATAGAGCCATGTAATTGCTTAGCAGTAAGTCCTCTGTTTGCCAGAACATCGGCTCGTTTATAGTCTTCTTTAAAAATATAATATCGCACTGAGTCAAGTACAGATAAACCGTCAGGATTGTCATTACGTGATGGACCACCTGACCAAAAAGAGCTTTCATTTAACTGTAGTTTCTCATTAACAGGATCTCCGAAAACCATTGCAGCCAGTCTGCCGTTACCAATCGGAAGCGCTTCGTTCCACACTTTAGCAGGTTTATCATACCACATTTTAAGTTTTCCTCCTTTTTGCGCCCAACCATTTGGGATAGCAAGAAGGCAGAATAATGAAATCAGTATTGAAATTTTAATGTTGTTCATTTTATATATTTAAAGATTTTACATAATCAAAAGGATTAACTGATGAATATTTCTCAGCAAAGATCTATTCTAACAGTTAATCCTAATTACTAATTCTATTTATTTCTGACTATACGAACATAATAAACTGCGCCGGCTATATTAGCAGGCAAAGATTGAAACTTAACCCTTACGTAATCTTTGCCTTTCAACATTGAATCAGGGATAGGATATTCTACATTCCGGAATTCTTTTTTATTCCATTTGTCACTTATATTCTCCGTCACCAACTTCTCATTATCAATGTAAATATCAAATTTTCTATTACCCGTTTCAGCTCCCCAGTAACGCACCATCAAGCTCAGACTAGTTTCCTTATTTGTAGCAAGTTTATAGCTAAAATAGCCTTCATTGCGTGCATCACGCCAAAATTCATCCAAACTATTACCACTATTTGTATTTTGCTTTTCAACGGCATGGTCAACTTCCGGTTGCTGTTCCCCCGGAGCTACAAAGTCAATTGTACGTTTCTGCAAATCGGCTTTTTGTTGCTCTAATACTGAAAGAGAATCAATATAAGAACGGTACTGACTGTTCGATAAAGTCATCCAATACATCTCATATCTCGCATCATGAATTTTATAAAAGGGTTCAAGTAACACTTTTATCGGATTGACCATTTTAACCTGCGAGAAAGTAAAATTAAATGGTTCTCCAGCTACAGGTATTACCTTATCTGCCAATGATGCGATATTATCCTCCACAATAATCGGAGCTTCATTTAAAGGCAATTTCCTTCCACCGGCAATATGCCCCCATCTGGAATCGTCAGCAACCAGTCCTTTCATATCCTCTGTACCCGTTTTAGCACTCAGCAAGATAGGACCATGCATAAAAGCTATATAATTAGGCACATTAGGCAGACGTTCAATATGAGTGTTCATCGGGAATTTAATTTCTACTACATCCCCTTTTTTCCATATCCTGTCAATGCTTACATAAGATGACGGATGCGCAACAAAGTCAACCATCTTTCCATTAACCGTAATTTTCAGCTGTCCATCATTTACCCAATAAGGATAACGAATCATCAACTTGAAACGAGCATTACCGCTGGTTATGGTAAGTTTAGTCTGTTCCTCATTGGGGAATGTAGTTTCCTGTCTTACTTTTATATTTTTGTCTTTCCAGTTTAGCTCTGAAGCAATAAACAGATTTAAGAACAACGAGTCTTTAGAGTGGGTATAGATAAACTGACCATATTTACCATGATTTTCCATACCGCTTCCTACACAACACCACATTCCCTCGTTCGGAGTGGAATACACTCTGTAATGACGCGGACGAGCTGATGTGAAATACACATAGCCACCATGCTCGGGGTGCTGAGATGAAAGTATATGGTTGAATACTGTTCTTTCGTAAAAATCGGCATATTTAGCCAACGGATTAACCCGAAACAGATCTTCAGTAAGTTTCAGCATATTGTATGAATTACAACTTTCCGGACCTTCTACATCATTTACATAATCCGTACAGGCAGCCGCACTCGGGAAGATTTCCCTTCTGCTATTTCCACCAAATGCAAGAGAACGATTGGCTGTTACTGTTTCCCAGAAAAAGCTTCCAGCCTTTCCATATTTATCATCGTGAGATAGTTCCGCTATTCTTTCAAAACCTACCACCTTGGGCACCTGCGTATTTGCGTGTTTATTATCAAGATTATCTGTATTTGCTGCCATTGCATCAAGTAACATTTTATGAGAGAAACGCTTTGCAGCAATCAGATATTTCTTATCACCGGTCATTTGGTATGCATCAGCAAAAACTTCATTCATACCACCATGTTCATTACCAAGCATCTCTTCCATTTTCATATCAGAAAGACCAGAAGTGATATTAATAGCCCAGTCACAGAATTTAATAAAAATCCCTTTTGCTTCTTTGTTACCAGTATACAGCCATGCGTCTCTAAGTCCGGCATACATTTTGTGTACATTGTACCAGGGCACCCAGTACTTCCAGATCACACTAACATCGCCAGCCTTAATCTTACTCCATACACCTTTGCTATCAGGAACACCACCTACATATCCTTCTCCCCATTCTTGGTGCTTCTTTGTATTAGCATCCTGGCAAGCTTTTAGCTCCGCAATCATGTACTCTAAACGCTTTTTACACTCTGCATTGCCGGTAGCAGAATAATTAATTGCCATTGCCGAGAGGTAATGTCCTCCCACATGCCCATCCAGTCCAATCCAGTTTTCATAACTCTTGCCTTTGGGAGTTAATCCGGCTTCCTTTCGATAGGGAGCCAGTAAACGATTAACATCATATTTCAGAAGAGTCTGAATATTCAGATCTCTGGCATGCTTAAAAGGACCGTTAAGTAATGTCACATCACTTAACGGAAAAGTATTCGGATATAATTTATCCTGAGCTATAATACTATTACAAAATAATAAACTACAAATAAAGACACCAAACTTTACCATTTTCGGCTTTGAAAGAATAGCATATTTCATTTCTTACAATTTATTTTATTGATTTCTATTGCCAACATAATTATTTAAATAATAACTGAGCAAAGTTATAGAGATTATTTCTCCATACCGGCCAGGTGTGTCCTCCTGGATATTCGCTATACGTATATTTAATCTTCAAATCATTAAATTTTGAAAGCATAATCTGACAATTCTTATGTGCTATATCTTCTTTACCACCTTGAGCGATCCAAAATTGCTTTAGATTTTTGTTTATCAGGTCAGAATTATTCTTCATAAACTCATATTGAGCTTCTGCAACACCGTTTAAATTAGGTAGCCAACCAGAACTAAAAACTCCGAGATAAGAGAATAGTTGTGTATTTTTTACTCCGGCATAAAGAGTTTGAATGCCACCCATTGACAGACCGGCAAGAGCACGATTCTTTGAGTCAGTTTTTACGCGATATTCTTTTTCAACAACAGGAATTATACATTCTTTTAATTCAGATTCAAATGCTTTCAATGATGATTCACTAAATCCTCCATTACCAATGTTGCCATCAACCATTACAATAAGCATTGGCTTCGCTTTTTTCTCAGCAATCAGATTATCCAGAATTAAATCAGTTTTACCTTGAGTTGACCAGCCACGTTCATCTTCTCCACCACCATGCATCAAGTACAACACCGGATATTTTTGATTTACATCAGCATCGTATCCTGCAGGAGTATAAATATAAACCCGGCGCCAAGTTTTTGTAACCGATGAATAATAACGCTTCATTCTTACATCACCGTGTGCAACATTTTTAACCGCATAATATCCATCCCCCTTAAAAGGTACTTCTATGCCACTGGCCATTCTACTCATACCATAAAAAGTCTCGCTAGCAGGGTCAGCAATAGCTACGCCATCAATCAACAAAGTATAATAGTGAAAACCTTCAGTCAGTGAATCGGTAGTAACCTCCCATATACCTTCGTTATTTTTTATCATATCGTACCTCTTCCCCAAATCAAGCTGTACTTTTTGTGCTTCAGGAGCTTTTACATGAAAAACAGCACGGCTATCAGGTAAAATCAGAGGGTATTTTGAAGTTCTAACATTCGATGAAGCAGAAGTTCCTATACTAGAGTTATCATTATTTGTAGTTATAATAGTCTGACTATTTATATTTAAACTAAAAATAAGAGCTATAATAAATAAAAAAGTAAGTTTTTTCATGTCATTAGTTATTATATTTAAGATTCTAAAAAGCTAAAGGTAAAAGCAACAACTATTTAAATAAATTCAAATCAATTGATTCTCCCATTCTTTTATAACCGGCTTGATTAGGATGCAGAAAGTCACCGTCGTGCATATCGGGCAGAATAGTTGTCGGAGCATCCGGATTCTGCATTATCTTATCAAAATCTATCACCGCATCAAAGCGGCCACTCTTTCTAATCCATTCATTGACCTGATCTCTAGCCAACTGGCGAAAATCTTTATCATAAAAAGACTTTGCAAATGGCAGAATTGTAGCACCATACACTTTTATACCTTTCGCATGAGCCTTGTCAATCATCGAACTGTAAGCATCAATCAGACTTTTCACCATAAATGAAACATCATCGCTGCTTCTTATTCCTCCAATATCATTAATACCTTCTAAAATAATAAGCCAGCGCACATTACTTTGTGACAGAATATCCCGGTCAAAGCGTGTCAGAGCTGTAGGGCCAAGACCACCTCTAACTACGCAGTTGCCTCCTATACCCAAGTTCAGTACTCCATACTGGCGTGTTGCCGGATTCTTCAATAATTTCTCTGAGAGAATATCCGTCCACCGATTTTGCTTATTGGTACCCGATCCTCTGCCGTCTGTTATGGAGTTGCCCAAAACAGCTATCGTGGCAGCTTTGGGTGAAGCCTTTACTTCAATGCCATTTATAACGTACCAATGATCTTTTTTTACTGCGTTATCAAAATCAACCGTAGAAACGTTATCACCTTCAAGAATATAAGAGGTGGTGCGTGAACCCGGATGCCCGGTCACATCAGGAGAAGTATTACCAAAATAAATAGTTATAGCCAGTCTTGATCCTGCAGCCAGATTAAACGACAGCGGATCAGATGTTACCTCCTCATTAGGAGCCATTATCACTTCATTCATTTTTTTAAAGGTAAGCATCTTTTGTGTTGAAGCATCAACTGCTCCTCCTTCCTTTGAAACAGCAATTGCAACCTTCTTCATCGTGACAGGACTTTTGCTGAAAACATTCGAGAAACGAAGTCGTACAACATTCCCTCCTATTGATACATGAACCACCTGACGCAAAGTGTTGTTCGTCAACCCCGGCGCAGGTGGCATGTTATTCGGTTCAACCAACATAGGAGACGTACTCCAGGTACCCACCCATATCTTTGAAGCTTTACTCTGCTTTACATTTACCGGCCCGGCAGCCACAGATAATTCAGTACTTATTATTCCCAGAAGAAAGAGCGCAAACAGCAATTTTGTAAAAAGGCTGCTATTCCCCCCAAAGCACTTTGAAAATATCTTCTTTGATTTGCTTTGAAAATCAGACATAGAAGAAACCATATTTATATTTTTCATTTAATATTCATAGTATTCTTTACCTGAAATAACAGGTAACTATTCTTCCACTGAGCTAACTTTAATACCTAATAAAGAAAGCATTTCTACAGCATATCTTTTACCTAGTTTTCTATAACCTTCGGCAGTAAAATGTAATCCATCATCTGCAGCAGTGCAATCTTTGGAAGAGATAACGTGTGAATTGGAAATTGTCTGAGGAAGTTTATTTATAATAGCATTCATGCTTGCACATTTGCCACCCTGGTCAGCAGCAACAAGTTCTCCAGCAAGTAGTGGCACCGATTTAGAATTTAGTTTCAGGTCCTTAATCAGATTGTTATAAACACCATTCACCTTTGACGGCCAAGTCTCATCATTTGTGTTTGATTCTCCCTGATGTAACAATACACCTTTTATTACACCCGATTTCTGAGCTATTTTAGCCATTTCAACCAGTCGTCCATAAGGGTTACCATCATATTTATTTATCATACCAGTCATCCATGATGGAGCAGTAGCTACATACGACTGATAATTATCTTTATCATAAAGCTCAATTTTACATCCACCAACAGCAACATTTATAACACCAACTCTGACATTCTTTGGCAGATTAGCAATCATTGTTCTTCCAAAATAATCAGCAGGTGTCAATCCGGTATTGCAACGGCACAATGGTGGAATGGCAGGATACCAGTTAGCCTTGACTCTTCCCATGTCGGGACAATCAACAGTTGACAAAACCTGAAAACGGTTATCGGTCATAATCTTATCCTGTGATTCTATTTTGGCATTTCCCTCCATATTAGATTGTCCGAAACAGATGAAAATATAAAAGTTCTTATCTTGAGAATAAGAATTCAAGCTCAAGGCAAGTAATCCTACAAGTGCCAATAAAGTAATCTTTGTTTTTCTTTTCATAATCTATTTTAGTTAACAATTATATCATTCTTAAAACCATATTTATCAAGAACAAAATTAGTTTTACCATTTTGATACCTGTTTTAAATTAAGATATTTGGTTTCTAATTTTAGATAAAACTATATACCGCTTTAGTTTGCATACCAAGCAGATCACAAAGAAACTCCGATAATTTATTATTATCAAAGTTTTTTTCATCTAATTTTATTCCATTACACATAACAAGTGTAGTTTTTGTGATTTCATACACATTTTCTACACATAAAATGTGATTTTGTTTTTGTTCTATCAAAAAAGAAATCTATATTTGCACAAAACAAGTGTAGTTTTTGTGATTCTACACACATTTTCTACACATAAAATGTGATTTATGGAATTTTCCAGAGATTTAATGAAAGACTTAGTGAAATGGAAAGAAGATATCAGGCGGAAGCCATTGATTCTTCATGGAGCGCGCCAAGTAGGAAAAACCTGGTTGCTAAAACATTTCGGTCAACAGTTTTTTGAAGATGTTGCTTATTTTAATTTTGATGAGCAACCAGATCTTATTGATCTCTTTAATATTGATAAAGACCCCAATCGCATCATTAAGCAACTGTCTTATCTGTATGGGAGAAGCATTAATCCACAAACTACATTGGTTATCTTTGATGAAATACAAGAATGCAAACCGGCATTAAATTCACTAAAATATTTTTGTGAACAAACGCCTGAATATGCAATAGTTTGTGCCGGTTCGCTCTTAGGAGTCAGTATGGCCAGAGGAGGTTCGTTTCCCGTTGGAAAAGTAAACCATTTAAATCTGTATCCACTTACTTTTGCCGAGTTTTTACAAGCAACAGATAAATCCATGTCCGATTATCTCAATGACATAGATAAAGTGGCGCCAATACCGGAAGTATTCTTTAATAGAATCCAGGAACATTTCAATACCTATATGATTTGCGGTGGAATGCCTTCTGCCGCTTATGAAATGGTAGAAACACATGACGTATCAAGAGTAGACACTGCGCTTCAGGAAGTGTTGAACGACTATCGGCTAGACTTCTCCAAACATGCAGATTCCAGACTTATTCCTCGTATTAGTCATGTATGGGATTCTATCCCATCTCAGTTATCCAAAGAAAATCATAAATTTATCTATCAATTAGTTCGCCCGGGCGCACGTGCCAGAGAATATGAAGATGCCATTCTTTGGTTACAACAAGCCGGATTAATACATCTGACTACATTAAACAAAGAGCCCAAACTACCTTTGAGCGCTTATGACGATTTAAGTATTTTCAAAATATACCTTTCGGATATAGGATTGCTACGTCGTTTAGCTAAACTATCTGCCGGTTCGTTACTATCTCCAACATCTGGTTTTACAGAATTTAAAGGAGCATTAGCAGAAAATTATATATTGCAAAGTCTGAAGACACAATTTGAAGTTCCACTACGCTACTGGACTTCTGCTCGCTCAGCTGAAGTGGATTTTATTTTGCAGGACAAAGATTACATACTGCCCATAGAAGTAAAATCGGGTACCAATGTATATGGAAAAAGCTTACAAATTTATAATACTAATTTTCAGCCTAAATATAGAATCCGGTACTCTGGGTTAAATCTTTCAAAAGACGATAATCTTTTGAATATTCCTTTATTTATGAGTGATTACACTACCAAAATCTTTAAATTGCTTGAATGTATTTAGTAGAGATAGCTTAAAACGCGGAAAGTTAATTAGCATATTCCCTCAAAGAGGAGAGCATGAGTAGAGCAATTGGAAATGGAGTTATCCTCTTCGAATTAAGCTTTCAGCCGGAAAGCACAAAATGTCCCTAACCTATATGCCATATAAAGAGAATATGAATCTGGTTATCAATCAAGCTATGCTTGATGAACTTCGTGTTACTAAGCTTAAATAAGTTGAATATAATGGAGAGAGATTTTGTTGTTGTTTGGATAGCTTCACATCTTATAGATAATCTGTTGAAAATTGACCAATTGCTTTCTTAAAAAGATCAGGACCAGGTTTATCTTTTATTGTACTATCATCATAAATATTATGTCCTAATTCAAAATAATCAAGCAGATTTAATTGATCTATAAAAGAAATCTACATTCGTTTTACTTGAAGCTGTTGCTATACCCACTGGTACTCTTTATGCTTGTAAATATTCTAAAAGCGAATTGCTCCAGAATCAAGTTCCATTTTGTGTTTAAGACATTCATTTCGAAAAAGAATATCTTTTTCGAAATGAATTGATTGACTTCCGCATCTTTTAACTTACGATTTAATAAACAATATTATCTTTTAATTTGATTAAAAAAGATATAATTCTACTTAAATGAAAATATTTTTATAAATATCTATTATTTTTATCCTTACTATAAATTAAGTGTTATATTTGACAACGAAAAAGATAACCAGATTTTAAACACAATACCATGAAAATAAGTAGCATTTTTAATCTAAATAAATCTCAAGCAGAACTTGATTTTGTTGATATTGATCCAACTGAAGACACACCTCTATTTTTAGATCCTTTTTTCTTAAGTAAAAAACAAGATGATTGGTCTATCAATGCAACTTTGACTTTAAGAAATTTTTTTCAAAGATTAATTAATCTAATACGAGAAGGATCTGAAAGTGAAGCTAAAGAACTATTTGATTATCTCCATGAACCAAATTCGACTTGTTTGGGTCTGTCTACAGATAATCCCCAAGGAAAAGGTATAGGAAATCAAGACACAGATAAAATATATGATAGCCTATTGAGAAGTAGAGCTATTCAAACTGGATTAATACAAGACATTGAAGATAACATTCTATTTGTTGAGAATTTCGGGAAAGATAAATTATCTGATATGACTACAAACATTATAACAAAATATTTATTATTATACACACAAAACCAGTGTAGACTTCATAATATAGTTCTAACTCCAAATATCCCTTCTCCATTTTTCTGGAATGCTCACGATAATGAATGGCAAACAGAATATACAGATATGCTGATTATAAATCAGCAGAAAATACTTCTGGTCCCTAAAGGGGTAGTATCTTATTCAAAAGCATATACTCCTGACAAATATTATAATCAATTTGTACTTGAGTTTCTTCAAAATGAACACTTAAGATTACAAACAACTCTTGTCCAAAGACGAAATAATGGCACACAATTTGTTACAAAAAAAAGCTTAAAAGCAGAAGTGCCACTTTCTAAAGAATTTTTAAGACAATTTACTCAAGAACATCCAGAAGTATTAGAAACCTTTAAGAATAGCACCGATGTCGAATCTCTTACTAATCTGGAAATTGATAATTTTAATATTCAACAAATTGTACAACGTTTAATAACTAGCTTACAGCAAATCCCTAGTGGTGCAGAACATGCTAGTGATTTTCATAATATTATAATAGGAATACTAGAAATACTATTTTACCCTCATTTAATAAACCCTAAAAAGGAACGGGAAATCCATGAAGGCCGGAAAAGAATAGATATAACATTTGATAATGCTGCAAAAAAAGGAATATTTTATAGACTACCCGAAACTCACCATATTCCTTGTCCATATCTATATGTTGAATGTAAAAATTATAGTAGAGACATTACAAATCCAGAATTAGATCAAATCGCGGGACGCTTCTCTTTTCAAAGAGGTAAGGTTGGATTGGTTGTATGTCGTTCTATTGAAAATTTAAATTTGTTTATAAATCGTTGCAAAGATACTTACAGAGATGATAGAGGGTTAATTATTCCGTTAGTTGACAATGATTTAATTCTGTTACTCCAAAATCACAATGAATTGAATCAAAATTTTATGGATAGTTTTCTGAGTGATAGGATTAGAGATATTATTATGGGATAAAAGACATTTCTTATATCTCATATACAATGACCAATAAACCTACTGGAATAAATATATTTATTGAATTGTATAATTAATAAAAAGAATAAATTATGGCTGAATTTAGTATTAACTATGTATCAAAATCAAAATTGACAGATGAAGGAGTATCTGTTAAAGAACTATTAGAATTGCTTAATGTGGAGGATGAGTTAAGCAATGATTTATTAAAAGCTTTGAATATTGAAAGTTTAAAAGAGGATTTCATTTATATTTCAGGTGCAAGGAAACTAGTAAGCATTCAGAAAGGCATAAAGAATAGATTCTATAAGGAGGATCTTATCAGTACCTTAAATGATATTGCAGTATATATTAATGATAACAAATTAACTTTTTGCTTCACTAATTTGACTCAAAGTGAATATTTTTCAAAAAAGGATTTATCTTCTATTGATTCAATTCCTATATATTCTTCAAAGAGTGATTTTTTTTCTTGGTTATATGGAATGGATAAATATGCTAATGAATTAGTTAAAAATGGATTAGATGATATATTGTCTTCCAATCTTGACTTGCTAAGAAAGCAAGGCATCGGTGGCAAAGAACGGAAATATCGAATACTTCATGATTCAAGTAATGAACAGTTCTATGTACGTGCAATTATATCATTAGACAGATATAATAATTACGATAATAATATAACAGTAGTAATAGCATTACTATCTCTTCATAAAAAAATGAAAGAGTTGGGCCTAACTTATGTTTTAAATAGAATCGAGTATAATGAATCTCATATAAGAATCTTTTTTGAAGAAGAGAATAAGAAAGAACTAGAAGGATTAGGATTTGTAAAGAACATAATTGAAGTTTCTAATGATGAAATAAAGAGAAAAGCACTTAAATTTGATGCTATAGGCAATATTGAGTTCGTAGACTCAGAAAATAATATACAGGAAATAATTATTCAACCCTCTTTTTCCATACGACCAAAAGTTAAGACTAATATATTAGCAATTCCTCATAGCTTGAGTCCCAAAAATTTTGTTGATAAATTAGAAAATATTGAGAATTCTGTAAATATACATAATGAACTTTTTGAACTAATAAATCGAATCTCAAAGATAAAAAATCCTTTAGAAATAATGTTTTTAGTTAAAAGCATGGTTCAGAATGCAAGAGATGAAAGTTTTAAGAAACATAGAGATAAAATAGAAAAAATTATAAATACGCAAACAGTAGACAATATGATTCAGCTATTAACTCTATTTAAAAAAATGGATTTGGTTACTGAAACTGATATTGAAGCAAACCAATACATTAGATACATTATATATGAATCATTAATTGAACGAAAATCGAATAAATAAAGCTAAATTATCAATACTTTACTAAATCTAAAAGTTTGTAGTTTAATGAACCATAATAAAAAAATTATATCAATAATCATATAAATAGTGGCATAACAATAAGATATTTTTATCCACAGAAGAGATATTAAAACTATCATTTTGGTGGATTGCTGTATAAAAGAATCTGAATCGATCAAATATAAATTCCGATAATCATAATATTATCGGAGTTTATATATCCTTTTCCACATGTCTCCAAGAAAAATTAAAAATCCATAAATTGATCTAGCAATCTAGCACTACCCAAATAACAAACTGACTATAAACACATTACCCCAGCTAGATCAAACCAAATTGATCTAGCAGTGATCTAGCAATCTAGCGCTTTGGCAGACAAATCATATATAGTCCAGGCAACTTATCACAGAAACACAGCTAAAAAAAGATACTTTAGCCAACCTATACCAAGATTAATAATAAGATCAGGACGAGACAAGGTGCTAGATTGCTAGATCAAATTATTTTGATCTAGCACATCTATAACGCTTATATACAGCAGCTTAAAGGCTTACTGCAAGATCGCTAGATCAAATTCGCAAAATTAAGGTTCTTCGTCACTTTAGGTGCAAGCAAACGGTCTCAAATGCTTATTTAATAAAGACTCTACATGCTTTTTAATAAGCCATTTATTGAATCTGATAAAAAGTTGGTAAAAGCACTATAAATAAAAGGCTCAATGCAATAGCTTGCACCTAAAGTGACGAAGAACCAAAATTAAAATTTATGTAGTGATTTTGTAGGCTATAAAATCCTATTCCGGCTCTTCGGAAAGATGCAGCGGGGGTTGGTCAAATTCCCGAATGATTTTTTATATCTCAGGCGGGTAGTTGATGCGATGTTGTACAAAACAAATCTTTATTCTGTACAAAAGAATTAATTGTTTTGTACAGAAGAATGCATTCTTTTGTACAAGAATACACAAACATCCGGAATAGTTTTTAAAAAGACAAACCGGAGTTCTGTTATACTCTGATAAAGTATTTTTTTTAACATCGAGACATCATTACTCTAATCTCACAAAATACATACCGTCAATGAGACAAAGTAATGATTTAAGGATGTTTATTCAGATTCATATTTTAAATAAAATATGAATCTGAATAAACATTATTGTTTGCCCATCTTTATCGCAATTTTAGTTCTACTTTAGTTCCAACATACGAAACTTTTTTCCCTTTTGAACTTGCATCAATTCCAAAACCCTTATTTTCATCTACAAAAACAACATTAAAAATACGTTTTGTTAAGCTACCCGTATAATTTCCTTGTTTATCTGCAATCGTTAAAGATTGACGTTGTTCATCCCACTTAAACGAAATAACGGTATATCTTCCTTTCTCATAGTTATAATTATCACCTTCGTCTTCGTATAAATCGAATTTAGCATCAGCTCCCTTATAAACGCGGATTTCGAGTGTATCAGCCAATTTTTCACCTGCATATTGGATAATTTTACCCATTGGAATAATAGATCCCGCTTTTACAAACAAGGGTATCTTATCCAATGGAGCATCGGTTTTGATAGTTTGACCTCCGTTAAAACGTTTACCTGTCCAGAAATCATACCAAGCAATTGATTTAGGCAGATATACATTCCATTTTGAGATTCCAGGTTCAATAATTGGCGCGATCAGCAAGGATTTCCCAAACATGTATTGGTATCGTTGGTTAACAGCGGTAGTATCACCATTAAAGTCCATCACCAGCGGGCGCATCATTGTAGATCCTTTTTTTGTAATCTGCCATGCTTCGGAATAAATGTACGGAAGTAAACGATAGCGAAGGTTCAGCATCTTACGCATATTGTTCTCTACTTTTTGTCCGTATTTCCAAGGTTCGGTTTCTGTTTGATAACCATGCATCCTGAAAATAGGACTCATTGCGCCCCATTGATACCAGCGAGTCAGTAAATCATGATATTTTTCATCAGTATATTGAGACCCTCCCGGACGAAAGAATCCGCCTATATCTGTTGTCCAATAAGGAAACCCCGTAATAGTATAGTTTAAGCCAGCAACAATTTGTCGCTTATAAGTGTCCCACGTACCGGCAATATCGCCAGACCAGTTTATAATACCATATTTTTGCTGACCAAGGAAAGCCGACCGGGTTAAGATACAAACCCGTTTGTCTAATGATGTTTTGCGTTGCCCTTCGTAAACTGCCTGACTTACAAACAATGGATAAGTAAGACGATAAAAGTCTCCTAATCCAAGAAAGGTCTTTTTACCTTTCAAAGCGTCGTTTTCAGGTTCTGTGGCATCCATCCACCAAGAGTCCACTCCATTAGCAAAAAGGTTTTGGTTCAGTGCATTCCAATGGGTTTTACGACCAAGCGGATTAAAAACATCAACCCATGGACTATTAGGTATAAAAAGATTGTTGTCCACATAATCTTTGGCGACTTCAGATTTTTTGTCTAGATTTTCCCAAACTGAAATATTAAAATGCGCATTTAAATCGTGTAATTCTTTAATAAAACCAGCTGGATTTGGGTAATGTGTTTCGTCAAATTTTGGAACACCCCAACCATATTTACCCCAATATTGCCAATCTTGCACAATAACATCCATTGGAAGATTTCTTTTTCGGAATTCTTTTACTGTTTCAACCAAATGTGTTCCTGAAGTATAACGTTCGCGACACTGCCAAAAGCCATAAGCCCATTGTGGAAACATCGGTACATTGCCCGATAAATTACGGTAAGATGCAATCACGTTATCTGCTGATGGTCCGTAAAATACTACATAATCGAGTGCTTTGGCGGCAGGTGAACGAAATGTCGTTATGTTATCACTCAGTTTCCATGACAATTTAGGAGTATTGTTTGATTTACAAAGGATCTGAACCTGATGTTCACCGGCTTTTAGATTTACCAATGTTCCAGCAGTAGGCGGAAGCCACATATTACTTTGGTCAATGCAAGGTTTTCCATCTATAGCCACAAAGTGTCGGTTGCCCATATCGCCCAAATCTAGAAATATGGAATATTCTCCATCTTTCAGAACATTAAACTTGCCTTGGTAAAGGGACTGGTTTTGTGAGACTTTTTGAGTACCCGAGGTCGTTGTAACTTCTGCCATTTGATTATTCCCGGAAGTTGATTGTTCCTGTTTCTCGAGTGCAATGAAGTTATTTGTCGGATTAAAATCTGTAAGCCCATATTGATGCCATAACAAACCATACCCTTTACTTGAATAAATAAAAGGGATAGAAATCTGCGTATTAACCTGCGTTAAACGACGAGCTACGTTTTTTAAGTTATACTGTCCATCCTGGAATTGTCCCAAGCCGAATATATATTCATCAGATGGTGATTCAAAACTCTGCTCAGCAGCAAAACAAGCTTCACCTTGAATAGAATCGGGAGTTAGTTTTCGAGCGCCTGCTTTTTCGCTCAAAAATACTTTGCCTGCATTATCAGCATACGACAATTTGCCTGTTTTTTTATCCAATGATACAATAATCTTTTTTGCTTTTATTTCAAGTTTAGACGGTGAATCGAGAACTTTAAATCCAGGAGTTGCAACACCCGAAGTAAAAACAAGTTCTGGCAGGTTTCCTTCACTTTCTTTATAGAATTTGATCCTTACGGCATTCTCGGTTAAGGGAGATATACTGAGTGTTCCGTTCTGTAAAGTAACATTTACTCCAGTTGCCACTTGTTTAAATCCTTTCACCACTTGTCCCTGACAAAGAAGTGAAAATAGACTGATTATTAAAAAGAATTTTAGCTTTAGTTTCATTTTATGTTCGATTAAATCTATTTTTTAAATACTTACTGGACGATTATTGCATCTACAGCTACAGGAGCGGAACCAAGATTGACAATACTAATCGTATGTTTGCCTGAAGTCAGACCTGATATTTCACAGACTACTTGTTGTGCCTGACGTGTTCCAATGATCGATAAATCCGCTGTTGCACGGGTTTTGCCATCAATCAAAACTTCTATTTTTCCTGCTCCGGATTCTTTTGGAGCAATTACCTTAACACTAGTTCCTGTGAACGAGCAACTCCAGATATCTCCAGGTGTATCGCTGGTAGTGAGGTCGTTGTTGAAATCTCCTGTCCCCAGGTTGCATCGACGAAACCATCCGGGGGCTTTTGCTCCGGGGTCATCATCATTGATCCAGCCTTTGTTGTGTGTAATACGCAAAACACGACATTTCGAAGCCAACGATTTATCGGTGATTTCAGACAGTATTTGCGGCAATCTTTCAGGTGTTACAGTCAGCCCTTTGTCATCCTGAACAAACGTCATTGGAATATCAGAGCCTAGTAATTCAACTTTGGACACTTTGCCTAAAGTTGTACCACCAATGTGAAGCGCTGAAAGAGTGACAGGGTTGCCGTCCCACTCCAAAAGCGTGGCGTAAACATCACCTTGGTTGCGTGTATACAGGACGGTATTATCACCAAAAACTTCAAAAGGACGTGAACCGTACACAGCTTCACCGTTGACCTTCAGCCACGCACCGATGTCTTTGCAGATGCGAATAACTTCTGGATCAAGATCGCCGCGTCCGTGCTGGGTGATGTTGAGCAACATGGTGCCGTTACGCGAGACGTTCTGCATTAATAGTCCAATAACCTCTTTCGCATCCTTGTATTTTTGTCCAGTCAGGTAGTGCCACTCAGCAATGCTTGTCTCTGTCTGAAATGGATAGGCCGTAATCTCCGGCTCAATGTCAGCCTCTGTACTCTTAACAAGAGACTGATCAACAAGAGGAAGCAGTTGAGGGCTGTTCTGGAAGCTATTATATTTTCCACCAACAGCTTTGAGGTTAATCACAACGTCCATTTTTCCATGATTCCATTGCATGGATTTGTTATAGTAGTTCGCAATCAACGACGGAGCAAGAAAACCCAGTCCCATGTTCACACCCAAATCAATCTGTGAATCTCCAGCATGATCGTCGAAGTAAATCATATCGGGATGATACTTGGTGATGGCATCATCCACCCGCCACATAAACTGGTTGGCAAAGGGTGAATGCAGCGGGTCTTTTTTATCATGGACAGGACCGTAAAAATCAACCGGATCCATGCCTTCCCACCATTTTCCTTTTCCATCCAGAATCGTTTGAAACGCATCGTAAGGCACTCCTTGCTTCAATCCGGTCTTGTCACTAGTGTAACGAACCGTCATAAATTGTCCCCATGTACGCCCCGGGGTATTATGAAAACCAATGCCAAACCGCAAACTACGCTTACGCGCAATTTTCTCCCAAGTTCCAACAATATCTTGTTTTGGACCTACATTAACTGAATTCCAAGGCTGGTAGACAGAATTCCAACAATCGAAGTTGTCATGATGAACCCCCATAGCCATGAAATAACGGGCACCCATTTCTACATACAAATCCATTAATTCCTCTGGTTTCCATTTGTCAATAATCCAATTATGGCAAATGTCCTTATACCCATATCCAGATGGATGACCAAAGTTTTTGAGGTTGTATTCATATTGTTTGTTACCCTGCATATACATGCCCCGCGCATACCAGTCTCCCTGTTCGGGCATGGATTGCGGATCCCAATGTGCCCATGCTCCAAATTTAGCCTCACGCCACCAATCCGGCACGGTGTAAATTTGGCTTAATCCTTTCCAGTCGGCAGGATACGGACCAGCAGCCACGGGCAAAGGCGGCAAATTCCAAATATCGGGCGGTAATCCCAAATCGCCTGTCCCAACAATGATTTTATCGATATTCACAGCAACATCATTATCAGTCAAGCTGATAGTAAGCGAAGCATGATTGGGAATCGCAATGTCAATGGTTGAATAAAGAAACGACCCCGTGAGAGCTCCCGATGAATGAACATTTACTTTGATCGCTGGCTGATTATTGATTGCAACACTGATGGTGCCAACAGTCATTGATGCATAGCAAATTGCGAGTTTACTAACTGATGGTACATTGGAAAATTTCACACCTTCTCCGGGCTTGGTCAAACAAACCACATATCCTCCAGAGGCCTTACTATCTGATACTTTCGATGCACTACCAATGAGTTTTGCAGCTTCTACTTCAAAAATACACTGTCCGAACTTATTCTTAAAATTGGAGCCATTCGTTGGAAGTTGTAATGGCTTACTCGATTTCGTCCTTACTTTCTTATTTTGGGCACTTAAACCCAAAATCGAAATCGAAATAATAAAAATAACTCCTAAAAGTCTTTTCATTGTTTACTTATTCTTTGAGTAGCCTTATAGTTTCACCATCATTTTCTTACCTGAATAAGACACTTCTTTTTCTAATTTTGAAGCTGTATCTATTTCTGCGCCTTTGTTTTTAGCAATACGCACAATCTTGAATTTACGAGTTGTAAGCATGCCGGGGAATGAACCTTTACGCTCGCCAATAGTCAACGTTTTTTTAGCATCGTTCCATTTAAAAGTAATGGTAGAATAAACTCCTTTTTCGTAATTATAATTATCGTTCTCATCTTCGTAAAGCGTGAATTCGCCATTAGCACCTTCGTAAACACGAATTTCAAGATCATCCCATTTCTTTTCGGTGGCATATTGCACTTGCGGTCCGAATGGGATTATACTTCCCGACTTAATGTATAAAGGAATCTCATCGATATTTGTTGCTTTTACTATTTCCTGACCACCATTGATTTTCTCGTTTGTCCAAAAGTCATACCAAACAGATCCCTCGGGCAAATAAACCTTTGTTGATTTAGCCTGAGTAAAAGTCACAGCCGCACTTTTATTTTCGTTAGTTGCATCTTTTTTGTCCCAACCGGTTTCTGCATTTGATTTTACAATAGTTTCCGGGGTATATTGCGCATTAACAACTGGGGCGACCAATATTGATTTACCAAACATATACTCGTTGTTCACGTCTCTAACGTTTTTATCATTAAAGTCCATCACCAAAGCCCGCATAATAGTAGACTGGCTATTCGTAACCGACCAAGCTGTAGAGTAAATGTATGGCAACAGAGAATAGCGCAAATTAATTGTCTTTGCTATCGCATCGAAGATTACCTCACCCTTTTTCCCAAAGTTATATATTTCTCTTGGAATATCGGTACCGTGCGAACGCATCATAGGGGTAAATGCTCCGAATTGAAGCCAGCGAACATACAGTTCCTGAAACGACGGGTTTTTAGCTCCTTCACTCCAGCCTCTGTTATAAGCACCAGCAAAAAAACCGCCAATGTCTGTATTCCAGTAAGGAATAGCACTCATTGAAAAGTTAAGACCTGCAGGTATTTGGTTGCGTAACGATTGCCAGGAAGAATTCACATCGCCCGACCATGTATTTGCTCCGCAACGTTGTTGTCCGGCAAATGCCGAGCGGGTAAGAATAAATACACGTTTATCGGAACTTGCTCCACGTTGGTGTTCTGCTACTCCTCCTACCGTCATCAAAGGGAAAGCATTGCGTACCTTACGGAATGAGCCCAGGTAGGTTTTAAGATCAAAATCGGAAGGTTTGAAATCCAGGTGATCAGGTTCTGATGAATCCATCCACCAGCCATCAATTCCCAATGAAAAAAGTCCTTTCTGTAGATGTTTCCAATATATATCGCGAGCTTCAGGATTATACGGGTCATAAGGTTGTACACCTGATGGATATTCGCGGTTTGGCGGCCAGCTTTCCAATCCCGATTGTGGCCATGTGCCAAAGTTCAAAAGCATACCCTTCGGTTCCATTTCGCGGAATTGCTTTGTTTGCGGTCCAAAAGAAGACCAGATAGAAATAATCAGGTGCGCATTTTGATTGTGAATATCTTCCACCATTTTCTTTGGATCAGGAAATTCAGAGTTAAGAAATTCCATAGCATTCCAAAGGTAATTGTTGCCCCAGTATTGCCAATCCTGGATGATACCATCGAGCGGCACACCTATTTCACGATATTTATTAACTACACCTATCAGTTCGTTCTGGCTTTTATAGCGTTCTTTACTTTGCCAATAACCGAAAGTCCACAATGGAAACATAGGAGCTTGTCCGGTCAGATCACGCATTCCGGCAATTGACCCATCAATATTCCCACCAAACATAAAGTAGTAATCAATGCAATCGCCTACATCCGATTTGAATGAAGTGTTTTCGGGCTTGTCTTCAAAAACGGTTGGTGAATAATTATCCCAAAACAGTCCGTAACCCTTTGTTGAAACCAGGAAAGGAACATAGTCGTCAGTGTTTCCCTGTACCATGTTGAGTTTCGTGTTACGCAGAGACAATTTGCCACGCTGTTGTTGACCTAGACCATAAATAGCCTCGTCTTTGTCAAGTGTAAACGACTGATCAATGGTATAGGTTTTCGACCCTGCATCATCGAAATCAGTAAATGTTGCACCCGATTCTTTTTCGCTTAAAAGTTGTTCTCCCGCAAGAGTAGAATAAGATATTTTACCAGACTTCATATTGACATCCACTTTCAACTTATCGCTTTTCAACGAAACAACATCTCCTTGCTGATTGATGGCAAGCTTGGAGGCATGAGGTTTTTTAATCACCGACAAACTTTCTTTCGTAAAAGTCTTTCCCGATGGTGATTTCAAGACTCTCACCGTAGAAGATCCATAGAATTGAATTTCAACATCAGTTGAGTTGATTTTGGCTTTTAAGCCCAAATCGGTTTTCTGATAAGATTGAGCCTGAACAATCATAGCAAAAATCATCAGAAATGACAGCATTAAATTAGTTCTTTTCATAAATAATTTATTGTATTTTATTAATATTTTACCACTAAAAAGTAATCAGGCGCTATACATTTAAAGCAACACTAGGCCCAACATATTTTTTTTTAAAACCTCCCTATCGATTACGACACGTTAGATTACGATGTCAGTGTCACCACAAGTAAAGGTAAAGGGATGTTTTGTTGTACTTTGTTTTACTGCAAATTTCATTTTGCTAAAAAGGTCTCTGCAGGCCCCAGATAGGAAGGTTTAAGCCCTCCTGTGTTTACAATAATTTTTTGAATAACCACACCTGGGTCAATCATCCAAACTTTTAGTGTATGGTAACCTTGTTTAGAAATATTAAGTGTTGCCTGACAAGGTCTTGCATGTGTTACCACAGTGTTTGCCCAAGCAGGATTCGACCAATGCACTTTAAATTTATCCGGCACATTGGTTACAAACTGAGGTTCCTCATCATCGAACGAAACAGCTATTTTAATATCGCGCCCCGGCATAAAGTTCAGAAGGTTTGAGGTAAGTAATGTTACTTGAGCTGTATCTTTAGAAAACAGGTACATAGGGTATTCCAAACAAGGAGCATCTTTGCCAGGGGTGGCAGCAAGGGCATTGGCCGGAGCGGTTGCCCTCATACCTGATAATGTTCTTCCGTAATCTTCAACCTTAATCCATTTACGGTCACCGCTTTCGATATTTTTGGAATAGTGTTCAGGTTCTATTGAAACGTAACCACCGCATTCGATAAAACCCTTCAACTTTTCTTTGCTTGTTTCAATTGGGTTGAAGGCATTTATCTTTACTGTGACTTCTTTTCCTGCTCCGGTAATTGTTATTTTACCCTCTGTTCGGCCTTTAGGCAATGTAGCTTCATTAAGGCTAATGATTATTCGTTTATCGTTGTGGTCTACCTGGCTCTTGCTTTCACTGATTGAAATCCATGGTACATTTACTTTTATCTCATACGTGAACGTTTTTTTTCCTCTGTTAAACACCTCAATATAATGCTGACGATTGCTAAAAACATCAAATTCGGGCAATACTGCTTCTACCGATGCCCCAGGCCAACTCTGTTCTGTACCTTCTAATGTAACACCCAATAATGCCGAATCGGGCACTTGAATTTCTGTAAGTTTAATTGCCTCTAAACTATTTCTCCTTGGAGGCATCCAACTGGTATAGCCAAGGTGAGTCTGATCCATAAAGTGATTCCACTTTCCATTGGCATATACGTGGTTGTAATAGGACATTAAGGTAGTATCAGCCTGAAACAACATTCTGGTTTTTGCAGCCATAGCATTGGTGGTCGAGCGTTTTTGACTGGCATATAATTCATTTTTTGCAGCAGACAAATACAATTCATTAACGATAGCACAAGCTTTCACAGGGAATAAAACAACCTGATAGAAAGCATCGCGCTTTTCATTCGGTAATTTGTTGTAAATAGCTTCGGCTCTTGCCTTAATTTTATTGTAATCCGAAACAACGGTTTCGAACTCGTTGTAGTTTGTGAGACTGTATGTTGATGCAGTTAGCGATTCGGGTTTACAGCGGCCATTGTATTTTCCATATTCAGAGAGGATATCAGCTATTTCAGCAGCATATTTTGGTCCAAATTCTCTTGAAGCCCAAAGTCGTGTAAATTCGTTAATATTTGAGTTATTCCACCGATTGGTATTCCAACCAAGACTCATAAAATACTCCATTGGTAATTCGTATCCTTTTAGATGTCCTACGTTTACTATCCAAATTTTATCGGCACCATACTGTTTAGCAAGAGACATTTGATCCCATATTTTTGGAAGCGGATTTGTATTAATCCATTCGTAACTTCTTGGATCACCATGATAATCAAAATGATAATATACACCTGCACCACCACTTCGTTTACGTTCTGCATCAGTGGGCAACCTACGTATGTTTCCCCAGTTGTCATCAGACCAAAGCAGCGTAATATTGTCGGGTACACGCATGCCGTTGTTGTAGTATTCCATGATTTCTTTATATAAACACCACGTCTGAGGCACTTCATTAATATTAGGGTTCATTTCTTCATTAATAATCTTCTGCTGATTTCTAACGATTTTTTCTACCATTGAAATATTGTCTTTCATGTCACCGCCCATTTCAGAGTCGTTGGCGCCACGAAGTCCCATTGTTACAATGCTTTCATAGTTTTTATTCCTACGGATTCCTTCTCTCCAGAAATTTTCAAGCGTATCAGGATGTTTCGTATAATCCCAGTGGCCAAGAGTTGTCATGTAACGACGATCCCATTCCTGTTGCGAACGCACCATGGGTTCCTGATGCGAAGTGCCCATTACAACGCCATATTCATCGGCAAGACATGGGTTTTCCGGATCGTCTTCGTTAAAAGCGTTACTCCACATGGCAGGCCAAAGATAGTTGGCTTTCATTCGAAGCAATAACTCAAAAACAGTTGCATAAAACTCATGACCATAATTTACAACATTTTTACCTACAGGTGAGTTTTGGCTGGACTTTGCCATACCATATTTTTCTTTAACCCAGCCGGTAAGAGCGGGAGCCTCATCGTTGATAAAAACACCTCGATATTTTACACTTGGGCCCTGTACATTTCGAATCGGTTTTACATAAAGAGCCTCCTTGTGATCAGCTGGAACATCTGCCCAAAAATGCCATGGCGAAACACCAATCTGCTCCGACACATCATAGATTCCGAATATCGTACCTCGTTTGTCGCTTCCCACTATAACAAGAGCTTTATCAATGCCTGGTAATGGATTGTTAACCAGCTGAATCAGAAAATTCTCCCACTTTCCGCTAATACTCTTCACATCGAGTTTGCCACTTTTTACCAGCTGGTCTATTACGGGACTTTTCCCCAATGTTCCAACAATTACAAGCTCTTTTTGAGACGGCACTTTATCATAAAGAATGGTTGGTTCTGTGTTAGTAACCTTACCAATATCGGCTTTCAAATCTTTTAATGCTCTAATAACTCCTGGATAATCATTTGAACCAATGTACAATGTGGTTGATTTTCCTGCTGCAGATAAAGTAAAGTTGTTCTTTCCTTTAGAAGTTGAAATATAACTTTCACCTCCGATAGCCCACAAAGATGAAGGTAAAAGTAAAGTTAATAGAAAAAAATAAAATTGTTTTTTCATGATTGTGTTAACTGTTAAATCTTAATTTACTATTTAATAGATTTATCTTGTATTGTATTGTGTTGAATAGAAGGAGTTCCAAAATAGCTTGGATGATTATTATCGGGATTTACCACAATTCTTTCAAGAACTACTTCGGGATCAATCATAAACACTTTAAGCGTATGAAATCCTATAGCAGCCACATCTAATTGAACATCCAACCAACGTAAGTTATCAAAAATTTCGTTACGACGCAGTTTTCCTGTTCCAACCAATGCAATATCTTTATTGAGCGGAGGAAGAGGTTTCAACACTTTCGAGTTGGCAAGATTTTTTGGAGTATATTCGGTGAATGTATCCACCAATCCTTTGCGTGCATCCAGAATTTGAGGATCGTCGTTGTCAATAGACACAGCAATGCGCAAACCACGTTCAGGATAAACATCCTGAGTTGGAAGGATCCCAATACAGATCGCAACTTTACCCTGCTGGTTCAGATACATTTTGTATTCCAAACGAGGTGCTGTTTTAGATGTTTCACTCGGTGCAGTAACCGGATAAATTCCCATACAAGCTTCATCTCTGCCTAAATCTGGTAAAAGTATCCATTTTGATTGTTTGCCAGGTACATTGACATTGAATTTATTGGCAGGAATAGAAAATTCACCGGTTAAACTTCCGAAATATGGCTCTGTTGTTAAAGGAATTGTGGCTTTAACAGCGCTCACCTGAACCTGAACCAAACTATCGCCTTGTTTAATTTCAATCAAACCATCAGCTTTACCAACAGGCAAAGATTTCCAGTCAATATCAACCATTATACGATTTTCTTTTTCTACAGTCCCTTTTACTGCACTTAATTTAATCCAGGATTTATTTGTACTTGCGTTAAAAGCAAATGCCCCCGTTCCACGGTTAAACACATCAATATAGTACGGTTTCTTGTTAAGGCCATCGAATACCGGTAAAGCAGCTTTTACTCCCGAAGCCGGCCACACTTGTTCGCTACCCTCAACGGCAATGCCCATAGCTGGAGTTGGAAGCGGTGTTACATAAACTACAGCCGGCATAATACTGGTACGAGGCATGGACCACATTCTGTAACCCATATGTATGTCAGACATCATGTTTTTCCATTTGCCATTTGCCATTGGACCATTATAATAGTCGCTCAATTGCTTATCCAAATCGTAAAGATCGCGAACGCGTTTAGCATAATCATTGGCGCTTACACGTCCTTGCTTGGCATAAAGATTATTTTTATCTGCCGCAATGTACATTTCAGCAACACCTGCGGATGCTTTAGCCGGATATAATACCAACTGATAATAAGCATCTTGTGCTTCCGGAGCAATTTTAGATTTCAAAGCTTCCGCTTTATTAGCCACATCGCGCCAAAGTTGAATAACACGGTCGCCTTCATTATGATTCACAATGCTGAAAATATTCGGAACCTGCGCTTCAGCTTTTCTCCAAAGATTGTATTTTGGGTATTTAGAAACAATATCTGCAATTTCAACAGCATGTTCACTACCGAAAGTTTTTGTTGCCCAATCGATGCTGTAATCCATGGTCTTATCAGCAGGTACCGCTTCGGGATTCCATGCGTAACGCATAATAAAGTCAATCGGAATTTCCTTTGGTTTAAGGTCACCTACGTTTATTACCCAAAGTTTATCTATACCTGTTTGATAAGCTAGATTAAACTGTTCGCGCAATTTTGGAATGGTGGTAGTATTTACCCAACGGTCATTCCACGGACCACCATTCATATCAATGTGGTAGTACATTCCACCTCCGCCTTTACGTTTCTTTTCTTTCGGAGGATAAATGCGGCGAATATAGCCCCAGTTATTATCACAGAACAAAAGAATAATATCATCCGGAACAGTTAATCCGGCATCATAATAGCGTTGAACTTCGGTGAAAATGGCCCACAATTGGGGATGATTTGCCGGACTGTCATTATACACCTTTTGGATGATTTCACGCTGACCTTTCACTACATTCTGCAGGGTTTTGATATTTTCTTGGTCATCGCCTTTGCCCATTGCCATGTCGCCATCACCACGCATACCCATCGTAATCACATTATCATAATTCTTGTTGCGGTTGAGACCGTCAAACCAAAACTTCTCAAGATTCGCACTATTTGTAACAAAGTCCCAGGCACCGATTTCCTGTTTGCGTTTAGTATATTCCTTTTGCGCCCGCATCATCGGTTCATGGTGCGAGTTTCCCATTACAATTCCGTACTCATCTGCCAAAACCGGACTCATTGGATCATCTTCGTTAAATGCATTGCTCCACATAGCAGGCCAAAGAAAATTGGCTTTCAAACGCAAAAGTAGTTCGAACATGTTTACATACATCTTGGAATTAACACCACCAAACTTGGAATTGCACCAACCAGTGAAAGATGGCGATTCATCGTTGATGAAAATACCACGGTATTTTACTTTGGGAGAATCCTGAATGTATCGACCAGCTTTCACATATAATTGATTACTTTTTTTAGCCGGAACATCAGCCCAAAAATACCAGGGTGAAACGCCTATTTTTTCTGAAATATCATAAATCCCATAAATAGTTCCACGCTTGTCGCTTCCGGCAACAATCAGATTACCATCAACCGTTTGAATGATAAATGATTCCCAATGTCCCTTTATTTCCGAAACGTCTATTTTTTTATCAGTAATCAATTGGTCAATTATCTTGCTTTTACCAATAGTACCAATTAATATTGCGCCTTTAGCAGGATATTGCAATTTTTCAACAACTTCGGATTTAGTTCCTGAAACTTTGCGAACATCATCACTCAGGTCGTTGGCTGCACGTATAACACCTTTCCAGTCTGCTGAATCGACATAGATTGAAGTAGCTTTTCCATTAGCAACTATCATAAAAGCATTTTTTGAGACCTCGTGCTGAATATACTGAGAAGGTGTTTTGTAGTCGGTTTTATAAGCAGCTTTAACTGAGAATGATTCAATCAGAATGATTCCTGCAATAAGGAAAATCTGTTTTAGTTTAACTCTACTATTCATAATACTAATTATTATTTACAACTTATTTTTTAGCTAATGAATTAACTTATTATTATTTGTGACGACATATTCTTCTTATCAATAAATCGACGGGACCAAAAAGGTGAAACATTTTCTTTGAGAAAATACAACTTGTGTCTCCTTTGCGAACGGAGACAATCACTTTGGCCTTCATGTTCATACCAAAAACCACAGAAAACATTTTTTCGGCAAATCCTCAGAACAATAACATATTGCAGATGAATCTTTTTCCTTATTATGAATCCATATTTTCTAATTATAGATAGAACTACCTATTTTTTGCCAGAATACTCACTCCTTCACTTGTCAGTGTTATCGGTTTAATGCTTCCATCCGGATTAAAGTAAAGATATTCAGCACATACTTGACGCCTACAATCACCACCGGGAGTACCATTCAAAGTATAAGAACCATCGTGATAGAAGAAATACCATTGCCCCTTAAACTCAATAACAGACGGATGTATAGTGAATCCGTGCTTTGCAGGTCCGGTAACAAAACCACCATATGTCCAAGGTCCTGTTATTTTCTTTGCAGTAGAATAACAAATCTGCTCAGCTTGCACACCAGGCGCATCGGCAGCATAGACATTGTAATAGAGATCGCCGCGTTTAAAGAGCCATGGACCTTCCGAATAATTTCGGTATGGCACTTTGGTTATTGGCCCATCAAGCTCGACCATATTACGCTTTAGTTTGACCAGATAGCAATCGCCATTACCCCAAGCCATCCAGGGTGTACCGTCATCGTCTATAAAAATAGTAGGGTCAATATCGGCATTCGATCTGTGCGAATCAGTTGTCATCGCATCAGTAATGAGCGGTTTGCCAGGGCATGCCTCCTTGAACGGACCAGTAGGAGTATCACTTACAGCCACTGTGATGAAGTGTCCTTCTTTACCATCAAGTGTAACATAGTAGTAATATTTGCCATCCTTTTCCACCACTTGTGCTGCCCAAGCTGACCCACTATTCGCATTGATAAAATCTTTAGCGGCCAAAACAGTACCATGAGCAGTCCAGTTCTTCATATCGGTAGTTGAGTAGCAAAGCCAGTTGGGCATGTTGAACCATCCTCCCACAGTGGCTTTATCTTGGCCAACATAGGCGTAAACCTTGTTCCCAATGACTGTTATGGCAGGATCAGCGGTAAAGGCATCAGTAAAAAGCGGATTTTGTCCAGCTACACGAGGCAGTGCCTCACCGGATATTTTCACCTCATCTATTCCTCCATCGAGCACCTGAAGACTATTTGGAAAGCCTCCGGGAAATCCACGACCTATGACCCACAGGCCGGCATCGCTTCGTAAAGCCCTTCCATTGAATGTTATTGTGGAGGGTTTTCCAAAGTTAGTTTGACCCGAAAGTTTCACTTCGAAGTGAAGTTGAGTCTGACCACTCTTTGAATCATAGTCGGCTTGGGCACGAACATCATACCACTTGCCGGCTTCTACTTCATCTCCTGCTACAATACGACGTGGTACACCATCAGCACACATCATCTCAACAAAGTATTTTTTATACATATTATCAAAACCAATAGACACATCGCCTGTCAACTGACCTTTCGCTCCTTCCTTGCAGAGAAAAACCTGTTCGGTGCCAAGTAAGTTGCATCTCAAACTGGCCTCAATTTTCCAACTTTTCTGCATGTCGTAATAAGCTAACGGGCGGTCAAACGTCACCACATACTCGCCGTTTCTTAAGGTAAGTGAGCGAGCGTTAGGTTTTCCATCTACCATGGCAGAGGGCACATTATCGGAGAATACTATTGGAGATGGTCTTGAACCTTGTACTTGCAGGAAATTACCTTTGCCTGACTCATCAAATACAAAAGGTTGTGGTTCAATTGGACCACGATTACCAGCAGTTAGAGGCTGACCCACTATAGAAGTTGAAACTGAATCGCCCTTTAGATGTTTAACCTGTTCAAAGCTCCAGTGAGCAAGCACTTCGCCAGCCGGCGAAGCACCTTTAACAATTGAGCTACCCGATAAAGCTCCAATGAAAACCAAAGCTAAGGCTAAGTTTAGGCTTTTTATGCGTAACATTTTTATTGGTTATTTATTTTTTTCTATTATTGAAATTTCCACCAGTCAAAGTTAAACAATTCACGTCCTAAAGTGACATTTTGTCCATTAAAATAAAAGTAAACATCATGTTTACCTGTTACCTTATGCTTTAATTCCGATGTGAAAGTTTTGAATTTATCCCATCCTCCAGTGCGAGGTAATTGAATGGAAGAAATAATTGATCCCGAAACACTATCAAGACGGACTTCTAAAATTCCTCCATCAACTCCTGCTGCTAACGAGGCTGAAAATGATTTAGGCGATTGATTTCCAAAATTCACCTCACGTACTTTTGTATAGCCTTTCGAACGAGTGCTTGACACATACACCCCTATTTTTTCATTTTGAGATATGGAGCATTTTTGCGACCATGCCATTGTTTCAGCTTCCACGCGCTTATACGGATTAATTTCTCCAATTGGTTTTGGGCCTTCGCTGGAAATGGATACAGACGGAATTGTCCCATCAGGATTGTAAGTGAATTGCTCCACGCAGGCAGCCCGTCCGTAACTTCCTCCATTAGGCAACAATCCCGTATGGTAGAAAAGATATGAATTTCCTTTATAATCAATAATTCCACCATGATTGGTAAAACTATTGGTTTTTTGATTTTCCATGATTTTGCCCTGATATTTCCATGGTCCGGTTGAACTATTGCTTGTCGAATAAGAAAGGCTTTCTCCTCCTTTTCCCATTCCGGCATACATCATATAATAAAGATTGTTGCGCTTGTAAAACCAGGGGCCTTCCACATACATATCTTTATTGGGATTTTCGACACTTTTATTTCCCCTTACTCCTCCGAAAGATTCGACAGAAATCGGAACAGTAACAATATCACCCGAATAAGAAATCATATCTTTATTCAACTTAACATAAAACAAGCTTCCATTCCCCCAATAGAGGTAGGCTTGTCCGTCATCGTCAATCCATACGGTCGGGTCAATATTAGACCAACTTCCATTAATAATCAACGGTTTTCCAAGCGCATCTTTGAATGGTCCTGTTGGCGAATCGGAAACAGCTACACCTATTGCCATATCGTTTTTATCGCTTTGAGCACAAGTGTACCAATAAAACTTACCATTACGTTCAATACACTGAGCAGCCCATGCACGGTCGCGCGCCCATTTAAAGGATTCCAACGAAATGGGACTTCCATGGTCTGTCCAATTTACCATGTCGGTAGTGGATAATATATGCCATTTGGTCATATAGTAAAAATCGAAGCCCGGAATATCATCACCAACATATGCGTAAAGCGTACCATTATAAACCATTGGTGCAGGATCTGGACCAAAATGTGTCTGAACAATCGGATTCTCTGCCCTACTGACGCCACAAAAAGTTATTGCCGCTAAAACTAAAGCTAAATATTTTTTCATTTCAAATGTATTTTTCTTTATGAGTTAATTTATTTGTTACTAAACTTCCACCAGTCAAAATTAAATAAGTTTCCATCTCCGCCTTTGAACACAAAGTACAGGTCATGTACACCTTTGACTACATTCACTTTACATGACAGCATTTTCCAGTTTCTATCTCCACCAGTATTTTTTACGTCTAAAACACCTAACAAACTGCCGCCTTTCCCATCAACATGGATTTCAATCTTTCCACCCGTCGAAGCTGAAGCAACACCTGCAAGGAAAGTTTTTGCACCTTTTCCAAAATCAACACTTCGCACTTTTATGTAATCTCCGTTGCTGATGTTGGTAACGTACACGCCTGTATTTTCATTTTTCACAGTTTCAATGCCTTCTTCCCAACCGATGGTTTCGGCTTCAACTCTTTTATATGGATTTAAATTGGATGCACTTTCAGTAACGCCTTCTTTTGTTGGTGCAATTAATGGGATTGAACCATCAGCATTAAATTTAAAAGGCTCAATACAAACTGATCGTTTAAAACCACCACCACCGGGTAGCGCTCCGCTATGATAAAACAAATAAGATTTTCCTTTAAATTCGATGTAACCCGGATGGTTAGTAAATGCCCCTCCTTCTTTGATTACGTGCATAATGGTGTCGCCATAAGTCCACGGCCCGGTAATGTTTGGGGCGGTTGAGTATGCCAAATGCTCGGGGACACCACCAGCGGGGTAAAGCAGGTAATACAAACTGTTACGTTTAAAAAGCCAAGGGCCTTCTTCATAAGCTGCTGTCCGATTATCAATTTTTTTGGCACGAAAACCAAAGTTTTTGTCTTTCAAATCTTCCTTCACAATGCCATATTCCTTATTGTATGAAATCATATCTGCGTTCAACTTTACATGCCAGAGGTTTGGATTTCCCCAATATAGGTAAGCCTGACCATCATCATCGATGTAAACCGTTGGGTCGATATAGCCGTATCCAACAAGTAAAGGAGCACCTATGGCATCTTTAAAAGGTCCTGTGGGGCTGTCGGATACTGCAACTCCTATGGCATTTCCTCCGTTTTTTTGATTTACCGGCAAATAATAATAGAACTTACCGTTTCGGTGTATACACTGTCCTGCCCAAGCATCTCCTCTTGACCAACTAAAATCTTTATACGATAAAACTGCCCCGTGATCGGTCCAGTTTACCATGTCTGTAGAAGAATAACATCTCCAATCATTCATCGTAAAAAAGTTCTTTACAGTATTATCTTCATCATGCGAAGTATAAAGATAAACAGTACCGTTATGCACCATTGGTGCAGGGTCGGCAGTATAATTAGTTTGAATAATGGGATTTTGAGCTTTTAATCCAAATGTCGAGACCTCGATCAAGAGAAACACTGCAAATGCAGATGTTTTAGTCAATGCTTTAAACTTCATGTTTCATTTATTTATTTGTCCATTTCGGATTTATTTCTTAGAAGAGAATTTATAAAGTAGAACACCGTGAACGGGAACTTTGAGTGCTAACTGCCCTGTTTGTGTATTTACATTGCTGATGTCTTTTTGTCTCCAAAGATCGCGCACTACAAATTGTCCTTTCAGTCCGAGTTTATCGAAGTCTTTGTATGCAAGATCAACAGTTTCGAGGCCAAAGTTGCAGAAGCCAATAGCACGGCTACCATCTTCGAGTTCTTTCACGTAAATGCGCAAATCACCAATCGTATGAACACAAGTTGCCTGCTTACCAAGTGGGTCTTGATTGATTTCGATCACTTCGTCATTTGTCAACAAATTCAAGGTAAAATCATCTAGTTTCTCCATATCACAACCAATAAGGAGCGGCGCAGAGAAAAGACTCCAGAGACTAACATGAAGATATTGCTCGTCAGGTTTAAGCTTGCTTGGATGTGGATTGCCCCAACCTACAGTACCAATTACGAGCATATCAGGATCATTCCAGTTACCGGGCTTGGCATAAGGAGCCGATTTATCCTGGTCAAGAATAATATTTTTCACGCTAGTCCAAGTATCAGTAATATCATTGGTCGTGCGCCAGCAATTGCCATTAACTGAATCGCCCCACTTCCACACATCCGACATCCCGTACTGACATACGCTAAATACAATATCGCGGGGTTGCTGACGAAGAAATTTGCCCATAACCTTAAATGGTTTCATGGCTGTATTCAATTCGTTACCACCATTATACGACAAAGACGATACCTTATATGGATCATTGTCAGGCAGACTATCAATTACATTGCCATAACTGCACCAATCGTATTTCAGATAGTCGAAACCCCATTTGGCATAACTTTCGGCATCTTTTTTTTCGTAACCATAACTACCGGCACTACCTCCACATGTCCAAGGCCCCGGACTTGAGTAAAGTCCTATTTTTAATCCCTGGCCATGCACATAATCGGCAAGAGCTTTCATATCACTAAATCGGGAGTTAGGGATTATATTGCCAACCTCATCGCGCAACTTACCACGCAATGTCTGATCTTTTGAGTCGCGATGATTTTCCCAGAAATCGTCAATATTTATATATGTCCATCCATGGTTGATAAGCCCACTTTTTACCATTGCATTAACAGCACGTTTTACCTTATCAGCCGAAACCTCGTTGGCAAAACAATTCCAACTGTTCCAACCCATTGGTGGAGTGAGCGCAATACGGTCGCCACATTCTATGCGAAACTTTCTTTCAGCCGTGCCTTTTGCATTTTTAGCTTTTAGGGTTACAATATACGTTCTAACTTTAGAAAGCTGACCGGTAATAATGCCGGTTTTAGCGTTGATATTTAATCCTTTTGGTAAACCTAAAGCATAAAAAGTCATCGGTCTGTCGCCTGTGGCTGTTACAAGATACTGGAAAGGCGAACCCGGACGCACACCAAAAACTTTGGCACCGGTTATTCTGGGTTCAGCTGAAGGTTTAGGCGTAAGAATATATGATACGCTTGCAACCGGATTGAAGGTTTTGAATGTGGTCACACCTATGGTTGTAAATCTTGCATCTACCCAGTCAACATGGTCGTAATAATTTCCGTTTCCGCCGTCGGTTACTACCAATTCAAGTTTTCGTAAGCCTCCAAGCTTAACATTACAGGGTCTGGCTGCATCACCCAATCGCATTACCCCGCTCGACCATAACTTTTCGCCATCGCCATAAACTACAAACTCAGCAGCCGGTTTCTGACCTGCGACCTCGTCATCAATACCCACTTGTGCAATGAATTCAGTCGCTTTTCCATTAAGTTCAATGGTTAACGAACTTTCAGAATGACTTCCAAAACCACGCTCGAAAGTTTTACCAGCGATTGTGAGCGTTTTGCCATCGATGGATTTGTTTTTCATTGGAATTCCATATCCTTGTGTTGCTGTGCTAAGATCCAACTCGTCGAGCCATACTGTTTGGGCAGATAGCGTAGTAGTTCCAAACAGGCAGGAAATGATAAGAAGACCTTTTAAGGCCACTATTTTAATATTTCTTGTTATTTTCATAAATGTAAGATGAATATAGTTGTTACTTTGATTTATATTTCAATTGATTTGAAATCTGTTATTTAAAATTAAATTTCCACCAATCAAAGTTGAACAGTTCATTTGTACCTCTGAAAACGAAGTATAAATCGTGAACACCTTTAATATTTTTCACAGGAGTAGTAATCGTTTTCCATAAATCTCCTTCAGCCGAGGTAGTTACGTCGATTATCCCCAATACCGGCCCATCAATTTTGTCAGTATGGATTTCAATTTTACCGCCTTTTAACGAAGCAATACTAACATCAACAGAAGTTGCACCTTTAGAAAAATTTACGCCCTGGACTTTCAGGTAATCTCCATTGTTAATGGAGGTCACAAATAACCTGTCAGCAATCTTTTTCCCTTTGTCCCACGCTACGTTTCGTTCCCATTCGGTAGCAGATTCTGTTTTCAAGCCTTCGCTATAAGCTATAGTCTCAGCTTCGATGCGGTTATACGGGTTCAATGTGCCGAGTTGTTTGATTCCCGTTGTAGACCAGAATGGTAGCTTCTGAATAGTACCATCGGCATTGTATGTTATATTTTCGAGGCATATTGAGCGTCTTTCGTAATGCTTCGACATGCTTTGTTTCAGGATGGCATAATTGAAGCCGAACACATACGAACGTCCTTTGTAGTCAATGATTCCCGGATGGTTTCCACTTGAGCGCTCGTCTCCTTCCATAATCATACCTTTATATTCCCATGGGCCGGTTGGAGAATTACTCATCGCATAACCAATACCTTCGGGGCAACAGGTAGAAGCATACGCCAGATAATAATGCCCGTTGCGTTTCCACACCCAGGGACCTTCCTGGTAATTAGCCGGCTTGGTAGGTTCATTTACTATTTCGCCTGAATAAGAAACCATATCCTCATTCAGCCTGACATAATAAAGATTGGGATTTCCCCAGTAAAGATAAGCCTGTCCATCGTCGTCAATCAACACAGTTGGGTCTATGTCGTGTGCACTATTCTTAATCAGAGGTTTTCCAATTGGATCTTTGAACGGTCCATAAGGAGTATCTGAAACCAAGACACCAATTCCAACACCGTTTGGCATGGGACAATACATGTAAAATTTATTATTACGTCTGATACATTGCGGAGCCCACGCCCCATTATCGTAGGGTACCCATTTAAAATCTTTCAGCGAGGCCACAACCCCGTGATCAGTCCAATTCACCATATCAGTAGATGTGTAGAGCAACCAATTCTGCATTTTAAAACCCAATCCATCATCTTCGTCATGACTTGTATAAAGAAATACCGTATCATTGAACACTAAAGGAGCCGGATCAGCAGTATATTTGGTTTGGATAATTGGATTTTGTGCTTTTCCAGCAAAAGGTAGATTAATTGCAACCATAAAAATTGAAGCAATGATAAATACTTTATTTCTCATGAGATATATTTGTTATTTTACTAATCAATGCATGTTGTTTGGCCGTCAATGCTTCTTGCAGGTTTCCATACGGCATCAATGTTGCATGATATGGTTCTTTGATTGTTTATGTATCAATTTTTATATATAGAAATTATTTTGCCCATGCTTGTCCTTCAGACGAACGACGCCATTTGAAATAGTTATCCAGTACTTTCAATGATTCAACACTGGGTACAGGACCAGTATGAGGGGTTTGGCTGAAATACATCAGTGTTGGATTTTTATCACTGAAAGCCGGCCATTTGGTTATCCCATTGCCATTTGGAGTTCCATATTTGGTAAAATTAGTCCAATAAGTAGCCATAGCTTCTGAAATATTCAAATCTTCTTTTGTAGTTCGAGGATTCGAGGCATTCAGATGTTCGAAAACATAAGCAACTTCCTGTCCATGAGGAGATCCATATCCATAGTGCGGCGAATCTTTTGGAGAATCAGGGTGCTGATCAAAATAGTAATAATAGACTTTCGATTTTCCTGTTTTTGACTGAAGCCTTGCCCAGGCCCATGTTTGCCAACCAAAAGCAGCATCACGCATTAAGTCACGTGCGGTTTTTGGTACGTAATTTTCTCCAACCGGATAAGCTTTAATCAGATCATCGGCAAATTTCCCATAACGATTCTTCACTCCGGCAATATATTCTTCAGGAACCCGTGCCGGAGAGAAACTAGCTCCTTCGTCGGAATTGTATCCAATAAGCACCGATACATCATTATACTTGCCGGCTTCATATAGTTTATATTGGTCATCGGGAATCACATATCCATCAACAATAGGCCAGCCGCCAGGCATACCAAAACCTGAAGGAACTTTATCGGCTGGAATTTTGCGAAGATCAGCAATTGACGAAACACCGGCTTTTTGAACATAACTCTGCCCTTCTGTTTCAGCCTGTTTCAGTGTTTTCATATTCTCGCCCGGAAAAGTGGTAGAACGTGTAGGTCCAAACGAGCCACCACTTTCAGAAATAGCTCCGCGGAACAACCCTTTGGCTAAAGGTGACGCACATAACATACTTACCGAGATAGCACCGGCCGATTCACCGAAAATGGTCACTTTTTCAGGATCTCCACCAAAAGCAGCAATATTTTTTTGTATCCATTTCAATCCGGCAATCTGATCAAGTAAACCGTAGTTTCCCGAAACATGATCCGAACTTTCCGCACTTAATTCAGGATGTGCCAAAAATCCGAATTGACCAACCCTATAAGCAATACTAACTAGAATAACACCTTTTTTTGCCAGTTTTTCGCCACTGTAAATGGACTCAGAAGTAGATCCGGCACTGAAGCCACCACCATAAATCCAAACAAGTACCGGAAGATGATCGTTTGACGATTTTGCCGGTGACCAGATATTCAGATACAAACAATCTTCGCTTTTTCCAGAAGAAGGATTTCCCATCTGTATTGGAGCAGGAGCAAATTTTACAGCCTGCTTTATTCCGTCCCACTTGGCAGCAGGTTGGGGTGCACGCCAGCGAAGTTCACCTACAGGCGGTGCAGCAAATGGAATACCTTTATACACATTCAAGTTGTCTTCATAAAATCCCTGTAACAATCCTTCATCAACCTTTACAGGCGCAGGCTGCTGCGCAAAGCTGCTCCCGGAACAGAATACAGCAAATATCGCAACTAAAAAATCCAATTTCTTCATAAGAATTATCTTTCTTTTTAATTAATTTATTTGATTGCTATTTTTAATATTTTCAGCGTTTTGGCATCCGAACTGTTTCCGTACAAAACTTCGTACTCACCGGGAGTAACCATCATTTTTCTTTGAGCCCAGTCAAAGAACTCGAATGCCGAAGGCGTTAAATCAATAGTTGCCTGTCCGGATTTGCCTGCTGCTAAATCTACACGTTGGAATCCACGCAAAGTTTTAATCGGTCCATCAATATCATTTATTTTATGAATGTATACCTGAACGATTTCCGTTCCAGATCTTTTTCCTGTATTGGTTACCGGAACTGTTAGTTTTACTGTTTCGTTGGATTTAATTTCTGCTTTATCTACAGTGGCTTTACCTATTTTGAAGTTAGTGTAACTCAACCCAAAACCAAATGGAAATAACGGATCGGACATATAACGATAGGTTCTACCTTTCATTGAATAATCTTCAAAATCGGATAATTGCTTCACGCTTTTGTAGAAAGTGATTGGTAGTTTTCCCGATGGATTATAATCGCCAAAAAGCACATCTGCTACAGCCTCACCTCCCGACTCGCCACCGTACCAAGCCTGAAGAATGGCATCACAGCTTTCAGTTTCAGGAACCAAAGCAATTGCCGAGCCCGAGCAGTTAACGAAAATCACCTTTTTCCCTGCTTGCTTTAAAGCTTTTAAACAGTTACGTTGTACCACTGGAAGTTCTATATCGGTGCGGTCGCCACCCTTGAAACCAGAATATGATACAGGCATTTCTTCGCCTTCCAACTGTGTAGAAAGTCCCCCAACAAATACCACAACATCAGTACCCTGAAGCTTTTTTATAAGTTCAGTATAATCAACATCTACTTCCTTACCTAAATTGAATTCGATATTTGCCTCCCAATTGTTTAGTTGTGCATAGCGAATTTCAATTTTATATTTCTTCCCGCTTTCAACTTTAAACGGAATTCGTGAAGGTAGCGTTCTCCAATTGTTATATTTAACAAGAGATTCTCCATTCACAAACAATTCAAAATACCCTGTAGCTCCACACTTGAATACGATCTCTTCACTTTTAGATGGTGTAAATTCTGTTTCATATTTACCCGAAAAACCTTCTAAACGAACTCCGGTTGCAAATTCATGTTGCCCGGCGGTAGTTAATTTTATAGGATTTACAATCTGCTGGGTTGCAACAATATCGCCAGTAAAATCTTTATTATTCCAATAGCTGACTTTAAAGCCTTTCTTTCCTTCAATTGAACATTGTGAGAAATAACTTTCGGTCACTTTATCCTCTACCAAATCGCATCCTTTCTCATAAATAACCTTATCGGCTGAGAGTTTGGAAGCAATACCATCAAGAATTGTAATCGTTCTTACCGGAGTTCCATTGTAATTTCCCCAAAGCATAGGTTTATCATTGGCATTTGGTCCAACTACAGCTATTTTTTTTGATTTAGTAAGGGGAAGAATATTATTTTTATTTTGAAGGAGTGTCATAGATTTAAGAGCCATATCCAGAGCAAGTTTTCTGTGCTCATCATTATTCACAATCGACATGGGAATTTTAGACCATAAAACCAAATTATCATCATCCATTTCACCCAAGTCGAAACGTCCAACCAGAACCTTCAATAGATGATTATTTATTTCTTCTTCTGTAATCAGACCTCTCGCAACAGCATCCGGCAATTGCTTATAAAGATGATCAGACCACTGGCATTCTACATCAGTTCCTGCCCAAACACCCTTGGATGCGGCATGAACAGCATCTGATGACACTTTGTGGCTGGTATAAAAATCGGATACCGCACCACAATCTGAAACGACCATATACTTATAACCCCATTGATCCCTTAAAATTCGTTGGAGCAATTGTGTGCTTCCGCAGCAAGGTTCATCATCCAAACGCTGATAAGCACACATCACCTGACGCACATCAGCTTTTTGAACCAACGATTTAAAAGCAGGAAGATAAGTTTCCCATAAATCACGCTGACTCAGATTGTTTATGTTTAGAGAATGGCGACTCCATTCAGGACCTGAGTGAACAGCAAAATGCTTGGCACACGCTAAAAGCTTTTTGTATCTCGAATCAGCTGGTCCTTGCAGACCTTTCACTACCGAAACTCCCATACGTGAAGTCAGGTAAGGGTCTTCACCATACGTTTCCTGACCGCGCCCCCAACGTGGATCACGAAAGATGTTAACGTTTGGTGTCCAAACAGAAAGGCTTAAAAAACGCGTATTTTCCTGCCCTTTTTTTCTGGCTTCATTATATTTAGCTCGTGTTTCATCCGAAACAGCATCGAAAATACGATAAACCAAATCATCATCAAACGAAGCTGCCATACCAACCGGTTCAGGGAAAACAGTAACATTACCATTGTTGGCAAGACCGTGTAAAGCTTCACTCCACCAATTAAATTTTTTGATACCCATGCGTGGAATAGCATCTGATATATCGCACATCAAAGTTGCTTTTTCGCTCAAGGTTAAGCGAGATATCAAATCTTTGGCACGCTCTTCAGAGCTTAGATTTGGATTTTTATAAGGTAATTGCTGCGCCCAAAGGTTTACTGAAAATAAAAGAGTTATTACTATAAACAAGCCCTTCCTGATAATTGATCGTGTTGATTTTCTCATAATATATATATAAACATTTACTAAAGAATCGGTTTCAGAGAAGCAACAAAACCACCCCTACCCAGTAATCTTACTTTTACCGTGCTCCATTTGTCAACAATCATGTATTGTGTAACAAGTTTCTTATCGTGTTCACCATCTGCTATTAATGTCAGTTTGTATTTTACGTCCTCAGGCAAATAATTGAACGTCAAAGTTTTGCTTTTTGGATTTTTCTCTGCACTTATGCCTCCAACATACCATATCTTACCTTTATTTCGGGCAATAATCAAGTCCTTTCCGGGATATCCGTCAATTAATTTGGTATTATCCCAGGCATTAGGCACTTCCATAAGGAAATGTTTGGCAGCATCAGGCAAATCGTAGTAACCCTCCGGACGGTCGGCCATGTGCTGAAAGCCTGACTCGAACACTACACTAAGCGCAAGTTCGTGTCCATATGATGTAGTATGTGGAAATTGAGAATTAGTAAATGTTACTGGTGTATAATCCATCGCTCCAACCACATTTCGTGTAAATGGTAGAATGGTATTATGCTCAGGAGCTGTTGTGGTAAATTCCGGCCCATTGTTATACCATTCTGCTCCGCGTACTCCTTCATATGTCATCAGGTGCGGATATGTACGAGCCCAACCACGAGGAACTAAACAACCATGAAAATATACCATCATCTCAAATTTGGCTGCGTCGTCCAAAATATCAAGATAATACTTAATCATGTTTTGTTTTTCACTCTCGAAAAAGTCAATTTTCACGCCCGCAATACCCATTTTTTTTAGTTTGGCAAACTCTTCCATTCTATTTTCATGGGTCAACATTCTATTTTTGGGAGTAGCAGAAACCCAGGTATGATCTCCTCCTGAGTTATACCACATCAAAGGTTTTACGCCCAATGAATGAATATACTTTAAAGCATCTTCCAAATTTCCTCCATTTCCCATGGCATCCCATTCCCAATCGAGCAAGGTGTACGGCCATCCCATTGAGGCAGCTAAGTCGGCAAACTTGCACACGGTTTTGAAATCCTTGGTTCCGTGATTGTCCGACCAGTAATTCCACGATACAATGCCTGGCTTAATCCAATCTGTTTTGGAAATAATTGAAGGTGCAGATACGTCATCTACCAGAGTAGATTCCACAATATCGGCAAGACTGCCGATGATTACTACCCTCCATGGCGATTTCCAGGGAAGAGTAATGGTTGGTTTTGTCTCACCTTGTCCTCTTCCGTTCCATTGATCAGGGAAAGTAACTTTATATTTCGATTTTTCAGCAGTATTGGATAGCTTTGTTCCACAATAATTCCTTCCCAAATCGGCTTCGTGAATCAAATACCAGCAATCTTTATCGGATGTATTAAAAAGTGCAGGATAGCCCCAGTCTTGTTGAGTGTTTCCGTCGTTTATAGTAGTATAAAGACCTTCATTGGCAGGGTTAAATTTCTCTATCCATCTTTTTGTACTATCCGGTATGCAATAGGTTGTCAGCTCATCATTTACAACAAAAGAACCTTTCTTTTCAGGAAATTCATACCGAAATGCTACGCCATCATTATAAGCCCTGATGATAATATTTAATTTAGTTTTACCCGGATTTTCAAAAGAAACGACCGTTTCGCTTGCCGAATTACTGCATTGAGATCGTTTGCCATGCACTACCGTATATTTTTCGTTTATTAAAATGGGGTTACCTGCCTTCAGGTATTTTAATTCTTTCGAGAAATCCTGGTCAGCACGAGTAAGTCCTAACGTTATTTGCGGTATAGCTTCGCAGATTTTGCCATTATTCGAATACTTAACTTTCAAATACCACTCACCTGTTTCGGAATTCTTTGTATTGAAAAGTCCGACAGCGATCTTTTGATTCGGCGAAACAACTTTTATTTTCTGTGGAAACACAGCTAATGAACTGAGAAATAAAAGTCCTGTTATTATCTTACATTTCATTTGGATATATTATAGATGCTTGTTGATTATTAGTAAGATGCAAATGTAAGTTTACCTTTTCGATTGAAACATAACATATGTTGCAAAAGTTGTCACTCTTGTTGATTTATAGAATCTTTGCTTGCCCGCCTTCTAATGGGTTTGCCCTAATTTAAGGCTTATGTATGATTAATTACATACAGACTTTCCCCTCGTTTAAACTTGCTCATAATACTTATTTTTCTCTTTGAACCTCTAACTTTTAAATGATACTAAAGCTGATAAATTTAAATTATATTAAAGAACAGCAAAATATTGGAAGTGTCATCATATATTTTTCTTACTTTTGTTGCAGAGTATTATCCAATGAAAAACGCATTAATTATTATTTGCTTACTTATTTCCTGTCAGTTAACAGCTCAGAGAAACTTCGTTTTTTCGCCAATTAACAGCAATAACGGGCTTTCGGACAACCGTGTACGCACCATTAACCAATTGTTTGACGGACGAATGGTAATTGTTACCGAAGGTTTAGTTAATATATACGATGGGGTCAGTTTTCGATATATGCATTATGATGAACGAAAGGCATACAGCCTGACTAATTATTCAGGTTGGCATCATGTTTACATCGATAAAGATAAACGATTGTGGCTCAAGAACCAGCATAAACTCTTTATTTTCGACATCCGCAAAGAATTGTTCGTGCCAAATGCCGATAGTATATTTGCAGCACAGGGCGTAAAAAGCCATGTGAATGATTTTTTCATGGATACAGAACATAACTTTTGGTATGTAACCAAAAACGATGAACTGATTTATAGGCACAACGAACATAATAAAACAACTATTTTCTTAACCCATGTTTCAAAAATAAGTAGGTTAAATGACCAATTGTACAATATTGTTGTACATGAGAAACAACTGTTCTTGTTCTATAGGTCGGGCTGTATGATTTGTTATGATATGGTCACTCGCAAAAGGTTATACGTCGAAGACCCATTTAATGGCAATAATAAATACACAAGTACTTTAGCTGTGTTACCCTATAAAAACTATTTGTATCAGGTACGCAATGGTGTTAATATCGGCTTGTTGCTACGATTTAACGTGAAGAGCAGAAAATGGGAGCGGATTTTGGAAACTAATTACTGGCAAAACACCTTAACTGTAGACGGTAAAGGGAATTGTTGGATCAGTTCATTGGCTGGACTTTGGGTTATAGATAAAAATTTGCAAAACAAGCGTTTGATATCGCCTTTACACTTAGTCGATGGACGTATATTTGAAACGGAAATAGCTACACAATATAACGATGGCAGAGGAGGATTATGGGTAGGTACTGTAGATAGAGGGGTGTTATATTATCATCCCGATAGGTTTAAGTTTCAAAATTTTGGACGTTCGCTATTTAATCTTCCGAATACAAAAAAATTAAGCATTCGTTGTTTTGCCGAAAAAGACGGGTATATTTTGGTGGGAACTCAAAATGGCTTGTTCCGAAAAGAAAAGAATTCACCTACATTGGAACAGTTTAGTGCTATTCCAACAAATTCGATATGCGAAAAGCTTTTTAAGGATAGCAAACAACGCATTTGGTTATGTACACAAAACAATGGACTATATTGTTTTGATAACAACTCTATAAAGCATTATAACAATCCGGCATATTGCCTGTCCATTTTCGAAGCTTCTGATAAGCAATTATACCTTTGTACTAATAAAGGGATAGGTATTTTCGACCCTCAAACTGGCAATTATAAAAAAGTGGCAATCTCTTCGGGGCATACTATTGGCAATACATATCAATTGACGGATTTTAAAAAAGACATGCTGTTGGGTTATTCTGAAGAGGGTTTGTTTTTGTATGATTGTCGCAATAAAAAGATTTCATTTCCAGAAAAAAGAAGCGGATTGCTGCAACACAACTGCCATCATTACCATTGCTTGTTTACAGATAGTCGTGGTTTGATCTGGCTTGGCACAATGGATGGCCTTAACATATACAACCCGGCAAACAACACAACTAAAAGCTTTTCTGAAAAAGACGGTTTAATAAACAGCAGTATCCGGTCTATCACAGAAGATAACTTGGGTAGAATATGGGTTTCCACCTCTAATGGAATTTCACGTATAGATGTTAGGGTGAAAGGTGAATTGTACCAATACTCTTTTTACAATTATAACAGGTTTGACGGGGTTATAGAAACCGAATTTTTGCCGCGTTCCGTTTTGAAAACGTCAAAGAACAGCCTATTGTGGGGTGGTCTTGATGGTTTTAACGAAATTAATCTTGACCAGATAAACCTTCCCGAACAACCATTATCCGTTCCTTTGTTGACAAAGCTTCTTCTTTCAGGCACAGAGGTCAGACAAAATGAATATTATGATGGAAATAAGATATTGCAACAAGCCATCAGTTCAACCTCGGAGATACGACTAAAGTACTTCCAAAACTTTTTAGGGTTTGAGTTTTCAGCACTCAATTATATTAATCCAACGCAAACTTACTACCGCTACAAACTTGAAGGGGCAGAAAATTCATGGAATGAAATAAAATCAACCGATGGCGTTGGCCATGCCAACTATACAAATTTATCTCCAGGCACTTACCATCTGAAAGTATTTGCCACTAACAACAATCATCGTTGGGGTAATCAGTATGCTGAAATTACGGTAATCATTGACCCTCCATTCTGGAAAACTACCTGGGCATATACTTTCTATTTATTGTTTATTTTTGGCGCATTATACTTTTCAAATTCGTACTATATCCGAAGGAATAAGCTAAAATTGGAAAAGCAACAAAAAGCGGATCTCGACCAGTTAAAGTATTCGTTTTTCACTAACATCAGTCATGAACTGCGAACACCGCTTACTCTTATTTTAACTCCACTTGATTCAATATTGAGAAAGATTGAAGATGAGCACTTAAAAAAACAGCTGAATGGAATATATCGGAATGCAAACGAATTGCTGAGACTCGTCAACCAGCTTCTGGATTTTCGCAAACTTGAAATGAAAGGTGAAACATTGGAATTGAGCTATTGCAATATTAGCGATTTTCTCGAAGTCATCGCTTTTTCTTTTAAAGAAATGGCTTCTAACAATGGTATAGAATTTATTTCAGAATATATCGATGAAAATATTTATGCTTTCGTTGATAAAGATAAAATGCAGAAAATAGTAAACAACTTGCTTTCCAATGCTATTAAATTTACACCTGCCGGAGGAAAAATATGGCTGAATGCACATAAAGACCCTACCAAACCAATGTTCACAATACAAGTAAGCGACACAGGAGCAGGAATCCCGGAAGTTGACCTTAGCCAAATATTTGAGCGTTTTTATCAGGTAAAAAAACAAAAAGTACCTAATACCGGAAGTGGCATTGGATTGCACTTAGTGAAAGAATATGTGCAATTACACAATGGCACAATTGAAGTTGAAAGCCGCATAAACGAAGGGAGTTCATTCTCCGTAGTTATGCCCACCGATTTACAATCCGAAAGGGATATTCAATTGGAAGTTGAAATGAAAAGTGAAAATAAGCACTTAAAGCTTCTTGTGGTTGAAGATAATTTTGAATTCAGAGCCTTTTTGCAGAATGAACTTTCTGAAGAATACAGTGTCGTTGTAGCAAATAATGGAAAAGAAGGACTAGAAAAAGCGATAAGTTATCAACCTGATTTGGTTATAACAGATGTCATGATGCCTGAAATGTTAGGAACAGAACTTTGTAGTCAATTGAAAAAGGACATACGAACATCACATATTCCGGTAATACTACTTACTGCTAAGACCTCTGATAAAGCACAAATTGAAGGTTTTGAAGCGGGTGCTGATGCTTATATCTCAAAGCCTTTTAATATGAATATCCTGTTGCTACGTATTCAACATTTAATAGAACAACAAGATCAACGCAAAAAACTGTATAAAAATGCTGTTATCATAAACCCCGGAGTTATCACAGCTACCAATGTAGATAACGAACTTATAAAAAATGCTTTGCAGCATATCGAAAAGAATATGGACAACGCTTCGTATTCAGTTGAACAACTTAGCAAAGATTTGTTTATGGATAGAACAGGATTATACCGAAAGTTATCAGTCATTGTAGGCCAGACTCCAAGTGAGTTTATACGTTCTGTTCGCTTAAAAAAGGCAGCTCAATTGCTGGAAAACGGATTATCCGTTTCTGAAGTTGCCGGACAGGTAGGCTTTGGAACCACCAGCTATTTTACTAAATGCTTTCAAGATGAATTTGGAATAAAACCATCTCAATACAAAAATACAGATCATTAGCTATATACATAAGTGCTTATAAGCATAAAATAAAATCACTCATAGATTGCAATTTGTCGGTAAAAGCCTCGCAGCCACGCGAACTAACTTAACAAGCTAATATACAATAAAATAAGCCGCGTAGCTTTTATTAAAAAAGCTACGCGGCACTATGAAAGCCACGCGTTTTTGCAGGGCTTTATTTTATCTCTGTCACCTTATACACATATCCGCGGTGTATATGACGCCTTTCAAACTTGGTTATCAGTGATCTTCCCAATGACATTGCCGCATTATCTGAACATTTAAAGGTTGAATTTCTCTGGCGGATGCGGTCCAGAATCTCCGTACAGGTAAGTTCCTCAAAAGGTTCACCTTCCTGCGGAGCCGAGAAATACATATCCACACTCTCTTCCTGCGGAGTAACACGCTGAAATCTGCGGTTACTCTCTGTTATGTAAGCCTCCTCTTCGTGGGTGAACCAGTAGCGTTCACGGTTGTGAAGGGCATTGACAGCCTGGGCATACAACTGACTGTAATCAACAGGACTCTGATAATCTATCACTCCTATTACTTCAATGCCAATATAACGGCGGCTTCCCGTTGAATCGGTCAGCAAGTCAAAATTATTACATGTAGCTATAAATGTGGCATACCTGCGCAGTTGCTGAGTAACACTGGCATGAGGCAAACGTGTCTGCACCACTGCCTTCTGAAGAATATGCTTCATGAATCCCTGATAAGAGGGACTGATGGAATCGAACTCGTCCATATTGATAAGTGCAAAACGACTCAGTGCCAGTTGTACATCGTTGCGCTTACTGAAATCAATGCTGTCAGTATAATAGTCACGCAGTTCGGGTGGCAAAAGATTCAGGCAGAAAGTAGACTTTCCGCAGCCCTGACTGCCCACCAATAAAGGCAAAGTGCTGTTGCTATGCTCGCGATCAAGTTGTTGCCAGTGTGCCACCATGGAAAGGAACCAGATGTAAAACAAATTTCTCCATTGCGGGTTATCACACGGCACCCTATCGGCCAGTTCGCGTATACGGTCTTTCCCGTCCCATGCTCCAAGATTGAGAAGATATTCCTCAACAGGATCATACGAAGGCACGCGGTCCGATTCCAGATAGCGCTTCACATCCGCATCCCATAAAGGAAGCCCCTCGCCCAACGCATTAATGCAGATACTGTTTATTGCCTGCTTGTTCAGCGGACGGAAATCAAAGTAAAATGATTTCAGTTCCCTGTATTCCACCACTCCCTTCACCGTGTTTCGCCTTAGCTGATAGCGTCGCTGCATAAACTCTTCCATCTGTGCCACCAAGGTCATTGAAGAAGAGATGCAAGGCTTGCTGCCAAACTTTTTAGCCAGCGTATAAGCAGCCCTGAAGTTGGCACGTATTTCTAAATCATATTTTCTTAGTCCGGTGTGCAGCAAAGTCCACCTCACCGCATCCTCTTCCGGAATGCCCGAGCGATTACAGTTTTCTGCCAGTTTAACAAGAAACGGAAGCAATTCGCCGTTTTCGTAGTCCACCCCGCCCACTGAGTTCAGTGCATCCTGCATGGAGGTGTTGAATAAAGTAGATATTACACGGCTTCGTTCATAGCCTGGCAACAGGCGTTGCAACGGGTCGCTCACCGCCTGTCGTTCTTCCTCAAAAGTAGATTCTGCGGGCATGCGCACCGGCTGTTCTATCCTGATGGGCATTGCTTCGGGGTTGTGATACAATCCCGGATCAAAACTCATCCGGCAACTATGATTCAATGCAGGCTTCTTCAGTTCTATCTCTCGTTTCAACTGTGGCTGATACCATTTCACCGCCTCCCTGTAAGCTTGTGCGTGAAACATTTCGGCCAACTGAGTTCTTTGAGGCAGACTGCCGTCCATCAGCGAGAAAGGAACTATAATTTTTACACTCTTATTACTTGAACCAATAAATGCCAGCAAGGTTTGCGGCAAGCGGGATGCCCTTTCACGTATCTGCGCCGCCTCACTGTGTCCAGTCAGATTATTCACTTCAATGGTTACCCAGCCATTGTATCCTGTCATAAGCTGTACGCCTCCATTTTCAGAAAAAGAGCCGCCAAATATCAGTTTCGGAACCATCTTTACCTGCGGACATATTCTTCCCGGCATTGTATGCTGAAGGGCCATGCGCATGTTAGATACCGGCTGGCTTTGGGTTTCAGTCTTCATTGCTTCCACTACCGCAGTTAGTTCTATGGCACGTTGTGTTTGTGTTTTGCCGTTCTCCCGGCATTGAGTAATCTTCATAGTACTGTTTTAGTGGTTATTTACTTCTTTGTAGCCTCGCGGAATGAACGGCTATAGCTTATTTTGCCTAAAATGCCACGCATCTCTTTGTCCGCCTTAAAGCAAACACGCTGCGCCTTTACTTTTGACGGAGTGCATTCATCAGGTGTTTCATACCCCTCACTGCCTGCTGATACAGAAAACGACCCTATATCTTTTAGATATACCGTATTTCCTTTCATCAGATATGTCTGCATCACATCGCTCAAGGCTATAACAGCAGCATACACATCTGCTTCGGTCAGCGAACAACGCCCACATATATCTTTTGCCAGTTCATCCATCCCCACTTGACCCGAAGCAACCGGTACTCCGTGATAGCGCACTTTTTCATTTCCTCCACTCTTGTCAATTTTCTGACGAACCACATAATACGACATAATGTTTTGTTTAATTTATTTATAACTGATTAATTTTCGTGTACATCCGGGTGTACGCCACCGGTACACCCGGGTATTATAACGCAGTACATGCGGGTGTAAGCAGCTGTTACACCCGCATGTAGATACTAATTATAGTGTTACAAATATACAAAATAAAAGTCTGAAAAGCAAATTTTCGCTCCTCATTTTCAGTACAAACAGAGAACTATTTGTCATAAAAAACGCTACCGTCAATAGTTATTAAATGTAGCGCGTAGCTTTTCTGTCTCCGCGTAGCTTTTATTTGAAAGCTACGCGGGTTTATTGTGTTTAAAATCAATCCATTGAAGGTAGTCGCGTGGCTGCGTAGCTTTTTTTGAAAAAACTATTAATGTACGGCAAAACTAAAATTCGGGTTTAACAAATTTCTTTTTTTATTACTGATCGTAACTATTATAAAAAGGATGAAATGGTTTAGCAACCTGAGATGAAGATCCAAACAGTTTTTGCAGAACATTTGGCCAATTTCCGTTAACTGGTACAATTGAAAAGCTGCCGGTAATTTCCTTCACTTTTTCAATATTTACTTTTTGCTCTGGCAAGGAGCCTTTGTTAAACCGACCGGAGACTAATGCATTGTGACTTACAATGATTCCCTGTGGAGAATTCTCTACAGCAATGTTTGACTTGTTGGAAATAAGAACAATACCTTTCCCATGTGCATCAGACAAAACAGCCAAATATACGTCTTCCCGGTTTCCCTGAAAGTTGAGATCGGAACTATTCAAATGGTAAAATCCGAATTCGTCGAGTACATCCTTTCCTGGGTAGGCAGGGTAAGGCCCTTTACCAACCCATCGAAACTCGGTAAATGATGCAGGAATCAGAAACGAAAGGCCAGCTTCGAGGGGTATTCCTGTAGCTTTCTCCGGGGTAAAATGATATTTAACATCAATTCGACCACTATCTGTAACCTGATATTCAACAGTACCAGTAATAAACTGTCCTTTAGCATTCTGCCGCTCGTAAGTATAATTCACTACAATACGGTTATTACTAATATGCTCAACCTTTATCTGTGGATGAGTCAACAGATGGGGAGTCCAGACAGGACTACTCTCTTCTTTTGGCTTTTCAGCCAGTAAAGGATCATCTACTTTTATCTTTTTAGATTCTTTTCCCTTGTTAGTTGATGATTTCTCTGTAGTAGCCAGTTCCGACATCGTTGTTTTTCGTCCCATACGGGCATAAGGTCCGTCTATAATAAAATCTGAAGAAGAATCATTTAATCTGATCATTCCCGTTTGAGCATTTAATTCCAAACCCAAATTTCCAAAAACAATGGTATTTCCTTTCAGAAAAGGTTTCTTTATATTTAAATCCATTTTTTGCCGGAAATCGGCTAATTGATTACCAACTTCCAAAGGATAAACTTTTTCATAGAATTGATAATTTTGTTTATCCTTAAACCTGACTTTCAAATAATAATAATCAGCTGTTATTTTTTCCGGAAGTTGAATATCAATACCTAATGCCAATGTATCATGCGGAGTACAAACTAACGGAGTACGCCCGGATTGTAATGCTAAGGTATCAGCATAAAGCGTCCATGTACATTCTATATCGGAGAGGTTGGTAAAATCAAAACGATTTATAAGATCTAGCCGAACAGTTTGCTTACCACAAGAAACATGTAATCTATCACCAAGCAGTTTTACCGGTGTATACACTTTGCGCATCTGCCAATAATCCACCTGTGGAATTCGGTTAGCATACACCAATCCATCAGCTCCTTGATTACCATTATTGTCATACACAGTAACAGAATCTGTCCAAACTGAAGTTGTAAAAGCTCCTGGTGTTGTTTTCACAGATGATTTACGCAGAATTCCCTGATCGAAAAAGTGCCAGACCGCCCCTCCTGCCAATTTAGGATTTGCATACATAATCTCCCATAATGCTTCCATGCGATCAAAATCCAATCCCAGAGCATGAGCATATTCGGTAACAATCATTGGTCGGTTAAACTTGTTGGAATACTCCTTAAGAACTGACGGTACAGGATAATGAGGTGACAAAATATCAACTGATTCAGGAATTGTTTCGTATATTTTACCGAAATACGAACCGATCTGAGGGAAACAATGTGGACGGGTGGGATCAAGTTGTTTCACATATTCGCCTGTTTCAACACAAATATCAGTTAGTGGATTTTCGTTTCCTACACTCCAGACAATGATGGATGGATGGTTTTTATCACGTTCTAAAGTAGCTTTTGCCCTAGTCTTAAGTATTGGAAGATAAGATTTGTCAGTCAAATGTTCATCACCAAATCCAAATGGAACTTCTTCCATAACATAAAAGCCAAGAGAATCGCACAGCTCAATAAATCGGGGATGCGCCTGATAATGAGAAGTACGGATAAAATTAACGTTAGCTTCACGAATTAGTTTCAAATCCTGAAGCATCTCGGCTTCGGTAACAGCGCGGCCATTTATCGGAGAAAGATCATGATGGTTCACACCTCGCAACTTTATTGGTGTTCCATTTAGTTTTAAGATTCCGTTGTTCCACGACACTTCCCGAATACCTATTTTTTCAACATGTTGCTGAAGTTCTTTATTATTGCTTTTCAAACAAATGGATAAAGTGTAAAGATTTGGAGTCTCGGCAGTCCATAGCTTTGGCGCTCCTATTTTTAACTTTTCACGAAATGATACCGTATCAGAAGCACTTGTCAGCTTATTCCGCATAAGCGAAAACTCTTTTACCAGTTCGCCTTGGGGATTATATAGTTTTGCCGTCACGGTTGTTTTTCCCGGGAAAGATTTTTTTGAAACATTCTCAATAAGAGTGGAGATCGATAATGTAGCATCAGTTTTATCAACGTTGGTTCTAACAACTACATCTTTGATATGCGTGGTTGGCAGACTGAATAAAGTCACATCTCGAATGATACCAGATAGCGACCAACAATCATTCGTGTCAAATTCCCAGCCTTTTGAGCGGGTCGTCACACGAACAGCCAAAACATTACTTTTTCCGAGACTCACCAAAGAGCTTATATCAAATGTTTGTCGGTTAAATGAGCTGTTAAAGCTACCTGCATATTTACCGTTAACCCAAAATTGATAGCCATATTGCACTCCATCAAAGGCAATATATACAGGTTGATTTTTCCAATCAGCAGGAACTGTAAAAACGGTACGATACAAACCGGTACCTTCTTGTAGTTCTTTCCCATATTTTGGTTCGGCAAAGCCTTGTAATTCCCAATGACCTGGCGTTTTTATATCCGCCCAAAGAGAGATATCCTTTTGGGGTTCAAAAAAGGTTTCATCAGCTCCAATATTTGATGAAGGGATATATTTAAACTTCCAGATTCCATTAAGCGAAATCTGTTTACCAAAACCTTTTGACGGCAACAGCACCTGAGATATGGCACTGTTTACACTAAAAATCGCTAGTAATAAACAAATAGCGATAGTTCTTTTTTCAAAATTCATATATTTAGAACCTGCTTAAATTGGGATGATAAAAATAAAAAACAGTGGCAAGTTATTAAGAAAATCTTGAAGCCACAAGAGAGAAAGCGAAAATGTGATTTACGTAAAATATGGAATGCATATTTTATGTTGTAAAAACAGGTTATCAGTGGCGTATGTTGCCTTCAGATTTTCCCTCCTGGGAATTGGTAGACTATTATTATCGCAGTTACCGAACCATCATCAAAGGTTTAAAGTTTCGCATCAAATTTCCTGATATATTCACATGCAAAACGTTTACCCATTTCACGTTGACCTGCAGAATTAAAATGTAAGAAATCCCCTCTATGTTGAAAATCAGATGTAGATATTACCGAGGTAAAACGATCTGAAGCAGAATATAATCTGGTTTGTTCATTCATCTGACTAAATAGTTCCGGCGTTTTAGAAAAACTTCCAAGTTCGCCCATAAGTATCGGTAGCGAATCATTACCTACTGTTTTTCTAAACATCTCAAACAATGCTTTTAGTTTACCCTGCCTTTGAACTATTCCATCTGGTTTTGCGTCAGACTCACCTTGATGCCACAAAATAGCCTTAATTGTACCGTATTTCTTCCCAATTCCCACTTTTTCTTTAAAGTTGGAAAACAATTGAACGCCTCTATGTGTAGAGTTATTGATCCATTGATTAATAGAACTTCCTCCTACTGAGGTTTGAAGAATAAGGATTGATATATCTTTGGGAATATGTTTAAGTAACTCTTTACCAAAAGCTAATCCACATCCTGTACCTTGCATTTTATTCTCATAAAAGTTAAGTGGCTCTTTTGCCTGAATAATTTCACCTTTTGCATTAATAGAAAGTACGCGTGGAGACAAAATAGTATCTTGCGCTTCAATCTTGCCCCTCCCTGCCATATTGGATTGTCCTGCAAGGAGAAACACCCACACTTTTTGAGGATTTAATTTTATTTTAGATACATCATTCTGAGCGAAGCCATTAGATATAATGGCAAAAAAGCTCAAAAACATCAGAATATTTTTCATTATCATTCTTTTATAAAGAAAAGAGGACGAACCTATTCAAATAGATACAATCCTCTTATTCTATCCTTTTATAACATTTCTTCTTATTTCATTATCTCAAAAAACTCAGCTTCAATAATACGGAGTTGACCTTTTGTATTCTGATTTTTCGGATCTTTAAATCCGTCTAATTCCTTGTTTCCATTCAGTTCAACCATATTCTGGAAAGCATCCTTTTCAGTACCTGCTCCTGTTAAACGAACTGTTACACTTTTCCCAACTGTTGGTTTCACAGATAAAGTAATATAGCCGAGACTTTGTGCTGTATTACCTTTCCAGACTTCTTTACCATCTATTAGTATTTCAATAGGATAACTGCGTGAACGCCAACCGGATAATTTAAGGCAGACTTCTGAAATTTTTGCTTTACGAGCCAATTGGTAAGTGATCCATCCGGTTGAGATTTTACCGTCATTGGTCCATTCACTCAACTCGTTATCGTCATAACTATTTTCCACTTTATTTTGATTAGCTCCGGCTATAGCAGATACTATATCAACTGTTTTACGAGATACTCTATAAGAAGCTGTCGAAGGAGTTTCACCACGTAAAAGGTTGGATGGCAGTCCATCTCCCGGCAAATTAGTCAAAAGGCCACCTTCTACTTTCACCGGAGTTGTCTCAAATGAAATTGATGCAGATTCCAATCCATCAGCAGTAGCTGTAAGAGTAACTTTACCTGCATCCATAGTTGTGCGAATCAGAGCACGGTTAATACCACATTCAGCAGGTAATACTTTTGATAAAATATAGTTATCAGTTCCCTGAGCTATACCTCCGCGCCATTCAGCAGGGCCATCCAGTTTAAATGTAACAGGAATATGCGCTGTTGGGCATCGTTGTCCTTCAGCATCCACAACTTCTACTTGTGCAAGTACCATATCAGCTCCATCTGCTTTGATTGAAAGTGGAGACTTTATTAATGAAAGTTTTAGCTTGACAGGAGCTCCTGCGGCCTTTTTAACATCAGAAGAAACTATTTGATTTCCTTGGTAGCTTACTGCTTTTAGTGTACCTGGTTGATAATTAACATTCTTGAAAGTATGCAAGAAATGATAGCTACGCTCTCCAAAGCCTAATGATTTTCCATTCAAGAAAAGTTCAACCTTATCAGATGTAGACACAACATATACATCTTTTACAGTCTTATCAGAGTAATTCCAATGCCCGATAATATAAGTATGTGGTTTCTCAGTATCAACCCAACCATCCCACATGGCTCGATGGGTATAAAAAGCATCTTTAGGAATACGCATAGCATCAACTTCACCGCTTCGACGATAATTTTCTTCACCACGACAATGAGTATTCGTATCAGAAAACACAATATTCAATCCACCAGAACTGACACGAGTTCCAGTTCCTGGTCTCATGCAAAAATAATCAAACCAACGCCTTAAATCTTCTACTGCAAAAGAGTCCTGATTTCGATTATATTCAGATGCATCAGCATTTCTATAAAGAGGTCCTGCCCCATTTTTATGAAAAGGCGGTGTTAATTCATCCCAATATTTACGAAGAGCTTCATCACGACAATATTCAGTTGCAATCATCGGCTTTCCTGCACTTTTATTAATATAAAGCATTTCACCTCCATATTCAGCTATTTTACTATCAAGCATTTCTCGTGAACCAATAGCCCTACCACCGCAAGGATCAAACTTATCACGAATAGCCTTCATTTCAGCCATATGTTCCTCGCTAATAGACTCATTTCCGGATTCATATAAAATCACACTAGGATTATTGCGATTATAAATTATAGCATCACGCATCAAATCTTTTCGTTGTTCCCAATGGCGTCCCTTTACATCACCTTCGGCATCACCGGCAGGAAACATTTGCATCAAACCAACCCTATCACAAGATTCAACATCTTGTTTCCATGGAGTAACGTGCATCCAACGAACCATATTAGCATTACTTTCTACCATTAAACCATTACTGTAATCACTTAACCAGGCAGGTACTGACAGACCAACTGCAGGCCATTCATTAGAAGTACGTTGCGCATAGCCTTTCATCTGAATCACACGATCATTAAGATATACCATACCATTTTTGAATTCTGTTTTTCGAAAGCCTGTACGAGTCTTTACCACATCTACGGGAGTATCATCTATTTTTAGCACAGTATAGACATTATACAGATACCCATATCCCCAGCTCCAGAAATACAGCCCTTTGACAGTAGACGCAGCAAAGAGTTTAGCTGTTGTACCAGGCTGTACAGTTTGGGGTTTTCCAGAATAGCGAGTAATTTCTTTTCCGTCCATATCCTCGATTACAACCTCATAACCTATATTTTGCACTGCAGAGGTTTCATTTTTCACTTCCGACTCGGCAGTAATGGTTGCTTTACGACCTTTAATATCAAAGTCTTTAGCATACACATATACTCCTGTAGTCTTTAGAAATGAGTAAAGCGGCAATGTCTGATATATTTTACCAGAAACATGCAGTTTTACGTTCTTAGGAATACCTCCATAGTTTGCATTAAAACTATTACTATTCCATTGAAATGTACTATTGGTGGAGCGTTCTCGGTACTTCCAGTTATTATCAATACGAAGCGCTATCACATTGTCCTGGTCATAGCTAATTTTGTCTGTAATATCAAAGCCAAAAGCCATTACACCATTCTCGTGCAATCCAATCAGTTTTCCATTTACATAAATGTCAGCAGCTTGCCGGACTCCTTCAAATTCTATAAATACTTTTTTATCCTTATCTGATTTCGGTAGATTAAAATGTTTTCTATACCAAACTACCGTATCTGTAAGTTCTTCGATGCGTACTTTAAAAGCTTCGTCTTCATTAAATGCATGAGGAAGTGATATTGGTTTCCATGATGAATCATCAAAATTAATATTCATTGCATCAGGTGTATCACCTATTTTTAATTTCCAGTCTGAATTAATATTATAAGTCTTACGTGGATTGTCAGGCACATTGTACTGTTGAGCATTTACAGAAACAAGTACAAACAAAAAAGAAAACATTAAAATTAGTCTATTCATAGTCTTAAATGATTAATATAATTATGGCACAAAAGTAAATAAGAACACACTTAAGATTGTAATCATATCAAGTCAAGAGGAATCAATCCTGCTCTAATTAGAATATTTTAAAGTGTAAATGCCTAATATTAGGGATATGAATAGGTTCACTGCCACATGTTAGAATGGGACACAAATTATTTCTTATACTCATTAATATATTGAGAAGGAGTAACCCCGAACTGCTTCGTAAATGTCCGGGTAAAATTAGTCGGAAGTGTATACCCTACTTTGTAAGCAGTTTCTGAAATAGAATAATCACCACTGAGAAGATATTCCTTTGCTTTATTCATTCGTATTGAAGTCATGAAATCATGTATAGATCTGTTGGTTAAGGCCTTAATCTTTCGATATAATTGAGAACGGCTCATATTTAAACATTCAGCCAATTTATCTGGATCGAAGTCAGTTTCTTCCATATTTTTGTTTATCAACGAAACGACTTTATTTAAGAAAGTCTCGTCTGTTACGTTAATAGCTATCTTTTTAAATTCGGTTGGTGAACTATTCGAAAATAGCTGCCTTAATTTCGTGCGTTGATCCAGCAAATTTGCTATACGTGCTTCTAGTACTGTAGTGTTAAATGGTTTAATAACGTATGCATCAGCTCCCGTTTCGTAGCCCTCAATTCTTGATTCATCAGATTGCTTGGCTGTTAATAAGATTACAGGGATATGGCTCGTATATTCATTTGTCTTTAATCGTTTACAAAGTTCAATACCATCAATTCCTGGCATCATAATATCACTGACAATTAAATCAGGAATAGTTCCAATTGCTTTATTAAAGCCATCTAATCCGTCCATTGCAGTAATAACACGATATTTCCCGCTAAAGTTTACTGTAAAATAATTCCTTATATCAACATTATCATCAACCAAAAGTATCAATGGAGAGTCTATGTCAGCCTGTTCGTTCAATTCTTTGATTTCAGTGAAAGAATTAATAGGTTCTTTTTCTGACACGATCTGTTTTTCTGAGATCACAGATTCTTGCTTGCTAGGAATTACAATCTGAAAACAAGCACCTTTTCCTGTTTCGCTAATCAAGTTTATTTTTCCTCCATGTAAAAGAACTAATTCCTTGGTCAGAGCCAATCCCAATCCAGATCCCTGAATTTTAGATTGTTTTTCAGAAACTTGATAAAAAACATCAAACACTTTTTCGTGATGTTCCTCAGGAATTCCTACACCATTATCCTGAATTTCGATAATTACTTCATTTTGATGAGTTGCATTCATTAAGATTCTTACAAGGATTTCACCATAATCGGGCGTAAAATGAAATGCGTTTGAAAGCAAATTATTCAGTATTATTCTCATTTTATCAGCATCAAAATCAATATTAATCTGATTTATGTCAGCCTGTACCATAAAATGAATATGATGCTCTTCAGCTTTCAGAGTAAATGTTGAAGCTATATTTCGCACAAAATCTACAATATCGGCTGTCACATATTTCATTGATAGATTTTTAGATTGCAATTTTCGAAAATCAAGTAGTTGGTTTATCAAATCAAGTAATTGCCTGGCATTTGTATTCATTAGCTTATAATAATAGTGAGCCTTTTCTTTACTAGTATTTCTGGAAAGCAATTGTTCGAGTGGATCAAGAATTAAAGTCAGTGGTGTTCTGAATTCATGCGATATTTCAGTAAAAAACTGCAATTTCATATTCATTAGTTCTTCATTCTTCTCATTTTTCAACTGCTCCATTAATAATTTGTTTTTGAATTCTATTCGCGATCTAACATAACGATAAACAAACCATATAGCAACAGCTACCAATATTGTATACAATAATTTAGCCATCCATGAAAACCACCATGGAGGTAATATTTCAATTTCAACTGACGCTGGCATAGCCGACCACACTCCATCGCTATTGGCTGCATATACTTTAAATGTATATAGGCCTGCTGATAAATGGGTATAGATAGCTTCATGTAAAGAACCATTAGTATAATTCCATTGTTTGTCAACCCCTATTAGTTGATATTTATACATGCAATTATTAGGATTATTATAATTAAGAGAAGAAAAAGAAATACTAAAGTTGGTATTTTCATAGGTCAACACAATTCGCTTCATATATTGCATTGATTTTTCAAGTACTAGCTGTCCACTAACTTTAGTTCCTACTTTTACAGGTTGATTCATTATTTTCAAATCCGTTAGTACTGGTTTGGAACTATTCGAATTTATAATAATTCTATCCGGGAAAAATGCATTAAGTCCATTTGTTCCACCAAAAAACATTTCACCTGTGCTTGGATTCCGATAACAAGCCTCTGTAAATTCATTTCCTTGCAAGCCATCAAAGCGATTAAAGGTTCTGCGCGCAAATGTCCGAATGTCCATACAAGTCAACCCCTGTTTATGACTTACCCAGATATGCCCTTTTCTATCTGTAAGCAACCCCATAATCAGATCATCTGGAAAACCAGTAGCCACAGAAAAAGGAGTAAAAATTCCGGTTTGAGGATCAAGACGACAAAGGCCAGCATTAGTACCAATCCAAAGTTTTTTATCTTCATCTTCAGCTAGCGAAATAAGCATATCATTAATTAAAGAATTTGTTTTCCCGTTGATATGCCTATAATGTTTTGATATTAATTTCTCAGAAAATTCGTTTGAAGGAGAATGCAATAAGCAAGTGAGTCCTCCTCTTTCAGTAGCTACCCAAAGATTGTTACGATAATCAACTAAAATATCACGTACATGAGCATCTCTTAAAAGGGATTTAGAATCATAAAACAAAAAACGATCACTCTTTCGATCGTATTTGGCAATGCCACCAAAAGTCCCGATCCATAAATCACTACTATGATCTTCTATTATCTTAAAAATCTCTGAATTTTGTGTTCCTCCAAGTACATTTGTATAGTAATGCTTGAAATTTTTAGTGCGAGGATCATATTTATTTAATCCTCCTTTAGTTCCAATCCATATATAGCCCAAACGATCACAATAAATAGCGCGAACGCACTGGCTCATAAGTTGTTTTTTTCCATAATGCGTAAAAGATGGCATGGTATTACCCCGATCAATCACTGTAACTCCATCAGCATCAGTGCCGACCCAAAGGTTTCCAGCTTTATCTTGACAAATTGCACGAACGATATTGCTATGTACGTCAAAGTTCCCTACAGAATAATACTTAAATTGTTTGCCATTAAGATCAGCTACATTAACTCCACCATTTTGAGTTCCAACCCATAGATTATTACTATTATCAAGATAAACTGCATAAATCATATTATCATTTATAGCAAAGGGGGAATTCACATTTGTATGATAAATCGTTTTTGAATGCGTTAGTTTATCAAATTGAATCAACCCTTCTGTAGAAGCAGTCCAACTATATCTTTTATTTTCGGCTGTTTGTTTAGTATGAATATAAGCTCGTATTTTTTTTAGTATTACAGAAGGAACTTTAGCTGGAACTAAGCGTGTGAAGTTCTCTTTTGCATAATTAAACCGAAACACATATCTACTATCGCCTGTTAATATCCAGATATTTTTGTCAGCATCAGTTATAATAGCATCTATACGATTGTTCGACAAAGCAAATGGATTATCTTCATTAGCTCTGAATATTTTGCACGTATATCCATCATAACGAACAAGCCCTCCCCAAGTTCCAAACCACATAAATCCAAATTTGTCTTTATTAATAGCATATACTAAATTTCGTGGTAACCCATTGTCTGTAGTTATATGATTAAACTTCAAATAAGTACTTTGAGCTCGAGTGATCGTTGCAACTCCCTGTAGCAAGAATATTAATAATCCTTTTAATACTAGATTATATGTGAAGTATTGAATATATTTTTTGAGCAGTGTATTTCCCATAACAAATTAGTAAGCAAATTGGCCTGAATGTGGCTGTTTCATTATTTGTTAATCACGCTTAAATTAAAAAGAGCTTAATCAATTGATATACAATTAATTAAGCTCTCCGCGGAAGCTGGGGGATTCGAACCCCCGGAACGGTTACCCGTTCGGCAGTTTAGCAAACTGCTGGTTTCAGCCACTCACCCAAACTTCCATGGGCCTGTGCTTTCTTTCAAATGCGATGCGAAGATAGAGAGATATTTTGAACTATGCAAATCTTTTTTAATCATTTTTTCAAGAAAACTACGGCATAATCTGTAATATTCTAGAAATCAACGGTTAAATAATTCGAAGGTAAATTTGAATCCTACCTCTCTAAAACTAGTTTTAGCATAACTCACAAAGACTCCTGCATCAAAAACATGTGTGCCTATTCCATAACCAAACTCTAGATAAGGATTAAGATGGGGAACGCTAAGTGCACTGACATAAATTCGTTCATTAATAACCGAACGAGTATATTTTTTCAAATGCCGTAATAAAAGAAACGGGGTTTGATAGGTGAAATGTGCGCGGACATATCTATTTGAAGAGTTATACCACCTACCGTCCAGTAATTGAAAAACACCACCAATATCATCATACCATCCTACCGGAAGATTATTCTTTGAGAAATTAACGTAATCTACAAAATAGAGTTCGCGTGTATTTGTGAAAGCACCGGCTCCTACTCTGTAATAGATGTCACGCAACAGACCTAACCGAATACGATGCTGCATATCGAACTCAAGTCTTTCATATTGTCCGGAACTGTTCATCACACCTTTTAATCCTCGTTCATAATCTAATGAAAAGGTGGGATAACAAGAATACAGATTAACCTTACGTCTTCCTTTCATGTAATAGAATTGGCCCGGAGTCCATTCCAACTGCAAGCGGGGTGCAAAACTAATATATCTGGATTTTAGGCCACTAAGCAGATCATCTCTTTGTGACGGAGAAACAGGCTGCAGTATAATTATTTTTGATGATTTCACTGCATCTCTTTGGTGTATTGTAACACCTGCTCTGACAAAAAAACCATTAGTAACCTCTACACTATGGTTAAAGTCTACAAATAAATCATTGAAGTAATCAAGGTGAAGGTCATCAAAATTAAACAGACTATCGGGAACATTCTTAATGCTTTCAACTACTCTACTACTATATATCCGGTTTCCATTACCAAAACTTAGATGTGTGGAAGCACGTTTTGCCGGCCAGTAATCATAATCGGAATTAATGCTCCAGTATAACTCTCTACGCGTAAAGTTATAACCAATCTTAGGAACCACACGTAGCAAACGATCATCTGTAAAAAGCCGGTTATATTTAAACTCCTGCCGATAAGACAACCCATTCTTGGGACTATAGCCCATCAGGAACGGATTAATAATAGGTGAACATCTAACAGTTCCCAAAGATGAAAGATTTACCGTGTAATTATTAAGTAACAAATCTCCCATCTGTCCCCAGATACTAATGTTACGTGGCTTCAGTTGCATTTTGAATGAGTCGCGCAAAATGGCATAATCACGGTATAATGATTTCTCCGTATCAGTTAATGGCAACGGTCTTAGGCTTGAAAAGCTTGCGCTATCTGTAATACAGGAATCTTTTTCACAACTAAGAGAGAAGGATTCCGAAATATCATGCTTTTGTTTACCATTCTTAGGCTTATCCAAATCTGCCAATCGGATATTATTATATTTCAGGTTTGCAGTATAGTTTATATCGATAACATTCCCAAGCAGATTGATAAAAATATCTGTTGCATACCTTGCCGGAAGATATTCTTCATTACCACTCTCGCCCATCCAAATTCTTACATTATAACGCATGTATTCGGATCTTCCCTGCAGACTTAATTCACTTACTTTCCATGCTAAATCACTAACAGTCATATATCCGCTGACCAACTGATTACTATTATTTTTAGGACTAATAAGAATCTTGTACTGCACACTTCCATCAGGCAAGAAAACTGAATTAATTATTTTATATCTATAATACCGCCTTGCATTAGGAGATAAAGGAGATATAATTTTATCATATAATAACGACGATGAATAGATGTTTACGTGAAAAAAAGGCAATATAATATTATCTAGTCCTTTAAGACGAAGACTATTTCCGTTTAGCGCTTTTACTTTCTGGTTATATACATTCGGAGCCGAATAGTGAAGTTCATTTAGTGACTCTGTAATGCTGTTCTTTACTTTCTTATCACCTCTTAAAGTAAATGGAGCAAAGCGAAGCAGGAGATTTTTCTTTTTAATCTGCATACTTCTCTTAATATACAGTTCGGCATCATAGCTTTCAATAATCTTTTCATACCTGGATGAATAGCGCATGATTTTACTAAGAATGGAATCCACCAGCGTGTGATGTTCTTTCATTCCAATGCTTCCATCCGTAGCCAAAGCTATTTGAGGAACGGAGGTAAAAAAGCAAACGAATAGCAATATTTGTATTATAGAATGCTTCAACTGATCTCCTTATTCTATCGAACAGATACAAATATAATAATTTTCAATAATATGCAATCTAAATGTGTATTCTATTTTAATCTATAAAAAGCTTAATGTCAGTAATTAAACATTATGATAGGTTATTTCCTGATTAATTGGCGAGTAACCATTTAATCCTTGTACAAAACAATTAATTCTTTTGTACAGAGGAATTAATTGTTCTGTACAAAAGAATACAATCTTCTGTACAAGAAAAAACAAAAACTTCTCCTAATCTTAAAAAAAGCAAAAGAGCTTAGCTTGTTTTATTAGATTTGTTTCTTTACAAAAGGACAAAATTATTTTCAAAAATTGATTTTATTTATTTTTTCTTTATATATTTGTGCTTTATAACACGGTTATATAACACAGGCCATGATCAAGAAAAAATTGTCAGATATAGTAATTTCAGAACACATTGCTGATATGTGGTATCCCCTTAATGACGAACAAAGGGAATTCCTAATGAGTAATTTTACTATTCAAAGCTACAAAAAGAATGAGGTAATCTACTGTGAAGGAGAAACCCCAACACACCTTATGTGTCTTCTTAGCGGAAAAGTTAAGATCTATAAAGATGGTGTAGGAGGAAGAAGCCAGATTATCAGAATGATTAAGCCTGTGGAGTACTTTGGCTATCGTGCTTATTTTGCTAAAGAAGACTACCTTACAGCAGCGGCAGCTTTTGAAACGTCCACTATCTGCCTTATCCCAATGGAAACTATTATGACTCTTATTGGTCAGAACAATGAGTTGGCTATGTTCTTTATACGTCAACTTTCCATTGATCTTGGTATTGCAGATGAAAGAACGGTAAATCTTACTCAGAAACACATCCGCGGACGTCTTGCCGAATCACTCATTTTCCTGAAAGACAGTTATGGACTGGAAGAAGATGGCTCAACACTTAGTATTTATCTATCGCGTGAAGACCTGGCCAATCTATCAAACATGACCACTTCCAATGCTATACGTACCCTTTCCAACTTTTCCAATGAACGTTTGATCACTATTGATGGTCGAAAAATAAAGATCATTGATGAGGAAAAGTTGAAAAAGATCAGTAAGATTGGATAATCGGTTAATTATCTAATAGCTTCGCTTATACGTACTAACTTGGTAAGAAGCCCTTCAAGAAGGTCTAATTGCAGCATATTTGCTCCGTCGCTCTTAGCTACGGCCGGATTTTCGTGTGTTTCAATAAACAGGCCGTCTACTCCTACGGCTACGCCCGCCTTAGCTACTGTTTCAATAAGCTGAGGCATACCACCTGTTACGCCACTTGTTTGGTTGGGTTGTTGCAGAGAGTGAGTCACATCAAGAATGACAGGGAATCCAAACTTCTGCATTTCAGGAATTCCGCGATAATCAACAATTAAATCCTGATAGCCAAAAGTGGTTCCACGCTCAGTAAGCATCACATTGTTATTGCCCGCCTCCACTACCTTATTTGCAGCAAACTGCATTGCTCCGGGAGATAAGAACTGACCTTTTTTAATATTCACAATCTTTCCTGTTTTAGCCGCAGCTACCAACAAGTCTGTCTGGCGACAAAGGAAAGCGGGAATTTGAAGTACGTCTGCATATTCCGCAGCCATCGCAGCCTCTTCTGCAGAATGGATATCTGTAACAGTAGGCACACCAAACGTTTCACTTACTTTCTTCAATATCTTCAAAGCCTTTTCATCGCCAATTCCCATAAAAGAATCTAATCGGGAACGGTTTGCTTTACGATAAGAACCTTTAAACACATAAGGAATACGAAGCCGATCGGTCATTTTTACAATACGTTCAGCAATGCGAAGAGCCATCTCCTCCCCTTCTATCACACAAGGACCGGCCAGCAAAAAGAAATTGCCGGAATCCGTATTTTTTAAATCTTTTATATTCATAATTTAATTAGGTATAATCAATGTAATAGCTTCACTGAGAATGCCAATCTCCAGCGGGTAATGGTTGGGAAGGATTCTTCCGTCCGCATCAGCCTCAGCATTACGGGCTTTATAAACACGAACCATCTTTGTACGGTAAGACTTAACCATCTTATGATTCAGAATGCGTCCCTGAATTAACATCCAGAGTCCGGCTAGCAGTTGTAAAGGCTCTAAACCATAGATAACCGAAACATCGAGCCAGCCATTATACGGAACCGCACTTGGCGTTTGCCCATATCCGCTTGCATTACCCACACAAACAGTCATAATCCGTCCGCGAATATGTTCATCATTGATACGAAGGTGCATCCGGTAAAGCTTACGCTCAAAGAATAATAAAAATAAAGAAGCCACATAAGATAAGAACTTCACTCCCCAGAAACGTTTCGTCTGATCGGTAATCTTCACTATTCGTGCACCCAGCCCAATATTCAAAGCATTCAGAAAATAGCGACGCTCATGTTTATAGGCATCAAAATAGGAACAATATCCCACATCTATTTTCTTTCTGCGGTTGTTAATAATCCAGTCCACTGCTTCCTTATAATCCAGGCTCAGTTCCCAGTAACGAGCAAAATCATTTCCAATTCCATTAGGGATAATACCAATAGCTATATCACCAACCTGTTCTGCTGTAGATGTTAGAATACCATTAATTGCATCATTCAGAGCGCCATCGCCTCCTACAATCACAATAATACGGTATCCTTCACTTGCATATGCACGAGCCAAGACTTCCACCGTACCAAAACCTTCAGACTGGACGTAATCAAAAGCCACATTTTTACTTTCAATGTACTCTTTAATCTCCTTCCATCGTTTCTGAACTTTTCTTGTTCCTGCTTTGGGATTATAAATAATCCCCCATTTGTTTGGATCTTCGTTCATATATATAATCAGCTATTTAGTAAACCTTTTACTCGTTCTATTTTCTCTTGCATAGGCAAAGTGGCATCCAGCCAGTGAATGGTAAATCCTCTACGCTCCATTCCCCGGAACCAGGTCATCTGCCGCTTGGCAAATTGGTGAATTGCAATCTCCAGCTGCGAAATCATCTCCTCGTAAGTTAGTTGAGAAGTGAGATACAACGTGAGATATTTATATTCCAATCCATAATAAATAAGGTCTTCAGCCGGAATACCCTTATCAAGCAACAGCTTTACTTCATCCACCATACCATCATCCAATCTTTGACGAAGGCGGTTAGAAATCTTCTGCCGTCTAAGTTCCCTATCAATATCAACACCAATAATTAGACTGTTGATAGACGGGAATTCCCGTTGCTTTATATCTTCCTTCAAATAATACTCTTCAATTTCAATAGCCCGAATTGCCCGTTTAACCGTATCAACATCTGTAGAGTTATGAAGAGCCTTGTAGTTTTTTAATATTTCGGTAAGTTCTTCAAGTGATTTATCAGCAAGTTTACCGCGCAATTCCTTATCCTCGGGAACAGGAATAAGTTTATAGCCTTTCAGTACAGATTCCAGATACATTCCGGTTCCTCCGCAAAGAATAGGCAACTTACCCTTCTGCTTTATAGACTCATACGCATCAAGAAAATCTCTCTGATACTCAAACACATTATACTTGTATCCAGGTTCTGCAATATCAATAAGATGATACGGTATTTGCTTGCCATTCACCGTATAATCTGCCAGATCTTTCCCTGTACCCAGATCCATCTGCTTATATATCTGACGGGAATCGGCACTGATAATTTCAGTATCCAAGTCATTTGCCAAGGCAGCGGCAAAAGGGGTTTTTCCGGAAGCAGTAGGTCCTAATATAGTTATTAAGTCAAAATGTATCATGATTGCGCAAGTAATAATGTGTACAAACTTACACAAAATTATTGAATATATTCATCTGCAGATTAAAAAAGGAGTTCCGCTTTCCTTATATAGAAAATGAAGCAGCAAATTGAAGGATAAAAAAAACCGTTTCGGTTACCCGAAACGGTTTTATAACTATGAAGAAATAATTTCTTACTTGTTAACTGTTGCCATGTGAGCAACTAAGTCAAGGACTTTGTTTGAGTAACCAATTTCGTTGTCATACCAAGATACAACTTTTACGAAAGTGTCAGTCAAAGCAATACCTGCTTTTGCATCGAAGATAGAAGTACGAGTGTCACCTAAGAAGTCAGCAGAAACAACTGCATCTTCAGTGTAACCAAGGATACCCTTCAATTCGTTTTCAGAAGCTTCTTTCATTGCAGCACAGATTTCAGCATAAGTAGCAGGTTTTGCTAAGTTTACTGTTAAGTCTACTACAGAAACGTCCAAAGTAGGAACACGCATAGACATACCTGTCAATTTGCCGTTCAATTCAGGAATTACTTTACCTACAGCTTTAGCAGCACCAGTAGATGAAGGGATAATGTTACCAGAAGCAGCACGACCACCTCTCCAATCCTTCATAGAAGGACCGTCAACTGTTTTTTGAGTTGCAGTTGTAGAGTGAACTGTAGTCATCAAACCGTTTACGATACCAAACTTATCGTTCAATACTTTTGCGATAGGAGCCAAACAGTTAGTAGTACAAGATGCATTAGATACAAATTGAGTACCTTTTACGTATGATTTTTCGTTAACACCACAAACAAACATTGGAGTGGCATCAGAAGAAGGAGCTGACATAACAACGTATTTTGCACCTGCTTGGATATGAGCTTGAGCTTTTTCTTGAGTTAAGAATAAACCTGTTGACTCAACTACGTATTCAGCACCAACTGCATCCCATTTCAAATCTGCTGGGTTACGTTCTGCTGTAATGCGAATAGCTTTACCATTAACGATCAATTGGCTTTTTTCAACGTCTGCTTCAACAGTTCCTTCGAACTGACCATGCATTGTGTCATACTTCAACATATATGCCAAGTAATCAACTGGGCAAAGGTCATTAATACCTACGATTTGAATGTCGTTTCTTGTCTGAGCAGCACGGAATACAAAACGACCGATACGGCCGAATCCATTAATACCTACTTTAATCATTTTGTTAAACTTTTAAGGGTTTTATAATATTCATTCTAAAATATCCGTTATTACAGTAAGGAAAAGTACTAAGGGTAGCCACAATTGCATGAAGCAGAGATGCCAAAATAAGACACCAAAACTTATAAAATAGCAATATTAAATAATAATGTAGTTGCCTCTCACAATATATTTCCTAATTGCGACGCAAAAGTACGAAATTGTTTTTATATTAGCACATAATTTTATCTTAAATATAAAAAAAGATGGGAAAAAGTAACTTTCTTCAAGAATTCAAGGCATTTGCTATGAAAGGCAATGTGATTGACATGGCTATCGGTATAATTATCGGTGGTGCATTTGGAAAAATTGTTTCCTCCTTAGTGGCGGATGTTATTATGCCTGCAATAGGCGTTCTCTTCGGTGGCATTAATTTCAAAGAACTAAAATGGGTAATAAAAGATGCTGTGTATGGTGCCAACGGGAAAGAGATAACCGCAGCAGCTACTTTAAATTATGGTAACTTCCTACAAAGTATGTTTGACTTTCTGATTATTGCATTCGCTATTTTTATATTCATAAAATTAATAATTAAGATGAGTAAAAAGAACGAAGAAGCTCCAACACCTCCTGCACCCAGCAAGGAAGAGAACTTACTTTCTGAGATACGAGATATATTGAAAGAAAAACGATAATAGTACATTCAAAACCTAAGTCAATGTGCCTGCTAACTTTCAGGGCACATTGGCTTTATATGCATTGTACCCAAAGGCCACTTTGTTATCCTTCACAATTATAATTGAAGCCCCCGATAATATGATTTACTAACCCAAGTATTGATGGTAGAATCTGTATCAACTGATGAACGATCTGCCCCTATAAGAAACAAGTTTTAACACCACAAATGGCCTTAAATCAATAGTAAGGCAACAAAAAGTTTCTTTAAATTACACATCTTCATTGGCATTATTTTATGCAGTTCATATTCGTTTTACATTATTATACGAAGCTAAAAATAGAGAATCAAAAAGAAGTATAATTTAATTCTCCATTTAATCGTTATGACAAAGAAACGTTGTTCAGAATGTGGTCCAACAACCCGGAAAAGAGAGAATATTTATGCAACAAGGTGTTTTATACATCCTTTTTTGCATTAGATTCTATGGCTTACGCACAAAATACCATCTCTGATTCATACTAATTTATTTTCTTTGCAATAGCTTTGAGTTAAATATAAAAGCAAATTATAAATTTATATTCTGTAGAATTTATAGTGAACCAATAAAACTAAAACAAAATTATGAAAGCCACTTTTTTAAAATGTTTATCTGGCATATTCTTTTACCTGCTGATTGTTTCCTTCATAAATGCGGAGAGCAACTACAGCACTGTAAAAGTAGACGCACCGTTTCCAATGAAACCCATCAAAGTATTTAAATATCCCAAACAAGATTTTCCCATTACAAATTATGGAGCCATTGCAGGGGGGATTGCGGATAATACCAAAGCGATAGCGTTGGCCATTGATGCTTGTAACAAAGCTGGAGGAGGCCGGGTTGTTGTTCCTGCGGGAGTATGGTTTACTGGTCCGATACATTTTAAAAGCAATGTAAACTTATACCTGAAAGAGAATGCAGTACTGAGATTTTCGGATAAACCTTCAGACTACCTGCCGGCGGTAAAAAGTTCTCTGGAAGGAATGGAATTTTATAACTATTCACCACTGATCTATGCATTTGAATGTGAGAATATAGCCATTACCGGTAAGGGAAGCATTAATCCACAAATGGATACCTGGAAAACATGGTTCCCACGCCAAAAGAATTATATGGATGCGGCAGGAAAGCTTTACACAATGATGTCTACAAACGTTCCGGTAGAAGAACGACAAATGGGTAATGAGCAAAACAGAATGCGCCCGTATCTGATACACTTTAACCGTTGCAAGAATATTTTGCTGGACGGATTTAAGGTAAGAGAAAGTCCATTCTGGTGTATTCACCTTTTTATGTGTGAAGGCGCAATCGCACGTAATCTGGATCTAAAAGCTCACGGACATAATAACGACGGTATTGATCTTGAGATGAGTCGCAATATTTTAGTTGAGAAATGCACTTTCGACCAGGGAGATGATGCGGTAGTCATCAAATCGGGGAGCAATCAGGATGGATGGCGCCTTAATACTCCTTGCGAGAATATAGTAATCCGCTATTGCACAATCCTTCAGGGGCATACTCTTCTGGGTATAGGCAGCGAGTTATCCAGTGGCATCCGCAATGTTTATATGCACGATTGCACTGCGCCTAACTCTGTTCTCCGCCTGTTCTATATAAAGACCAACCATCGCAGAGGCGGATTTGTTGAGAATATCTATATGGAAAATGTAAAATCAGGTAAAATGCAAAGAGCTTTTGAAATTGATGCGGATGTGCTGTACCAATGGAAAGATTTTCCTACCTACGAAACACGCATCACTCCTATCAATAACATTCACATGAAAAATGTTACTTGCAATGAAGTTGATGCAATTTATGAAATTAAAGGCGATGAGAGACTTCCGGTGAAGAATGTAGAACTAAGCAATATACATGTAGGGAAAGTAAATAAGTTCATTAAAAAGGTGAAGAATGCTGAGAATGTGCTAGAGAATAACGTAACATATACTGAGCTGTCAGGTAAATAAAAGATGTCTCTGCATTTTCCGGAGAGAACACTAAAACAAAGAATGGCGCTGATTATCGGGCGCCATTCATCGTTTATATCAATTGCTGAGAAACTTAAATTGAAACTCAGGAGTTCTTATGCTAAATCAATTTTCTGCATTCTTTTTACGCAGTACACCATAGATTTCTTCTGCAATGCGTATAGCTCCAGTCTCATTGGGATGTACATGATCGGGGAAATACTGAGGGAGTCCGCTTAGCGGAGTATGCAGATCAATGACTTCGACCTTCATTTTTCGTGCCACAGCCTTGATGTATGGAATCACATCATGTGTGATAATACTGTCATTTATTCCCCACTGAATGGCATAAGCCGGAACAGGCAGACAAAGATAAATCTTTGGTTTAGAAGGTAATGCCTTAAAAGCCTTCACCATAGTGGTCAGGTCTTTCTTGAACTCATCCTTATACTTCCAGTTCTGTGGTTTACTGTCGTTAGTTCCTAACTTGATAGTCACAATATCTGGCTGATAATTCAGCGCATCCTGATACATTTGTTCCTTCATGTAAGGATAATCGCCCTTGTTTAGCAAAGTTCTTCCGCTAAAACCAAAGTTATGCACTTCGTAACCATCGCCAAGCAATCTTCCCAACACACCGGGATAACTGTCTTTTTTCTGGTCTTTCACTCCTGATCCTTGCGTAATACTATTGCCCACACAAGCTACTTTGATTACTTTTTGCTGAGCAAAGGTTAAGTTACAGCAAAAGAACAGCAAGCATAACAGCTGCAAATAAGATTTTCTTTTCATTTCTTTTTATTAGATTTATTGATAAAATAGTAGTTATTAAAAATATGTTTTTCTGTTATTCCAATTCAACCTCGAATTTATTCCTGAATAAATTTTATCCATTCACCAATGGTTGCCCAACCATTAACCAATAAATAAAATCCATTGGAGAATAAAATCAGACTACTCGCTGAGTGCTTTGCAGCGTGAGCATTTCCTTTGGAACGGAAGAGCGGATTCGCTCTTTAAGCACGTTCAATACCGTGTGGCGAACAAAGTCTGTTCTGGTCACAATACTAATTTCGCGTGTAGGGCATGGTATTGCAAACGGCCTCACAAGCTCTTTCTGTTCCTCACTTAACTGGTAAGATGCCAGTTCGGGAATAAAAGTAACCCCTTTTCCTCCTTCAACAATTCTCATAAAGGTCTCCATACTTCCCAAATGATAGGCCGCCTGATGAAGTTTAACCGCCTCAAGCTGACAAAACCGCATTAACTGGTCGCGGAAACAATGCCCCTCATCCAACAGCCAGAGCCTTTCACCACTGATGTCAGCGGTACGGATCATTTCGTTTTTAAAGATAGATTCCTTGCGAGACACATATCCCAGAAATTGCTCATAGAACAGCGTTTCGGCCTTAAGAGATTTATCATCTTCGGCCGTGGCAATAACGGCAGCATCAATCTTACCGGTTGCAAGAGCAGCAAGCACATCCTGAGTCTTCATTTCTGTAACACGAATATCTATTTCAGGATAATCTTCCATCAGCTTGGGGAAAAAGCGGGGAAGCAGATAAGGAGCAATGGTGGGCAATATCGCCAGTCGGAAGATACCTTTCAGCGATTGTTCTTCTTCATTGACTATTTCTTTCACTTTTACAGCCTGAGCCAGTACGGAGCGAGCCTGTTCTATCACTTTTCTTCCCACAGAAGTGGGTTGTATAGGCTGAGTACTGCGATCGAATATCTTCACATCAAGTTCCTCTTCCAGCTTCTGTATCATAGCACTAAGCGTAGGTTGGGTAACCAGACAGTGTTCCGCAGCTTTTCCAAAGTGACGGAAACGATCTACTGCAAGTATATATTCCAATTGTTGTATAGTCATATCCTATCTATTGATTATGAGTTATAGATTTCATCTATACAAAGATAGAATTTATCGGTTGGAGAAGCACAATCTTTCCATTTATCTTTGTATCAATAAAAACAAAATTAGAATCAATACTCAATATATAGGCAAGCAGCCGGTGAATATCTGAAAAAGATACTCCCGGCTGCTTTTATTTTTTTCCGAAAAGTCAGGATAATCACCTAATAACAATCATTATAACTAAGCCGATTTTCGAATATTAATTTCGGCAAGCTCTTTCCCTTTCTCTTTTACAAGATTAAGAATCTTGGGACTTCCCACAATCTGAGCCGTATAAATTCCCGTATGTCCCGAGAAAAGATACGCAACAACACATGCTGTTCCAATATAAACAGCATTCCCTGCTCCGAAAAGCTCAATCCCCATCAATGTACAGGCAATGGGAGTATTTGTTGCTCCGGCAAACACCGCAACAAAGCCCATTCCCGCAAGTAATGCCATGGGTAGAGGCAGAATAAAGGCTAATGCATTTCCTAAAGTTGCTCCAACAAAAAACAACGGAGTTACTTCGCCTCCTTTGAATCCGGCTCCAAGAGTGAAAGTGGTAAAAAGAAGTTTGAGAATAAAATCGTATGGAAGTGCATTCTGAGTAAACGAACTTACAAGTGTTGGAATTCCTAATCCAATATATTTAGTTGTTCCCATTAACAGTACAGCAACGGCAATAAAAATTCCCCCAATAAACGGACGAAGTGGAGGGTAAGCTATCTTATTTTTAAAGAGATTCCCCCAGAAAGCAACAGAACGTGAAAAGATCATAGCAACCAATCCAAAGAATATTCCGGCTAATACTGCGTATAAAATGAACAATGGAGTAACTTCTACTGTGGCTGGAATTGCATAATGTGTATGGTGAATGCCCCATGCTTCGCATACAATGTTGGCAAAAATGGCAGCAAAGAAACTTGGCAATAATGCTTCATAACGAATTCTACCTAATATCATGACTTCAACTGCGAATATGGCTCCGGCTAATGGGGTTCCGAATACAGAAGCAAAGCCGGCACTTACACCCATAACAAGAACTATTTTCCTGTCTCTGGGACGAAGTTTCAGGATTCGTGTAAACTGGTCAGCAATTGCTCCACCCATCTGCACAGCCGTACCTTCACGTCCGGCCGATCCTCCGAACAGATGTGTAACGATGGTGCCAAACAACACCAAAGGAGCCATTCTTAATGAGATTATTTGCTTGGGACTATGAAATTCTTCCAGCAATAAGTTATTGCCTTTGACCACACTATTTCCCCAATAGTAATATGTGAGTCCAACAATTAACCCTCCTATTGGCAAAAGACCGATAATCCATAGATGAGATTCGCGCCAATCTGTGGCCCATTCTAAAGACTTCAGAAAAAAAGCCGATGCGGAACCAATGATAAGACTGACAACAGCACTAATTAGAATCCAGCGAATTAAATAGATAAAGTAAAGAGACTGATTTTTAAAGGTGATTAATTCTCCAATTTTCTTTTTCATTTTTACAAAATATGGTAACGTCTTATTGATTTATAAAACCGCAAAGATCGGATATGATTTCAAATTCAGAATGCTTACAGGAATATAGATGCTCCTACTAATTATATATAAACCAGGTTTGGGTAATTTAAAAAAGAGATGATAGAAAAAAAAGACAGACTGCCAGTCTGTTGCCGATTGTATAAAACCCAAAAGAGCCAGAAGAAGAGGAAATATTGCTTTATATTTGTTTTCATTTACCTTGATTTTTACGTAATACACCCATTAGACCGAAGTCTTTACAGTAGGTATCATCAGCTTATTTAAGCGGTTCAAGGCAGATTCCATTGCCAATATTTTCTGCAAAGTTAGATATATATTCTGCTTCTGCAATGATATAAAGCAAATAGCATTGTTAATAAATGTATTCAGAAAACAAAAAAAATGGCATAGTTGCCCGCACATAGTTTGCATATGCCAGCATAAGTTCCGGAATCTTTATTTTAGCTGTAATGCAAGCTTCAGTGTTTTGTATCCTGCCACACTTGTTTTTAGTTGAAGTCCATTCTTTAGTGTGAGCATTTGCTGCTGTTTTTTATATAATTCTATACGCGATATCATCTCTACATTTACAATACAAGAACGATGAACACGAACGAATTTAGTCTTATTCAAATGTTCTTCGAAATATTTCATTGTCTGCTCCTTCAGGTATTTACCTTTTTCGGTGTAGATAATTACGTAATCGCCATCAGACTGTAAATAGAATATCTCCGGAATCAGGATTACATGAATCTTCTGGCCGGACTTTACTGCTATACGCTCCAGCATTTCACTCTCGTCTTTCAATTGTTCGTCCGGCAAAGGAAGAGCATTGGGTTCATTTTCTTCTTCAATAGCCGCTTCAGGTTCTTCCTCTTCATCCTGTTTACCGGAAATAAAATGGCTATACATCAGTAATATGGTAAACAACAGTACTCCGATTAGAATACGCACCGGGATAGTTGGCATCAAGGATATAAAATCAGTATGCAGAAAAAAGATATTAAGAAGAAATAGTCCGCTTCCCAACCACAAAAGGAGAACGAATGTTCCTAAACTTATATAATTAAGAACTGTTTGAGGAGAAATAGTAATAGAAGAACTTTTGCCTTCAATCAATATATTATACATCACCTCAATTAAAATAAATAAGGTTGAAAAGATGAATCCATCAACAAGCAACAATCCAAAAGGGACCTTTACAAGCGGAACCATCACCAGAGCATGAACAATGGCAAAACCTACCCATACCGAGGCATATACCATTGTCTTTCTTATTGTCTGGAAAGAAATGATTGCATTCATCCCTTAGTTTCTTAATTCTCCGCTACCAAGGACTCCGCTTCCATGAATAATTAATCGTCTTGAATTATCAGTTTGCCCTGTTTCAAAGCGTTTATCTTCGAAATTGTATAAAATAGATTCCATTTTGATTTCTACCGCCCAGTCCGTTGGTACAAGAATGGTTACACTACCTAGTACAATATTTATCTCTAAAATAGTATCTCCTTCGGGCAGAGTTGTTTTTCTTAAATCGAGTGTTGTATCGCCAAACACTGTATTTATATCGCCACCTTTAAATTCAGGATCAAGCACAATATGCTTACCGCTTGAGAAAACACTTTGCTTATCAAAATATCCTTTTCCTTTTCTCCACTTTTTGTTATTCACAGCCTCTTCGCCAACTTCTTTATATTTGGTATATTCAAAATGGTTATCAAAACAATGTCCGTGAGAACAAGGAAATAACCGACGAACAAGGAATAGAACTCCTGCTGCTATAAGTAATACAGGCCAGTAAAGATGAACAAAGTTTCCGTTTCCCACTGGCAAAACTCCCGGACAAGCAGCTATTATATTTGGAATAAGAAAGAATCCCCCGATGAGTACTAACAAGCCACCCGACCAAATATGCTTTTTACTTAATGAAAGAAGACCCCATGCGATAACCAGCATAGGCCACGAGAAGATAACATCTTTATAAGGCAGGGGAAAGAAGCCTAAATTAAATCCCAAAAAAGAGACACCGGCAAGGATTAGTAAAACGGCAAACACAATTGTATTTGTAACAGATCTGTGATAATAATTTCTTCTTTGACTTTTCATAATCATTTGTTTTAGTTTTCGGCAAAGATAGTGCTGTAAAGATTCCTTTTACAAGACAAAATCGATGAACGAATGATTTTAACCCGATGAATAAAGCATGCAGGTTGTCCAACAAAGCTTTTTCAATATGCCCTATTTCTCAATATTTCCTCAGATAACTATCTATTCATTATTCACTTTCGTTTTTACGGCATCAAAGTACATATCAAATACAAAGAATGAAACGAATAATAAATAAAGCTATCATAAAAACAGGTTCAAAGTTACAGAAATATATCTTTATGTCTATAAATTTCCTTTCAGAATATTATCACTCAGTTTTAAATAATATAAGAAGCGGTCAGATAATACATCATAAAAAAAATCCTGCGGTAAACGCTATCTGATTATTTTGCGCTTACCACAGGACTTATTATTTACCAATATAATGATATTACATTATTTGATATAGAAACTTCGGCTTACTGGCTCAGCAGTCTGAACTTTTGGTTCAATGCATCTTCCATATTGCCAGGCAACCACTGTTACTTTAATTGTATGGTATATGTGAACTGAGTATTATCTGACCAAACCTGATACTTTTCCAAAGGTCTTGGACCACAACCAGCAGAGCCTACACCCAATGTTTTTGATGAGAGACAGAAAACAGTTGCAGTACTAGCAGGAAGATCTATCTTATATTCAACAGGGAACATTTGTTCATCTGTATGAGGAAGAGCTGAAACCTGCATTAAGTTCTCATCTGAATTTACTACGAAACCGGGCATACTATTTCCGGTAAATTTCACCCATCTTACATCTTCATGATTTCCACGATCCATAGGTTTTTCATATTCATATTGATCATTTACACCTAACTCATAAAGACCTACATCTGCGCCACTCTTGCGATCTGAATAATTCTCTATCGGACCACGACCAAAATATGCCATACTATCCAACTTCTTATCAAGAAGCATACGTACACCGATATGCGCAAGATTAATTCTCAAGCCAATAAAGTCGACTTTATTATCAACTTTTACAGAACCATCACCTTTAATTGTATATGTAGAAGTATGATATGCACCAAATCCTTCTTTACCATCATACTTTACAGTTGAAGTTACTTTCACAGAGAATTTATCAACAGTTTCTACTTTCAGATTAACCAAAGAACTTTTAAGGTTATTCACGCCAAATCTTTCCCAATCTCTGTTTGCCCACATATCATCATTACGGTGAGCTGCACGCCACAGGTGAAGTTTTGGTGAACCATCAGAAGTCAGAAGATTTACTCCATCTTTCTCCAACTGACTCATTAAGCCTGTATTTTTATCAAAGGTTACAGCAAATCCTGCTCCTGCCACTTTTACTAACTGAGCATCCTGACTCACTTTGACTGAAGAAGTTACTTTTGCATCTTCAACAGGAAGAGTACTTACTGGTAACTTAAATTGTTCAGAAGCAACTTCGAATCCTTTATCCGCCCATAATGTTTTATCTTTCTGAGTATAAGATATGCGCAAATAATATTCAGCTCCGGCTTTAGGGTTTTCTATTTTATATGGAACAGAAACCCAACTTTCTCTGAAAGGCCAGATATGTGGTAATTTCAACGCACCTTTATCAATTTCTTTTCCATTTTCAGTCAATGTCCATGAAGCATCAAAAGCATCTAATGACATAAACTGAAATTTATTTCTGATTTTAATTGTTCCCGATGAAGGTTCAACCAATTCTGTATCAATCCATTGGAAAGCCTTCTTCATTTCAGGATAATGAGGCTTAATAGTTTTTCTATCCCAGGCTACTACACCTTTATGAATAAAATAGTGGTCGTTAGGGAATTCACCAAATCCGCCACCATAAGCTAAGATTGGATGTTCCGGATTACGTTTATTCCACAATGCCTGATCCTGATATTCCCAGATAGCTCCACCAAGTATCTCCGGATTGTTGTCAAAAACCTTAGAGTATTCATCCAATGATCCCATGGAATTGAACATAGCATGTGCAAATTCACAGATATAAAATGGTTTTGTCAGATCCTTACTTTGTGCAATTCTTGCAAACTCATCAGGAGTGCCATACATCTTTCCATCAAAATCGGACGGATTATTTTTACCCATTCCAAAACGTTCGTAGTGTACAAAACGAGTAGGATCAATAGATTTAACAGTATTCATTGCTGATACAAAATTTGATCCAACACGTCCGCATTCATTTCCAAGAGACCAGATAATTACTGACGGGTGGTTTTTAAAGTTTTCCACATTGGCCACATTACGATCTATTATTGCAGCTTTCATACGTGGTTCTTCATCAAACTTTCCATCGTAACCATGGCATTCAGCATTTGCTTCAGCTACCAACCAGATACCCCATTCATCACACAACTCATACCAGCGAGGATCATCTGAATAATGGCAGGTACGCACATGATTACAGTTACCTTGCTTAATAACTTCCAGATCTCTGATCATTTGTTCTTCTGTTATTGCATGACCAACATTCGACCAATGTTCGTGACGGTTTACACCTTTCAGCTTTATTGGAGTTCCATTTACCAGGAACTGACGTCCTTTAATCTCAATCTTACGGAATCCGGTACGTGAAGATAATATTTCATTGGTTCCCTTACCGTCTTGCAAAGTAAGAACTGTTGTATAGAGTTTCGGAGTCTCAGCTGTCCATTTCTGAGGATTGTTGACCATAAATTTTAAAGAAACAATTGTTTCCTGTCCCGGTTTCAAAGCAGGAATATTTGCTACAGCCATTGAAGCGTCCACCGGTTCGTTACCATTATAAAGTGAAGCCTGTAATTTCTGTGCCAAAGAAGGCTGAGAACTATAGTTCTTTATTTTTGCCGAGACGCTTACCTCTGAATTCTTATATTCTTTATCAAGATCTGTCTGAACAAAGAAATCGCGAACATGAGTCTGTGGAGAACTCCAAAGAGTAACATTGCGGAATATACCGCTTAACCGCCACATGTCCTGATCTTCCAGATAACTACCGGAACAATAACGGTAGACTTCAACAGCCACCATATTCTTACCCGGTTTCACATATTTAGTTAAATCAAACTCAGCAGCATTACGGCTATTGGTACTGTAACCCACTTTCTGGCCGTTAACCCAGATAAAAAATGCAGCATCAACGCCATCAAAAGTAATGAAAACACGACGACCATTCCAGTTGGCTGGCACATCAAAGTCGCGTCTGTAACTACCTACAGGGTTACGTTCTTCATAAGCAGTATAGTTTTTAGGCGGTTCACTCATTACATGAGGGAAATCTATTTTAAAGGTATATCCCAGGTTTCTGTAATAAGGAGTTCCATATCCTAATACCTGCCAGTTTGAAGGTACAGGAATATCTTTCCAGCCTGAAACATCAAAATCTGTTTTATAGAAATCGACAGGACGCTGGTTAGGCCAGGCTACCCAGTTAAATTTCCACATTCCGTTCAATACTTGGCAATAAGATGATTCGTGTCTTTTTGCTTTGAGTGCCTCGTCAAGAGAAGCATAAGGCATTAAAGTTGCGTGGGCCGGTTCTTTGTTTATGCCTAAACATTCCGGATTTTCAATCTCGGCAGGAAAATCTTTTCCAGCTACCAACTGAGTTACGTTCTGGCCATTGACTGTTGATAACAGCCCAACAGCCCCGACAAAAAAGGATAACAATCTAGTTTTCATTATTATTAAAGTTATTAGTGTTAACAGAATTTTGCTATATAATTTATGCTGTAAAACTAGATATTCCCTTTCAAACAGAACTAAATAATAAGATCAATTTGGTATAAATAACAGTATTGCAACAAGAAAATAATTTATTATAGTATTATTTTGGCCCAAAATTAGTAAATTTTCAACAAAAAATATGCAAAATATAACTTTTAGAATCACTTTAAATTAATATTCTCTGTAAAACGACCTCTCTTTATATTTAATAAAATCAGGAAACATCTACACCATCTGCTACTAAAATGCACAAAAAGCCCTTGAAGAAAGGCTTCCAGCTAGTAGCAGATAAAAAAGTTAAACGTTTTATCTGCTACTAACAAGCGGTATCTGCTACCAGCATACTTACTTTAGTAAGCCCGGCAGACATTTTACAACTTCCGGAGTGAGATTTATTTTTTCAGGAATGACTTTTATATTATCTTGTACAAAACATTGTATTGTTCTGTACAAAAGAATTAATTACCTTGTACAAAAGAATGCAATCTTTTGTACAAGATATTACATATAAACCTAATCTAATTTTAAAAAATAGAGCGGACATTGACTATTATCCGCACGGATGTTTTCAAAAGTCCCAGGCAAAGTAGTGGCAGATGGCAAAATCTAGTGGTAGATAAATAGTTAAACTTTTTTATCTACCACTAAAATAAAGCACTCATAATCAAACAATAACATCCAAATTAGTAGCAGGTGGAAGATGTTTTTTGTTTTTTTGATTTCTATATGCCTTTTGCAGCATGGGTTGTTTCTCATTACAACCAAGCGATTAAATAAAAACTACAATTATTTTACTATAAAATGATATTTCCCCGATTCAACATTATAAACTACTTTATCATTTATCTTTTCTAAGCAAGTTATTCCTTTGGATTGACTTGCAGCCACATTACTTTCCTGTACAGATGATTCAGAAGTAGCAGGAATATAGACCTTAGCGGTGGCATTAACAGGAACAGATATCTCCAGATTTATTTTTCCATCCTTCTTATACCAATATACACTAATCAATCCACTTACAGAATTAAATGAACCTTTTGCCCATTCCATATCAGGAACAATAGCTGGATTAATAATGACGTTTTTAAATCCAGGGTTCATTTCGTCATTAGCTATACCCAACAAATCATGAAAGAACCATTCATTGATTTGTCCTAGCATAAAGTGATTCTGAGAGCCAAATCCTCCTTCTAAACCACAATTCCACTTTTCGGCCAGTGAAGTAGCTCCCATCTTCAACTGATAACCATATCCCGGCTTTTCTGATTGATTATTCATTTTATAAATCAATTCAGACTGTCCATTATCCGCCAAAGCACGCAATAAGTATTGATATCCCACATCACCAGAAGTCTGGGAATTTCCTTTATCGTGAATATCGGTAACGATGGCATCCAATGTACGCTTCTTATTTTGTGGTTCTATAATTCCCAAAGCAATAGGCATTGCGTTTGATGTTTGAGAATTATAGCAATAAGTCCCCGTCTCCGAATGATAAAATTTCTCATTAAAAGATTTCCGAATCTCTTCAGCCTTTAATTTAAAGATTTGCTCATCTCCTTCTCTATGCAATAATGCAGCAATTTTAGAAAGAATAACGTTATCATAAAAATAGGTGGCAGTAGCGGTAAATTCCGGAGGAGTCAATTGCCATCCCCATGGTTCTTTAGGTCCCTGATCACACCAGTCTCCTAATCCGGCATATACAATATTATTCTTGGCCAGGGAAGATAAGAAAGAAACATATCTCTTCATTGAATCATAATAGCGTTCAAACAAATATGTATCCCCCGAAAACAAGTATTGTTGCCAAGGTACAATAATTAAAGCACTTCCCCATTCGGGTGAAATACGCATATTTCCAAGAGGTTCCTTTATCAAATCTGTTGCAGCAAAATATTCCGGAGAAATACATGGAACAAGACCAAAATCCAGTTGGCTGTCAGACATATCATTGACTACTTTTCTAAAAAATGGAGTCATATCAAAATTATATCTTAAAGCCGGCCCATTTAGTTGTGTTTCTTCCAGCCAACCAAGTTTCTCACGGGCTGGGCAATCAGTCATCACACTCATCATATTACTACGTTGCGCCCATCTGACCAAAGAATAGATTTTATTGAACAGCTTATTTGATGTTTCAAAAGTACCTATCGGAGTTGAGCTTGCATGCACAACGACTCCTTCCAGATTAATCACTTCCGGTAAAGTTCCTTTAGAATCAGGGTAAAGTTCCACTTGCAAATAACGACCACCTTGATAAAAGAACTGAGGGAACCAACTCTCTTTATCTTTTCCTGCCAAAGTATATTGCCAGTAAGCCGGACGAACCCCATCTTGTGTGACAGATCTTCTATCCACCAAACTATCTTTTTGGATTAGTTCAGCCGGATTAATTCTTATATAAGCCCCCTTATTACCTTTCACCTGAATACGGGGCATCAAAGAAGCATTTTGTCCTAAATCATATAAAAAAATATTTGGCTTAACCTTCGTTACAGAGATAGGTTTAAGAACCTCAATTTCCTTAATCGCCGGGGCACTGCATGACAAGCCTTTCAATTTACCGCCTGGTCCTTTGCAAATTACAGCACCATACCATTTTTTTATCGGAAGAAGTCGTGCATCAAAGTCCTCTCCTCCATATATATTCGAAAAAATAACTGGGCCTGGAGCAACGCGCCATGTAGCATCGGTTCCTATTTTCTCAATAGAGCCGTCTTCATATTCCAGTTTCAATTGTGCAATTACTTTCAGAGGACCATAAGAATTCAGGAATTTCACATACCTTTCCACATTATCAGGTTGAATATTATACATTCCATTACTTAAAATAACGGATAAGGTATTATTTCCTTTTTTCAATTGCTCTGTCACATCATAGGTATCATACAACACTGTTTTGTTATAGTTTGTCCATCCTGGAGCCAGTTTGTAATCACCTGTTTTCTTTCCATTGATTGTCAGTTCATACTGACCAAGACCACTAATATGAATGATAGCGCTTTTTAATTTTGATTTAACGTTCACATCCTTTTCAGCAACCAAAGAAGAATAATTCAACGTATCACCATCTGCCGAAATTGCTAATGACTTAGGAAAGTCACGTTTCCTTCCAATATCCTGTCTTGGGTTTTGTGGAACCATTGCATATTTCTCAGCTCCTGCAGCGGTTATCCATTCTGCATTCCATTTATCTCCATTAAGCAAACCCATAATCCAATAAGAGGGAGAACTCAACAATGAAGGCACATCATCCTCATTCCACACTTTTACATTCCACCAATATTTATTTCCGTCAGTAAAATGTAGATTTTTTAAGGTATGTCGCATTTGATTCGAAATGATTTTTTCTGAAAGAAAAACATCTCCTATTCCCCTTTTTGCTTTTTCAAAAGAGGAGGAAACTATAATCTGGTAAGCTGTTTGCTTACTTCCTCTACGAGTGTTATCTATTTCGGTAAGTTTCCACGAGAGCATGGGTTGCTCTACATCAATTCCTTTAGGATTATTAAGATATTCACACTGCATTTCTGTCACAGAAATTGATGAATGTTTGCTTTTCTGTATACCTGCCTGCATTATAAACGGATTAATAACAAGTATGAGGCCAATAAATATTTGCTTTAATTTCATCGTAATATTTTTAAGGTTTCATTTTTATTAGACTATATATCAAATACGAACATCAGTAACTTTTTGCTCAAACCATTTCTAAAACAGACTTTAAGCACAGTAAGGTAATTGACTACAAAGTCTTATATATCGTGCTGTAAAACTAGATATTCCCTTTCAAACAGAACTAGATAATAAGATCAATTTGGTATAAATAACAGTATTGCAACAAGAAAATAATTTATTATTGTATTATTTTGGTCCCAAAATTAGCAAATATTCAGCAAAGAATAAGCAAAATATAACTTTTAGTTTCTTCTTTACCCTTAAAGTAGCGCACGCGGATGTTCCTGATCTAAAGAGTTAGGAATCTGAATTTTATGAGCAATTAACTGCAATGAGAAAAGAAGGCTAACCAGCAATATTATCCGTTTCATTCTTCTTAGTAATTTATTCATGTGAAATGAATACGAATAAACTAATTGATTCACTCAATGACTTAAAATTATTGGAGTATTATTTTATATTATTGGCCAATGATTTCCAATTTATTGGTGAATGGTTTTTATTTATTGGCGAATAATGTGTATTTTTGCACGCATAACATTCCAAACATATACATTACATCATGCAAGAAAAGATTATTATTCTTGATTTCGGATCACAAACCACCCAGCTTATCGGCCGAAGGGTGCGTGAATTGGATACGTATTGCGAGATTCTGCCCTACAACAAATTCCCTAAAAACGATGAGTCGGTAAAGGGAGTTATTCTATCCGGAAGCCCTTTCTCAGTATATGATGAAGCGGCTTTTAAAATCGAGTTAAGCGAAATTCGTGGAAAATATCCTATTCTGGGTATCTGCTATGGTGCGCAGTTTATAGCATACACTAATGGCGGTAAGGTTGAACCAGCTGCCACACGTGAATATGGACGTGCCAACCTTGGAACTTTCTGCAAAGACAACGTTTTGTTTAAAGGAGTAGAAAAGAATTCACAGGTATGGATGAGCCACGGCGACACTATTACTTCCATTCCTGATAACTTTAAAACAATCGCTTCTACAAACGAGGTAGCTATTGCTGCTTATCAGGTAGAAAACGAACAAATATGGGGTGTACAGTTCCACCCTGAAGTATTCCACACTGTTGATGGAACACAGATTCTTCGCAACTTCGTAGTAGATGTTTGCGGATGCAAGCAAGACTGGAGTCCGGCTTCATTTATTGAAAGCACAGTTGCTCAATTGAAAGAGCAATTAGGCGATGATAAAGTAGTTCTTGGTCTTTCAGGTGGTGTAGATTCATCAGTTGCTGCCGTACTGCTTAACAAAGCAATTGGTAAGAACCTGACTTGTATCTTTGTAGATCACGGAATGCTTCGTAAAAACGAATTCGAGAATGTAATGACCGATTACGAACACTTAGGTCTTAACGTGATTGGTGTAAATGCAAAAGATAAATTCTTCAGCGAACTGGCTGGCGTAACAGATCCTGAACGCAAGCGTAAGATTATTGGTAAAGGTTTCATTGATGTATTCGACGAAGAAGCCCGCAAACTGAAAGATGTGAAATGGCTGGCACAAGGTACTATCTACCCAGACTGTATCGAGTCACTTTCCATCACCGGAACAGTAATCAAGAGCCACCACAACGTAGGTGGTCTTCCAGAAGAAATGAACCTGAAACTTTGCGAACCTCTACGCCTATTGTTCAAAGACGAAGTACGTCGTGTAGGTCGTAAGTTGGGTATGATGGAACATCTTATTACCCGTCATCCTTTCCCAGGTCCAGGTTTAGCCGTTCGTATCCTTGGCGATATTACTCCGGATAAAGTACGTGTACTTCAGGAAGCAGATGATATCTTCATCAGCGGACTACGCGAATGGGGACTTTACGATCAGGTATGGCAGGCAGGAGTAATCCTTCTTCCAGTGCAGTCAGTAGGTGTAATGGGTGATGAAAGAACATACGAGAATGCAGTAGCGCTTCGTGCCGTAACATCAACCGATGCCATGACAGCCGACTGGGCTCACCTACCCTACGAATTCCTTGGAAAAATATCCAACGAGATCATCAATAAGGTAAAAGGTGTGAACCGTGTTACTTATGATATAAGCTCTAAACCACCAGCTACTATAGAGTGGGAATAGTATTATTCCTTTAGGGGAATGACTTAATATATTTTGTTTAATCGCCAAAACATTTCTGTTGGAATGTTTTGGCGATTTTTTGTTAGACAATAAATTTAGCCATAAAAGGGGTATTTCTAAACACTATCTTATTGGTCATTAAAAGCTAACAATAGAGCAAAATGAGATTAATTCACAATTTCCAATTCCAAATATTTCTCATATGCGGCAACTAATATTTTAAAGTAGTTTATTTGGTCAAGCTCTCCAGCTCTATTAGCAAAAGGTGTTATCTTTGAAATATTAATTTCATAACTATATTCTCTTGTATATTGAAGAGTATATTTAAAATAAAAGTTCAATTCCTCACTACTATAAGACTGTACCTCACTAAATCCTTTCGAAAAATCAGCAAATAAAAAACAATAAGTTTGAAGCTCATAATCATTTCTTAAAATCATCTTAGTAGACAATCTTAAGCATTTTTCTAAAACAATATGAAGCTTATAGGTATCACCGAACATTGATTTTAAAAAATCAAACAATAATACAATTTCTATTTGTGAATTTGAATATAGCCTCTTATCCGAGAATCGAATTTTATAACTATCAATCTTACATGGCTTATCGTTGTACTTCAATAGCGCTCTTAAATTTACTAAATTATACCGCACCATTTCTTTTACTATATCCATAAGCAATCGCCCCAAATAGCTCTCTCCATATCCGAACTTATAAAAACCTTGTAATTCTACAGGATATTGTATATTTTCCAATACCTTCTCCAAAGAATTAGCTATGGACTCTCTATTATCAAATTCATAAACCTCACGACTATAAAATTTATCAATATATCCACTAAAGTCAACTTTATCGCCATAGCGAGCATGGTAGATATTACGAATATTAGCTATGTCACAGACAAAGACTATCTTATCAATACCGAATTTAAAGTTTCCTTTTTGATAATAATCTGCATGAGCTGCAAAAACATTCAGCAAACGAAATATATGTTCAGGATCTAATCGGTCTAAATCATCAATAACTAAGACAACTTCTTTTTTAGTATTCGTTTTCAACGAGTCTATTAGCAAAGTTATTAACTCAGTAATTGCATTCTCTTCAAAGATTGAACCTTTTTTATCCTTAAAAGTAATAATAGAATCGGTTATTTCTTTCCATTGATCAATACTTACACTTTTCTTGTATTCATTATATTTTCCTACAATCTTTTCAACAACTTTATATAAGACTTCAAATAAAAGGCCCTCTTTCCCTGTCTTTCCTATAAAAGAAGCCAAAAGAGCAAAGAGATTATTATTATTCTGTAAGAACATTGGAAGAGCTAATTTATTACTAAACGCCTCCTTCTTGAATGTTACATTTTTGCCCATGAGTTCAAAGGCTATATCAAATTTTATATATTCAAAAATATCTTCATTCGAGGATACTGCATAATTGACAGGTCGCAATATGACTGCTTCGTAGTCTGAACTTTTATTAAAGTATTCATTGATAAAATATGATTTACCAATTCCAAATGCCCCTGAGAAAATTATTCGTTCATTGTCTGGTAAAGAAATAAATTTATCAAAGCGATTTTTCTCAGATGTTATATCTATTTTTATTGATTCTGTTGACATAGTAATTTTGATTATTTTATTAAAGCCCCAACGAATTAAGTTTCAAAAAATCAGCAAGATGTAAATGCTGGATGCCTTCCACATCACTACCTTTATTGAATTCATCAAGACTCACCACATACTTTGGATAGTTATCTTGTATTGCCATCAGATTTCCAAACTCACGCTCCCGGGTCTTTTCATCTACAAGCAAATATGTAACTTGAACGTATACTTTCTTACCTTGCTTTAGTCCTACAAAGTCTACTTCCTGTGCATCATTCTTCCCGACATAAACATCATATTGCAAAGAGCAAAGGTGTAGATAGACAGCATTTTCCAACAATTTATGAATATCTCTTTGAAGATTAAATCCTTGATGACAGTTACGCAATCCCAGATCTTCGAAGAAATATTTGTCACCTACCTCAAATTTCTTTAATCCGTTTATATCTATTCGCCCTACTTTATTTATTAAATAAGCATTGGACAGCGCTTTAAGGTAATTTATTACTTGTGTGGTAGAAATATCTATCCTCTGAGATTTTAAATATTTACTGATGTTATTCGCCGAAAACAAACTTCCAACATTATCTGCTGTATAAGATGCTAAAGTCTCTAAGAAATCAACATTACGTATACCTTCACGTTTAATTACATCTTTCAACAAAATAGTTGAATAGACATTGCGAAGATACTCAAACGCCAGTTCATCCGTAAGAGCTAGTCGTGATAAATAGGGCAAACCGCCATAGGTAAGATAAGACATGAGGCTCTGGTTATTATCCGGCAAATTATGAAAAACAAGAAATTCATTATAATTCAGACTATGAATATGGAATTCTATGTATCTGCCCGACAAATAGGTAGAAAGTTCACTTGATAACATTCGGGCATTACTTCCTGTGATAAAAATATCGCAAGCATCCTTTGATTGCAGACTTCTAAGTACATGCTCAAAACCTTCAATATCCTGTACTTCATCAATAAAAAGATAATTGTCGGCATGCGGCTTTATCTTATCCTTCAGATATTCAAACAGATCACTATCATTCTGAATTATTCTGAATTCCTCATACTCCATGCTAATATAGATAATATTTGCATCTGGATTACTCTGAATTATATCTTGCTGTATTTGCTGCAAGATGCAACTCTTACCAACGCGACGCTGACCGGTTAGCACTTTAATAATACCTTTTCCTATAAAAGGTTTTATTCTTTCACTGTATATAGGACGATTAATTATCTTCATATTTTATAAGTTATGATTGATAAACGATGTAAATATACTATTTTTATTAATCATAACTTATAAAATACACATAAATAATCCGTTTATCAATCATAACTTATAAAAAGAATCATCACCAAGACCCAATCAATAATCACAAAGTCAGCAATTAGACATATTATTATAGTACTTTTTTTTTCAAAATAAGACAATTCATCTATCTCTAATTGAAATATAAAATGACAACCTTCAAACATCTAATATAAAAATAAAGTTCTATCGGGAATAAAAAACAGAAAAAGTAATATAATTACAGATAAAATATGTATACTTGCACATCAAAATAGATAATATTAAGATATAGACTTATTCTATTCTCTTTCTGGAAGATATCAACAACAATTGATATAGCATTCTTAATAAACTAATTTTTAAAGATTTTGAATATGAAAAACTATTTATTTTTATTAGCCTTACTTCTTTTATCCAGCTGCGGTGAAAAAGAAAACAAAGACATTCAAGCACGTTTAGTAAAGCAGCCCGACAATTCATCTTTCATGCTAGACACAATCAACACGAGCAAATGGGATAGTGTTTATATCATGCACCCGTATCAGTATTCGAATATTGAGAAATGCCTTCCTTATCTGTCAGATAAGCTTAAAAAGAAGTTTAAAGAAGCGGCCAAGTTTGATGCCTTTTGCACTTTGATATTTGTAAGGGATCAAAAAGTAGTTGACTATAGCTACATAAAAAGAGATGCAGCCGACTTCTCCAGCCTGAATGTAAGCTTGGGTTATTCTTCAAAACAAAACTATCAAATTGTGGCTTACAGAAAAATACGTACTATATAAGATATTATTCCATTTGCTTATTTATAAAATACAAATCGCCGCAAGTAATAACCTGCGGCGATTTTTTTATTCCTTATTGCCAGAGAATCATTAATTGTATTCCCTGGCAATTCTTTCCTTAAACTGAAAATTAGTTTATTGAGTTCCTAATTTGATTGCTTTATCATAAATGGCGTTTCCATATACATATATGAGCCAAACATAGTTTGAGGAGACAACGTAGTAGAAGTGAACACATACATATAGAAAGAGTTTACTTCATACCCAGGCCAAGTACCGTTATCGTTAAAAAGAACCACTCCATCCTCAGATGTAGGAGACACTTCATATTCAGCAGTTGAGTCCCCGGTTAGAGATCCGCTAGCTTCTCCAAGACAAAGATAGATAGGATATGAAACTGTACTGGTAGTATATGTTCCGGTTCTTTGTCCGGCTTGCAGAACTAATTTCCCCTTTCTATAAATAAACTTAGCATTAAAAATTCCTGCAATAGTACTGGTAAGGGTGCTGTCAGTCTCGGCAGTAAGAACTGCTGTTACAGCTGAAAGCTTTCCGCTAGTATTGTATCCGTACAACTTCCATGTACCTATATAATCTTGCATAGAAGCTTGTTCAACAGCTATAGAATCTTTTATTGCACCCACTGTATACCTAAGAAATCCTGAACGTGGAGCTCCTGTTTTATTTTCGGCTACAGATATTTTCAAACTATCTCCCAAAGCTGAATACGAAATCCAGTCTACTGAAGATTCAAATAATATAGTTCCGTTAGATTTGAATTTCACAGTTGCCGACGAAGATTTATCTGTTGTAAATACAACGCTATTTTCATCTTTTATAATTGCCAGCCCATATTGTGAAACAGGAACAATAACCGACTTACCTCCAGAGGTTATCGTTACATGAGTGAAACGTCCTGTTACACTCAGATTATGGCCTGCAGATATTTTAACCGTATTACCGGAAACAGAAGCACTCAGCCAGCTATCTTTAGCCACAACTTCTACCTTATCCGTTGTAACCAGAACTATAGTTCCATCACCTCCTTTTGCTGGTAAATCTGTTCCAGATGCTGAAGTTATATCCAACTTATCACTAATGACTGCTATTCCATCATCATCACTACACGCCGGCAACATAAGGGCGCATACAAAAGTAATTATTAATACATTTATTATTTTCTTCATATTATCATTCATTTATTGAACTTTTACTGCTTTAGTCACAAATGGGAATCTATATGTTCCACCTGTATATGCACCTATACGATTACCGGCAGAGTCGAACATATACAAAAGATAAGAACTCACTGTATACGATGACCATCGGCCATTATCAGCAAAAGTCAAAGTTAATGGACTCTTGGATGTAATTGTAGATTCCATACCAATGCCATCACTCCATGTAAGGTAACCAACACTTGCATCCCATGGACAAAGCTTAACTATATTGCCATTGAAAGTTCCAACTTCCTGGGTTAGCACAGAAACTTTATCATCTATTGAATTATACTCTGCAATAAATGGGAAAGGGAACTTAGGACCTGTCACTTTAAACGACTTTCCGGGTACATCCTGAGCAACAGTCGCAGAATAAATCACATTATTAATTGTAACATTCCAGATTCCTATGTATTTTTTAAACTCAGGAGATATATAAATCTTGAAAGAACCTTTTGTCCCGTCAGCCGCTGTTCCCACAAATGTAGTGTCTGCACTGCTCCATTCCAAAGTTTTAAATACATGGCCTGCTATGTCAGCCGGAACATTAAATTCTATCCCTTTAGTACTGTAAATATAACTATTAGAAGACGAAGAACTACCCACAGCAATATCCATTGAGTGATTTTCTGTAAAAGATAGTTTTACATCTTTACTATCTACCTTTCCAACATAATCAGGATATACATTCTCGCTTTGAATTTTTACAATGCTATCTAAATACGACTTCCATTCTGTCTTTTCAGGCATAGGAGTCATAATCATCTTATTTCCCCATTTTTTTCCTTTCAACACTACAGAATCGGCAGATGCACTCATAACAACAAACTCATAATCGCCCTGATATCCATCTAACGAACTATCTGATGGAGTACCAAAGAAATGCATTACGGGGTTAAATGTATCAAAAGTGAGCACCGGCCCCTGATTACTGATAAGATCATATGACGAATGATAAATATCTTTTGTATCAGCAATTTCTGAAGCTACATTAGCCTTTCCATCAGCAAATGAAATAATCATGTTGTATCCGCCGTAAGCATAATCCGCTCCTGCATAATAGCGTAATCTCCAACCATTCTTCGGTGATTGCAATACTTTACTATAGTTTGCTAAAGCCTCTGACATTCTTACTGAAGCTGATTTGTCAAAAACCTCTTTTTCTTCGTTTACGCAAGATTGGAATCCGAACGCAACAAATAGAAATAGTATACTATATATTATTTTTTTCATATTCATTTTATTTTAAAGATTCCAAATCAAGATACTTTACTTCGCTTTGTCTTCTTTGAACAACATCACGCAACTCATCCAAATCAATATTCCATGAATCTTTCATATAAGCCTTAACTATTGCAAATTTTCTCAGGATTGTAGCTCCTCCGCTTGGGCCTGCAGCATCAATAATAGCTTGCCATTGGGCCTTTGTGCTTGTTACATAAACTGCAATATTCTCTACAAAATCTTCATTTGGCTCGCTCTGTGCATAAGGGGTTACAAAACCATTTTGATAAGCTTCATCATCTGAAGATAAATACCAGTCGTTGCCCACATAAGAAGCTTCGGAAATAATTTTAAATCCGGCATCATAAGGTTTTTTCTGGTTAAGAATGTGCCCAAATTCATGATGCATAGTTTTAAAATAATATGTATTAAGAATAGCGGGGTTACTTATACTGCTTTGGGTGAGACTGTTTACAATATAAAGCGTAATCTTTAAACCTCCTTCTGCTGTACCCAGAAGCATTGTTCCATTAGAATTGTATGCCGGAGAACCAATTAGATGAATAATACGGGGAACATATGTTTTAGTGAAGGTTATGCCTGCAACTTCATCATACGACTCGAGCCAGAGATACTTAATTAGAATAGCTAATTTTGCAGCTTTTGCAGAATCGGCTGGTACAAGAGTGTATTTCATATTCGATTCTATATCCTCCATTTTATATTTAAAATCAATATTATAAGGATATGTGTAATTTTCCTGCAGCCATGTTTCCAAAGAATCTCTTTTTGGAGCTGAAGTATCAAAAATACTTGTTGGGTCTAGTTTATCGTCGGACTGGCAAGACGTAAAGGATAACGTCATTGTCAGAACCAACATTATATATATTAAATTCTTTATCATAATAATCTGTTTTTAAGAGTTATTTACTTCTTGGATTTGCACTTAAACCTGCTGTTATTACATCTTGAGGAAGTTGAATTGCCCGACGAGGATCATTCACGGTAAGTGAATCTGTAACTACTCCAGTACTCATGTTTTTAGAACTCATTTCACGTCTGTAAATCACAATGCCATAACGTTTTATATCCTGCCAGCGTAATCCTTCGTGAAGAGTAACTAATCTGCGTAGCTGAAGAATACATTGTAACAATGGTTCTTCTGTTACTGGCTCAATGGCAAAGTCTGCATTCAACGTCTTCTTTACAGTTGGCACTTTAGGTGCATAGTATTTTATGCCTGCATAATAAGTCTTTATACCATCTAATGTTAAGCTGGGACTAGAAGAAAAAGCCTTCAGTAATGTATTGATATCCGCCAATGCTTTATCGTACTTTTGTTGAAGAGCATACGCTTCAGCTCTGCAAAGCAATGTTTCTTCTGCATTAAAGACTGACAATACAGAGTGTGCATACCCAATTCCGCTAGAGTGGTCTGTATATTCAAAATAATAACCAATCTTCCGTACCATTACTCTTGCAATATCTTGGTTACTAAAGACACTATAATAAAGCGCTGATTTATTATTGCCCCAAGGACCTTGCGCTCCTGTAGTCTCAGTATTGGCAATATACACACCATGACCATATTTCTCACCTAAAGAATAAGGACCGCCTATAGCTCCCCAAAGAGAGTAAACACTTTGTAAAAGGAAGTTCGACTGTACATCCGAACTTACATATGCATTAGGACGTATTTGTCCATTTTGCGATAACTGATTCCAGGAATACCAGTCTCTTAAAACTGCTGATGGCATTTCGCCCAATGTTTTGGTAGCATAGGTCTCAGCTTTATCATACTTACGATAATAAAGATTAAATCTTGCAGCAAAAGCGTATGCCGCTTTCGGATTAAAGTGATATGAAGGCACTGTGAAAGTTACAGTATTTATCAAAGGCAAAGCAGCTTCAATATCAGAATTTATTTTAGCATATAATTCTGCCAGTGTACCTCTTTCATACTTAGGATTAACAGTTTTCTCTGGTTCTGTAGGATATGGAAGTCCCATTTTACTAGTTGCTGTCAATTCTGAATAAGCATCACAAAAAGTATTTGCCAACATAAATTCAGCATAAGCTCTGCATAATAAGGCTTCAGCTTTTTTTGTTTGCAATGTAGAAGTATCACCAAGTTTGGTTATAGCTTGCAATGCAGTATTTGCTGTGTTTACTGCTGAATAATATTTTTCCCAAAGATTTTGTGGTGATTCATTATCGTCGACACTTGTTATATCATCCCATTGGTAAGCTTCCGTTTGAAAACGATCATATGCTTTATTAAGATTAGCCTGGTCATCTGTATTATCTGACTCCATTTCAAACAAATAACATGGATTTGCTGAAGCATAAGCAGATGTTAATAATTCACTAACCTTATCTTCTGTGTCTATTTCGGTTCTATTGTCGGGCAACGTATCAAGATAATCATCACATGACGTATTAAAACCAAGAATTGCGACCAACGATGAGAACAATATATATTTTCTTATTTTCATATGATTAATCATTTTATAAACCTAATTTAAGAGTAAATGTAAATTGCTTTGGCACTGGGGCCGATACTCCACCTGAGCGAAAGAATTCAGGATCTTGCCCATTTAACTTAGAATCAGCATAAATTAAGAATAAGTTAGTGGCCTGCAACTTCAAGGATACATCTGTGAGCTTGCTCTTTTTTAACCAGCTTTTGGGAAAGTCATAAGCAAGAGAAATCTCTTTCATTCTGATAAAATCACCTTTTGCAATACGTACATCTGAATAGTTATAAGCATTGTAACCATAGCTTAGAGCTGAATTATTCAATAACTGTCGGGCACTAATGATTGTTGGAACATTAGTATACAGTTCATCTCCTGGTACTTCCCAACGATTTTTAAACTCTTTTGTCATTGAACTAAGATCACTATATGCTGCGCTGAACACAGGATCAAGACGGATGACATTTCCATAAGAATATGTAACAAACAGATTTAGTTTAAAATTCTTGTAAGTAAAGATATTACCCAAACTACCATTTACAGTAGGCTCTGTAGGTCCTTCATATTTCAAATATGATATATTATCACGTTCCTGAAAGTTTATATCAGAAGATGTTATTGTTCCTTTTTCTGTAAGGAAAGTTGGCAAGCCTTCGTCTGTTAATCCTTTAAACGGAATTGAGAAAAGGCTTCGCACTGGGTATCCTTCTAAAGCAAACCCATTACCCTGAACCATATCTATCACTCTTGCCTGAGACTTTAAATTGGTAACCTTATTGGTAGAGTGAGAATAGATGAAGCTTGAAGACCATTTGAAGTCTTTTGATACAATATTCTTTGTAGAAAGACTGAATTCTTCACCACTTGAACGCATAGAAGCAACGTTTGCAAACTTAAGAATAGTACCTCCAACGCCTTCTGTTGCTATAGGTCCTATCAAATCATAATTATTACGCTTATACCAATCAAAAGCTACATTAATACGATCATTTAAAAATCCGGCATCAAGACCAATATTTAATTCATGCTTCTTTTCATATGTCAACTCACTGTTTTCAAGCTGGTCAACATACAATCCGGATTCTTTCACACTTGAGAAAGGACGATAAGTATTATATGCTTTTATTATAGCTGTTGAATTTGCAAAATCCTGAGGGCCCCGGTCGGCAGTTAAACTATATGAGGCCTTTAGTGATAAATGAGAAACTGTTGGTTTTAATGTTTCGAAGAATTTTTCTTCATCCACATTCCATGAAGTAGCAATATTCCATGTTGGCAGCCATCGTGACGAACGTGATTGACCTAACTTATTTGTTCCTTCATAACGATATGTACCATTCAATATATATTTCCCCTTATATGAATAAGTTCCATTACCAAAAAAAGCAGCACTCCTAACTTTAGTGTGGTTCAGTGAATAATAATCATTACGATCTTCGATGCCTTTTTTAAAGAATTGATATACATAAAAAGGAATCTCACCTTTAGAATACTGCATACCCCATCCATTAAAGAAGCTCCTTGCACGGTCTGTGCTATTAGTTTCCATACCTCCAAATAAGTTAACTATATGTATCTTATTAAAAGTGTGATTCCAATTAGCAGTTGCACGAAAGTCATAACCATTCATCCGGTTGTCAGTACGTTTGTAAATACCACCGTTAGGCAAAATAGAAATAGGCAGTGCGTATGGATTATCAGGGTCCGTATATAAAAGCGAGTTTGCATCACGAATAGTACTGGTTTCCATAGCTCTATAAGATAAAGCCTGATTTGAGCTATCAAGTATATTGTATTCTTGCGAAGAACCGGAATATTTTACCGCCCCTAACACACTTAATTCCAGTTCAGGAATAACTTTCCATCTTAATTCTCCCTGAAATCTCATATCAGCTACATTCAAATCAATATAGTTTGATTCCAACTCATGAAGTATATTAAATGGAGCATAGGTACTTGTATAATAAGCAGAAGGATCTAATGTTCGTGAAGAATTCAATGCATATGAATATGGATTGATATCAAAATCACGCTTTACCTTTCCCGAAACCACATCAACATCCTGGCTTAATGTGCCTGGTGCCTTTTGCTTACGATAAGAAGCATTAGCTATCATATTAATCGACAAATTGTCGAACAAATGATATGTGGTATTCAAATTTGCCGTGTAGCGCTTAACCTCGCTCTGCTTATACCATCCTGGATCCATCATTGCGCTTAAAGATGCGTAATAGCTTGCTTTTTCTGTACCGGTAGAAATACTTACCGAATGGTTCTGCATTACATTAGAGCTGAACAATTCATTAAACCAATTGGTATTTCTCATTTCTGCACTTCTCAAATAAGCATTTTGACTTTCCTGATTGTTAGTTAGCAGAAATTGTCCTGTTGCCGGATCAATTGTATTCATCAACTCATACATTTTTCCATAAACTCCACTACCAGAATAATTTGCTACTTCTGCATAATTTAGCCATCCTCTTGATTTCATCTCCTTATAGATGCCCATCTGATCTTGCGAATTCAGAATATTAAAATCATTATAGCTAGGAATAAGCCGGGAAGTAAACTCACCGGTATAGCTAAAATGGCTTTGCCCAGCCTTACCTTTTTTTGTGGTTACAACAATTACACCAGCCATAGCTCTTGCACCATAGATAGAAGTAGCACTACCATCTTTCAAAATCTGAAAACTTTCAATGTCATCAGAATTAAGTCCGGCGATAGCTGATCCTATTAATGTTTCTGCATTACCTGAAGAAAGATCATCAGAACTGACTTCCGTAACATCTTCCACAATTACGCCATCAACAACCCATAACGGTTTAGAACTACCATAAATTGAAGTAGCTCCCCGGACACGGATTTTAGGGGCAGAACCAAAAGTTCCTGATACATTCTGAACAGAAACGCCGGCAGAGCGTCCTTCCAGTGAACGACTTATATCAGGAATACCATTTAGCATTGTTTCATTTGCACTAAGCTTATCAGTTGCACCGGTGAATAATCGCTTATCCATCCTTGACATACCCGTAACTACAACCCCTTCCAGGTTCTGGCTTGTGCTTTTTAAAGTAATTTTCATTCCATTCTGTGCTTTAACCTCCTGTCGTTCATAACCTATAAAGGTTATAACAAGGGTTTTACCAGCAGACGCCTTCACAACAAATTGTCCATCAAGATCACTTGTTGTACCTATTTTTGTTCCTTTCACAAAGACCGATGCCCCAATAACCGGCTCTCCAACCTCATCAATAATGCTACCTTTAATAGCAGTTGATTGAGCAAAAGCAAGGATACTTAGAAACATAAAAAATAATGTAAATCCGATTTTTTTCATACGCAATACTCATTTTACCATTAATATATATCGAAAACAATGCAAACATCTTTTATTAGTAAAGACTAAGATTCATTTATTTAAATTATATTAATCAAAATAGCTTTTTATATATTAATACAATTTTTATAAAAAATACAGACCACAAAGATGTTTACTATTTTTTCATTAGCACATATTATGTATGTTAAAAAACATCCATGCTATATCTATTTAGCATATTTTATGTAAATATATGTATCTATATATTCATTTATAATAATATTAAGATTTACAAACATAGAACAACAATACAGCACACGAAATCAAATAATGCATATCAAGTCATTTAAAATAGGTATTTTAAAGATTATAAGATACTAAAACAATATATATAACATTATTATGATTTATATAAACCATATTAATACTCATTTTAATATTCAAAATAGATTCACTAAACTTTAAAACAAATGGATCTATAATGCTTTTCAGATAAATATTTTAAATATTATTTAGAATATAAATTGATAAAATGGAATTAAAGAATCAAATTAAAGGAATATTATAAGTAAATATTACCTATAAATACAAAATAGATATATTCTTTTATCTATTAATAGCAAACAAAATATCATTTTGATTAACATTGACATAATTTTAGCACAGTTTTCATAATATAACCAATTGCAAAAATAAAATCAAACATAATTACCTATCATTTTCACACAACACTAAATCCATATAATTATACATATAAGTTTTTCAAGGCACACATTAAACAATTACATCACTTACAAAGATATTTGCAAACACACCTGAACATTTTCTCAAGCACCATAAAACCTATAATCTTTTATAAAAAATAGTTTCAAACTCAACTAAATTACATACAATAGTACTATCTTTGTGCCCAGTATTTAGAAATTCATTAAAGATGAAAACATTAACAATTGGAGATTTAAAAGCCAAAGTACCTATTATTCAAGGGGGAATGGGCGTAGGAATCTCTTTATCAGGCTTAGCCTCAGCAGTAGCAAACGAAGGAGGCATCGGCGTAATCTCTTGCGCAGGTTTAGGACTTCTATACAATAAACTATCTAGTAACTTTGGAGAAGCAAGTATCTTAGGGCTTAAAGAAGAGCTCAAGAAAGCACGTGCCAAAGCAAAAGAAGCAAAAGGAATTATCGGAGTAAATGTGATGGTAGCCATGACCAACTTTGCAGATATGGTAAAAACATCTATTGCCGAGAAAGCAGATATAATCTTTAGCGGAGCCGGACTTCCTCTTGATTTACCTAGCTTCCTTCCTAAAGGTAGTACAACAAAACTTGTTCCTATTGTTTCATCTGCACGCGCGGTGAAAATTATCTGTGAAAAATGGCAGAGTCAATACAACTATCTTCCTGATGCAGTAGTGGTAGAAGGCCCAAAAGCCGGAGGTCACCTAGGTTACAAGGAAAACCAGATTGCAGACGAACACTATTCTTTAGAAGAAATCTTACCTCAGGTAGTGAAGGAAGTGGCTATTTTTGAAGAAAAGTACAATAAGAAGATTCCGGTAATTGCAGCTGGAGGTATTTATACCGGAGCAGACATTTTCCGCATGATGGAACTTGGAGCTTCAGGTGTACAGTTAGGAACCCGATTTGTAACAACTGACGAATGCGATGCTTCTTTAGCTTTCAAGGAACAATATATTAATGCAAAAGAAGGAGATATAGAAATCATTAAAAGTCCGGTTGGAATGCCTGGTAGAGCAATTGGATGTTCTTTCATACAGCAAGTTAAGGAAGGTGTAAAACAACCAAAGTCGTGCCCTTTCCATTGCATAAAGACTTGCGATATTTCTAAAAGTCCATATTGCATTATGCTGGCTCTTTACAATGCATTTAAAGGCAACTTTAACAGTGGATATGCTTTTGCCGGAGCAAACGCTTTCAGATCGAACAAGATTATGAGTGTAAAAAACACAATCTCTGAATTAATGAATGAGTGGAAAGAAAAAGAGCTTTTCTCTAAAAAGTAATTTTTCTCTTATATAAATCGAGTAGGAGGAAAATGAAATAGTTTCCTCCTATTTCATTTTCCGACCTCTCACACCACCGTACGTGCGGTTCCGCATACGGCGGTTCCTTATTTACGATACATTTTACTGTAATAATCCAACATCATTGGATAACCTGCATTTCGCAATTTATCTGTATCAATTGCACAGCTAAGAATCGGGCTGCCAGCTATTCGCCAGTAACCTTTCACATATCCCCATTTCTGAGCATGCCATCTATCAATACCGCAACGCAATAGATTGGTTATACGAGTACTGACATTCTTCCAACTTTTCCATATACACATACGAAGCCGGCGACGGAGCCATTGATCTATCCTCTTCAGATGATTTTGCATGTCTGCAAGTTTGAAGTATTCAATCCAGCCACGAATGAATTGATGAAGTTCGTATTTGCGTTTATTGTATCCCATGCCATTACTGCGACCTGTCAGCTCTTTCAAACGAACTTTCAGTTTCATGTAACTTTTGGAGTGTACAGATAAGCGAAATCCTCCTTTGCTATTATAAAAGGAGTAACCTAAGAACTTCATGCCCCGCACATATCCTGCTTTCGTTTTCTCTCGGTTTACCCTCAGGAAGAGGGTTTCTTCGATAAAACAAATGATGTGCTTCATCGTACGACTGGCAGAGCGTTTACTTTTGCAAAATATCATGCAATCATCTGCATAGCGGACAAATGGATGTCCTCGGCGTTCCAGCTCTTTATCCAGTTCATTGAGCATTATATTGCTCAGTAGCGGACTAAGGGGACCACCTTGAGGAACTCCCCGACTGCTTTCCTCAAATTTATGACCAATTATAATTCCCGCGCGGAGATATTTATGGATAAGAGAAATCACTCTCCCATCTTTTATCCTGCGGGAAAGAATTTCTATCAGCTTGCTTTGGTTGACTGTGTCGAAAAAATGCTCCAGATCTAAATCAACCGCATATTTATTGCCTGCATTAATATAGTTCTGGGCTGTTCGCAGCGCTTTATGCGCACTGCGTTTCGGACGAAAACCGAAGCTGTTGTTACTGAATTCTCGTTCATAAATCGGAGATAAAATTTGGGATATGGCTTGTTGAATAAGACGGTCAACTACGGTAGGGATACCAAGCTGGCGCTTCTTGCCATTCTCCTTAGGGATTTCTACCCTACGGACTGGATTAGGATGGTAATTACCATCCATTAAAGATGTTACCAGTTCATCTTTATGGAGTTTCAGAAACGGAAGAAGTTCTTCCGTTTCCATCTTATCGACACCTCCACTGCCACCATTCGATACGACCTGTTTATAAGCCTTGTTCAAATTGGCAGGCGACAAGATACGTTCCAGTAAATCATCTTTTGTAAAATGCACTTCCGTGAGGTTGTTTTCAGTAATCCCTATAAAAGTCTGCACTCCCGCATAGCATTCGGATTCCGTCCTATTCTTTTGCGGGCAGCTATCATTCGTTGCTGATATTTTCTGCATTCTTCCCTTCATAAGGTTACATTCATTTACTTCTCACTTAGATAAGGTTCAGACCTTCCCCGAATGGTCAATCTAAATCGGGTACTATGTCCTCGGCTGACTTCTCACGACAATTGTTATCCATGTTTCTGAAAAGAAAAGCATCCACACGTCCGTGAGATCTCCCCAGTTATTAACTACTACTTTCTTCCCATATATCTGCCGGATTTACTCGCATACATCTATATAGCACAGGACTTTGTTTTAATTAGCAAACTCATCCATGTATTTTGAGCCTTATATCCGGTTTCTGTTCGTCAGACCGGGAATTTGCCGCAGGCTTCCTTCAGATTCCACTTCGCAATGGACACCCTTGCCGTAAGCTAACACTTCCAGCTATAATGGCGTGTTCGGGACTTGCACCCTAAAGTAAATAGTTCGTGCTGGGCGAACGAATTAAAGCGAGGGCTTCCTTTCAGGATAGTCCTCGCCTTTTTTATTTAGAATACTGGTTTGCAAATTATGATTTCTTCTTTCTGATACTGCAACAGACTCATCTTTGGGATAATTGTTGTAAAATGAGTTGAAGCCATGTGTATTTTCAATATACCTGCGCTCTCCCATTCTTCAAGCATAACCAATATCTGCTTATTATTCAAATCCTGAACCAGATTATAATTGATACAACCTGCCTCTTTTCTTGATTCCTGCACCAATTCACCAGCTAATTTCAGGAATTCTTCAACTTTGTCTTCCTTAACAAAGAATTTTGCAATTACTTTTACCATTTCATTTTCCTCCTATTAAAATTTATTTTCTGGAAATATTAAGCTTCAAAGGTACAAATAGAATTATTATAGATTCCATTTTAATAAAATTTATACCAAAAAAATATCAACTTAACTATCTGCCCTTCCCTATTAATGATGGAACAAAAGGTTCTTTCTTACTATTCTACGTTAAATTATTGGGGACGATTTAGCTATAGTTAAAAATATACAGCAATGAAGCAAAATGATTTTGCAGAATAAATATTCTAAACAAGATAAAAAGGTAACAGATCTTCCTTTTTGGCATAAAACAGACACGCCAACCATTTAACCAAAAGATTATCAAACAATTAAGACTATTCCCAAATTTAATCAATCTCTCTTCCAAAAAACAAAAAAACATAAGGTTGTTTTGGAGGGGGTAACAGGATGCCTCCTTCTGAAACCCTTTGATAGCCGCGGTGACAAATTTTAGCACGAGACATATAAAAGAAGTTATTTTCAAAGTTTGTCACCACCATTAAAAAATATAGACATCAAACTATGTGATGTAGCAAGTCGTTTTAATGGTTAAAGAATATAAAATTACGGAGTCAAAGTAACACCGAATTATATTATTCGTATATTTGCGAACAATATATGGAAAAAGATAAAGATTACACAGCAGAACAGGAACAGATTGCCCGATATGCAAAGGCAATGGGGCATCCGGCACGCATAGCTATAATGGATTTTCTCGCATCACAGGAAAGTTGTTTTTTCGGTGATATTCACGATGAATTGCCAATAGCCAAAGCAACCGTATCCCAACACCTGAAGGAACTCAAAGATGCCGGACTGATTCAGGGCGAAATTGAAGCTCCCAAAGTTCGTTATTGTATAAATAAGGAGAATTGGGCAAAGGCTCAAAACCTGTTTGCCAAGTTCTTTGATAGAAAAGATATTAAGAAGATCTGCTGCGGATAATATTTTTTTGCCGCAGATGTTCGTCGTTTTACGAATTACGATTAACTATTAAAATAAAGATTAATATGGAAATTAAAATTTTAGGTTCTGGATGCTCAAAGTGCAAAACTCTTGAGAAACTAACACGCGAAGTTGTGGAACAAAACGGTATTGATGCTTCTATATCTAAAGTAGAGGACATTATGGAGATTATGAAGTACGGAGTTATGGCAACGCCTGCTCTGGTTGTTGACGGAAAAGTAGAGATCAAAGGACGTGTTCCTTCTCTGGAAGAGATAAAAGAAGTATTAACAAAATAAAACCGGATATACATGAAACGTATTTTTATGATCAGCTTCGCCATTATGATGATGTTAGGAAGCTTTACAGGCAACGCACAAAACAACAAGAAACAAAATGCTCCTAAGGTTGCTGCACAGCAAATTGAAGTTTATTACTTTCACTTTACACGCAGATGTCCAACTTGTATGGCGGTAGAATCTGAATCCCAAAAGGATATAAGTGCTTTATACCCTGAACAGGCTAAAAAGGGACAAATTACTTTTAAGAGTTTCAACCTTGATGAAAAGAGCAGTGAAGCTATTGCAAAGAAATGTCAGGCATCCGGTCAGAGCCTTTTGGTGATAAGCGGTAAAAAGAGAACCGATCTTACTTCGGAAGGATTTATGTATGCCCGCAACAATCCCGACAAACTAAAGCAGAAAATCAAATCAACCGTTGACCCTTTACTGGGTTCTAAATAATTCACTAAGATGGAGTTTCTTCAAAGTATTCTTGATAATTCACAGTACTCCTTTCTTACGGCAATCATACTGGGACTGATGACCGCCATCAGCCCCTGCCCGCTGGCAACCAACATTACGGCTATAGGATTTATAAGTCGGGATATTGATAATAGCAAGCGAGTATTCCTGAACGGACTGGTCTACACACTGGGACGTGCAATAAGTTATACCCTTCTTGCCGTAATACTTTATTTCGGAGCCAATCAGATGAACGTGTCTATGCTGTTTCAGGGATGGGGAGAAAAGATTCTTGGCCCATTGCTAATAGTCATCGGGCTGTTTATGCTGGATATAATAAAGATCAATTTCCCGGGGATCTCTAAACTGGCCGACAGAATTGGAGAAAACAGCAAAGGTAGTTACTGGAGCACACTTTTACTGGGAATGATCTTTGCCCTGGCATTTTGTCCTTATAGCGGAGTTCTCTACTTTGCTATGCTGATACCCATGACCATTTCAAGTGCAAGCGGATTGTATCTTCCGGTACTGTTTGCCATTGCAACAGGGCTGCCGGTTATAATCTTCGCCTGGTTGCTGGCTTATGCTGTGGGCAATGTAGGCAAACTGTATAATCAGATAAAGACCTTTGAACTTTGGTTCAGACGTGTTGTTGCTGTGATCTTTATTCTTGCTGGTTTTTACTATGCAACTATTTTCTTTCTTAATTAGAAAACATAAGTATGAAACGGAATTATTTTAGTGAAATCGCCACACAGATACTAGGAATGAACCGCAGGAATCTGATTGGGCTTCTGGCTTTACTGCCTGTGTGGTACCTTATATATTATAATCTTCAACCCGTAACCAACTGGATCATTGATTCCGTAATCGGTATGCAGAAAGGAGATCACCTTACCGAGGCAATCCGCTTCTTTATATTTGAAGTACCAAAAGTGCTGATGCTTCTTGCACTGATTATCTTTGTCGTAGGCATTATCCGTACTTACTTTTCGGCAGAGCGTACGCGAAAGATGCTGGAAGGTAAATCTACCTTCACAGGCAACGTGCTGGCTTCGATGCTGGGAATAGTTACTCCTTTTTGCTCTTGCTCCGCCATCCCGTTGTTTCTGGGATTTGTGGAATCGGGCGTACCACTGGGTGTAACCTTCTCGTTTCTGATTGCCGCACCCATGATAAATGAAGTGGCAGTAATTCTGCTCTTCGGAATGTTTGGATGGAAGACTGCTCTTATCTATGTTATCACCGGACTAATCATTGCTATTATTGCAGGATGGGTTATCGGCAAACTGAAGTTAGAGCATTGGGTGCAGGACTGGGTGTATCAAACTCAGATGGGCAATGCCGGAGATGATGAAAACAAACTGACTTTCTCTGACCGCATTCGTTTTGGCTTTACCGGAGTAAAGGAGATTGTAGGCAAAGTATGGCTATATGTTGTTATAGGTATTGCCGTAGGTGCCGGAGCTCATGGTTATGTACCCGAGGACTTTATGGTATCTTTAATGGGTAAGTCTGCCTGGTATAGCATTCCTTTATCGGTTCTTATCGGGGTTCCGCTCTATTCTAATGCAGCCGGAATAATACCGATTGTATCTGTATTGATTGAAAAAGGGGCGGCATTAGGAACCTCACTGGCATTTATGATGGCAGTTGTGGGGCTTTCTCTTCCTGAGATGATTATTCTTAAAAAAGTGCTCAAGCTTCCGCTTATACTTACATTTGTTGGAGTTGTGGCTACCGGGATTATGATTGTGGGATATTTGTTCAACTTAATATTTTAAACTGTTATGAAGATATTAATATTGTGTACAGGAAACAGCTGCCGTAGTCAGATGGCTCACGGCTGGCTTCAATCGTTCGATAAATCATTGGATGTGCATTCTGCAGGAACAGAACCTGCATCGAGAGTAAACTCAAAAGCTGTAAAGGTGATGGCGGAAGCCGGAATAGACATCAGCAGCCACTTCCCTAAAAGTGTGAATCAATATCTGGATCAGGAATGGGATTATGTGATTACGGTATGCGGAGGCGCAAACGAAAGCTGTCCCGTATTCAGCGGAAAAGTACAGCACAGACTCCACATTGGTTTTGATGATCCGTCTCACGCTACAGGAACAGATGAATTTATCTGGAGCGAGTTTATCCGTGTGCGCGACGAGATAAAAAGAGGTTTCTATCAGTTTTATATCAACGAAATTTATTGAATTCAAGTTTCTAGTATGAAAACAAAACTAAAGTTTCTTGACCGATACCTTACGCTATGGATATTCCTTGCAATGTTTATCGGAGTATTTATCGGCTACATCAATCCTGGAATAACAGACTTCTGGAGTCAGTTTGAATCGGGAACCACCAATATCCCTCTGGCCATTGGTCTGATTGTGATGATGTATCCTCCCCTTGCCAAAGTAAAGTATGAAGAGTTGGGTAAAGTATTCTCTGATAAGAAGATACTTACAATATCTCTGCTTCTGAACTGGATTGTGGGCCCCATACTGATGTTTGCTTTGGGTATTCTGTTTCTGCAGAATTATCCCGAATACATGTATGGCATCATAATGATTGGTCTGGCGCGTTGCATTGCTATGGTGCTGGTATGGAACCATCTGGCTAAAGGAAGCTCGGAATATGCAGCCGGACTGGTTGCCTTAAACAGTATTTTCCAGGTGTTGTTCTTCTCGTTCTACGCCTATATTTTTATTGCTGTGCTGCCGGGATGGTTCGGATTGCCTACAACAAATGCAGTGGCAAACATAACAATCGGCGAGATTGCCCACAGCGTATTTATCTATCTTGGAATCCCCTTCATTGCAGGCTTCTTATCAAGATTCATACTTATACGCATAAAAAGCAACGAGTGGTATTACACTAAATTTATTCCAAGAATAAGTCCGTTAACACTCATTGCATTGCTGTTTACCATCATAGTGATGTTCTCATACAAAGGAGAATACATTGTAAAACTACCTCTTGATGTGTTACTCATAGCAGTTCCGCTGATAGCTTATTTTGCTATCATGTTCTTTTTCTCGTTCTGGATTACAAAAAGATCGGGAGCCGATTATGAGAAAACCGCTTCGGTGGCTTTTACTGCTACGGGAAATAACTTTGAATTGGCCATTGCTGTTGCGATTGCTGTATTTGGAATCAATTCCGGAGTGGCATTCGCAGCCGTTATCGGGCCACTGATTGAGGTTCCGGTGCTTATTATTCTGGTAAAGTTTGCCTTGAAACAGCAATCCCGATTTATAAAAAAGGCATAGTTCTTACTGCTTTTACGAAAACTATAGCTAGCTGATTATAAATCACTAAGGATTATTTCTACAAGCAAACCTTTTATATTTTCATTGAGACCCGGGTGTAAACCTATTTTAGACCCGGGTGTAAATAGCATTAAGACCCGGGTCTAAAGTTACTTTACACCCGGGTCTTAATGAAAATATATCTAGTTTTTAAAATACTAGCCTTGGAATTTTCTAAATCAAGCGTAATAACAGAACATTCTTAGTATCCTTATCAATCCGGAAACGGTTATCAGTCCGCTCTCCTACCAGCCACACAATCTGCTCGCCGGAGCATAACACATACATGTTTTCTTTTTCAAGGATAGAGAATTTCGCATCGGTCAGGTAATCGCTCACATTCTTTTTGCCCTTCATTCCAAAGGGTACAAATTTATCGCCCGCCTTCCATTTGCGAAGAGTAAACGGATTATTTATTTTATCGGCATCAAAGCACGCTGTCTTCTTGTCTCGTGGAATCACAAATTCTGTTGTGTACGGAAATCTTTCTTCTTTGATAACCGGTTTATCCTCTGTCTCAGCAGCTTGCAAAGATACATCCTTTATCAGCAAATGAGTACGATCTCTCACCACCATCCAGGAAGAGGAAAAGAATCTCCGTCCGGATTGTCTGTCGAGACTAAGAAAAATATCATCTGCCTGCGCAGAGTTAAAGCCCAGTGGGTATAGAATCTCAAAAAGCAGCGCACGAGGCGAAGGTTCTGCCAGTAGTTTTTCTATAGAAATGCCCTCTTCAGTTAGCACTCTCTCCTTTCCTTCCTCAATTACTTTATTGTAAATAACAGAAGCATCCAGAAGATGGGAAGCGGTTGAAAAGAGGCTCGACTTGATTGACGGGTTTATAGTTTCCATCATTGGAAGAAGGTTCAGGCGAATCTTGTTACGCGTATATTCATCCTGCAGATTGGTGCTGTCGGTTACATAGTCTTGCTCCATCCCTTTCAGATACGCAAGAATATCTTCCCGGCTCACAGTCAGCAACGGACGAACAACATGATTGTTCTTCGGATGAATCCCCGTCAGTCCGTTTATTCCTGTTCCACGAATCAGGTTTAGCAAAAGAGTTTCCACGCTATCATCCCTATGATGAGCCACGGCTATCACATCGGCATTCTGCTCTTTCCGCAATTTCTCAAACCAATCATACCTAAGCTCCCGGGCTGCCATTTCAATGGAAACCTGATGCTGGGCTGCATAACCGCTGGTATCAAAATGAATTACATGAAGAGGAACATTCATTTTCTTGCAAAGCCGGCGGACAAAAGATTCATCCCTTTCCGACTCCTCGCCTCGTAAATGAAAGTTACAATGAGCAGCTTCGCAGGTATAGCCCAGATATACCATCACACGGAGCAAAGCAACCGAATCGGCGCCTCCACTTAATGCAATCAGGACCTTATCTTTCAGTCCGAAAAGCTTTTCTTTTTCAATATATTGGGCAATCTGAAGATGAAACATATTACAAAGGTAAGAGTTTTCAGGAAGAATGTGCTCTGCTTTCATTATTTAAAAACATTCTAAATAATTTGTCCACTTGGGGATTATACTTTATCTTTGCATAAAATAATGTGAAGTATGCGTTTATCCGAACTAAAAACAGGCGAAAGAGGCGTAATAGTAAAGGTTTTAGGCCACGGTGGATTCCGCAAAAGAATTGTGGAAATGGGATTCATCAAAGGTAAAGTGGTCGAAGTTCTCCTTAATGCTCCTCTTAAAGATCCTATCAAATATAAAATTCTTGGATATGAGATCTCTCTCCGCAGAAAAGAAGCGGAGATGATTGAGATTATCAGCGAACTAGAAGTTGCTGAACAAAAGAATTCGTCACCCGATTATCATGGTTCCATCAACGTAGAAAGTCCTCTGAAAGAGGAAGAACTTAAAGCAATTGCTTTAGGAAAGCGCAGAACTATCAATGTTGCACTGGTGGGAAATCCCAATTGCGGAAAGACTTCTTTGTTCAATCTGGCATCGGGTGCCCACGAACATGTGGGAAACTACAGTGGCGTAACGGTGGATGCAAAGGAAGGATTCTTTGATTTCCAGGGTTACCGGTTCAAGATTGTGGATCTTCCGGGAACTTATTCCCTTTCAGCATATACTCCCGAGGAGATCTATGTGCGCAGACACATCATTGATGAAACTCCCGATGTAATAATAAACGTGGTAGATGCTTCAAACCTGGAGCGCAATCTTTATCTCACCACCCAGCTAATTGATATGAACGTGCGGATGGTCATTGCGCTAAACATGTACGACGCCCTGGAAGCCAGCGGAAACAAGTTGGATTACAGATTATTAAGCAAGCTGTTCGGTGTGCCAATGGTTCCCACTGTCTGCAAAAAGAATCTGGGCATTGAGCATCTGTTTCACTTAGTGATTAATCTATACGAAGGAGCGGATTTCTTCGACAAGAATGGTGAGATTAATAAAGAAGTTTTGCAGGAACTGCAGGACTGGCATCGCGCCAATGTAAACGAGGATGAGCACGAAGATCACATGGAAGAATATGTTAAGGCAGACAAGCCCCGACAAAAGACTTATCGTCATATTCACATCAACCACGGACCTGATCTGGAGAAAGCTATAGAGGATGTAAAAACGGAGATTTCTAAGAATGAAGAGATTAGGCACCTTTATTCTACTCGTTATCTTTCCATAAAACTGTTGGAAAACGATAAAGACGCAGAGAACATTATCCGCTCTCTTCCTAACAGTGCTGGCATCTTTGCCGTGAGGGAGAAAGCAGCCAAGCGGATTCAGGTTTCCATGAATGAGGATAGTGAATCGGCCATTACGGATGCAAAGTATGGTTTCATCTCGGGAGCACTGAAAGAGACATACATAGATTACCATTTGGAACAGCAACAAATGACCAAAGTGCTCGATTCCATTGTTACACATAAAATATGGGGCTATCCAATCTTCATCTTGTTTATGTGGATTATGTTTCAGGGAACATTCTCTCTGGGGCAATATCCAATGGATGCAATAGCCTGGCTGGTGGATATACTGAGGCATTTTGTTGAAAATACAATGACCGCAGGACCATTAAAGGATATGCTTATTGACGGAATTATAGGTGGAGTTGGCGGCGTTATTGTATTCCTGCCCAACATTCTGCTTCTATACTTCTTCATCTCTTTGATGGAAGATTCCGGATACATGGCCCGTGCAGCATTTATCATGGATAAGATTATGCATAAAATGGGACTTCACGGAAAATCCTTCATTCCATTGGTTATGGGATTTGGATGTAACGTACCTGCAATCCTGGCCTCCCGGACAATCGAGAACAGAAAAAGCCGGCTAATCACCATGCTTGTGAATCCATTGATGAGTTGCAGTGCGCGCTTACCTATTTACCTGCTGCTGGTTGGAGCATTCTTCCCCGGTAATGCCAGTTTGATACTATTATCAATTTATGTAATAGGAATACTTTTGGCTGTGATAATGGCAAGATTGTTTAGCAAAGTGCTGATTAAAGGTGAAGATACCCCTTTTGTAATGGAGCTTCCTCCCTACCGTATGCCAACAATGAAAGCCATCACGCGTCATACCTGGGAAAAGGGACAGCAATATATCAGAAAAATGGGAGGAGTGATAATGATCGCTTCAATCATTATCTGGTTCTTAGGATACTATCCAAATCATAATGGTTACAAAACAGTATCAGAGCAACAGGAGAATTCCTACATCGGACAGATTGGTAAAGCCATTGAACCGGCCTTAAAGCCAATGGGATTTGACTGGAAACTAGGAATCGGACTAATTTCGGGTGTGGGAGCAAAAGAATTAGTGGTCAGCACACTTGGCGTTCTTTATACAAATGATGCAGGAGCCAATAAGACAACCCTTGCACAACGTATACCTATTACGCCGCTTGCCGCCTTCAGCTTTATGCTCTTTGTTCTTATCTATTTCCCTTGCATTGCCACGCTTGCCGCCATTAAGCAAGAGTCCGGCAGTTGGAAATGGGCCGCTTTTGCAGCGCTGTACACCACCGCGCTGGCTTGGATAATCGCATTTAGTTTTTATCAAATAGGAAGTTTATTATCATGAGCCTACAAGAATTAATCGTTTCGGCCATTGTTTTCTTCTGCGTATTCTACGTAGGAAACAGAATCGTACTTTTTTTCAGAAATGCAAATAAAAATGATAATCCCTGTTCAAGCTGCACAAGTGGCTGTGAATTAAGGGATATGATGGAAAAGAAGAAGCAAGAATGCAGAGAAACGAAGAAAGAAAACAAAAAAAGTTGCTGTGGATAAGCAAAATTTATAGCCGGTATATTTGGAATTTTAGAAATATGTATTACCTTTGCACTCGCTAAAACGAAATAAGGTCTCTTGGCCGAGTGGCTAGGCACCGGTCTGCAAAACCGTCTACGGCGGTTCGAATCCGCCAGAGACCTCGAAAAGTGGAAAAAGCTCCAATCAGAAATGGTTGGAGCTTTTTATTATTTATATGATTATTAAATGATTACAAAATCATATAACTCACCGATTAACTACAAGACTTTGGAATAATTAAAATTTTGCAGCATTAGAAACCACGAGCAAACTTTCAATTTGATAACAATTACACATTAAAATACAGCAACAACACCAAACTAAACAAGTAAACTTAAAATATAAAGCCACAAAATTGACAATATGATTATTTATTTCTATCTTTGATTATTATCAACCTTAAATAATCAACTGAAGATATGAACAGCCAACTAGAAATGAATTCCAACGCATTGGTAAAGTTTCTGCAAAAACTACCTGCTGAGTTTACCAAAGCAGACATCATCTCTTTTATCAAAGAAAATGAGATTCGCATGATTAATTTCATGTATCCTGCCGGTGATGGACGACTGAAGACTTTAAACTTTGTTATCAATGACGCTGCCTATCTGAATGCTATACTAACCTGCGGTGAACGCGTGGACGGCTCTAGTCTTTTTACCTTTATTGAAGCCGGAAGCAGCGATTTGTATGCTATTCCCCGTTTTCGAACTGCCTTTGTTGATCCATTTGCCGAAATACCCACGCTAACCATGCTTTGCTCTTTCTTTAATAAAGATGGAGAACCTCTTGAGAGTTCGCCGGAATATACTCTGCATAAGGCTTGCCGGGCTTTTAATGAGGTAACAGGTATGCAGTTTGAAGCTATGGGAGAGCTGGAGTATTACATTATAGCACCCGACAATGGATTGTTCCCTGCAACAGATCAGCATGGGTATCATGAATCCGGACCGTATGACAAGTTCAACCAATTCCGTACGCAGTGCATGAAATACATTGCCCAAGCCAACGGAAAAATTAAATACGGGCATTCCGAGGTAGGAAATTTCACACAGAATGGATTAATTTATGAGCAGAACGAAATTGAGTTTCTGCCTTCTCCTGCAGAAGAAGCTGCAGACCAACTAATGATTGCAAAATGGGTTATCCGTAATCTGGCTTATCAATACGGATATAACATTACTTTTGCGCCAAAGATTACTGTGGGCAAAGCTGGTTCGGGCTTGCATATTCACATGCGCATAACAAAAGACGGCAAGAATCAGATGTTGGGAAACGGTGCATTATCAGACACAGCACGCAAAGCCATTGCCGGAATGATGTGTCTGGCTCCTTCTATTACTGCTTTTGGAAACACTACTCCTACTTCTTATTTCCGATTGGTTCCGCACCAGGAAGCACCCACCAATATTTGCTGGGGAGACCGCAATCGTTCCGTCCTTGTTCGCGTACCGTTGGGATGGTCGGCAAAGAAAGATATGTGCGCCTTGGCCAATCCGCTGGAAGCTCCCAGTAATTATGATACCACGCAAAAGCAGACTGTAGAAATGCGCTCACCGGATGGTTCTGCAGATATTTATCAGCTACTTGCCAGTCTGGCTGTTGCCTGCCGTCATGGCTTTGAAATAGAAGACGCATTAAGCATTGCAAAGAGGACTTATGTAAATGTAGACATTCACCGATCAGAGAATCAGGAGCAACTAAAAGCGCTGGAACAACTACCCGATAGTTGCAGTGCTTCGGCCGACCGTCTGCAACAGCAACGTGCATTCTTTGAACAGTACAATGTATTTAGTCCAAGTATGATAGACGGTGTTATCCGCAAACTAAAAGCTTACAATGATGTAAACTTACGCGAGGAGTTACAGAACAAACCTATGAAGATGAAAGAAGTTGTAGATACTTACTTCCATTGTGGATAAAAGTCACAAATAAAAAAGCAACGAGATAAGATCAGAATGCTAAGTATATCAGGAGTGTTCATTTAGCATATAATAGTATAAATTATATTAAAAGAAAAATATTAAACAGATTAAATTGTAAAAAAACAGCATATCTTTAGAGCTTATAAATAAGTTAAACTAATATGCATATGAAAAAGATTTTTCTCACACTATGTATTTTCAGTTTATGGGCATACAATGCCTATTCACAAAAAGCCTTGAAAAGTTTTCCATTCAGTATAAATGGTACACTTAAAGAAAATTATGAAGAGTATAAGGCCGGAACTCCGATTCAGTTATGCAGCTTTTTAAAATTTGCTAAAGACGATAATACCGGAGAATTTAGTATTGGCATTGTCATTAACAACACACAGATTGCAGTGCCTTACTCTCAGTTGGGAATACTCAACTTAGAGCTGAATGATAATGATTCTTTCTGGGAATACAAAGCCTTACAGAACGACTTGTACACAAGATTAATCTATAAAGGATATCAGTATGATCTTCGACAGGATTTAAAAGAAGAATCTACTGATTATATCAGAAAGATGGGTAAAGAGCGCTTGTTGTATGAAGATCCATATATAGAAGATTATGTAAACTCTATCTTTACTTCTGTAATTTATCAGAAATTTAATGATAAAAGAGATGAAACCTTAAAAGTATACATTCTAAAATCGCCGACTCCGGATAGTTACATGCAGCCGGACGGTTCACTGATTGTTACTACTGGTCTGCTCTCTGTATTGGATTCAGAAGAAGAATTAACTGCAATCATTGCATCTGAAGTAGCTCACCACGTATTAGATCATGCTGTTATTAACGTAAATAAGCAGATATCCCGTGAAAGAGCTGCAATCTTCTGGGGAAGTGTTGCTGCGGGTGTTTTGCAAGCTGGAGAAGAATATCTGATGGACAAAAATCAGTACTATGTTCCGGGAACGGCTACTGTTGCTGTAGCACTTGTTTCGGCAGCTATTGTTGACAAGATGAGCCAACGAATGGGAATGACCTACAGCAGTTCGCAGGAAAAGATTGCCGACCGCTGTGCTATGGAATTCCTTAGCATGAAAAAGATGGATCCTTCTGCACTACCTTCCGCACTTAGCAAAATAAAGAAATATTTTATAGATCATAAGGACTATTATGCTCTTTCAAAATATGGAACTTATGCTGAATTCGACAAGCGTATTAACCGCTTGGGAGAATATCACGAATTTTCAAGCCATTCCTACCAGAAAGCAATTTCAGGTGTGAATACATTTAATGCAATTATTCAGATTGACGGTAAGCATTACGCTAATGCTGCTGCTCTTGTTCAGAAGAATGTAGACCAGAAAGTAGCTACAGACGGCGATCTTGTAATTCTTGCCAAGGCAAATATGGGAATGTATAACACTGAAGAAAAGAATCAGGAGAGTCTTGCACTTATTCAGCAAGCTAAATCAATGACAGGAGTACCCAATCTGAATACTGACAAACAGGAAATCCTTGCATTACTGAGATTGAAAAAACAAGCAAAGGCCGCTTCTGCTCTTCAGGAATACATTGATCACCTTACCGGTTTTCAGGACCAGACTCGTAACACAGACGATGCAACATGGGCTTCCAATGAAATAACCTGGGCCAAAGAACTTTTACAAAGAGTAAATATTATGTAATAAGAAGCTATTTATTACTTTATTAAAAAAGAGAGTCTGCATGTTTCAATAACAAACAGACTCTCTTTTTTATTTGTACAATAAGGCTTTACCTACTTATTTCTAATAAGTGTTATTCGCTGGTCAATTGCTTTTGGCAACTCATTTTCATAGTGAGTTACATATATAATTGTTTTATCTTTCCTTTCACTAAAAGCCTCAACTATAGCCTTTACCCTTCTGCGGTTAAAAGTATCCAATCCATGAAGAGGTTCATCTAAGATAAGAAGTTCAGGGTCTTTCACAAAAGCACGGGCTAAAAGAACAAGACGTTGTTCGCCGGAAGATATTTGCAGGAACGGACGATCTTTAAGGTCAAGAATGCCGAATATATCCATCCACCACTCACAAACAGACATTTGCTCGGGGCGTGGTTTCTTGTATAATCCTATTGAGTCGTGCAATCCGGAAGCTACAATATCTATCGTTGGCAGATTCTTCAGGTAAGCGCGGTGCATTTCCGGAGAAACATAGCCAATGTGCTTTTTGATCTCCCAGATACTTTCACCCGATCCACGTTTTCTACCGAAAAGACTGATATCACAAGCGTAAGACTGTGGATTATCTGCACACACCAAACTTAGTAAGGTTGATTTCCCTGCTCCGTTCTCACCCGAAAGAGCCCATTTCTGTCCGCGAAGAATGGTCCAGTCCAGTTCTTTCAGGATAGTACGGTTGCCATAACGGATAGATACCTTATTCAGTTTAACCACCTCTTCCGAGTCGAAAAGATTATCACCGTATTCCAGATCAACAATGCCCTGCTTCTTTTCCTCAGACAGTACCGGAGTTGTGCTGGGTTTGTATTCATTAAAATACTCTTCACGAGTAACCTTCTTCCCACAAGTACGATTCTTAACAGGCAATACATGAGTGATAAAATCGGGTATATCATCGAGCATGGAGAGTACCAGAATAATTTGCAGAGAAGATCTTGAAGTCAGTCTTTGTAGCACGTCGTGCAATAAATCACGAGTCTTTGCATCCAGTCCGATAAACGGGTTATCCATCACCAACACCCTTGGGTTAGTAAGTAATGTTTTCGTTAGCTGAAACTTACGAAGTTCTCCACTGGAAAGAAGAATCAGTTTCTTATCCAGCATTGGTTCAATGGCAAAGAGTTCAAAAAGCTCATCTCGCAGCTGAGTATCGGAGACTTCTCCAAAACCATCTTTTACCACCGGAGCATCATCCTGATCGTGCGCATTCCATCTTTGCTGGTAATAGTAATTGGCATCGGCAGCACCATAGGTATCACGGAAAGCAATGTATTTTATATTATCATAAGCTGTATTTGTAATGGATGGAGAGAAATCGTATTCCAGTGTACCCTCTTTCAATGGATATTTACCCAACAAAGTATCTACCAGTAAACTCTTCCCACTTGCGTTGGGACCAACGATTGCCAGGTGTTCCCCAGCTTCCAGATTCATAGTCAAAGGGTGAGTATAACGATACGCTTCATTACGGGCAACTCCCCCTTCCAAACGAATAATTGATTGCATTTTGATTCTTTTTATTCCAAAAACAGTGCAAAAGTAGTGTTTTATTCTTCAAATAATATAAATATTGTCAGATAATAAAAGAAAGAAAATATTTACTTACAGATTTAGTATATTCATTTCTTTTTTATGTACGTTTGTATTATGGCATTTATTTTATATTACAATCATTATTAATATAGAGTTATGATTAAAAGATTCTTTTTAGGCGTACTTGCCCTTTCGGCTATATTGACTGTCAGCGCAGACGAAGGCAGACTGCTGCGATTTCCCAACATTCATGGCGATAATATTGTTTTCTCCTATGCAGGAGATCTTTATTCCGTGAACAAGCAGGGAGGAACAGCGCGTAAATTAACTTCGAACATCGGTTATGAGATGTTTCCACATTTCTCACCGAATGGTAAACAGATTGCTTTTACCGGACAGTATGACGGAAATACGGAAGTATTTGTAATGCCTGCGGAAGGTGGAGAGCCTAAGCGACTCACATACACGGCAACTTTAGGCCGTGATGATCTTGGTGACCGAATGGGCCCCAACAATATTGTGATGGACTGGACACGCGATGGAAAGAGTGTTTTGTTCCGTACTCGTCAGAATACATTCAATGACTTTACCGGCCAATTACTCACAGTTCCCATTGACGGAGGTGTTCCTACAGAAATTCCTTTGAAGAACGGAGGGTTCTCCACCTATTCACCAGACGGAAAACAATTGGCATACAACTATGTGTTCCGCGAATTCCGTACCTGGAAAAGATATCAGGGAGGAATGGCCGATGATATCCGCATCTTCGATTTTAATACCAAAGAATCAAAGAAGATCACAAACCATGTAAGACAGGACGTTTTCCCTATGTGGAACCAGAATGGAGATGAGATTTATTTCCTTTCCGACCGCGACGACGTGATGAATCTTTACGTTTATCAGCTTTCTACCCAGCAAACCAGGCAGCTTACCTTTTACAAGGACTATGATATTAAGTTTCCAAGCATCGGTGGTGACCAGATTGTATACGAATATGGCGGTTATATCTACCGTTTCGATACAAAAAGTAAAACAGCTAGTAAGGTAACAGTCGAGATTAATAACGATCAGGAATATTCTCGTCCGGAATGGAAAGATGTTAGTTCACAGATTTCCTCTTACAGTGTAGCGCCTAATGGCGAACGGGTACTTCTTACAGCTCGTGGAGATGTTTTTTCTCTGCCTGGAAAAGAAGGGATCACTTATAATCTCACCAACTCATCGGATGCAAATGATCAGAATGCACTTTGGTCTCCCGATGGCAAACAGCTTTCATACGTATCTGATAAAGACGGTGAATTCCGTATATACGTGCGCAATGCAGCTACCTGTGAAGAGAAAATTGTAACCAAAGATATAAAGACTTATATCATAGACTATTCATGGTCGCCTAATTCACAGAAGATTCTTTGGAGCGATAAGAGAAATACACTAAACATAACTGATATAGCTACAGGAAAAACTACTTTAGTGGAAGAATCGGGGGTGGGACTCATTGATGAATTCAATTGGTCACCCGACAGTCGCTTCATTACTTATGCCCGTCCGGAAAAGGCTATGAATAACGTAATTATTTACGATGTAGAAACTGGTGAGAAACACGTCATTACTGACGGATGGTACAATTCAGGTACGCCCAACTTTAGTTCTAACGGTAAGTACCTTGTATTCCAGTCGGCCCGGACTTTCAATCCCACATACGGAGAAACAGAATGGAACCACGTGTACAACAACATGTGTAAGGTCTACATTCTCCCAATAAAGTCGGATGCCAAGATTCCTTTTACACCTGTGAATGACATGATTGGCCAGACTGCTGCACCAAAAGAGGAAATTTTTAAGCAAGTGGGCGTAGAGAAGAAAGGATTTGAAAAGAAAGCTAACATTATAAGCTACAGTTTCCAAGATGCCGTTGAATTACCTATTCAGGCAGGCTATTACCGTAACCTTCACATGGTAGGACAAAAGGTATACTATAACCGTGGAGGAAGTACTTTTGTTTACGATCTTGAGAAAAAAGTCGAGACTGATTTAGGCGCTAACATTGTTTTTGGCAATGGATATAAAAAAGCACTAGCCATAAAAGATCAGAAAATACAGGTGATTGATGTTCCAACAGCAGCCGTAAACATCAACGAGCCTATCAATCTGGGAGACATGAGGAAGCGGATAGATTATCATCAGGAATGGATGCAAATCTACAACGAAAGCTGGAGACAGATGCGCGATTTCTTCTATGCACCCAATATGCACGGCGTTGATTGGAACAAGGTTTATGAGAAATACAAAGCTCTGATTCCTTATGTGAACCACCGTACAGACCTCACCTATATCATTGGTGAAATGATTGGCGAACTAAGCATTGGTCATGCTTATTCACAGAATGGCGAACACCCTACTCCTACTCGTATTCCGATGGGTATGCTGGGAGCAAACTTCACAAAAGATACATCCGGTTACTTCAAAGTTGAATCCATCACCGCAGGAGCCAACTGGGATAAATCAACCCGCTCTCCGCTCACCATGCCGGGAGTTAACGTGAAGAAGGGCGATTACATTATTGCTATCAACGAACATTCACTGAAAGATGTTAAGGATCCTCAGGAACTATTGATTGGACTGGCCGGAAAGACTACCGAACTTACAGTTAACATTGTTCCTTCCGAAAAAGGAGCCCGCACCGTTCTGGTAACTCCGCTGGCCGATGTTGCCAAGCTGAATTACTATAACTGGGTACAGGAGAACACCCGCAAGGTGAATGAAGCAAGCAACGGAGAAGTGGGCTATATTCATATTCCTGACATGGGAGTTGACGGACTGAATGAGTTTGTGAAACATTACTATCCGCAACTAATGAAGAAAGCACTTATTATTGATGACCGTGGTAATGGCGGTGGTAACGTATCGCCAATGATTATTGAGAGACTGATGCGTGTTCCAACTTTCTTCACCATGCATGCCGGACAAAAAGAAGGCTCCGTAAATCCGGTTGGTACATTTATGGGCCCCAAAGTATTACTGATAAATGAATATTCAGCTTCTGACGGCGACCTGTTCCCCTACCGTTTTAAATACAACAAGCTGGGAACAGTGATTGGCAAGCGCACCTGGGGAGGTGTAGTTGGTTACAGTGGCACAGTTCCCGTTGTGGATGGCGGCTCCATTGTAACTCCATCTTATGCTCCTTATGCTGTCGACGGAAGTGGCTTCATTATTGAAGGCCGAGGCGTAGAGCCAAATATTGAAATTGAAAACGATCCGTACAAGGACTATATGGGAGAAGATCAGCAGTTGAGCAAAGCAATTGAAGTTGCATTGGATAAGCTGAGAACAGAAAAGCAGGAGATTCCAGCAATTCCGGCATTTCCCGATAAGAGTAAAAGAAACAAATAATACCTAGTTTGATTTGTTGAACAGGCGGTGACGGAGTTAATCTGTTATCGCCTGTTTTTTATTCATTTATTTATTGAGCAATCATTGCCAATCCATTGGAGAATAAAATAAATCCATTCTCCAATGGATTTATTTTATTCTCCAGCTTTTTCTATTTCATCTTCCATTGAATTGTTTTAAGTATATTTGCAGCAAACATCAACCCCCAATTTACCAATGGAAAAAGCAGAAGCCTTACTGATTATCGACATGCAAAAAGTTGCATTTACCGTTACACGTTATGATTCAGAGAGTGTAACTCGTAGAATAGCCCGGTTGGCAGAGCAATTCCGCCTGAAAAATAAAAAAGTAATCTTCATTCAGCACAACGGAGAGGTGGATAACTATTGCTACCCTAATACAGAAGAGTGGGAAATTATATCTGAACTTCCTGTTCAACCGGAAGATATTGTGGTAGAAAAACGAGCTAACGATTCTTTTTACAAAACAAATCTGGAAGAAATTCTGAGAACACACAACATTGAAAAGCTATACATCACCGGTTGTGCAACAGATTTTTGTGTAGATGCCACTGTAAAAACAGCTTTAACAAAAGATTATGATATAACCATTGTAAGTGATTGCCACACAACAGCCGACCGTCCGTTTTGCAAAGCAAAGACTCTGATTGATTTTTATAACTGGCTTTGGGCTGATTTGACAAAGACAAAATATAAAATCAAAGTTGTTCCGGTAGCAGAAGTCAATATTGATTAGAATCCAGTCAATCGTTCTTTTGAGGATAGAGAGCCTCAATGCTACTCTTGTACTTCCTCCCAACAGGCAATTCCTTTCCTGAAATAAGAACCGAGGTATTTGATACAGCTTCTATTCGTTTCATTGCCACCAAATAAGAACGATGTATACGAATAAACTGCGAAGAAGGCAGTTTATTCTCCAAAGCAGAAAGACTGCCATAAACAACAATCCTTTTGTCGGGAGTTACAATTTTATAATAGTTGCTAAGGCTGTGGATATATATAATCTCATCAACAGCAATCTTATAAAGTTTACGCTCAGAGCGGACTGTGATAAATTCATCTTTATCGGAAACTACCTTATCTCGTTCAAGGTTGATTATTTCTGCAGCTTTAAGAACCGCCTTTTCAAATCGTTCAAATGAGATAGGTTTCAGGAGATAATCAACGGCATTTACTTCATAGCTTTCTACTGCAAAACGATCAAATGCAGTACAAAAGATCACCTTTGGAGGATTCTCCTGACTTTTTATCCACTCCATACCATTAATCTTCGGCATCTGAATATCCAGAAAAACTAAATCAACTTTATTTTCCTGCAAAAAACAGTTTGCTCCAAAAGTATCAGTACAGCGTCCTGCTACCTCGAAACCTTCCAGACGATCAATGTATATTTCAAGAACATCGAGCGCCAGCTCTTCATCATCAACTAATAAACAACGTATAGGACTCATTATGGCAATTTAATTTTTAAGGAACTAACATAACTTTGATCAATAACCTTTGTGTCAAACACATATCTTCCGGGATATAAGATATCCAGACGATCACGCACATTCTTAATCCCAATACCCGACGACACATTGCTCTCTCTCTTTGCATCCGGATCAAAAGAATTAGAAACCAGTAAATACACCTCGTCTGCATTTACCGTCAGCTCAATGAAAATCCAGGCACCACTTGTTTCATTGGTCGTTGAATGTTTGAAAGCATTTTCCACAAAAGGGAACAATAACAGCGGTGAAATCTGACAGTTATTTGTCTCTCCTTTCACTTGTAAATCAACAGAAAAACGGCTACCATATCTGAGTTTCTCAAGATCAATATAATTGCGGATATAATTCAGCTCTTTCTCTACCGGAACACTCTCAGCAGTTGATTCATGAAGCACATAACGCATCAGGTCGGACAGTTTCATTATCATCTCCGGCGTCTTTTCCGAATGCTTTAAGGCCATTGCATAAAGATCATTCAGCACATTAAAAAAGAAATGTGGCTGAATCTGACTACGTAAGAACTGTAATTCAGCCTGAGATTTTTCGTGCGACAAAGAAAGGATGCGGTTCTCCTTTTCAAGCGAATAGCTGTAAAGTTTTACGGCAAAAGGAATAATCATCACAGCATTTATACTGATTACATAATGTAAAAGTTCAGTTGTATCAAAGAATGAGACATCCGGATTTCGGAATCCAAGTAAAGGAATGGAAGAGTAATAGACCAATGCTCGCTGCATAATACTGCCCACCATCATCATCGCCACAAATGCCACAGCAAAGCGGAAGTATTTTCTTTTAAGCAGCAACTCTGGAATAACATAATATAGTCCAAAGTATACAACACCCATTCTGATTGGTAAAAACACCACTTCATTATAAAAACATACCCAGTAGTTATTATAGCGCGTTCCCCATGAGAAGGTAAAAAACAAAACAATACTCACCCAATATACAATATGGAAGAATACTTGTTTCCGGTTATTTTGAAGGTTATACATTAAAGGCATTCTTTATATTAGTTTATGATGCTTGTAATCCAGCTATATGCATCAATCAATTACGTTTAAACACTAAACAAAAATAGTTCTTATTTATTTTATTCACAATACATTATTTAATGCGTTTGCATAAAAATCCGGGCGTTTACATAAATAATTTTTATATATAAAAACGATTGATTTCATTTGATCCGAATTCTGAAATTATATCCTTTATCTGTTAACTATGCGAAAACATGTTTTCCAACTTGCCTGTTGTCATTGTCTGTATGAGATTTGTTATAAAGTCTCATGCAACCATACAAACAAATTTATCTAATTATAAAATCTATTTAAATTATTACAATGAAAAAACTATTTGTTCTCTTATTCCTCTTTATCACAATGAGCCTTCATGCTCAGATAGAGAAAGTTGAACCCACCTGTTGGTGGATAGGGATGAAAAATCCAAAACTGCAACTGTTGGTCTATGGCAAAGATATAGCCCAGAATCAGGTAACAATAAAATATCCGGGGGTCAAAATTCTGAAGATTAACAAGGTATCGAATCCCAATTACTTGTTTATCGACCTGATTATTGATTCCAAACTAGCTAAAGCAGGTAAGTTCTACATTATGTTCCAGAAGAATGGCAAAACATCTGCCACTTACCAATACGAACTTAAAAACCGCGAACATGCTTCCGCCAGTCGAAAAGGTTTTGATAGCGGAGACGTTATCTATGAGATTCTGCCCGATCGTTTCTCTAATGGTGATACCACAAATGATTTTGTTAAAGATTACCCTGACGGCACAGACCGTAAAAATCCGGATGCGCGTCACGGAGGAGACATTCAGGGAATTATTAATCATCTCGATTATATTGCTTCCATGGGTTATACAGCTTTATGGCTTACACCAGTAGTGGAAAACAATATGCCTTCAACCTCCTATCACGGATATGCCACAACGGATTATTATAAAATTGACCCGCGTTTTGGAAGCAATGAACTCTATCGTAAATTGTCCGACGAATGCAAGAAAAAGAATATCAAGCTGATTATTGATGCCGTTGTAAATCATAGTGGTAAAAATTGGTGGATTTTTAAAGATCTGCCATCAAACGACTGGATAAACAACTATCCAAATATTAAAATATGCAACTTCCATGGCACCACAAACTTTGATCCTCACAAAGCAGAAGTTGATGCAAAAGCAATGTCCGACGGATGGTTTGCTGATTCAATGCCCGATTTGAACCAACAAAATCCATTTATGGCTAATTATCTTATTCAGAATACAATCTGGTGGATTGAGTATGCAGGGTTAAGCGGAGTACGCAGTGATACACACCAATATCCCGACAAGAAATTCATCAGTGAATGGAGCAAACAAATACTCAATGAATATCCCAATTTAAATATTGTTGGCGAAGTGTGGCTAGGTCAGACATCTATGATCTCGTATTGGCAGAAAAACGCCCCTAATCTTGACAAGTACAATTCCAATCTGCCTACTATCATGGACTTTCCTTTGTTCGGCGCCATACCTGTGGCTCTAACAGAAAGCGATGGATGGGGAGACTCGGGTATGAATCGTCTGTATGATCTGTTCAGCCAGGATTTCTTAATTGCCAATCCTATGAACGTTATGATTTTCCCCGACAACCATGACACCTCACGATTCTACACTGCAATTAAGGAAAACCTTGCAAACTATAAACTAGCTATGGCCCTATTCCTCACTACTCGCGGTATCCCTCAAATGTATGCAGGAACTGAGTTTCTGATGACCGGCGAAAAAGGTACCGGCGACGGAGTGATGCGTAAAGATTTCCTTGGCGGATGGGCCGAAGATAAAGTGAATGTCTTTACCGGAGAAGGACTAACAAACGATCAGATTGACGCTCTGAACTATATGAAACGCATACAGAACTGGCGTAAAACCAATGAAGCAGTTAAGTACGGAACAATGAAACATTTTGCCCCGGAAAATGGTGCCTATGTTTATTTCCGAATCAAGCAGGATAAAGCGGTAATGGTAATACTCAATAATAACGCCAATAAGCAGGAATTGCAAACCAGTCGTTTTGCAGAATGCCTGAACGGCCATCATTCAGGTACGGAAATCATCTCGGGAAAAACATTCAATTTCACGGATAAGATAGAAGTTCAGGGAAAAACAGCGATGATAATCGAATTGAATTAAATTAAAAATCCTGTGGTAAGCTGTACTTCGTTTACCACAGGATTATATTTCAGCAGTATCTTACCGATTACTTCTTAACAGCTTTTGCTGCAGCAGCAGGTGCTTTCTTTTTTGAATAACCGCTACCGTCGCAACCAGCTTCTGTGTTACCACTTTTATATTTTTGAGCTCTTACACAAGTGTTCTTCTGACATTTATCACAAACACCATCTTTATTTTCATCAGCAAAACAAGCTCTTCTTTTCACTGCTGTTGTGCTTGCGCTTTTATCAGCAGTTTGCGCGTTTGATGTTGTTCCCATAGAAAGGAGGAATACAGATACGAATAAAACTACAATCTTTTTCATACTAATGCTATTATTATTTCTATTAAATATTTACTGATTCTATTGATTCAGCTCACAGCAAAAATATGGATTCTATTCGATATTCTTTTTAATTCAGGAAGATTTATAAATAAAATAGGGAAGTTATAACAAATAATAAGGAATGCATAACAAAGGAAGTACAGGTAGGTAGGAAAAAAAAAGAAGAGGTTTCATATTATAAACTTCTTCTTTTTATTATAGAGTTAGATATATTTTTGCATATCTTACTTTTCTGCGTACAATTCTGATGAGTTTTCATTGTTTATTGATAGATTGATAAGGCAAACAAATTTGTGATACTGATCTTTTGATAAAATTACTCTGGCGTTAGCTAAGTTGAAATAGATGGCCTTGTTTACAGCTTCATCATATGATGCACCTTTAGCAATTTCTTTCTCAATTCTTTTTTCAGCTTCACCAAATATAAACTGTAAAGTCTCTCTTTGTTCTGGATCTGCGCTCAAAAAAGAAGATACTCTACTAAAAGTTTTTCCTTCATTCAACTTGTAGATAAAACTACTTGGACTACCTGCAAACGTTGCTGTACTAAAACCTAAAACAGCTAACACTAAAACTAATAACTTTTTCATAACTTAAAATTTTAATTAAACATTTGATAAAAAAAAGAGCAGACAATACCTCGAATCGAACTGTGTGTATTCATGGTATTGCCTGCAGGTCTTTTATCTTTCGACACTGCAAAGATAGAAATATGTTTTATAACATGCAAATATTTCAAGAGAAAATGTTGAAAAACATATTATTTTTCTTGTATTGAATACTTTTTTACTTTTATAAACATAATATTAACTATTATTTAGCTATATAAATATACCTTTTAGTGCATTCGACAACCATTATATATAACTTTTATCACTAATTTTAATGTTTATAATATCATTTTGTATACATTATTACTATTTTTGCTTTCTACACACAAACTAAACAGTTATGAAACAAAAATGAAACATCTGGCTCTACAGAGAAAAACAAGCTAAAATTGAAATTCAAATAGCATTTCAAAGAGTTTACCTTATATATTAATGTATGTATCTAAGCCCTGGAATCTAAAATGAAAGAAAAGAAATCTCTGTATTCGGATAGGAATTTGTAATTTTGCACCCAATTTTTAGAAAACATACATTATGAATACCGTTTTAGATATACATACTCATACCGTAGCCAGCGGACATGCATTCAGTACTCTGCAGGAAATGGCAAAGAGTGCCGCCGACAAAGGTTTGAAATTACTGGGTATCACAGAGCATGGTCCAAATATTCCCGGCACTTGCGATCCTATTTATTTCCGTAACATTTGGACTATCCCCCGCCAAATGTACGGTGTACAATTAATGTTGGGCTCAGAACTGAACATTTTGGATTATGAAGGCAATGTAGACCTGGACGAGTCTTTTTGGAAACGGATGGATATCTGCATTGCAGGATTACATTCACTCTGCTATACACCCGGAACAGTAGAACAAAATACATCGGCAGTTATAGGAGCCATTAGAAATCCATATATCAAAATCATAACGCACCCAGGAGATGGTACGGCAGAGCTAAATTATGAACCTATTGTACTGGCAGCAAAAGAAAACCACACGCTACTTGAAATAAACAACAGCTCACTGGAACCCTATCGCGAAAAAGAGTTGGCACCGGATAATTTCAGGGAAATTTTGCAGCTTTGCAAGAAATATGAACAACCGGTAATTCTAGGTAGCGATGCACATATATCATTTGCCATAGCTAATTACGAATTGATTTATCCACTACTAGCTGAGACGGAATTTCCTGAAGAATTGATAATGAATGATAAACTCGAGGCGTTTAAAGCCTATATTTCACAATGATAGCCACATCAATTCTGCACATCATTAAAAGGGTTTATAAATGAGGAATAAGAGCATGAGTCTTTTTAGTTATAAATAAAAGCAGACCATTATTCTGTAATAGAGTAATGGTCTGCTTTTATTTGCACTGTGATTTAGTGTCAATAATAGCTTTTTATTTCAGCTTAGAAGAATTATTAACCAACAATGCAATATAATTCTCAAATCGTTCACCATCTCTTACCTCCCACTTACTGCTCTTTTCATTCCACCTAAATGAGATGTAATTTGAAGCATCTGTTCCGGCTTCCTTATAATAAATAGCTTTTTGTCTGTCGCGAGAGAAATCCATTTTTTGCTTATCCCATCTGGCAAATTCCTGAACCTGATTTTCTCCTATAACTGTCATTGCAAAGAATGTATAAGGAATCCATTGCTCAGTGGAAGCATCCCAGCGAAAAGTCTTTTTATTTGTGGTCTGCCCATCTTCACTATAAGAATATTCATATCTGAAATGCGGAGTAAGAACGCACGAAACGGAATCATACAAAAATGTGGTTTCTTTGTTTTTGTCATAAACAAAACTTGTTGACTTCTGAGCATTTACTGCTGAACTACTTACAAACAACAAACAAATAGTAATACCAATTACTAATAGGCAAATACTAGATATAATCTTTTTCATAACCTAAAATTTTAATTTTTTATGTCCAATAGAAATAAATTGTTTCTCTAACTGCTATAGCTAATTTGAATATTACCGGTTCTTTATATTAGACGTAACATTCATCAAAATAGTTGCAACCCATATGCCAGAATATTAGATTATTGATATTCAATCATTTAAAGAAAGATCTATTGTTCATTTACGAACAGTGCCTATTTAAACCTGAACAACAGGAAGAAGAATAGGCTTCGCAACTCCCCTTTCTGTTTAGGGAAATTCCTATCAAAGAATGGGGAATATCACTATCAAGGGGAATAATCTAAGCCTACTTTTGTCACATAACAAAGAAACAAAGGGTATTAACAATTAAAAACTTGCTGTTATGAAAAAGATAATATTTACATTGGCTGCCATCATGATGGTATCAATAAGTTCAGTTAGTATGGCTTCAAACAGAGATGGACATCACAGAGGCGATTGCAAGGAAATAAGTATTGAGGTTTATGAAAACTACAGAACCCGCCACAACCGTAACTACGACAATGACAGAAGATACGAAGAATCCAGAGATTACAATAATTACGATAATCGCGACAGGGATAACTGGAACCGGGAAGATGAAGGAAGAGAATACAGAGAATGCCGGGACAGAGACCGTAGAGATTACAACCACAGAGATTGCCGCGAGAATAGCAATGCAAAAGTGGTTGGCACCGTACTTGGAGCAGCTGCTCTCCTCATTTTAGCGACCTCTCATTAATTACTTACTTACATAACTGGTTAAGATCCTGCGATAATGCATTGTATAGAATATATGCTGTTTATCGCAGGATTCTTTGTATCATCAATACTATGACTAAGCTAATAACTTCTATTATCAAAAACCAACTGGCCTCACTCGTAGAATGTTTTTGAGAAATATCATGCCAGAGTATACCAAAACTCCGGTTTACTTTTTAAAATATCACTAGACTAATTTGTGCATCCTTGTACAAAAGAATGCATTCTTCTGTACAAAACAATTAATTCTTTTGTACAGAAGAATAATTTGTTTTGTACAAGATTACATAAACATCATTCCTAAAAAATAAAATATCACTCGGGAGAAAAAAGAAACCTCGCCGCATCTTTATGAAAAGCTGTAGTGACAGATCTATGAGCAATAATCACTCTACATAAATTGTAATTTGCCAAAAAAGTCTTGCAGTCTAGCAGGCACCAGTTAACGCTCTAATTATAAGCGCTATATAGGCGATATACTTTGAAAGAATAGTCTAGCGGAAGTCTAGCAGTCTAGCACTTTGTCTCGTCCTATCTACATATTATCAGTTCGAAAGCGCGTAGCTTTTATATTGCCGCGTAGCTTTTTAAAATAAGCTACGCGGCAATATTCGATTGATTTACAATCTTTTACGATAGTAATGCGAGGCTGCGAGGCTTTTTAATGAAAAAATAAAATTTCTGAGATTGTTTGATATCCCTGATACAGATGAAACTGACGCCTTTTAAAGGATATACAGCCTATTATCCATTCAGCAAAGATTTTATTTTCTCTTTCAACAAAGCTCCATGAATAGGTTTGGCTACAAAATCAGTAAAGCCGCATTGACTAATCTTGAACTGATCTTCATCAGAAGCGTATGCCGTTACAGCAACAATTGGGATAGTTGTGGACAGAACTCTGATTTTTGCTGTTAACTCATATCCATCAATTACAGGCATCTTAATGTCTGTAAGCACCAAATCGGGCTGATGATTATTAAATAACTGAATGGCTTCTTCTCCATTCCAGGCATGAATAAGTTGATAGTCGTTTCCCAGAATTGCTTCGGCAAGCTTATAGTTGCTAGCATCATCTTCAGCAACTAGCAAGGTTGCCTTGCCCGACATATTTTTAGAAGCCAACTTTCCTGCAGATTCTTTTAATGAAGATTCGGGAGTAACAGAAACCGGTTGATAAGGAATGGTAAACCAGAAAGTAGAGCCTTCACCTTCTTCGGATTCTACTCCAATCTCCCCACCTAGCTTATGCACAATAGAAGCACATATAGATAATCCCAATCCTGTTCCCTGTGCAAATGAGTTAAGCTTGATGAAGCGATCAAAAACACTATCCTGTTTATCTTTAGGAATGCCGCACCCTGTATCTTTTACATAAAAACGGAGCATGTTGTCTGATAAGGTATAACCAAACTTAATGGTGCCCTGCTTCGTAAACTTTATAGAGTTGGATATAAAGTTAGAAACTACCTGGGTAAGACGATTTCTCTCTGTGTAAACCACACATTCGGGAAGTTTATCTTCAAATGCAATTTTTACAACATTCTGATCGACTTTCATACCCAAAGATTGTCCTATCTCATAAAGCAGCACATTAAGATCTACATCTGAATATATAAATTCCAATGTTCCGGCTTCAATTTTAGAGAGGTCGAGTATATCATTAATAAGCTGCAGCAACATTTCGTTGTTACTTTCAATAATACTTGCAAACTGATCGTTCTCCTCTGTTTTATTTGTTTCGGCCAGAATTCGGGAGAATCCAACAATTGCATTCAGAGGCGTACGTATTTCGTGACTCATATTTGCCAGGAAAGCAGATTTTAATCGGTTAGATTCTTCCGCTTTTTCCTTAGCCTTCAACAACAACAGCTCTTCTTCCTTTCTTTTTGATATATTGATAGCTGCCCCTATAACTATAAGAGGATCACCATTTTCATCACGTTCATTGACCACACCTTGCAGTTCATACCATTCATACTCATCACTAATAAACTTTATCTTTATATCAATACTGACCTTATCGGATTTATTTTCAATAAAATCAATAAATTTCATTGTAATATTTTCCATATCACCAGGATAAACTAAAGAGCAAACTTCCTGCAGGGTTTTAGTCTGGCTCTTCATATCGGGCAAAATATTGTCTTTGTTCTGATAATCATAACCAATGGTTATCAATTCGTTTTTCACATCCCATGTCCATGAAACAATATCTCCAGCTCCCATTACTAATGCAAGATGCTGATTGCTGGTCTGTAGTTGGCGTTGAATCTTTTTCAGTTCAGTGACATCCCACCCGGTAAACAACATGTAAGAAAGATTATCATTCTTTTTTATAAGTGATTTTATAATATTAGTGGTGTGAATCTTATTATCAGAATATAATACATTATCTTCATAACTGATGGTATTACCTTCTTTCGGCATTCTTTGATCAATTTCCTGCTGTCTATTAAAATACTCTTCTGAGAAAACATCTTTCATATTTTTCCCAATAACGTCTTTAGATTTTAGTCTTGTCAGGTCCTCTATTCTCCTGTTCCAATAAATAAAACTATTGCTATTCCCAACCTCTCTAACAGATACAGCTACAGGCAGATTATCAAGTACATTTGTAAAAAACAGTTTCATCTCCTCCTGTTTTTCATTCCCTTTATATAAGTACCATATTTTTGATATCAATAGAGAGAAACAAATCAAAAGAAGACCTAATACACATATAATCCATATTTTATTTTGTTCAAAATAACTAAGAGGCTTATTATAGTATACAGCATAAGAAGGATATAGTTCTTTGTTTACTCCGGTTTGTAATAAATGAGCATAATTTAAATAAGCTTTAGGCATAGCAGCCATTTGGAAAGGAATATCACTGGCATTCTCACCTTCAAGGATGCGTTTCAGAACCTCACTCGATTTTTTGCCATAATCACTACTGGATGAAAAATAACCTCCAACTAAATTTTCTATATCGTTCCCAAAGTCCACTAAACCAAACACTGGCGATTTAGTGAAACTACTGATCATTTTTTCAGTTCTGTTATTTGAAGAAAATCCATCATTAGAACTGCCATCTTCATACCACCCATGATAGAGTATTCCTGTATGTTTATCCATTTGGGACAATGAGTTTAACATCGTATGGGTTTCTATATCCTTCTTACATAATGATATCTCTCCTAATTCCGGGAAATATTTCTTCCGTATGTATTTAAAAAGAAATCTGTTATAAGAACTGGTATATCGATTATCTGTGATGAATGCCACTTTGGTCATTTGAGGCAATAGTTTCTTCATCAATTGTATAGTCTCCTTTATACAAACTGGATGAAAAACCCCTGTTACATTAAAACCTTTAGTGGCCTCTTTATATGGGATCAGCATTTTTGAGTTAATTTCTTTGCCCGAAATCATATTTTCAAGAGACACAGTATATCTCTTCGCCGAGGTGAGCACAATTGGAATGTTCTTCCATTCCTGAGGTGCCGTACTTCGATATATAATCCATCCGGCTTCTCCAATAATAACAACAGCTTTCGGTTTTAATTTATAATCGCGGTATAAGCTATCAGTTCTTTGATTTACATCTTTCATTGAAGTAAATCTGCAATTATCCAGATATTCAATACTTACAGATATGTTTTCCTTATTATCAATGGAATTAATTAATGCTTTCTGAATATTTTCTGCCCACAGATTTCCTTCATTATAAGAATTGATTATCAATACGTAATCATTTATGGGAGCGGCTTCTGTCTTTACAATAATTAATAAAAAAACAAGTATAAGTTTGATATATCTGTACCGTTTCATCGTGTTCTGTTTTATATAGAATTTATTTACAAAAAAGAATTAATTAACTTTTTTAGCAAACAAAAGGACTGCATATTAAAATATATAGATTACAAATCTAAAAAAAACTATGAAATTATAGCTTATTCATTGATAATATTTTCTCTGTGTAATGCGAAATAAAGGGCATAAAACGGGATGTTTGAAACCTTATACCAGGAAAGAGCAACCTATTATCGGACAGAAACTTTATTAATCGCATGATCCTTTTCCTGAATTATTTCTTTCAGGTTTGTGATATTTAACAAAAAACAGCGACTGATAAACATTATATAATTACATTAAGTATTTTAAAATATATCAAGAAATGAAAAAAATCTATGTATCTCTTATTATCGCCATAATGGCAACAATAAATGCCTTTGGACAAGACAATCCATTATGGCTGCGATATACGGCTATATCGCCCGACGGCAAGACTATTCTTTTCACTTACAAAGGAGATATTTATTCGGTTCCTGCAACCGGTGGAAATGCTAGTCCGTTGACAATAAGTGAGTCTTACGAGTACTGCCCTGTATGGAGCAAAGATGGAAAGAGTATTGCGTTTGCTTCAGATCGCTACGGTAATTTTGATGTCTTTGTAATGCCTGCTTCCGGTGGTGAAGCTAAGCGTCTTACTTTTTATTCGGGTAATGAAACTCCAACCAGCTTTACTGCTGACAATAAGCATGTATTATTCTCTGCCTACAGACAGGATTTGGTAACGAACGCACAATTTCCTGTTTCGGTTATAAGCGAACTTTACAGTGTACCAGTGGAAGGTGGAAGAGTTTCTCAGGTATTTACTACTCCTGCACTTAACGCTACTGTGAACAGCACGGGTGACAAACTGATCTACGACGATGTAAAGGGTTATGAGAATTTGTGGAGAAAGCATCACACCTCTTCTATTGCTCACGATATCTGGACGTATGATTTTGGAACAAAGAAATATATCAAACTGACTAGTTTCAATGGTGAAGACCGCAATCCGGTTTTCGATTCAAATAATAATGATTTCTATTATCTGAGCGAACAGAGCGGTTCTTTCAATGTATGCAAAAGCTCTTTGAACAATCCGGCAAGTAGTCAGGTGTTGACTCATTTCACTAAGAATCCGGTACGTTTCCTTACTTCATCGGCCAATAACACTCTTTGCTTTAGCTATAATGGTGAGGTGTATACTTTACAACCGGGTAGTGAACCAAAGAAGGTAAATATCAATATTGCCAATGACGGACGCTCCTCACTGGACAAGATTATCCCTGTGAACGGTAGCTTTACTGAAGCCAAACTATCTCCTAACGGAAAAGAGTTTGCTTATATCTATCACGGTGAGATTTTCGTTACCAGTGTAGAAGGTGGCATCACCAAACGTATTACCAACACTCCCTGGCAGGAAAGAAGTGTAAGCTTCAGCCCTGATGGAAAGTCATTGGTATATGCTGCAGAGAAAGATAATAACTGGAACATTTACACAACAAAGATCGTAAGAAAGGAAGAACCTTATTTCTATGCTTCAACAGTTTTGAAGGAAGAACCTGTAGTTGCTACTCAGGCAGAAGAGTTCCAACCAGCTTTCTCTCCTAACGGCAAAGAAGTTGCTTATCTGGAGAACCGTGTTACGCTCAAGGTTATCAACCTGAAGTCAAAAGTGACACGTACCATTATGACTGCCGACAAGAACTACTCGTATGCCGATGGTGATCAATATTACACCTGGTCACCAGACAGCAAATGGTTCCTTGTTGAGTTTGGTGCTCCAGAAAGTGTGATGAGCAAGGAAGTAGGTCTTGTATCGGCTGATGGAAAAGGCGAGATTCGTAATCTTTCTCTAAGCGGATATGATGACTTCACTCCTAAATGGATATTGGATGGTCAAGCAATGATCTGGGGATCTACAAGAAACGGAGCCAGACAACAAGGGGGATCAATGATAAGCGATGATGTGTATGCTATGTTCTTTTCTAAAGATGCTTTTGACCGTTCCAATCTCACAAAAGAGGAGTTTGCCTTGTTGAAAGAACAGGAAAAAAATAAGGAACAAGATAAGAGCAAAGACAAAAAAAGTGCTCCTCTTAAGAAAGGAAAGAAAGATGCCAAGGACAAGGCTGAGAAAGACTCTGTAAAGAAAGACATTACGATAGACTGGGAGAATCTGACCGACCGTAAAAAGAAGCTGACTACTTACACCGGAGCCACAAGCGACTGGGTTCTATCAAAAGATGGAGAAAAACTGTTCTATCTTACTGAGGTAGACAATGGCAATGACCTTTGGGTAACCGAGTTACGCAAGAAAGAGACAAAGCTATTAAGCAAACTTGGAGCAAACAATCCTAAAATGGAACTCTCTTCCGATGGTAAATTCCTGTTTATTTTGGCTGGTGGAAAGGCGATGAAGGTTGATTGCGAATCTGGTAAATCTGAAAGCCTTAATGCAAATGGTGAAATGGTCCTCGACAGAGCTGCTGAAAGAGAGTATATCTTTGACCATGCATGGCGCCAGCTGAAAGAGAAATTCTATGTAGAGAATCTGCATGGCGTTGACTGGGACTTCTACCATAGTGAATACAAAAAATTTCTGCCATACATAAACAACAATTACGACTTCGCAGAATTGCTAAGTGAGATGCTTGGCGAATTAAACGCTTCGCATACCGGAGGCGGATACCGTTACAATCAGCCAATGTCTGACCAGACTGCCTCTCTGGGTCTGTTCTACGATTACAATTATACCGGAAAGGGACTTCGTGTAGCCGAAGTGATTGAAAACGGACCGATTGATAAAGCTGCATCTAAAGTAAAACCTGGTACTGTTATTGAGAAGATAGACGGACAAGAACCTGATTCTGTTGACTTCTATAAGTTGCTAAACAGAAAAACTGACAAGTTGACTCTGCTTTCTGTTTACAATCCTGCTACAAACAAGAGATGGGAAGAAACAGTGAAACCAATCTCTATTAATGAAGAAGGTGAATTACTTTACAAACGTTGGGTGAAGAACCGTCGTCAGGAGGTAGAAGAATTATCTGGTGGTAAGATTGGTTACATCCACGTTCGTGCCATGGACGATGCAAGTATGAGAACTGTTTACGAAGAAGCTTTGGGACGCAACATCGGCAAAGAGGCATTGATTATTGACACCCGCTTTAACGGCGGTGGAAATATCCACGAACAACTGTCCGACTTCCTGAATGGAAAAAGATATATGGACGTTATTCCTCACGGACAATATGTAGGTTCCGAACCGGGCGAGAAATGGACAAAACCATCTATCGTTCTTGTTAGTGAAAGCAACTATTCTGATGCTCACTTATTCCCTGTTGCCTACAAACTGAAAGGCGTTGGCAAGACTTTGGGTATGCCTGTACCGGGAACCGGAACGTTTGTATGGTGGGAAACTCAAATTGATCCGACTCTGAACTTCGGAATTCCAATGGGCGGATGGCGTACTCCTGACGGAAAGTTTTGTGAGAATAACCAGCTTGAGCCAGACATTAAAGTACTTAACAACCCTGACATTCTTTCCTCTGGAAGAGATGAACAGATTGAAGCTGCTGTGAAGGAATTAATGAAGAAATAAATTAGTGAACAAAATAGTCTGATTCGGTTATCAGAACAACTGGATTTCAGGCTCTTAATAGATGAAAAAGGAGAATGTAAGGGATAATCCCAACATTCTCCTTTCTTCGTTTTATAACCATACTAATAGCAATAAAATCCATTGCTCAATGGCTGAAATTTATTGGAGAATAAAAGAAAAAGCATTGGTGAATAAATTAAATTTATTGGCCAATGCTTTTATCTTATTTATATTCTCTACCAAATAGAATGGCAGATTATATTTCAGCTATAGATTTTCTATACTCCGCTAAATGAACTGAATCCACCATCAATAGGAAGTACCACTCCGGTAATGAAGCTTGCTGCATCACTGCAAAGGAACTGAACCGCACCATTAAGTTCCTTGATATCACCAAAACGCTTCATTGGAGTCTTTGCCAGTACCTTCTGACTGCGTTCTGTCAATGATCCATCTGGGTTGATAAGTACGGCTCTGTTCTGATTGCCGATAAAGAATCCGGGAGCAATAGCATTTACTCTGATCTTTTCATTGAATTTAGTAGCCATCTCCATAGCCAGCCATTTGGTAAATATCTCGATACCACTCTTTGCAATAGAATATCCCGGTACACGGGTCAACGCTTCAAATGTAGCCATTGATGAAACATTGATGATATTTCCAAATCCTTGTTTTGCCATTATTTCACCAAAAACAAGGCAAGGGTAAACAGATCCGTTCAGATTGAGATCAACCACCTTATTCATGTCGGCAATCTTCATATCAAATATGGTCTGGTCTTGTGTTAGTGTTCCTCCGGGAATATTTCCACCAGCTGCATTTACAAGGATATCTACTCTTCCCCAACGATCAAGGATATTATCCTTCACCACCTTAAGTTCTTCAACATTAAGTACGTTGCAAGTCACACCCAAAACTTCGCCTAGTGGTGACAATTCAGTGATAACCTTATCTACATTCTCCTGATGAGCACCAATAATCAGTACTTTTGCACCGGCTTCGAGAAAGCCTCGTGCAATATTGCTACCTAATACACCGGAACCACCAGTAACAATAGCTACTTTTCCGGCAATGCTAAACATTTCGTTCATTCTCTTATTTTGTTTTGTTTCCAGCCCAAATGTTAAGGGCGGAAGATATTTTTATTTTGATAATTCGTCTCTCACTGTTGCCATAATTCCATCTACCTGAGCAAGTGCGAACATGCGTCCGTGGAAAGAATAACCGGGATTATAACCTTTGTCGCCATCGTCGAGCATCAGTCTGCCGTGATCTACACGCATAGGCACTTCCGGTCTTTCCTTCTCAAAAATGCGAACCAGATCAATAACATGTCCTCTTCCACCCAGATGGGATGATTCCATAAAGTTACCATCCGATGTAGCTTCCGTACTGCGAAGATGCACAAAGTGAACACGATTCACATATTTCTTAGCCAATACGGGCACATCGTTATGCAGTCCGGCGCTCAGCGAACCGGCACAGAAAGTGAGTCCGTTGTGTGGATTATCAACCGCATGAAGGAACCAGTCTATATCTGCTTCACCGGTAACAATGCGTGGAAGGCCAAGCATCTGGAAAGGAGGATCATCAGGATGCACGCACATGTTTATTCCATATTCATTGCACACGGGCATAATCTGTTCCAGAAAGTATTTCATATTTGCACGAAGCGCATTCTTGTCAATCCCTTTATATAAGTCGAGCAACCTGTTGAAGATAGCTACCGGATTCTGATCGCCTTCCTTGATATTTCCATTCACAAAGCCTTGTGTCTTAACAATGATGGTATTGATCAGATCGTCTTTCTCTGCTTCGGTAATGGTTTTATCCAGTTCGCGAACCTTTGCTAATTCTTCAGGTGTATAGTCCTTTTCAGCTCCCTCACGTTTTAGAATGTGGCAGTCAAAGTAAGCAAAGCGGATTTTATCGAAGTAAAGCGAGCTGGTACCATCGGGCCATGGATGTTCCAGGTCCGTACGAATCCAATCGATCACCGGCATAAAGTTGTAGCAAACGGTCTTCACGCCTGCCTTACCCAGATTAGCCAGACTTACTTTGTAATTAGCTATCAGCTGATCCCTGTCCGCCCCGGCATACTTGATGCTTTCGCTAACGGGCAAACTCTCCACAACCGACCACCGAAGGCCTGCTGCTTCAATATAATCTTTAAGTTCCTTTATCGCTTCGAGTGTCCATATTTCCCCATTGGGTACATCGTGCAGGGCAGTCACAATGCCCTCCACTCCTATCTGTCTCAGCATGGAAAGAGTAATCTTATCCTTCTTGCCAAACCATCTCCAGGTCTTTTCCATTTATCTTTCTAATTATGATGTTGTAAATTTAGTTTTATCTTCTTCAAGTCGCCCAGTTCATTCACAGGGCGTTCTATGTCATAAGGAATAGGTTGGTGTGAGAATGTCTGGAAATAAAGCAGACAAGCATCTTTCCACCAAACAGCATCCTTGCTTTGTATCTTCAGGCGAGACTGCACCTCTTTAAAACGCTGCGCGTCAACATAAGGTTCCATTCTGTCCCATGTCTTCTGGAATTCACGTACTTGCTGCGCTCCTTTGTCATAGGTATAGCAAAGCTTTTCCCATAAAGTCTGTCCGTTATGCATTTTATAGCTCCATGGTACATGATGAAACCAAAGGATAAGCTGTTCGGGGCAACTGCTCAGGTCATTGTATTGTTCCCGAAGAGGAGAATTATACTGACTAACAGAGTTACTACCGGAAAGTGTACGGTTAAACCCAATACCCAATGAATCAGCTTTATGATAATAAGACGGTAGCCAGTCGGGCCTTGCACCTTCAACAGCGCACCAAGGCTCGGGACCGTAATGATGTCCCCAGGCAAACAAGTGATGAAGTCCCAAAGGCATCATGTAATTTACCACAGCCTCCCGTGATTCAAGCATCATCTTTTTTACAGGTTCCACAAATTCTTTCTTATCATTGAAGGTAAGCTTAATCCATTCGTCGGCAATCTGACCGGAAGTCAGCTCATGATTCCATGCCAACCTACCAAAAGCATACCAGTTGGCCTGAGCAAAATGATGTCCGCACCAGTTGGCATCTTCACCAATATTTGCTACCCCGGCAATGGCCGTGAGTGAATTGGGTAAGAGAGAACCATCCGTTACCTTGGCAACAGTAGAACTTTTCCCTGAACAATAAGTATCACTATCCAGACACTCTTTATAAAGCGGAGCCAGAAAAACCAAATGATTAGATTCACCCAGGTATTCCTGTGTAATCTGAAACTCAGGCATGATAGGCGTATGCTTCATGGCACCAAACAAAGCGCTGATCGGTTCACGAGGTTGGAAATCAATCGGGCCATTCTTCACCTGAAGAATCACATTGGAACGAAACTTTCCATCGAGGGGAAGGAATTCTTTGTAAGCTTGTCCAGCTCTGTCGTCCATTCCGGACTTATAAACAAAGGCACGCCACATCACTATTCCGTGGTAAGGTTTCAAAGCATCGGCCAGCATATTGGCTCCGTCGGCATGTGTACGCCCAAAATCCTGTGGACCAGGAAGTCCTTCTGAATTGGCTTTCACCAAAAATCCTCCAAAATCAGGGATCAGTGAATATATTTCCTTTGCCTTTGCAAACCACCAACGGCGAACATCTTTGTTCAAAGGGTCAGAAGTTGGCAGTCCACCCAGTGCAGCTGGCGAAGAAAAGTTAACAGAAAGATAAACACGAATGCCATACGGACGAAACACCGCGGCCAGTGCTTTTACTTTCTGCAAATAAGCTGCACTAAGAATCTCAGGACTGGCATTTACATTATTAAGTACCGTTCCGTTTATACCAATTGAAGCATTGGCACGGGCATATTCTTTATAGCGAGAAGACAGTTTTCCAGGAAGATCTTCCCATTTCCAGAGTGAGTGTCCTGCATATCCTCGCTCAATTGTTCCGTCCGGATTATCCCAATGGTTAAGCACTCTGATTTTATAAGCAGGTTTCTCTTTTACATTCATAGAAGATGGAAAAGGAAGAGCCGTCTGTATGGTTCTCAAAAGGTTGAATACAGCATACATCACTCCAGTTTCCCCCTCAGAAGCAAGTACCAGACAATCTTTACCCTGATGTTTCATTGTACGTATAATGAAGCCTTCATTTCCTAATACCTGCAGTTCCTTGCTTAATCCAAATGGTTGAATAAGTTTACTATTTTTTGTTCCAATTACGAGCGAATGTTCCTGAACCGAACGAGTAACAGGCAGTTCTGTTCCGGTAAGTTGTCTCCATGCAGTCTGCAATTCGCCAAAAGCCAAATTGTCTGACGGTTCATCACAAGCCACTGATGTAATCACAGACGATAAAGCCTTAACCTGATTATCTGGAAGTGACTGATAGCGAAGCCATAGTTGCGAACCATCCTCAGCAAAAACAATTCCGGGAATAAAAACAAATAATAATGTATAAAAATATAATTTCATTATATACTTTTTTAAGGTGACACAAATATACTTTCTATTTTATAATAAGAATCACAAAACAGAATATTTTAATGAGATAAACAGACTGACAAATTCGTATCTTACATGAACATCTTTCACATAAGATACGAAAAGTCACCAACTATGTAATTTAAGTCTAGAAAAAGCTTCTGGAATATTATTCCTTCACATAATATGTATTTCCGGTAACCAGAACATCCTTCTGCACCACTTGCTTGGAAGCAATAGATTTAGCATCCGGTTGCTTGCCACCTACAGAAATCTGAACTGTACCAGCCTCAACCACAGCAAAGTTATCCTTGTTGCGTGCCGACATTTGAATAGGTTTCAAAGTGAACTCAACCTCTTTGGTTTCTCCAGCTTTCAGATGAACACGTTTAAATCCCTGAAGAGAACGAATGGCAGTCTTCAATTTGCTATCAGGAAGAGATACATAAAGTTCAGCTACTTCATCACCATCATACTTTCCAGTGTTCTTTACTTCTGCAGTTGCCTTGATTTCTTCTCCTGCTTTTATTGAAGATGGGGCATTTTTGATAGCGTATTCAAAAGTAGAATAACTCAAACCGTAACCAAACTGATAAAGAGGTTCACCTTTAAAATAACGATAAGTCTTGCCAGTCATATCATATTCAGTGAAGGCAGGAATCTGGTCAATTGATTTGTAAAAAGTTAGCGGTAATCGTCCGGATGGATTGTAATCACCAAAGAGAACATCAGCAATGGCAGTTCCACCACCTTGCCCCGGGTACCAAGCCTCAACAATAGCAGGAATATTTTCATTTTCCCAGTTAAAGGCAAGTGCACTTCCGTTAAGCAATACCAATACTGTAGGTTTTCCCAGTTTCTGAATCTCACGAATAAGGTCGGTCTGCGTGTTTGGTAATTTAATATCCAGACGGTCACCACCCGAGAATCCTTCTACTTTTACAGGCATTTCTTCACCTTCGAGCAGCGGACTAAGTCCCATGCAAAGAACAACAACATCCGATTTTTTAGCCAGCTCAATAGCTTCTTGTTTTAAATTTGGCTTTGGAGTATCCCACAACAGACGCATAATAGAATATTCAGTATTGTTCTGAGTATATTCCAGACGAATATTATATGCTTTACCAGCTTCCAAAGTCATCAACTCATACAATTTACGGGGATGATGAATATCATTCCATTTAGTAACTAGTTTATCATTTATATATAGGTTAAATCCAGAAAAGCCTTCACCACCAAGAGCATACTCACCGGTAACCGGAGGAACAAGCACCCCACTCCACTTAGCGGAGAAATGGTCATACTTCAGATCTTTAAACGGAGGTGTTGTTCGCCATACAAAATCTACATTCTTATCAATACGTGAATGAACCGGTTTACCTTTCCAATCACTGTTATTGTAATAGTCAGCCTTTAAACCTTTTTGCTGCATAGTTGCATCGGTAAATAGATAATCTGTAGGAACAGCAGAGAAGTAAGGAAGCTTCTCGGCCAATGGGCAACCCTGTGCAAAGGTAACTTCAGCATTAGGAAGTTTTTCACGAAGTCCGGTAAGTGGAGTTTTAGGATTGGTAGGATAACCATTGTAATTTCCAAGTAATACTTCCAAGTCGTTAGCATTAGGTCCAATCACTGCAACCTTCTTCACATCCTTGCTCAAAGGAAGTATATTGTTTTCATTCTTCAGCAGAACAATAGATTTACGGGCAGCATCAACAGCCAAAGCCTGATGCTCTTTGCTATCAACCACGCTGAATGGAATCTTAGAGTATTTCACCATCTCCTGAGGATCGAATTGTCCCAGTTTCATGCGGGCAAGAATTATTCGCTTTACGGAAACATCCAGTTCTTTTTCTGTTACCAATCCCTTCTTAACAGCATCAGCTAAATGAATATAGGTGTCGCCACAATTCAGATCTGTTCCTGATTTTATCGCCATAGCAGCAGCTTCCTCAGGAGTAGCCACTATATGATGCCCGGTTTTCTCATAGAAGTCGCGGATAGCCCAACAGTCGGATACGATGTAACCCTTGAATCCCCATTGCTTACGAAGCATCTCTTCCAGAAATTTATTACCACAGCAAGGTGCACCGCGAAAACTTTGATAAGCACACATCACAGAGTAAACTTTGGCTTCCTCTACTGTCTTCTTGAAATGCGGAGTATAGGTTTCTGCCATATCATAATCACTTGGCCATACATCAAAAGAGTGACGGGTAGATTCCGGTCCGCTATGAACTGCGAAGTGTTTTGCAGTAGCAATCAGTTTATAGTATTTAGGATCATTGCCCTGCAAACCCTTGATAAAAGGAACAGCCAGTTCACCTGTCAGATAAGGATCTTCGCCATACGTTTCCATTCCTCTACCCCAACGTGGATCACGGAAAATATTGATATTTGGCGTCCAGTAAGTCAACCCCTGGTAAATACCTCTTTTGCCCCGGGAAGCATATTCGTGATGCTTTGCCCGAGCTTCATCAGATATTGCATCGGCAATGGCGAACATTCCGTCACTGTCCCACATAGATGCCATACCAATGGCCTGTGGAAAAACTGTGGCTCTTCCCGAACGGGCAACTCCGTGAAGACATTCATTCCAAAAGTTGTGAGCAGGAATACCTAGTCGTGGTATCTCCGGTGAGTCATATCTCACAATCTGAACTTTCTCTGCCAATGTCATTCTGGAAACTAAATCTTCCGTCCGTCGTTCAAAGCTCAGAGACGTATTCTTATACGGAGGTATCTTGGCACTTGATGTTCCAAAACCTATTAACCCACACGCCAGGAGAAGATATCTGCAGTACTTTTGTGCTTTCATGACTATTGTATTTTCTGTTAATCTTATTTTAATGCTATTTATTTGTTCTGAACGGAGAAGCAGGAAGTCCCTCTTTGTTTCTAAGATTTGCACCTTGAGGATTATCAGCCCAGGCGTATCTCACAGAAACCGGATTCTTTATATCATTATTCCATACCACGACCTTATTTCCAACTATTCTTGCTTTTGCCCAGACAAACTTATTATTGGAACCGGCAATAGCAAATCCCTTTAGTTCACCTTTAGCTGTTAACCCGCTTCCTACACTTGTAAAGGAAAGAAGAGCCTGATTTCCTTTAATGACCATCGATTTATAGATAGGACCTGAACTAACCAAATTCTTTTCTCCATAAGCTATTTTCTGAGCAGCCAGAGATAATCTGTGGCCAACAGCTTTTTTATTTAGCGGATGAACATCGTTCCATTCACCTAAATCAATAGCAACAACCACTGCCGTATTTGGTATCTTCAGTGCACTTAGCTGAGCTTCCCTTAACATAGCCCAGTTGCTTTCAGACGGTTCTTTCTTTGCTTCCATAAAATTAGGCAACTGCATACAGATGAAAGGCAGGTTTGGATTGCCCCATTTATTTCTCAGATTGTTAATCAGAGAGGAAAGCATGAATTCATATTCACCGGAACGACCAGTATTCGATTCTCCCTGATACCATACTGCCCCTTTGATTGCATAATCTGTTATCGGTGCTATCATGGCATTATAAAGTCCAAAAGGTTTATATTGAAAGGTAGTTGTTGACTTCATCGGTTCCATCCGGGCACCAACCTTATATTTCCAATCGCCTTTCAAATCTATTTCACTATTACCGACAATCAGTTTATAAGGTTTGTCTTTTACAAAACCACCCTGACCACTATAGCTAATCACCCTGATGGTTATAGTATTGGCACCCTCTTTCAAAAGTACGGCCGGAATGGTGTATATACGTGGAGGATACTGGTATGAAATTGTTCCCACAAAAGTTCCGTTCACAAAGACTGAGTCGCAATCAACAACACATCCAAGTCTCAATGTAGCCTGCTTGCCAACCATTGAAGCCGGCATATCAATTGTTTTCCTGAGCCACACGGAAGTATTCAGTCCTTTCATTCCATTATCCGACCAGGAAGAAGGAAGATTCATTGTTCCCCAGTCGGAAGCATCAAGTTCTTTATCAAACCATTTTGTAGAACCGGAAATTCCCTTATCGGCTTTATAGAGCGCTATATTCCATTCTTTAACCATTTTACCTTCGCTTGTCCGTATACTGTCCATATATCCGGCTTTACGAAGTACTCTTGAACTCTCCTGATAAGCAGGATATTGGTTCAATCTATCTTCTGGTAACCAGGCTTCAATAGGTGAACCTCCCACAGCCGATCTGATTATACCAACCGGAACACCGTATTTCTGATACAAATCCTTTGCAAAGAAATAGGCCACAGCAGAGAAACGAAGAACGTCCTTTGGATTAACTGACTGCCACGTTCCGCCTGAAAGGTCTTGTGTCGGAGCATTGAAGTCATATTTTAAAGGAACAGCAAATTCTCTGATTTTGCTATTGTTTGCGTTTTCAACTTCTGCTCTATAAAGATCAAGAACTCTGTTTATAGGGAGTTCCATATTAGACTGACCAGAACAAAGCCAGACTTCACCTATCAGAATGTCTTTTATCAGCTTATCGTTTACCTTCATAGTATAAGGACCACCAGCCTTCTGAGCTGGAAGTTTCACCAGCCACTTGCCGGAAGTATCAGCAACAGTGCGATACACTTTATTAAGAAATGAAATTTCAATCTTTTCCTGCGGAGATGCCCATCCCCACAATTTTAGTTCAGTGTTTCTTTGCAAAACCATGCCATCGGCAATGAGTCGTGGCAACCTCACCTCTGCATTGGCAAAGGCGACTGGAAGAATCAGGAAGAATAATAAAGCGATTCCTTTCCTTAGACTGGTTCTATGTGTTTGAGATAATATTTTCATTTGTTCATCAACTTTATAAATGCTACTTTACTTTGTTCAGGAACGGACTTTCCGGTGCTCCCAGATAACTTGGTTTCAAACCACCCATATCAAGCAATATTTTTTGCAGAACAATGCCCGGTTCAATGGCACGATACTTTATTGTATGAAGTCCAGCACCAGAAAAATGGTGCTTGGTTACCGATTCAATGATACTGTTTGCCACCCAACGTTCTCTTTCCCGTTCAGTAAACTTCTGGTTAAAGTTCACAATCTGTTCTTCTCCTCCGTCAATAGATACAGCATAGCGCAATCCTTTATTACCATTAAAGTTGAGTGTTGGTGAAAGAAGAAGTTTCAGTGTTGCATCACCCGAAGATTGCAAATAAACATCATATTCCAATGATACTCCGTTTGCCGCATCTTCCTGAGGAACAGCCGTAACCGGAGAAGTTGTAATGCCGGAAAGTGTTTTCCCTAGTCCGGGAATTATCTGCCAGGAAACCTTATCGTTATTATTTGCTGCGGAATAATGTTCAGCTTCAATGGATACACAACCGTTACTCTCCATAAATGTTCTGCGTTTCAGGTTCTCTGGAGTTTGTAAAGAGTAAGCTTCCACCTTTATAGTTATTGATTTACCTTTCGTCTTCACCACGATTTTGCCCTCGTGCTTTCCGACTGATAATTTATTCCAATCAATACTGATATTTATTCGCCTATCATTTCCAATTATTCCTTTATAATCTGAAATTATTAACCAATCATTTGAAGCTTTCAAAGTATATTCAAAAGGAGTTTCACCGGCATTAAACAAGTCAATGTAGTACTGTTGTTTAGCAAAAGAATCAAATGCCGGCAAACTGATTTCTGCTTTATTCAATGCAGCAACATCCTTTGAATCTTCTACCGCTACTCTCATATCAGCATCCTTGGAAGCAGCAACAAAAGATACTTTCGGCATCACATTCTTTTCAGGTTGCTGCCAGGATGTATATCCTATATGAGTTTGATCCATCATGTGATTCCACTTACCCCCGGCTATTTCTTTATTATAATGTATAGTCAGCAAGGAATCGCGTTCATAAAATTGTTTTACTTTCATTGCCCAATCATTAGCAGAAGTTCTGCCTTGAGCTGCATATAATTGATTAAGTGCTTGTGCGGCATACATTTCATTCAAGTTGGCACATGCCTGAATGGGGAACAATACTAACTGGTCGAATGCATCACGAGTATCGGATGGCAAACGGTTATAAAGCTCTGTAGCCTCTTTCTCTAGTTGTTTGTAATCTTTCACAACTCCGTCAAATTCACGGTAATTCACCGTACTGTATGTTCCCGCATTCAACAATTCAGGAGTAACTCTTCTATTATATTTAGTATATAGGTTAACCATTCTGGCAGCATCTTTGGCATAAGTATCACCAAACTGCTGAGCGCACCATTTTTCTGTATGTTCAATCAGATTATTCGCACTGAATTGATCAGGATTCCATGCCATATCAAGGAAAAAGCTTATTGGATATTCCATAGGTTTAAGATCGCCCACATTTAAAATCCAAATCTTATCAACGCCATAGCGATAGGTCAGATTCATCTGCTCCCATATTCGTTGTACCTGGGAAACATTCAGCCATTTATAATTACGTGGACCACCTACATAATCAACATGATAATACATCCCATATCCACCTTTACGATAAGGTGCACCTAAATCTGGCAACTTGCGTACATTGCCCCAGTTATCATCACAAAGCAGCAACGTTACATCATCGGGCACACGCATTCCTTTATCATAATATTCCTGTACCTCTTTATAAAGAGCCCACATCTGAGGAGTTTCTTCCGCATTTCGTTTAGTAACTTCAGTAATAATCCGGCGCTGGTCTTTAACAATATTCTGTAGCAACTCTATGTTAGCGTTTTCAGTCATAGGTTCATCACCATCGCCTCGCATGCCAACAGTAATAACCGATTCCCAGTCCTTGCAACGCTCTATACCTGTTCGCCAGAAATCACGTAACACAGCTCCATTCTTCGTATAATCCCATGCACCGGCTCCTCTGCGTTTCCAGTCCTGCTGGGCTAACCCCATTGGTTCGTGATGTGAAGTACCCATCACAATTCCCATTTCATTGGCTAAAGGCCCGCTGACCGAATCATCATCATAAAAAGCATTTCCCCACATGGCAGGCCACATATAGTTACCTTTCAGACGAAGAACCAACTCAAAAACCTTTTCATAAAACTTGTGATTGAAACCTCCGAAAGTATCTTTACTCCATCCGCTAAGTGCAGGAGCTTCATCATTCAGAAAAATTCCCCGATACTTTACGGCCGGCTCACCATCAGTATACTTCCCACAGATCACATAAATATCTTTTTGTTTTTTCACTGGCACATCTGCCCAATAATACCATGGAGAAACACCTATTTGAGCCGAGAGCTCATATACGCCATAGATAGTACCACGCTTGTCACTACCGGCAATAACCAATGCTTCGTCTACTCCCTGAAAAGGGTGAGCTATTGTCTGGATAAGATATTTTTCATTTTTCCCGCTTAATTCGGCAGCATCAATTTTGCCCGATTTTACCAGCTGATTGATAAAGGTATTCTTTCCCAAGGTACCTATTATCAGCAACTGTTTTTCTTTAGGAAGTTTATTCTTTGATAAAAAAGGGACAAAACCTGTTACATTATTTATATCATTCCGTAGATTATTAACTGCACGAAGTACACCGGGATAGTCTGTGCTATCCTCCACCATGCAAACTGGATTACCAGATGCAACTAAAGGGAACCTGTCATTGCCTCCGGTATTCAGAATAAACTTTTGAAGAGAACTTCCAAAAACGCTGAATGACGATACAATAAATAATGAAAAGACAATAATACATTTTAATTTCATAATAACTGCTATTTTAATATTCATACAGTTTTACATATTGAATATCCCACTCTCCTACCGGAATACGCAAATGTCTTCCCTGATGACTTTGATCTCCGTTTAATCTTCTAATTGGAACAATTTTACCATTTTCTATTTTTATCTTGTCTATGTAACCAATCCCAGCTTTTTTCTTATTATCAAGAGTTTCAAAGCTAAGAACTACTCCGGTTCCGGCAACAATATATTCTGTAGGAGACAATTCAATAATCAAAGCACCAACTTCAGGCCAAATGCTTCCGTCTTTGGCTTTCGGACTCCAACCCAATGTGTTGTCATGTTTGAATATGAACCTGTAATTATTTCGTTCAATTGTTCTTTCTCTGCTTTCATTATCAAAAAGAACTCCATTTGTTTTACCTAATCCTTGTTTTTCTGCTAAAATAGGATAAAGCTGATGAAGAATAGAATAGCTTTTGGTCAGCGGATAATTCTCTGGATCAGCAACATCCTCAATAGAGAATGGACTAAATCCCATTGCATCATGTTCTCCAAAAGCATAAAAAACTCTGGCTGCATTTGCTTCTTCAAGTCTGATTTCGGGAATAAACAAAGGATTTCCGTTATTATGGTATTGCTTGCACCAGTTTGCAAAGCCTGGATCATAAATATCCGGAGCCAGAATATCAATTGAAGGCGCTACAAATCTCCACACATCCAGCAAATGAGCCAAAGGGCCCGCACTAGGATATGCACCAGGCTTTCTTCCTCTGGAATTCAGCGCAGCATTCAAATACATAGGTATATTATATTTTTCTTTCCCGGCTTTAGCTATTTGCTGAACATATTCAGCATAAACATAAGCCATAAATAATTCATCCGTATCAAGACCTTCACCAAAGATTTCACTCCATGATCCTTTACTCTTGAACCCATTGGCCTCCCACTTCTTTAATAATGAAGGTTGAATATTTTTTTTGTTTTTCCTCAGGTATTCTATAAACTTCCCAGGAACATCCGAATTAAATCTCTGATCTGCTATCTTTCCATATTCGCGGGCATCTTCAAGCATACCTATTTCATTCTCAACCTGTATCATGATTACAGTCTGGTCTTTTTTATCATATTCTGCCAAATGATTCAGAAAATGAGAAAAAACACGTTTATCAATATTTAGGTTAGATTCCGAAAAAGCAGACATCATTTCAAGTGATTTGCCTGATTTGGTTACAGCACGAGGATATTTTTTTTGATTTTCCTTTATCCACATAGGAGCGTAGCAAGGCATGGAATTCTTCCATGATCCAAACCATAGAAATATAATTTTCAGATTATTTTTGCGAGCCTGATCAATGGCTCCATCAATTATTGAATAATCATACTTGCCTTCTTCTTTTTCAATGAGTTCCCAGCAAGCAGGAACTAATACCGTATTGAGTCCCATCTTCTCAAGTTTAGGGAAAATCCTACTTATATCATCCAAAGAAGATGCTGATGAATTTCCCAACTCTCCTCCTAACATAAGGAATGGCTTGCCATTGACCACTAACTGAGTTGCAGCATTCTTTTTTATTAAATATGGACTTTCTGTATCATTACCTGATTTGGCAGATAAGGTTGCAAGGAATAGAGATAATGCAACGAATACAATACGGGTGTATAACATAATAAGATTATTTTATTGAAAAACATGGTTGAATGGAGTTCAGACTCACGTAAGACCTCCAATCAACCATATTTATTTAGTTACACAAAGTTACAACATTAAGCTATATTATTAATAGCCTGGATTCTGATAAGCTACTTTTTCTGCATCGCTCATTTCCATGCCATCGAGTTGGCCTTGTGGAATTGGACGCAGATAGTAATTACTTGGAATTGTACGTGTTACTGTTACCGGCGTATGATCTCCATAATTGCTTCCACAAATCTGGTATGTACCAGCAATTTCTGCCCATTTTTGTGTACGTACCAAATCGAACCAACGATAACCTTCTCCATAATATTCACGTGAACGTTCAGCCAAAATATAGTTTATGTCTATAGTTGCCGGTGTAGCAGCAATCATAGCAGCACTATGGTCTTCCGCTTTTGCGATATTTCCATTGTTATTCCAACGCCACTGACCAGCACGTGCACGAATAACATTAATCAAATCTCTGGCACTTTGACCAGCAGTAGTAGTTGCACCTTTCACAGCTGCTTCAGCAGCAATAAAATAGAGTTCAGAGAATTTAGCAATATTGAAAGGACGAGTACTTCCGGCATTCGGTTGTCCCAATCCAGTTCCATTGTCGGTACGATAAGGTCCAAGCTTCCAAAGTCCAGGATATACTATTCTGCTTACTCCATTTGGTGATATCACAAAATCAGCTCTTCCAGGTAATACACCTGCCCCAATATTACTCTTATATGTTGAATTAGAGTAATCAATAGCTGTTGTAGGTTCGTCGTCAAGGAATGTTAGAATTGCATCACCCTGTACAACCGGCATATTGTTTGCATTATACAAAGATGCATTAGTTGCACCTCCTCTATTCCAGTTTCCTCTATAAACAGTTGTAAAGGTACCATCGTATCTGGAATCATTATTCTTATCGGCAAAAGTGTTTTTAATTACATTGATAGTGGGGCACATACGTGTCCATGGACGACCCAATGGTTGTGTTGATTCACGCTGAACAGAACTTACAACCGAACTCCAATCTGTTTTAGCTGCACTTCTGATGTTTGTATAGTTCCAAGTCATCATCCAACTTGCAAAGTTATCCGGAGCACCGCCACTGCCATAAGTAATGCTACCTCCATTATATAATTCGCTTGATTCTGTGTGATCTGCATACAACAGAATTTCCTTGTTACGATCGTTTGATCCAAGGTTAACATCATAATAGTTTGCCAATAAACCAAAATTACCAGGATCTGCAATGGCAGCAGTTGCTACGTTGTATGCCTGCTGATAATACCATTGAGCATTATGTCCATCAGGATCTGTTCTGTCACACAAAGGATAAGTAGGTATATTGTTTGGGTTTTCCAACCACCATCCATATGTCAGGTAAGCTTTTGACAAATAAAGACGTGCAACCGTTTTAGTTACACCACCTGTGACACGTCCTGTGGCCGGCAAATCATTAATTGCTGTCAAAAGATCAGGGAATACAGCTTTTGTATAGACCTCTGGCACAGTGTTACGCACAGAAGTACGGCTAGCTGAAGCATTAAATTTCAATTCACCGGCACCCAGATCTAAAGATACACCACCAAATGTCTGCACCAGTAAAAAGTAGTCGAACGCACGGAAGAATCGAGCTTCAGCAACCAGTGCATTCGAAATAGTTCCTGCTGCTGTTGCATTTTCAATAATACCACTGGCATTGTTTATATTAATAAATGCAGTTCCCCAAAGTGCATCGGAACGGCTGCTGGTGGCAGTAATTGATCCCACTCCGGAAAGGTCCATATCCTTAAAGTTTGCATCAGCACTCTGGGCATAAGTTACTTCATCGGTGCCTGTGAGGCAAGAATTATAATAGTATCCTTGTCCATATATGTTCCGCAGATGGGCATACATAGACGTTAAACCTCCCATAACACCTTTCTCTGTTTTGAAATACTCGGGGGTAAAAATACTGCGTGGCTGTTCATCCAGAATATCAGAACATCCCAGCAAGGACAGCGTAAGCAGGGCTGTTCCTATATATGCTTTTATATTTATTCGTTTCATTATTGTCTTTTTTAAAATGTCAAATTAATACCAACCAAGTAATTACGAGTAGAAGGCGTGTTTGTACCTATAGTAAGCAGACGCTTACTGTAAGATGTTACTGCCGCATTTTCATCACCATATGAGTTGGTTTCAGGATCCATGCCAGATTCCTTGTTGTAAGGTGAGAACAGAACAAATGGGTTTTGTATAGTACCGTAAAGACGCAATTTGTCGATACCTGCATTTTTCATCCACCTTTGATTAAAGTTATACCCAAGTGTAATTGTACGTACCTTCAGATACGATGCATTAAAGTAGCCCAGTGTACTACCAAACTTTGGATTGTCACCATCCATTATGCCACCAGGTTTTGGATACTTAGCATTGGTATTCTCCGGTGTCCAATAATCGACCTTAACATTACCTCTACGTCCGGACAACATATTGAGGTAGCCTGATGATCCATAGAGGGTACTGATAAGTGTACCACCGCTTTTGAAAGCGCCAACAACACTCAAATCAAAATTTTTATAAGCAACGCGGGTATTGAAACCACCCTGAAAATCAGGATCAACATCTATAATTTGACGATCAGCAGGTCCAATTTGTCTTGTAGGTGTTCCATCAGCATTGTAATCGCCGGTGTATTTTACCTTAATCATACCAACATTTCCTCCCTTTACAAATTTATCTAGATTAGCATCTCCCTCTTGCCATAATCCTACTTTTTCATAATCA